>NZ_JBEUKS010000013.1:0-283939 GCF_042510965.1 Streptacidiphilus jeojiensis
CGCCAGCGTTCGTCCTGAGCCAGGATCAAACTCTCCGTGAATGTCTCACGCAAGAGCGGCACAGCAACCACCGGAATAGGCGGTCCCGTGCACTGCGTCCTCGCTATAAATGTAAAACTGTTTTCCCAAAGGAACCACGTCCGATGAACGGACGGGGTATCATCATTTGGCGTTGACTTTTGGCACGCTGTTGAGTTCTCAAGGTACGGACGCTTCCTTCGAGCGGCTTTCACACCGGCCCTCCGGGCGCTTCGTTTCTTTCGTGTTTCGAGCTTAGCAGACCATTTCAGTGGTCCGTTCCGGTTCGAATTCCGGCTGCCGGTCGCAGGCAAGGCCGGACCCCGTCCGCAATGTTATTGCGATGAGAGGTTCGGATGATCTCGCCAACGCGCCGCAACCTCGTCGGTCGCGGCGGCAGATCTCCAACGTACAGCGGCACGCAGGGCGGAGCAAATCCGTGTGCGGACACGGGTGGAGCAGGGGCATCACCCGTATGACGTAGAGTTCCCTCGCGTCCGAGTGGTCTAGTCCACTTGACGGGTCGTGGCCTGGGTCGCGCCGTGGGTCGCAACGGCCGCGCAGTCGGCGGCGATCGCACCCCCACCGACGGGTGCAGTCAACGGCAGACCAGCAGAGTGTCCTAAGTTGTGGTGATTTAGGCTGAGTCCTGCTGGTGCCGGCCACTTCCACTAGATGTTGATGCAGTGATGGAGGCTTGAAGCATGACGACGGTGACGTCCCCTCTCGCCGGGCAGGCCATCGGCCTGGCCGCTGTGCCCGACCCCGTGTTCGCCGGTGCGATGGTCGGGCCGGGTACGGCGATCGACCCTGTCCGTGAGGCCGGGGATGCTGTCGCACCGGTCGACGGGACGATCGTGTCCATGCATCCGCACGCCTTCGTCGTCATCGACGAGCACGGGCACGGAGTCCTCACCCATCTGGGGATCGACACCGTTCAGCTCAACGGCGAGGGCTTCGAACTCCTCGTCAACAAGGGTGACACCGTGAAGCGCGGGCAGCCGGTGATCCGTTGGGATCCGTCGGCGGTCGAAGCCGCGGGCAAGTCCCCGATCTGCCCGATCGTGGCGCTCGAAGCGGTCGCCGACCAGTTGGGTGATGTCCAGGAGTCCGGCGAGGTGGCCCCCGGGGACAACCTCTTCACCTGGCAGTAGCGAGCAGGGCCGAGCAGGCAGAGACGATGGCAATGAGCGCGGCCTGCGACGGCCGCACCCCAAGGGGAGACCGGTGAGATGACAGAGACGCTGCGCGGCGTGGGCGTGAGCCACGGGGTCGCGATCGGACAGGTTCGGCACATGGGCACGGCGGTGCTGGAGCCCCCGGCGCAGCAGACGCCGACCGAGGAGGCACCGCGCGAGCAGGCGCGGGCGCGGCAGGCGGTCGAAGCCGTTGCCGCCGACCTGCAGGCCCGCGGCAATCTGGCCGGCGGCGAGGCGCAGGCCGTGCTGGAGGCGCAGGCGCTGATGGCGCTGGACCCGGAGCTGATGGCCGACGTCGAGCGGCGGGTGGCCGTGGGCAGCACCGCCGAGCGCGCCGTCTACGACGCCTTCGCCGCCTACCGGGCGCTGCTGGCGAACGCCGGCGAGTACCTGGCCGGGCGGGTCGCCGACCTGGACGACGTGCGGAACCGGATCGTGGCGCGGCTGATGGGCGTCCCGATGCCGGGGGTGCCGGACAGCGACGAGCCCTATGTGCTGTTCGCGCGGGACCTGGCGCCGGCCGACACCGCGCTGCTGGACCCCACCCTGGTGCTCGGCTTCGTCACCGAGGAGGGCGGGCCGACCAGCCACAGTGCGATCCTCGCCCGTGCGCTGGGCGTTCCCGCCGTGGTCGCCATGGCCGGTGCCACCGACATGGCCGAGGGCGTGGTGGTCGCCGTGGACGGCAGCACCGGGGAGGTGCTGGTCGAGCCGTCCGAGGAGCAGCAGGCCGAGCTGCGGCGGATCGCCGCCGAGCGCAAGGCGGCGCTGTCCGCGTCCACCGGTCCCGGGCAGACCTCGGACGGGCACAAGGTGCCGCTGCTCGCCAACATCGGCGGGCCGGCCGACGTCCCGGCCGCGGTCGAGATGGGCGCCGAGGGGATCGGGCTGTTTCGCACCGAGTTCCTCTTTCTGGACGACTCCAAGCAGGCTCCGACCGAGGAGGCGCAGGTCGAGGCCTATCGCAAGGTGCTGGAGGCCTTCCCCGAGGGGCGGGTGGTGGTGCGGGTGCTGGACGCCGGCGCCGACAAGCCGTTGGACTTCCTGACCCCGGGCGACGAGCCGAACCCGGCCCTGGGCGTCCGCGGGCTGCGCAGCCTGCTGGAGCACCCCGAGGTACTGCAGTCCCAGCTGCGGGCGCTGGCCAGGGCCGCCACCGGACTGCCGGTGTACCTGGAGGTCATGGCACCGATGGTGGCCGACCGTACCGATGCCAAGGCCTTCGCGGACGCCTGCCGGGAGGCCGGGCTGTCGGCCAAGTTCGGGGCGATGGTGGAGATCCCGTCCGCCGCGCTGCGGGCCCGATCGATCCTCAAGGAGGTCGAGTTCCTCTCGTTGGGCACCAACGACCTGGCCCAGTACACCTTCGCCGCCGACCGCCAGGTCGGCGCGGTGGCGCGGCTGCAGGATCCGTGGCAGCCGGCGCTGCTCGACCTGATCGCCCTGTCCGCCGAGGCGGCCGGGGCGACCGGCAAGAGCTGCGGGGTCTGCGGCGAGGCCGCCGCCGATCCGGTGCTGGCCTGCGTGCTGACCGGGCTGGGGGTGACCAGCCTGTCGATGGGCGCGGCGTCGATCCCCTACGTCCGGGCCACGCTGGCCAAGTACACGCTGGCGCAGTGTCAGCGGGCCGCAGCGGCCGCGCGGGCCACCGACACGGCGGACGAGGCGCGGGCGGCCGCCAACCAGGTGCTGTCCGGGGAGTAGCCCGAAGAGCAGGTGCAAGTGCAGGTCGAAGGGGTCACCCGCCCGTGCCGCGGCGGGTGGCCCCTTCGGTCCTGGCGAGGTCCAGGAACGGGGTGAGCGCCTCGGGGTTGTCGAGCGAGCCGGGGTTGACGGCCTGGGCGAGCGGGGTGCCCGAGAGGATCCGCTTCACCGGCACCTCCAGCCGCTTGCCGGTGAGGGTGTGCGGCAGGGCGGGTACGGCGATGATCTCGTCGGGGACGTGCCGGGGCGAGAGCTGCTCCCGCAGCGCGGTGCGGACCGCCGTGCGGAGGTCGTCGTCCAGGGCGGCTCCCTCCGCGAGGACCACGAACAGCGGCATCCAGTAGCCGCCGTCGGGCTGTTCCAGGCCGATGACCAGCGACTCGCGGATCTGCGGGAGGCGCTCGACGACCTCGTAGATGTCCGCGGAGCCCATCCTGACGCCCTGTCGGTTGAGCGTGGAGTCGGAGCGGCCGTGGATGACGACGGTGCCGCGCTCGGTGACCGTGATCCAGTCGCCGTGCCGCCAGACGCCCGGGTAGACGTCGAAGTAGCTGTCGTGGAAGCGGGTCCCGTCCGGGTCGTTCCAGAAGTAGAGCGGCATCGAGGGGATCGGCTTGGTGCAGACGAGCTCTCCGACCTCGCCGTGCAGCGGCTTGCCGTGGACGTCCCAGGACTCGACCGCGGCGCCCAGGCTGGGGGCCTGGATCTCGCCGAGGTACACCGGCAGGGTGGGCACGCCGCCGACGAAGCAGCTGCACAGGTCGGTGCCGCCGCTGACGCTGGCCAGCCAGATGTCGGGGCTGATCTCCTGGTAGATCCAGCGGAAGCCGTCCGGCGGGAGCGGGGATCCGGTGGTGCCGATGGCGCGCAGCCGGGAGAGGTCGAGGTCGCGGCCCGGATGGACGCCGCCCTTGGCGCAGGCGGTGATGTAGGCAGCGGAGGTCCCGAAGACGGTCGCCCCGGAGCGTTCGGCGACCCGCCACTGGGCGTCGACGGCGGGGTAGCCGGGACTGCCGTCGTAGCTGACGACGGTGGCGCCGACGAGCAGGCCCGCCAGCAGGAAGTTCCACATCATCCAGCCGGTGGAGGTGTACCAGAAGAAGCGGTCGTCGGGACCGAGGTCTGTGTGCAGACCGGCCTGCTTGAGGTGCTCGACCACGATGCCGCCGTGGCCCTGGACGATGGCCTTGGGCAGTCCGGTGGTGCCGGAGGAGTAGAGCACCCAGAGCGGGTGGTCGAACGGGACCTGCTCGAAGACCGGTTCGACCGCCTCGCCGGCCGGGCCGTCGCCGCCGCCGCCGCCGATCAGCTCGTCCCAGGTCAGGGCCGACTCGGGGGCGGGAGTGCCGAGCAGCGGGATGTGCACGACATGGCGCAGCGAGGGCAGTTCGCGGCGCAGCTCGGCGACGATTCCGGTGCGGTCGTGGGCCTTGCCGCCGTAGCGGTAGCCGTCGACGGCGAAGAGCAGGACGGGTTCGAGCTGGCTGAAGCGGTCCAGCACACTGCGGGCGCCGAAGTCGGGGGCGCAGGAGGTCCAGACGGCGCCGACGGCGGCGGTGGCCAGCAGGGCGACGGCGGCCTGCGGGACGTTGGGGACGTAGCCGCCGACGCGGTCGCCGGGGCGCAGGCCGAGTGCGCGCAGCCGGGCGGCCAGCGAGCCCACCTGGCGGCGGAGCTCGGCCCAGGTGAGGGTGGTCGGCTCGGCACCGGTCTCGTCCAGGTGCAGGATCGCGGGGCGGTCGGCGTGTGCCGGGTCCTCACCGAAGCGCAGGGCGTGTTCGGCGTAGTTGAGGCGGGCGCCGGGGAACCAGACGGCGCCGGGCATGGCGGGGTCGGCCAGGGCGCTGCTCGCCGGGGTGGAGAAGCGGACGTCGAACCATTCGGCGACGGCGGTCCAGAAGCGGTCCAGGTCCTCGGTCGACCAGCGGTGCAGCGCGGCGTAGTCGCCGGGCGGAGCGCCGTGGTGCTCGGTGGCCCAGCGCTGGAAGCGGGCGATGTTGGAGGCGGCGGCGCGCTCGGGGTCGGGTGTCCAGAGCGGGGTCGGCTGCTGCTCTGCGCTGGTCATGCGGATGCCTCCGGCGGTCGGCCTCGTTGCCGGGACCGAATCTGCCATGGCTGGGGCGGTCAGGCCAAGAGACTCATGGGGCTGTCGCGTATGTCACGGACGCCGCTGATGCGATGGACGCCGTTGACGCCGGCGATGCCACGGACGTGGCGGGTGCCGGGTCCGTCCTGCGGCAGGCGGTCGACGGCGCGCGGTCCGTGGCTGCGGAGCAGCACCGGGGTGTCCAGGGTGTCGGCGACGGCCTCGGCCCAACTGTGCGGGTCGGGCCCGGGGGTGTGGGTCCGTCCGGGGCGGGCGCGCAGCAGACGGGTGGTCAGGGCTGCCTGGCGGCGGAGGTCGCCGGGCGGTCCGGTCGGCAGGTCGTGGATCTCGTCGCCGTCCAGGTCGTAGGTCTCGCAGATGGAGAGGTACGGGTGGCGGGCCGGGGCGTCCAGATGGGTGAGTGCCAGGGCCTGCACCGCGCCGAAGGCGGAGCGGGCGCAGACGGCGAGGGCGTAGCGGTGCGCGACGGCGTCGAAGTCGCCGCGGCGGAACGCCCCCTGCCAGCGGCCGTGGCCGTTGTGGGGTTCCGGGAGGGCGCGGTCGAGCGCCGGGTTCTCGGTGACCAGCGGGCCGGGGCCGTGCCGGACGGTATAGGTCCGCAGCACGCCCAGGCGCAGGGCCGATCCCGGTGCGGCGCCGGCCTCCGCGAGCAGGGTCCCGGCGTTGCCGAAGGTGGTGGTGGACCAGGTGGTGTAGGGGTGGAAGCCGTGCCATTCGTCCAGCAGGACGCCCTGGGCTCCTTCGAGGACCACCGGGCCGCGGCGCAGGGCTGCCGCCAGATGGTTCTCGTCGGCGAGGGCGACCTGCTCGGCGAAGGCCCGGAAGGCGGTGGCGCAGTCCTCCGGGGGCGGGCCGAGGGGTGCGCCGAGGCCGAGTTCGTCGGTGAGGCGCTCGCGCAGCCTGGTGAGCACGGTGAGGAGTCGGGCGGGTGCGGCGCAGTCGCCGGCGGTGGGCGCGGACCGCGGGTGGGCCAGGGCGTAGCGGGCGGTCTCCCCCACGCCGAGGCCGCAGGAGCCGTGCCGGGCGGTGCCGCGGGCGGCCTCCCGGTGCCGGTTGGCGGCGGCGTGGTAGGGGGTGGTGAGCAGGGCGCGACGGTCCACGGTGAGCCGGGCGAAGGCGTCGCGGACGCCCAGGGTGCGTAGATGGGCGGCCTCGGCGGCCAGGGCCAGCGGGTCGACCAGCATGAAGCGGGACAGGTGGGTGCGCACGCCGGGCACGAAGGTGCCGGAGCCGAACTGGGCGAAGGTGTGCTGCCGACCGTCCCTGGTGACCACGTTGTGGCCGGCCTGGGCCCCGCCGTTGAAGCGGACCACGGTGTCGACGGCGTCGCTGCGGCAGAGCCGGTCGACCACCGCGCCCTTGCCCGCGTCGCCGTAGCCGAGGTCGACCACGACGGTGTGCCGGGGCCGGTCGCCGGTCACAGCCGGTCCGTTCCGCCGGGCGCGCCCCGGTCCAGGGGCGACGCGTGGAACCGGGAGGCGTCCCGGACCGCCAGGCCGGTCCGGCGGCGGGCGACCGCGGCCAGGGCCTTGCCGACGGTCTCCAGGGAGGTCGAGCCGATGTCGGCCAGGTCCTCCAGCCCCTCCTGGAGGTCGATGGCCTCCTCGCCGAGGCCGACGGTGAGCGCGATGGTCTCGCAGACCGCGTCCAGGTCGTCGAGTTCGATGACGTTCTGGCCCAGCAGCCTGCGCCAGGTGGCGAGGACCTTGCGGTTGCCGGAGTAGGCGGTGCCGGCCGGGAGGAGGTAGTAGACGTCGTAGCGCTGCTGGAGTTCCGGGAGCAGGGCGGTGAGCGGGATGTCGCCCTGGATGCGTTCGCCGAGGACGGCGCGCACCTCGCGGGCCTTCACCTTGCCGTACGGCAGTTCGTCGCCGATGAGGAAGAGGTAGCCGCGGCGCCCGCGCTTCTCGTGGCAGTCCAGCGAGGTGTGCCGGGCCATGGCGTACATGGCGAGTTCGTAGGACTCCGTCATCTGACCGCCTCCGCCGCCCTCCAGGAAGATGTTGCCGAGGTGGTCGTCCATCCGGTTGTCGGACTCGAACTGGCCTAGTTGCAGCGGGACCCGGTCGCAGGTGGCGTCGCCCACCGCGCCGAAGAGGATCTGCGGGTGCTGGGTGTAGCCCTTGCGCAGCAGCAGGCCGAAGAGTTCGGGGAGCTTGGTCTGCAGCACCCGGGGCACGGACTGCATGGATCCGGTGACGTCGAACAGCACGGCGATGGCCAGGGATTCGGGGTGCTCGGCCGAGTCCCGGCTCTCACGGACGGTGAGGCCCCTGGGGTCGAGCGAGCGGTGGGCCTTCCAGCCGCTGCGGTGGCCGGCCCGGGCCCGGCTGCTGTAGTCGAAGGGGTCCGCGCCGGTGGCGGCGCGGTACTCGGCGGCGGCGTCGTAGACGTTGGTGGACCAGCGTCCGCTTCCCATGGGATCTCCTTCTGCGGGACGGGACGGAGCAGGAGGGGTGGCGCGCTGTCAGAGGTCCGGTGCCGTACGGGCGGTGGGGCCGGATGGCTACGTGGGGGTCACGGGGGTCAGCGGACGGACTCCTCGCGGTCGGGTCGCAGCAGTGCGGGGTGCAGCAGTCGGGCGTCGCCGGTGCGGTAGAGCCGGGCCCGTGGCCCGCCCTTGCTGCCGGCTTTGGTCGCGGTCGCGCCGGTGCTCTCGACGAAGCCGGGGACGGAGAGCACCTTGCGGTGGAAGTTGCCGGCGTGCAGCTTCTCCCCCCAGATCTCCTCGTAGACCGAGCGCAGTTCGGAGATGGTGAACTCGGGGCCGAGGAAGGCGGTGGCCAGCGGGGTGTACTCGAGTTTGGAACGGGCCCGGTCCAGCGCCTCGGCGAGGATCACCGCATGGTCGAAGGCGAGTGGGTGCCCGGCGGGACCGCTCCGGCTGCTGGGCCCTCCCCTGTGGGGTCCGGCAGCCGGGGCGGTCCCGCCGAGCGGCACCCAGGCGGCTGCGGCCGCATCGGTGCCCGCCTGCGGATCGGGCAGGTCGGGAGCGAAGGCGAGGTAGGCCACGGAGATCACGTGCATCCGCGGATCGCGGGCGGGGGCGCCGTAGGAGCCGAGCTGTTCCAGGTGGACCCGTCGCAGCGCGGCGGTGTCCACCCCGGTCTCCTCGGCGAGCTCGCGGGCCGCGGCCTGGTCGAGGTCCTCCTTCCCGGCTCGGACGAAGCCGCCGGGCAGCGCCCAGCAGCCCTGGAACGGCGGGCCCGCGCGGCGGACCAGCAGTACGTGCAGCCGGTCCTGACGCAGCGTCAGAGCGACCACGTCCACGGTCACCGCGACCGGGGTGAAGGCCCGCGGGTCGTAGGCCGCCAGCCAGTCCTGCTCGGACTGCGACTGGTCGGCCTGCGACGGCTGGTCCTGGGTCGGCATCGGGCGCTCCGCTCGGGTCGCTCTCGGTACAGGTTGTTCTCACTCCGAGTCATTCTCACTCAGAGTCCTTCTCGTAATGAGAACAACATAGCGCCGAAGCGGTTCGGAGGCCACCCCCTAGCGGGCCAGCGCGTCCACCACCACCATCAGTTCCTCCGTCAACTGCGGTCCCACCGCTGCGTGTTCGTTCATCAGCCGGTACCACATGGCACCGAAGGCCAGGTCCACCAGGGTGTCCACCGGCACCGCCCAGGTGTCGCCGCAGCGCTCCAGCGCCTGGCGCAGCAGATCGCGGCGGCCGGAGATGTAGCCGCGCCGGTCCGCCGCCAGCCCGGGGTCGCTCACGGCGTCGGCGGTGATGCCCAGCAGGACGTTGGCGACCGGCGCCTTGGCGGCCAGCTCGAAGGTCTGGTCCAGGAAGCGCCGCAGGTCCGCGCGCGGGTCCCCGGAGGGCTCGGGCAGCACATGGGCCGCGCCGATCTCGCCGAGCGCCTCCAGCAGCACCGCCCCCCTGGTCGGCCACCAGCGGTAGACGGTCTGCCGGCCGACACCGGCGGCCTCGGCGATGCCCTTGATGGTGACGGCGGTGTAGCCGTCGCGGACGGCCAGGCCTACGGCCGCGTCCAGGATCGCCCGGTGGGCGCTCTCGCTGCGGGGGCGCCCCTGGGGAGCGGGGGTGGTCTTGTTCATGGCCCGACTTTACAAGGCACCGTGTCTCGATATATAATCGAGGCACAGTGACTCGAAAGTGGGTCACCGGGAGGGATAGAGGAAGCGGACGCCATGTCTGAACGTGTTGTGATCGTCGGCGGTACCTCCGGGATCGGCCTGGCCACCGCCGAACTGCTGCGGGACCGGGGCAACCGGGTCGTCGTCGCCGGACGGAGCGCCGACCGCTCGGAGGCGGCGCTGAAGGTGCTCGGCGACGGGGTCGAGGGGCGGACCCTGGACGCCTCCGACGAGGGACAGCTGGCCGAGTTCTTCGCCGAGGTGGGTCCGTTCGACCACCTGGTGGTGACAGTCTCGCCCAGGGGCGGGATCACCCCGTTGCTGGAGCTGACCGCAGCAGAGCTGCGGAGGCACAGCGAGGGGAAACTCATTCCGCAGCTGCTGACGGTCAAGGCCGCGTTGGAGACGCTGCGGGCCGACGGCTCGGTCACCCTGCTCGGTGCCGCGAGCTCCCAGATGAGCGCCCCCGGGTTGACCGTGCTGGGTTCGTCGAACGCGGCTCTGGAGACGGCCGCCAGGATTCTCGCGGTCGAACTCGCGCCGCGCCGGGTCAACGCCCTCTCGCCGGGCGTGATCGACACCCCGTGGTGGGACTGGCTGCCCGAGGAGAACCGGGGCGCTGTGGTGAACGGGGCCTGCACGAACACACCGTTGGGGCGGCCCGGGCGGCCGGAGGAGGTGGCGCATGCCATCGCCTTCCTGGTGGAGAACGCGTACACCACGGGGATTGTGCTGCCGGTTGACGGCGGTGGGCGGCTGGCTTCCTGACCCAGGCGCCGCGTTGGAGCTGCGGCGGTGGAGGCAGGACGGGGGTGACTGGCAGACTCTCGTCCATGCCTCCACTGCCGCGCCCCACCATCACCGCAGTACCCGCCGCCGGGGGACGGCCGCAGGGCCGCTACGTCGCCGCGATCGACCAGGGGACCACCTCGAGCCGCTGCATCGTCTTCGACGCGGACGGTGCGATCGTCGCCGTCGAGCAGCAGGAGCACCGGCAGATCTTCCCCCAGCCCGGCTGGGTCGAGCACGACGCCGGCGAGATCTGGACCCGGGTGCGGTCGGTGGTCACCCAGGCGATGCGCCGGGCCGGGATCGGCCCGGCGGAGCTGAGCGCGATCGGGATCACCAACCAGCGGGAGACCACCCTGCTGTGGGACCGCAGCACCGGGGAGCCGGTGCACAACGCCATCGTCTGGCAGGACACCAGGACCGAGGCGCTCTGCCGGGAGCTGGGCCGCAACGTCGGCAAGGACCGCTTCCGCCGCGAGACCGGGCTGCCGCTGGCCAGCTACTTCGCCGGGCCCAAGATCCGCTGGCTGCTGGACAACGTGGACGGGCTGCGCGGGCGCGCCGAGGCCGGCGAGCTGATGTTCGGCACCATGGACAGCTGGCTGATCTGGAACCTCACCGGCGGCGTGGACGGCGGCGTCCACGTCACCGACGTCACCAACGCCTCGCGCACCATGCTGATGAACCTGCACACGCTGGAGTGGGACGAGCGGCTGCTGGAGTCCTTCGCCGTCCCGGCCTCGCTGCTGCCGGAGATCCGCTCCTCCGCCGAGGTCTACGGGCACGCGGTGGGCGAACTGGCGGGCGTGCCGGTGGCCTCGGCCCTGGGCGACCAGCAGGCCGCGCTGTTCGGGCAGACCTGCTTCGACGAGGGCGAGGCCAAGAGCACCTACGGCACCGGCACCTTCCTGCTGCTCAACACCGGTGAGAAGGCCGTGAACTCGTACCACGGACTGCTGACCACGGTCGGCTACCGGATCGGCGACCGGAAGCCGGTCTACGCACTGGAGGGCTCCATCGCGGTCACCGGTTCGCTGGTGCAGTGGCTGCGCGACCAGCTGGGGCTGATCTCCACGGCCGCCGAGATCGAGGAGCTGGCGTCGACCGTGCAGGACAACGGCGGCGCCTACATCGTGCCGGCGTTCTCCGGACTGTTCGCGCCCTACTGGCGCTCCGACGCGCGGGGCGTGATCACCGGGCTGACCGGCTATGTGAACAAGGGTCATCTGGCCCGCGCGGTGCTGGAGGCCACCGCCTGGCAGACCCACGAGGTCGTCGACGCCATGGCCAAGGACTCCGGGGTGACCCTCAGCTCGCTCAAGGTGGACGGCGGGATGACCGCCAACGACCTGCTGATGCAGATCATCTCGGACGTCCTGGACGCGCCGGTGGAACGGCCGCTGGTGGCCGAGACCACCGCGCTGGGCGCCGCCTACGCGGCCGGCCTGGCCGTCGGCTTCTGGCCGGACCTGGACACGCTGCGGGCCAACTGGCACCGCGGCGCGGAGTGGACCCCGCGGATGGGCGCGCAGGAGCGGGCCCGGGAGCAGCGCAACTGGCTGAAGGCGGTGGAGCGGACCAAGGGGTGGATCGACGAGGACTCGGTCCCGGGCGGGGCATGAGCCCCTCCCTGCTGGGCAGGACTCCTGTTGGTGGTCGGTGTCGGTGGTCAGTGTTCTGCGTCGGGTGAGGCCGGGGGGCTGGAGTGGCTGGTCGGGTGTCGGACAGGTCCCGCAAGGCGCGGGCGCGGCTGCTGGTCGCCGCCGGGATGACCCTGAACGCCCTGCTCTTCACGATCGTCGGCTCGATCGCGCATGCCGACTTCACCCCGCTGGCGCTCGGGGTCACCGCCGTGGGCATCTTCGCGACGACCTGGTTCCTGCTGGACGCCGGCATCGCGCTGCAGGCCGACGTGCAGCGGCGCAGGGCGGCGCGGAGGCAGCTCTGACCGGAGCTGTCCCGTGAGTTGACGGACGCTCAGACGGTGGCCTCCACCGGCCTGCGGAACATCCGGGTGGCGGTGACCGCGCCGTGGATGTCGGCCTCCTCCGGGTCGATCTCGGGCAGGCCGGGGCGCAGGTGCTCCTCCACCGAGATGTACTTCAGCCCGGCCCGCAGGTCGGCGTCGTTGCGCAGCCGGATGATCAGCGGGAACTCCGCCAGCGCATTGGCGTCCAGAAGGCCGGTGGTGTAGATCAGCTGCACCCCGAGGGCCGAGGCCACGGCGCGCTGGAGCTCGATCAGGTAGGTGGCGTTGGCCCGGCCGATCGGGTTGTCCAGGAACAGGGTTCCGGCGTGGGCCAGCCGGGCCTGGCCGCGGTCGTTGGCGCGCAGCGCGGCCATGGTGCAGTAGAGCGCGATGGCCGCGGTGAGCAGCTGGCCGCCGGAGAACACGTCCGACATCTGGCTGACCGAGACCCGCTCGGCGCGCAGCACCGCGTCCGGCTTGAGGATCTCCACGGCGATGCCCTTGGGCTCGACGGCCGCGTGGACGCCGCGCAGCAGCAGCGACATCCCGTCCCTGCGGCCCCAGTCGCTGGTGCCGCTGGCCGCCCCGGTGCGGCGGACGGCGGCGCGGGTGGCCTCGTCGATGACCTCGCCGAGGCGCTCGGTGAGCACGGCGTGGTCGGGGTCCTCGAAGCGGATCCGGAGGAACTCCTGGCCGGACCACTCCCCCAGGCCCTCGGGCAGCCGGGACAGCCGCTGGGCGGCGCGCAGGGTGGCCAGCGAGGTCTCGACCAGGCCGCGCAGCCGGTCGACGATGCTGTCGCGGTTGCGCTCCAACTGCTCCAACTCGTCGCTGAGGACCCGCAGCCGGGGGGCGAAGGCGATCGCCCAGGCGGCGGCGTGCTCCGGCAGGGCGGCCGCCGGGAGCTCGCGGATCTGCTGCCGGGCCGGGGTGCGGACGGCCTCGTAGCGGGTGGAGTTGGCGTGCCGGACCAGGGCGTCGGAGGCGTCGCGGACGGCCAGGTCGGCGGCGGCCAGGTCGGCCACGGCGGCGCGCAGTGAGCGGCGGCTGTCGGCGGCGGACTGGCGGGCCTCGGCCAGGGGGCCGGGGAACGGCGGCGGCGCCTCGTCCTCGCCCTCGGGGGTGGCCGCGGCCGGTTCCCGCAGGCCGTCCCGGAGTTGGGCGGCGGACTCGTCGAACTCGGCGGAGGCGTGCTGGGTGGCCTCCAGCGAGCGCTGCAGCTCGTTGTGGGCCGAACGGGCGGCGCTGAGCAGGTCGGTGCGCCCGGCCAGCTCGGCGGTGGCGGCACGGAGCAGCGTCTGGGCGTGCCCGGTGTCGGTGGGGACCAGCTCGTCGGGCAGCTCGGTGTGGGCGTCCCCGGTGACCGGGGCGCTGCGCTCGGCCTCGCCGCGCAGCCGGCCCAGCTGCTCGCTGGCGGCGGAGGCGCGGCCCTCGATGGTCTGGACGAGGTCCTCGGCACGGGCGGCGGCGGCCTGCCGGCCCGGCGCGTCGGCGCCGTCGGGTGTGGTGAGCAGTTCCTCGGCGCGGGAGCGGACCTTGTTGGTCAGGCGGTCCAGCTCGGTGCGGGCGGCGGACTCGTCGCTCTCGGCACGGGCCTGCTCGGCGCGCAGGTCGGCGCCGACGCCGACCTGGTCGTAGAGCTGCGAGGCGGCGCGGTGGGCCTCGCGCAGCGCGGGGAGGGAGGCGGCGGAACCGTCGGCCGACCCCCGGGTCGACTCGGGCTCAGCTGACTCGGAGTCAGCCCCGGTGTCCTCGGCGGTGGGCAGTTCGGCGCGTTCGGCGCGCAGGGCGCGGACGGTACGGCGGGCGTCGTCGGCGGCGCGCTGGGCGGCGCGGCGGTCCTCGTCGGCGGCCTGGGCCCGCTCGGTGCAGAGCTGCTGCCGCTGCTCGGCCTGGGCGGTCTCGTCGATCAGTTCGCGCAGCCGGCCGGTCCAGCCGGTGCGCTCGCGCAGCCGGAAGGCGAGTCCGGCCAGGGCGTCGGCGCGACGGCGGGCCTGCTGGGCGGCCTCGCCGCGTTCGTCCCGCAGCCGGGAGGCCTGCTGCTGGTCGGCGTCGGCGTCCTGGTGCTCGGCGCGGGCCGAGGCCAGCTCGGCGCCGGCCAGGTCCAGTGCGCTGCGGGCCGCCTCGGCGGTGCCGGCCAGCGCGTCCAGGTGGCCGTCGGGGCAACGGGTGCGCCAGGACGCCAGCCGGCCGCTGAGCAGGCGGTCCGCACCGAGCCGGGCGGCCAGCGCGCGGATCTGCTCGTCCCTGGCGGTGGCCCGGTCACGGAGCTGGCTGCGCTCCTCGTCGGCGGCGTTCTCGTCGTGCATGGCCGGGTTCGGCGGGACCAGGAACACTCCGGAGGAGGCCGCCGTGCCGGCGCCGTCGAGGACCGGGGCGAGCAGGGCGGCCGCGGTGCCGACGGCGACGGCGGAGCGGGGCAGCAGGGCGGCCGCGGACAGGGCCTCCCGGGCCCGTTCCAGCGCGGCCGGGTCGGTCACGATGACGCCGTCGACCAGCTGCGGGCGGGCGTCGAGGATCCGGTCGTGGTCGGCCGGGTCCACCGACTGGGCCAGGTAGCGCCAGCCGGGGAGGGCGGGGACGCCGTGCTCGCCCAGGTACTCGACGGTGGCCAGCACGTCCGGACCGGGCGGGAGCAGCCCGCCGTCGCCGAGCGCGGCCAGCACCCGGGAGTCTGCGGCGGCGGCCGTCCTGAGCTCGAACAGGGTGCGCTCGGCGGCGGTGACCGAGTCGTCCAGCAGCTCGCGCAGGCTGTCGGCGGAGCGGTCCAGCGCCTCCGGCGACAGCTCGCCGACCTGGACCCCGAGCAGCTCGGTGGCGCGGGGGTGGGCGGCGAGCTCGGCGGCGGCGTCCTGCTCGGCGGCCAGCGCAGTCTCGGCGGCGGCCAGCGCGTCGCTGGCGCGGGCGGCGGCCAGTTCCGCCCTGGCCCCCCGGGCCGCGGCCTCGCGGGCCCGGGCGGCGGCCTGGTCGGCGACGGTACGGGCCTGCTCCCAGGCGGCGGTGGCCTGCTGCTCGGCGTCGGACGCCTCCAGGGCGGCCCGGGCCGGGTCCACTGCCTCGGCGTCCGGGGCGGCGTTGGTGGAGTCGATCCAGCCGGAACGGACCGCGGCCTGGGTCTCCTGCTCGACCTCGGCCAGGCGCTGGCGCAGGTGCTCGCTCTCGCTGCGGCCCTTCTGCGCGGCGGTGGCGGCGGCGGTGGCGTCGCGACGGGCGGTCTCGCCCTCGGCCTGCAGCGCACCGGCGCGCTGCTCCTCGCTGTCCGCCTGGGCCTCGGCCGCCGCGGCGGCCGTCTCCAGCGCGCCGACCAGGGCACGGGCCGCGCGGGTGCGGGCGGCCAGGGCGGGGGCGGCGTCGCGTTCGGCCTCGCGGATCGCGGCCGACATCCGGGCCGAGCGGTCCGCGGCGGCGCGGTGACGGAGCACCAGTTCCGTTGCCTGCCAGGCGGAGTGCAGGGTCCTGGCGTCCAGCAGCTCCTTGCGCAGGCCCGCCGCGGTACCGGTGGCGGCGGCCAGGGCGAGGCTGGCATGACGGTGGGTCAGCTCGGCGGTGATCAGCGACTGCCGGGTGCGGCCGTCCTCGGCGTCGGCGACGGCGGCGGCCGCCTCGGCGACCTGCTCGGCCAGCTCACGGACCTGGTCCCGCTCCGCGGCGGCGCGGGCGGCCAGGGTGCGGGCCAGCCGGCGGGTGCGGCGCTCGGCGGAACGGTGCGTCTCACGGACCGACTCGCGGGCGGTGGCCGCCTCGGCGATCCGGCGCAGCAGGTCCAGCGAGCCCGCGGTGAAGTCGCGTTCGGCGGTCAGCTCGGCGCGGCGGCCGAGCTTGTTGGCGAAGCCGTGCACCAGGTCGGCCAGGCCGTCGGTGTCGCGGGTGTCGGTGACCGCGCGCAGCAGCAGGTCGGTGAAGTCGGCGTCGTTCTTCACCGCGAACAGGCCGGCCGCCTCGCCCTCGTCGGCGTTCATCTCGCGCTGGTAGCGGAAGAGTTCGGGGTCAAGACCGAGGCTGCCCAGATGCTCGATCCAGCGGTCGTGGCCCTCCTCCCAGACCAGGTCCAGGGCGGGCTCGGCCTTGCCCGCCTCGGTGAGGGCGTCGCGGAAGCCCTTCATGGTCCGGCGGCGGCCCTTGGGGCTCACCTTGGGCGCCTCCTGACCGGGGGCCGGGAGGAAGGTGGTGCGTTCGGCGACCGGCAGGCCGTCCAGGCTGAGGCCGGGGCCGGGGCGGAAGGAGTACCAGGCCTCGGCGAACTTGCGCGGGTCGGTGGAGACCTGGCGGCCGCGCCACTCGCTGACCTTGCCGACCACCACGGTCTCGCCGGTGAGGGTGTGCTGCCACTCCAGCGCGACGTGGCCGCAGTCGTCGGCGAGCAGGAACTTGCGCAGCACGCCGGAGCTGGCGCCGCCCAGGGTGTTGCGGTGGCCCGGCAGCATCACCGAGAAGATCAGCTTCAGCAGCACCGACTTGCCGCCGCCGTTCTCCAGGAACAGCACACCGGCCGGGGCCGGGCGGCGCGGCGGGCCGCTCTCCTCCTCGTCGAAGAAGCCGGGCTGGGAGGGGGCCGGCTCGGGCACCGGATCGCCGACACCGCTCAGGTCGAGCACGGTGTCGGCGTACCGCGCACCGGCGGGGCCGATGGAGTACAGGCGGACCCGGTTCAGCTCGTACATGGGGTGTCAGGTCTCCGTGCTGGTGGGTTGTCAGGAAAGGCGCGTCAGGAGGAGTGGAACGGGAGGCCGGCGTCGGCGACCAGTTCCTCGGTGGGGTCGGGTGGCAGCAGGCTGGCGCTGCCGTCGCTGATCGGGACCACGCCCAGGGCGAGCAGTTCGGCCATCGCGGCGCTGCCGGCCAGGTCGCGGACCTGGAGCTGGTAGCGGGCGGTGGTGCGGAAGGTGCCGCCGGAGTCGTCCGAGGTCTTCTGCAGGAAGCCGGTGTCGACCATGAAGGACATCGCCTTGCCGACGATGCCGATGGTGGAGCCGGAGAGTCGGCGGGCGTCCTTGGTGGCGCCGGTGGCGCTGCGCCGCGCGTACACCCGCCAGGCGGCCTCCAGGCCGGGGGCGTCGCTGACCGGGTCGGTGTTGGCGCCCTCGGCCTCGGCCTGCTCCTCCAGCCGGCGGCAGACCTGGCGGACGAAGGTGTCCACGCCGTTGACGGTGATCCGGCCGAGGTAGCCGTCGTCGGCCAGGTCCTCCGGGCGGGGGAAGGCCAGCGCGGCCACGGCCAGGTGCGCCAGGCCGTGCAGGAAGCGGTCGGTGGACTCGGAGGCGGCGCGGCGGGAGTACTCGCCGAGCCGGACCGCGAAGACCGAGTCCTCGGAGGCGGCGACCGCCATCCCGGCCCGGGGCGAGACCTCCAGCACGATCAGTCCCAGACCGGTGGCGACGGCGTCGGCCAGCCGGGCGAAACCGGGGTCGTCGCGGTAGCGGCGGACCAGCTCGCCGTACTCGGCGTCGCGTGCGGGCAGCAGTTTCGGCTGCAGCCCGAAGGAGACCAGCCGGGAGGCGTCGGCGACGTCGCCGGGGGTGATCGCGGGCGGGGCGCCGGCACCGTCCCCGGTCGTGGGATGCTCGTCGTAGCTGGTCATGGGCGGGACTCCAGGTGGTGCGGCTTCCGTCCGGCCGGGACGAGGGCCCTGGCCGGGGGGTCGGTCGGTGCGGACGCCTCGGCACGCTCCGCGGCCATGCCGGCGGCGTCGAGCAGGGCGCTGCCGACGATCAGGTCGGCGCCGCCGAACTCCGGGTCGTCCAGCCGGGCGCCGTCGTCGACGGCGAACAGCAGCCGCTCCTCGCCCTGCCGGTAGGCCGTGCCGACCGAGGGGCTGGCCGCGTGCACAGCCAGCAGGGCGACCAGGTACGGGAGTTCGGGGTCGCTTCGGCGGGCCTCGGCGAGCAGGCCGGACAGCCGCCGCGGTGCGTCCGGGGGGAGGTCCAGCAGGACCTGGGCGGCCTCCAGCTGGGCCTCGGAGAAGCGGCTGTCGTCGGGGGTGTCCAGCAGATCGGGCTCGGGCAGTTCGGCGCCCAGGTGCTCGCGCTCGACCGGCGGGGTGAGCAGTACCTCGACCAGGTCGGTGACCCGGACCGAGACCGGGGTGCGCAGCCCTATGGCACTGCTGAAAAAGGCGTCGGTGACCCGCAGGCCGTGCTCCAGCGGCAGCCGCAGCAGCGGGGCCAGCAGCTGCCCGTAGAGGTCCAGGCCGGAGCGGGCGGTGGGGGCGGCGAAGGCCTGGCGGTCCTGCTCGGCGCGGAACAGCGGGCCGGCCTCCAGCAGCCGGGTCTGCAGCTGGGTGTGCCGGCGGATGCAGTCCTTGACGATGTCGACCAGCTCGGCGGCGCGCCGCTTGTGTTCCGGGTCCTCGGACTCGTCCCGGGCGCGGCGGATGTTGGTGAGGATCGCGTTCTCGTGCCGGTAGCGGTCGGCGATGTGCTCCAGCGCCTCGTGGATCAGGTCGGGGACGGTCTCCATCCAGTCCACCGCGCGGACGTTGCGGCGGGTGGCCTCCAGGGCCCGGCGCAGCGTCTCGGCGAACTGGACGGTGCGGTAGCGGGCCTGTTCGGCGGCGAGTTGGGCGTCCGCCAGCCTGCCCCGGTTGATCAGCACCTCCAGCTTGACCTCGGCGGCGATCTGGGCGCTGGTGACGTCCGTGTCCAGCGCGCCGACCAGGACGTTGACGGCCTCGTCGGTGGTGCGCAGGTAGACCCCGCCGTCGGGCCCGGGCACCTCCTCGATCAGCTTGAAGTCGTAGTCACGGCGGACATAGGAGCCGTCGGTGGCGAAGGTGCCGTAGACGGCGCGGAAGCCGCGGTCCACGCTGCCCACGTTGATCAGCGACTCCAGCACCCAGCGGGCGACCCGCTCGTGCTCGGTCCAGGGGCGCTGCGGGGCCTGGGCGGCGACCCGGGGCTGCAGCCGGGCCAGCACCTGGTCCCGGTCGGCGCCGGTGTCGAAGTCCATCTGCAGGGTGACCAGGTCGATCGCCGACAGCGCCACCTCGGCCATGCCGTAGACGGCGTACTCGCCGGCCAGGTTGGCCTTGCGGCTGTCCAGGTCGTGCAGCGGCGCGGTGCACGCGAGCGCACGGAGCCGCCGGGCCAGCCCCTCGTCGGCGGCTGGGCCCAGCGAGACGCGGGTGCTGGGGTCGGCGGATGTGGTCACGATCGACAAGATTAGGGGGTGGCACTGACAGGCTCCGAAACGCCACGGAATGCGGGCAATTGTGTGACCTTGCACACGCGGCCCGCCCCTAGGATCTGTGCCATGGTGACCATCGATCTCAACGCGGACCTGGGCGAGGGCTTCGGACGCTGGACGCTGACCGACGACGAGGCCCTGCTGGCGGTGGTCACCAGTGCGAACGTCGCCTGCGGTTTCCATGCCGGCGACCCCTCGACGATCCGCCGGGTGTGCGAACTGGCGGCCGAGCGCGGGGTGCGGATCGGGGCCCAGGTCTCCTACCGGGACCTGGCCGGCTTCGGGCGGCGCCCGATGGAGGTGCCGCGCCGGGAGCTGGCCGACGAGATCGCCTACCAGTTGGGCGCCCTGGACCTGTTCGCCCGGGCGGCCGGGACGGCGGTGGCCTATCTGAAGCCGCACGGGGCGCTCTACAACCGGGTGGTGCACGACCAGGAGCAGGCGGGCGCCGTGGTGGACGCGCTGCTGGCCTACCGGCGGGCGGACGGGCGCGGCCTGCCGGTGCTGGGGCTGCCCGGATCGGCGCTGCTCGCGGCGGCGCTGGCGGCCGGCCTCCCGGTGGTCGCCGAGGCCTTCGCGGACCGGGCCTACACCGCGCAGGGGACGCTGGTGCCGCGGACCGAGCCGGGGGCGGTGCTGCACGATCCGGACCAGGTGGTGGCCCGGGCGGTGCGGATGGCCAGGGACGGGGAGGTGGTCGCCGCGGACGGCAGCCTGGTCCCGGTGCGGGCCGGTTCGCTGTGCGTGCACGGGGACACCCCGGGCGCCGCCGCGCTGGCGCTGCGGGTCCGGGAGGCGCTGACCGCCGCCGGGGTGGGCGTGGAGGCGTTCGGATGAGCGTGCGGATCATGGCCGCGGGGCGCTCGGCGCTGCTGCTGGAGGTCGACAGCGACGCGGAAGTCGCCTCGCTGCACCATGAATTGATTGCTCGTCAGGCGGACGGGCGGCTGCCGGGGACCGTCGAGATCGTCCCGGCCGCGCGGACGGTGCTGCTGGACGGACTGGCCCGGCCGGAGCTGGTCGCCGCCCAGTTCGAGGGGTGGCGGCCGCAGACCTCGGCGCCGCCGGAGGGCCCGGTGGTCACCGTACCGACCCGCTACGACGGCGAGGACCTGGCCGAGGTCGCGGCGCTGTGGGGGGTGTCCGCCGCCGAGGCGGTGCGGATTCACACCGGGGCCGAGTACCGGGTCGCCTTCTGCGGCTTCGCGCCCGGCTTCGCCTATCTGACCGGGCTGCCCGAGCGGTACGCCGTGCCGCGCCGGGCCACCCCGCGCACCCGGGTGCCGGCCGGCTCGGTGGCGCTGGCCGGCGGCTACACCGGGGTCTACCCCGGCGCCTCGCCCGGCGGCTGGCAGCTGCTCGGGCGCACCTCGCTGCCGGTCTGGGACCTGGGCCGCGACCCGGCGGCGCTGCTGCAGCCGGGCGCCCGGGTGCGCTTCGTGGAGCAGCCGTGAGGGCGATGGAGGTGGTCCGGCCAGGACCGCTGACCACGGTCCAGGACGGCGGACGCGTCGGCGTCGCCGCGCTCGGGGTGCCGCGCGCCGGGGCGCTGGATCCGGGCGCGCTCCGGCTGGTCAATCGGCTGGTCGGCAACGTCCCGGACGCGGCAGTACTGGAGGCCACCCTCGGCGGGGTCGCGCTGCGGGCCCTGGAGCCGGTGCTGGTCGCGGTCCTCGGCGCCCCCGCACCGGTGCTTGTGGACGGCAGGGCGGTCGCCTGGGGCGCCCCGGTACGGGTACCGGCCGGGGCGGTGCTGGCGGTGGGTGCGCCGACCAGCGGGCTGCGCTGCTACCTGTCGGTGGCCGGCGGCTTCGCGGTGCCACCGGTGCTGGGCAGCCGGTCCACCGATCTGCTGGCCGGGCTCGGGCCGGCGCCGCTGGTGGCCGGGCAGCTGCTGCCGGTGGGGCCGCCGACCGGTCCGCCCTGCTGGATCGACCCGCTGCCGCTGCCGGCTCCCCCGCGCGAACTGCTGCTGCGGCTGGACCTCGGACCGCGCGCCGACTGGTTCGGCCCCAGTGCGCTGCGCACGCTGGACTCCGGGCGCTGGACGGTCTCCACCGCGTCCAACCGGGTCGGGCTGCGGCTGACCGGACCGCTGCTCGAACGACTGCCGGACCGCGGTGAACTGCCGAGCGAGGGGATGGTGCTCGGGGCGGTGCAGGTGCCGCCGGACGGACTGCCGGTGGTGTTCCTGGCCGACCACCCCACCACCGGGGGCTATCCGGTCCTGGGCGTGGTCCCGGCGGGGGATCTCGCCTCGGCCGCGCAGGCGGTACCGGGAACGCCCGTTCGATTCACTCGCTCAATGCAGTGAACACACGCCCGAAAACACGACAACCGTCCGCGATCCGAGAAGACTGCTGCCCATCGGACGAACCGGCGAGGAGAACCACCGGCGAGGACAGAAGCGAGGACAGAGGAGTCCGCCATGGGCGAGGTAGTACTGGCGGTCGGTACCGCCAAGGGGCTGTTCCTGGGACGCAGCCGGGACCGCAGGAACTGGGAGTGGAACGAGCAGCCGCACTTCCCGATGCAGGGGGTGTACTCGGTGGCCATCGACCGCCGGGGCGGCGGGGTGCCGAGGATCCTGGCCGGCGCGGACAGCAGCCACTGGGGTCCCTCGGTGTTCCACTCCGACGACCTGGGCGCGACCTGGCAGGAGCCCAAACAGCCCGCCGTGCGCTTCCCGGAGTCCACCGGGACCTCGCTGGAGCGGGTCTGGCAGCTCCAGCCGGCCGGCGCCGACCAGCCGACCGTCGTCTACGCGGGGACCGAGCCTGCCGCGCTGTTCCGGTCCGAGGACAGGGGCGAGTCGTTCTCCCTGGTGGAGAGCCTGTGGAAACATCCGCAGCGCAAGGACTGGGGGGCCGGCTTCGGCGGCCAGGGGATGCACACGGTGCTGGTCGACCGGGAGGACCCCCGACAGCTCACCGTCGCGGTGTCCACCGGCGGCGTCTACCGGTCCGCGGACGGCGGTGACAGTTGGGCTCCCTCGAACACCGGGGTGGAGGCGCGGTTCCAGCCGGACCGCAATCCGGAGTTCGGCCAGTGCGTGCACAAGATCGCCGTGGACGCCGGCGATCCTGCCCGGCTGTACCTGCAGAACCACGGCGGGGTCTACCGCAGCGACGACTCCGGCGGGAGCTGGATCCCGATCGACGCCGACCTGCCGGCCGACTTCGGTTTCGCCATCGCGGCGCACCCGCGACGGGCGGGCACCGTCTATGTGTTCCCGCTGGTGGCCGACTACGAGCGGCTGCCCCCTGAGCACCGCTGCCGGGTGTACCGCAGCCGGGACGCGGGCGAGAGCTGGGAACCGCTGTCCGAGGGACTCCCCCGGGAACCGCACTACGGGGTGGTGTTGCGCGACGCGCTGTGCCTGGACGACGCCGAGCCCGTGGGCGTGTACTTCGGCAACCGCAACGGCGAGGTCTACGGAAGTGCCGACGAGGGCGACAGCTGGCGGCTGCTGACGCAGCATCTGCCCGCCGTGCTGTGCGTACGGGCGGCCGAGACCGGGTGATCGAACTGGGTGATCGGACGGGGTGATCGGACGGGGTGATCGGACGGGGTGATCGGACGGAGTGATCAGCTGACGGCGCGCAGGGCCTCCCGTTCGAAACCGGAGACCGGGCCGGAGCCGGAGCCGCAGACGGCGGCCAGGGCTGCGGCGGTGTGCCGGGCGGCGGCCAGGTCCAGGGCCCGGGGGTCGCGCTGCCTGGCCTCGGCCGCGGCCAGCCGGAGCAGGTCCGGGAGCAGGTCGGTGCAGCGTTCGGCGACCCAGCGGGTGCCCTTGGTGGCCATCCACCAGGTCTGGGCGGCCCGGCTCGGCGCGGCGCACTCGGGCTCCGGCGTCGGGGCGGGGCCGGCCGCCGTACCGTTCGCCGCCAGCACGGTGTGGAACTCGCGGGCCAGCGCGCGGTGGCCGCGCTCGCTGGGGTGCAGTCGGTCCACGCTCCACATCCGGGGGTCGTCGATCCAGTCGGCCTCGGCCGCGTGGACGTGGACGGCGGCATAGCGCTCGCTCAGGGCGTGCACCACCTCGTTCACGCTGTGCATCCGGCGCGCCAGTGGACGGGCGAGCGGGCCGGGGAGGCGCAGCAGTCGGCCGGGATCGGGCAGGCAGGCGGTGAGCAGCACGGTGCCGCCGGCGCTGAGTTCGGCCATGACGGCGTCCAGGTCGGTGGTGACCGAGTCGATGTCGTAGCTGGCGCGCAGGGTGTCGTTGGCACCGACCAGGACGGAGGCGAGGTGCGGTCGGTGCGCCAGGGCGGTGGGAAGCTGGGTCCGGGCCACGTCCGCGGCCCTGGCCCCGCTCACGGCGAGGTTGTGCAGGTCCACGGCCTCGGCCAGCGGGGCCAGGCCGGCCGCGAGCAGGGCGGCCCAGCCGCGCCAGCCGCCGCCGGGGGCGGGGTCGCCGAGGCCTTCGGTGAGTGAGTCGCCGAGCGCGGCGACCCTGAGCAGCGTCATGCCATGACTCCTTGGACGTGCTGGGGTATCCGGTGGGCGGCGAGGAACCCGGCCACGGCCCGGTCCCAGCCGTACTGCTCGGCCCGGGCCCGGGCCCGCTGGCGCCGGTCGGACTCGGTACCGGCCAGCAGCCGCTGCACGGCGTCGGCGAAACCGGGGCCGGTGTCGGCCGCGGTCTGGCCGGCGTCGCCGACGATCTGCGGCAGCGCGGAGGAGGCGCTGACCACCACCGGGGTGCCGCAGGCCAGGGCCTCCAGGGCGGCCAGCCCGAAGGTCTCGATCGGTCCCGGTGCCAGCACCGCGTCGGCGCTGGCCAGCAGGGCCGCCAGGGCGTCCGCGGAGCCGATGTGGCCGACCAGCCGCACCGGCAGCCGTTCGGCCCTGACCCGTGCCTCCATCCGCGCCCGCAACGGGCCCTCCCCCGCCACCACCAGCACCGCGGGCACCCCGCGGCGGCGCAGTTCGGCGACGGCGTCCAGGGCCCGTTCCGGCCGCTTCTCGGTGGAGAGCCGCGAGCACAGCACCAGCAGCACCTCGCCGGGGCGGGCGTAGTGGTTGCGCGCGGCCGCGTTGCGCTGCCGGGGGTGGCAGCGTTCCAGGTCGACGCCCAGGGGGGCGCGGACCACGTTGCGGGCGCCGATGCGGTGGAACTCGGCGGCGGCCCAGGCGGTGGTGCAGATGACGGCGCTGTAGTCGCGGGCGGTCCCCCGGTTCAGCCGGTCGGCGGTGCGGCGGGCCGCGGACTCCCCCAGGCCCCAGGCCCGCAGCACCCCGTCCAGGCTCTCGTGGGAGACCATCGCGGCCGGCACGCCGTGCCGGCCGGCCCAGCCGCCGGTCCAGCGCAGCGTGGTGCGGTCGGAGACCTCCAGCCGGTCCGGGCGGAGCACCGACAGCAGGTCGGCCAGGGCGGGCCGGTCGAGCAGCACCCGGTAGCCGCCCATGCCCGGGACCCGGCGCCCGGGCAGGGTGATCACCCGGCCCTGGTCGGTCTCCTCGTCCCGGTGCGCGGGGCCGGGGACCACCAGCACCGGACGGTGCCCGGCGGCGAGGTAGCCCGCGCCCAGGTGGTGCAGCGCGGTGCGCAGGCCGCCGGAGACCGGGGTGACGAAGTTGGCGAGGCGTACGATCCGCAGGCTCATGCCGCCACCCCGCCCCGGTCCGGGACCGTGCCGAGCACGGCGGGAGCTGCGGCCGTCGTGGCTGCCGCGGCTGCCGCGGCGGCTGCGACCGGTACGGCGGCGGCTGCCGGGGTCAGCACCTGCTGGTAGTGGTCGAGCAGCTGGTCGCCGACCGACTCCCAGGTGCGTCCGGCCACCTCGCGGCGCGCCTGGGCGCCGTAGCGCTCGCGCAGCTCCGGGTCGGCGGCCAGTGCGGCGACGGCCTCGGTGACCGCGCGCACGTCCCTGGGCTGCACCAGCAGGCCGGTGCGGCGGTGCGCCACCAGGTCCAGCGGTCCGCCGACGGCGGGCCCGACCACGGCGACGCCGCTGGCCATGGCCTCCTGGATGGTCTGGCAGAAGGTCTCCATCGGACCGGTGTGGACGAACACGTCCAGCGAGGCGAAGACGGCGGCCAGCTCGTCGCCCTCGCGGCGCCCCAGGAACAGGGCGCCGGGCAGCGCCTGGCGCAGTGCCGGCTCGCTCGGCCCCTCCCCGACCACCACCAGCCGGACCCCCGGAAGCGCGCAGACCCCGCTGAGCAGGTCCACCCGCTTCTCCGGGGCCAGCCGGCCGACATAGCCGACCAGCACCTCGCCGTTCGGGGCGAGGGCGCTGTGCAGGGCCTGGTCGCGGTGGCGGGGGTGGAACCGCACCGAGTCCACGCCGCGCGGCCAGAGCCGCACCCGGGGCACGCCGTGGGCGGTGAGGTCCTGGGCGGCCGGGGTGGACGGGGCGAGGGTGCGGGCGGCGGCGCAGTGGACGGCGCGGATCCGGCGCCAGGCGGCGGCCTCGCCGAGACCGCTGCCGGCCCGGTAGGCGCGGGCGTACCCGGCCAGGTCGGTCTGGTAGACGGCGACGGCCGGGATGCCGAGCCGATCGGCGGCGGCCATGCCCCGGGCGCCGAGGACGAAGGGGCTGGCCAGGTGGACGATGTCGGGGCGGTGCCCGGCTATCAGCTGCTCCAGTCGGCGGCTGGGCAGGGCCAGCCGCACCTGCGGGTAGCCGGGCAGCGAGAGCGCGGGGACGCGCACCACCGGGCAGGGGTCGGGGGCGGACAGCGGCACGGCCGGGGCGGGCGCGATCACCAGGGGCTGGTGGCCGCGCCGGAGCAGGTGCTCGGCGGTGCGCAGGACGGAGTGGGCGACGCCGTTGATGTCCGGCGGGAAGGATTCTGTGACGATGGCGACACGCATGTCTGCGTTATCCCGACGCCACGCGTGCGCACGGCCACGTCCATCTGTCGAGTGAACGAACGACTACCGAACGCTCACCCTCCGGCCCTCCGCGGCGCTGTCAACCGCCGCTGAGCCTGCCCCGCACCGCGGCGTGGACCTCGGCCTCCTCGCCCGGATCGGCGGCCATCCGGCGCAGCCGGTCCAGCACCCGGCCGTCACCCTTGGTGAACACATGGCGGGCGGCGAGTTCGCGGGTGGTCTCCTCGCAGTCCCAGAGGCACTCGACCGCGGCCCCGGTCGGGAAGCAGGGATCGACGGCGGCGAGACTGCGCGCGGCGCTGCCGCGCAGTTGCGAGCAGCTGGTCTCGGCGTAGACATGGCGCAGGGCGGTGACCCCGGTGGCGGCCGCCAGCCGCCCGACGCCCTCCACCAGGACGGCCAGTCCGTCGCCGTCGGCGCCCTGCCGGTAGATCCAGCGGTGCAGCGCGGCCACCACGGCCGGGGCGTCGGCTGCCACGCCGGCGCAGGCCAGCAGCCGGGCCGAGGCGTCGGCCAGCGGTCCGCCCTCCGGATCGGCGGCCCAGATCCGGGCCCGGGCCAGGAAGCGCGGGGTGCGCACCCGGCACAGGGTGCCGAGGGCGTAGTCGGCGGTCTGCCGGGAGAGGTCGGCGGCGGCCAGTTCCAGCAGGTCGGGCGCCGACTCGTCGTCGTGGTCGGCCAGATGCCGCAGGGCCGCGCAGCGGGCGCCGTCCTGGCCCTCGCGGGCGGTCCGCCGGAGCAGCGGCCGGTCCTCGGGCCCGGCCACGGCGGCCAGGCAGCGGACGGCGGCGCCCACCCGGCGTTCGAACTGCTCGGGGGAGGCGCCCCGGCCGGTGGTGGAGGCGGCGTCGGCCCAGGCCAGTACCGCCGGGGTGCTCCAGGCGGGGGCGTTGCCGGGCCGGTCCAGCTGGCGTTGCCAGAGGTCGAAGGGGGCCTGTTCGGTGGCGGCGGCCACTCTGGGGTGGGTCTGCGCCCACAGGTGCCAGGGCCGGGGCTCGTAGGCGTCGCGGACGGTGGCCCGCAGCGCGGCGTCGCCCTCGGGGCCCTCGGGGAAGCGGGCCAGTACGGGTTCGGCCAGGGCCGCCAGCGCGGCGTCGTCCTCCCGTACCGCCAGCTCGTCCAGGGCCCAGGCCCAGTTGCTGCCCGCGGCGGCGTAGCGGCGCAGCAGCAGCAGGGCCTCGTGCCGGCCGTAGCCGGCCAGCCGGCCCAGCACGGCGAGGGTGAGCCCGGTGCGTGACTCCTCGTCGTCTAGCAGGTCCTCGGCGCAGAAGAGGTGATCCTCGAGGCCCTGCAGCGGGGCCTCCAGCTCCATGAACAGGCGTGCGTAGTAGAGGGAGCGGTTCTCGACCTGCCAGTCGCGGCGGGGGTCGCTGGTGACGCACTCCTCAAGGGCGGCGAGAGCGTCGGAACGCTCGGCCGCCAGAGCGTGCAGGGTGCCGTCCCCCCGGCCCCGCTGAAGCAGGCCGAGAAGGGAGGCGCTGGGCGCTATCGCGGGCTCGAACATGAGGTCAGCATCCGGTGCGGCGGTCCTGGTGGCAAAGGAATTTCGTGAATGGGGGTCTGGCACTGAGCGGTACGGGTCTGCTATGGGGAGCAGCCGTGTCCCCTGCGGGGCGGGGAATGCTCGGTTCCCGCCCGCAGGAGGCACGAAATCGTACCGTTCGAGTGCCTTCCTCTGCACCTTTCCCAGGCCCGGACGCACCTGGGAGAACGCTGACACCGACGCTGACATGGGGCTTTCGACGACCGTCCGGGCCACCGGCCCGGCTAGATCGACTGCGGACGGCTCCGCTCGGACACCGGTACGGCCTTGCGGATCTCCGCGCGCAGCTGCTTGACGTCGTCGATCTGCTCGTAGCGCCCGGTCAGCTCGTACATCCCCTTCAGCCGGTCCCAGGTGCGCAGCGAGGACATCTCCCGGGTGGAGGCGAGCGCCTCCTTGGCGTAGAAGGTGGCCTCCTCGGGACGGTCGGCGATGTAGCAGGCCGAGGCCATCGAGAGGTAGTCGAACAGTTTGGAGCGGTCCCGGCCCTCGCCGCGCAGTTCCAGCGCCTGCTTGGCGTGGTACTGCGCCAGTTGGGCGGCGCTGGGGTCGTGGGCGGCCAGGGTGCGGTAACTCAGCGCCTCCATGCCGTGCAGGTCGGCGCGGTCGAAGAACTGCAGCCAGCTGGGGCCGGGGTCGTTCTGGTCCTGGGCGAAGAGGTCCTCGGCCTCGCCGAGGGTGCGCCTGGTGG
The DNA here is from genome assembly GCF_042510965.1 of Streptacidiphilus jeojiensis. Taxonomy (NCBI): domain Bacteria; kingdom Bacillati; phylum Actinomycetota; class Actinomycetes; order Kitasatosporales; family Streptomycetaceae; genus Streptacidiphilus; species Streptacidiphilus jeojiensis. Next base: position 28,148 of record NZ_JBEUKS010000013.1, read on the forward strand.
CCTGCGAGTGGCCCATCGAGGCGTGCGCCCAGGCCTCCACGGTCCGCAGCATGGCCCTGGTCCTGGGCAGGTTGCGCTCGCCGCTGCCGGTCTCGGCGACCCGCATCAGGTCCAGCGCGTCGCCGGGGCGGTTCAGGTGCACCATCTGCCGGGCGGCCCGGGACAGCGCCTCGCCGGCCCTGGGCTTGTCGCCGGCCTCCCGGGCCGAGCGGGCGGCCATCACGAAGTAGCGCTGCGCGGTCGGCTCCAGGCCGACATCGTGCGACATCCAGCCGGCCAGCACCGAGAGGTTGGCCGCCACCGCCCACAACCGCCGTGCCAGCGGCTCGGGGTGATGGAAGGTCAGCATCCCGCCGACCTCGTTGAGCTGGCCGACCACGGCCTTGCGCTGCAGTCCGCCGCCGCGCGAGGCGTCCCAGGCCCGGAACACCGTGACGGAGGACTCCAGCGCCTCCACCTCGTCCAGGCCGACCGGGCCCGCCTCGTAGAAGTCGCTGGCCGGCAGGGCCGCGGCCATCGGGCTGCGCAGTATCGCGCCCGAGGTGGGGCCGTCGGCGGCCACGGCCGAGTCGGATCCGGCCATCCAGTCGTGGAGCGGGCCCGCGATGGCGGCTCCCGCCAGGAGCGCGGTGCTCGCGCTCATCATTCCGCGTCGGTTGAGCATGAGGTCCATTCCCGTGAACTCGGTGAGGTCCTCGGCTGTGCGCTCCGGCTGCGGGTACGGGGAGGGGACGTCCGACGCGGCCTGCGCCGCGCCGCCCGAACCTGTGTGCCGCTGTCGCTGGAACCCGAGGTCCTCAGTGGTGACAACACGTCCGAGCCGCTCGGTGAACAGCGCCGCCAGCACCCTCGGCACCGGGTCGCGCGGGATCTCCCCGCGTTCGATCCAGCGCCGGACCCGCGAGGTGTCGGTGGACAGCTGCTGCTGTCCGGCCGCCGCGCCGCGCCGGTTGACCAGTCGCGCCAGTTCCCCCTTCGACCATCCGGTCAGGGCGAACAGGTCTGCGAATCGGGTGTTGGTGCCTCTGCTCACGTCAAGCCCCCAGGTTCCTCGGCACTTTCGAGGCTATCCGGGCGTCATGTGCCAGGCGAGCATTCGCCAGGGTTCGCCAGGGTGCGCAACCTGATGCGCCATGAGGCGGCGGGTGTCATGTAGACATGCGCCACCCCAACCCCGCGACCACCGGGCAGAAGTTGCCCCGGTGACCGCGGAGCAAGGGAGTGGCGCAAGGGGTGGCGCGGACGGAAGTGCACCGCGCAGGGACCGTATCGGGACCACGCACTCCCCAGGGTGCGCGGTCCACGGCGGTCCCGGTCCGGGGCCCGACGCCCGTGCCGCCCCGCTCCTCCGCAGCAGCCCCGCAGTGCCGGAACGCCCGCAACGTCCCGGTACCAGAAGTGATCGCGGTGGGCCGTCCGGCCCGCCGGCGGCAGCCCGCCAGGAAGGGACCCGGAACCACCCATGTACTCACCCTCGATCTCCCCCGCCCCCGTAGGGCCCACCACCACCCGGGTCACCCAGCCGCCGCGCCACCGTCCGGCCATCGGCTCCGATCCACGCACCCGTGACCGCGCCCTGGCACCCGTCGGGCCGCGCCGCATGGTGGCACCCCGTCCGGCCGCCGGTGGAGCGCCGAGGCTGGACAACCCGGCCGAGCAGTCACCGGCGCTGCGCGCCGCGCTGGCCGGCATCACGCGGATATGCCCCGCCTTCGTCCCCCGGCAGCTGCTGCGGGAGGACGAACAGCACGTCCTGGTGGTCGGCACCGCCGGGCGCACCCCGGTGGTCGCCAAGTGCCTGACCCCCACCCCCGCCGGACGCGAGGCCACCAGGTCCGGGCGGGAGGCCGCGGAACTGCTGCGGCACGAGGTCGCCGCCTACCGCACCTTCGTCCGGCACCGCCCGCCGGCCCGGCTGCCCAAGCTGGTCGCGGCCGACTCGGACCGCTGCGTGCTGCTGATGGAACGGGTACCGGGCCGGCCCGCCGCCTACGAGCGGCACCCCTGCAACACGCCCTCGCCGGGCGAGGTCCGGGCGATCCTCGGCGCGGTGCGCTCGCTCAACCTCTGGCGGCCGCCGGCCGGCTCCTTCCAGGCGCCGCTGGACTACCCCCGCGAGATCGCCCGCTACCACGCCCTGGGCCTGCTGACCGACCGGGACGCGGGCGACCTGCAGCACCTGCTGCACGGACTGGCGCACACCGCGCCGCAGTTCTGCCACGGGGACGCGCTGCTCACCAACGTGCTGCTGGCGCCCTCGGGCCCGGTGCTGGTCGACTGGGAGCAGGCCGGCTGGTACCTGCCCGGCTACGACCTGGCGGTGCTGTGGACCGTGCTATCCGGGGACACCGCGGCGCGGCGGCAGATCAGCCAGGTGGCGCAGTCCTCCGGGACGCTGCCCAGGGACGCCTTCCTGGTGAACCTGATCCTGGTGCTGATGCGGGAGCTGCGGATGCACGACGTGCCCGGGGCCGGCGAGGAGCAGCGGATACTGATCCGCCGACTGCACGAGGACGCGGCGCTGGCGCGGCGCGCGGTCCGGGCCGCGGTGGGGACCCGCTGAGCCCGGACGGCCCGCCGAGCGGGGACGACCTGCCCAGCGGGGACCCGCTGAGGCGGCGTCAGCGGCCGCGCAGCGCCTGCCGGCCGGCCTCGGCCAGCAGCTCGTGCTCGCGCCGTCCGTGGCCCCTGGCGTGCAGCACATCGCGGAAGTGCCGCTCCAGCGGGTGGGCCCGGCTCAGGCCGGCGCCGCCGCTGAGGGCCACGGCCTGCTCGACCACGGACACCGCCGCGCGGGTGGCGACGATCCGGCCGGCGGCGGTGCGCAGCGGCGCGTCGGGCGCCCCCTCGTCGACCCCGCGCGCCAGGGCGAACAGCAGTTCCTCGGCGGCCGTCAGTTCGACCTCGATGGAGCCGACCGCGGCCTGCAGCTGGCCGTCGCCGTCGACCAGCACCGGGCGCAGCGCGCGGACCAGCCAACTGCGGGCCGCGCGGGCGACCCCCAGGTAGACGGCGGGCAGGGCCAGGTCGGTCCAGGCGCGGTCCAGCGGGTCGTCGTCCGCGCCACCGGCGCCGAGGCGCACCACCGCGTCGTCGCCGACCTCCGCGGCCTCGAAGACGACGTCGTGGCTGGCGGTCGCCCGCAGCCCGAGCTGGTCCCAGGTCGGCTCGACCTGCACGCCCGGGGTGTCGCCCTGGACCAGGAAGACGCCTTCGCCGGGCTGCTCGCCCTCGGTGCGTGCGGTGACCACCATCCAGGCGAGGGCCTCGGCCCCGGCGACCCCGGGCTCACAGCCCGTCAACAGCCAGCCGTCCTCGCCGCGGCGGGCGGTCACGCCGACCGTCCCGGCGCTGCGCGCGGCGTCGTCGGCGCCGCCGCGGCCGAGCACCCCGCCCGGGCCGAGCACCCCGACCAGGGCGGGGCCGCGCACCGAGTCGGCGAGCAGGTCGGCGTAGACCGGCTCGGGCCAGGGCGAGGTACGGGCCTGCCGGGCGTGGACCAGCAGGGTGAACGCGGTGACCAGGGCCACTGCGGGGTCGCCCCGGCCGAGCTCGGTCAGCACCCGCACCGTGTCGGCGAGGCCGGCGCCGGGGCCGCCGTGGCGTTCGGCCACGGTCAGCATCAGCAGCCCGGCGTCGTGCACCACCTCGATGCCCTGGTAGGGGAAGCCGGCGTCGCGGTCGTGCTCCTCGGCGCGGGCGGCGAGCAGGTCCACCACGCGCGGCAGTCCGGCGAAGGCCTGGGCCAGCGCGGGGTTCCCGGCCGCGGCGTCCCCCCGGCCGGGGCCGACGGGTCCGGCCGGCGCGGGGATTCCGCCGGGGGTCGACTGTCTGGCTGCGGTGGTCACGCTGGCCTCCGTGCGGCGAGTGCTGCCTGTCGGTTACTGGACTTCCGGAACGAACGCGACGTACCGGCGGGGCCGGGACGGTCGGTTCAGCGACAGACGGCGCCGGCGAGCCGGAGCAGGTCGAGGTACCTGCGCCGGGTCAGCATCGGCCGCCGGGGCACGGTCATGCCTGGAACATCGCCGCGGGGAGTGGCTTGAGCAGCTTGTACAGATCGTCGGTGATCGGGCGGTCCCAGGTCGCCACGGTCACCTGGATGCCGTCGCTGCGCCCGAACTGCACGCAGGAGCAGCGGCTCTCCGAGAGCTTGACCTTCTTCACGATCAGCAGGTCGTCCCCGAGCATCACCGGGAAGTCCTCGATCTCGACCACGCCGACCGGCTCGTCGTTGCCGATGGCCGCGAACAGCTGGCGGACCTCGAAGGGAACGCCGTCCTCGGGCTCCCGGGCCGGCGAGCCCTCGCACAGATTGCCGATCAGCATGGACGGGCCCCGGCCGCCGAGCAGGTCGTAGCGGAGGAAGATCCCCTGGCAGCTGCCGTCCTCCGGGTCGGCGAGCAGGGCCGCCCCGAAGTCACCGGGCCAGTCGCCCGGGTCCATCGCGAGAACGTCGAAGTCCGGACCTGCCGGTGTGCCGGAACGGCGGCGGAGGAAAGCCATGGGGATATCGTACGTGGCCTCCGGACCTGTGCCGACGGTCACCCGTCCGCACCCGACCGATGCCCTCCGGACCCGGGTTGCAGGCTGTGACGGCGGGCAACGTTCCGTTCATCCCGTGTTCTCGGGCGGCAGTTGACGAGCCCATCACGTTCCGATTACGGTCGGCGACATGGGGAGAGCAGTACGACGTGTCCACCGGGACGGTGTCGACCTGCAGCGTGTGGCATTCGCCTGGTACCACCGGTGATTCGGCGGTACCGGGCCGATCCGGTTCCCACCGAGCACGTCCGCGGGTCCTGACCACATGCCGAGACGGCGGTGGTTCCGTGGACGGGTCCGTCCGCTTCGCCGCGTGGGGGTGTGCGAGGCACGGACCAAAAGGATGCGCCGCGTCGGCCCCGTGGGGGTGGTCGGCGCGGCGCATCCCTGTCACTGACTCGGGGTCACTGCCTCAGGGTCACTGATGTCAGGGTCACTGCTTCAGGTCAGGTCGAACTCACCGTCGCGTGCGCCCAGGACGAAGGCCCGCCACTCGGCCGGGGTGAAGATCAACGCGGGGCCGTCCGGGCTCCGCCCGTCCCGCATGGCGATGTAGCCCTCCACAAAAGCGATCTGGACATCGCCGACCCCGTTGCTGCCGGACATCCACTCGGCCTCGCCCAGGTCGAGCTGCGGCTTCTTCCCGTCGGATCCCTCATCGAGCGGACTGCGCTGGGTGAGGATGCCCGCACCCGCACTGTCACCAAAGAATGAGTCGCTTGCCACGTCGTGATCCTCCCGTCTCGTGATGCCACTGTAACTTCCGGCGACGGGCCGGGAGGAGGCCTTTGACGCGATCCACTCGTGCGGATTGGTCCCTTTCCCGGCGGCGTGCGGCAAGGGATTCGATCAGCTGTCCGGACGCTCGCTCCCGACCAGCCACATGGAGAAGAACTGGGCGCCGCCGCCGTAGGCATGACCGAGCGCCAGCCTGGCGCCGTCGATCTGGTGCTCGCCGGCCGCGCCGCGCACCTGGAGTGCGGCCTCGGCGAAGCGGATCATGCCGGAGGCGCCGATCGGGTTGCTGGAGAGCACCCCGCCGGACGGGTTGACCGGCAGGTCGCCGTCCATCTCGGTGACCTCCGCCTCCACCAGCTTCCAGCCCTCGCCCTGGTCGGCGAAGCCCAGGTTCTCCAGCCACATCGGCTCGTACCAGGAGAACGGGACGTACATCTCCACCACGTCGATCTGCCGGCGCGGGTCGACCACCCCGGCCTGGTGGTAGGTGTCCGCGGCGCAGTCCCGGCCGGCCTGCGGGCTGACGTAGTCCTTGCCGGCGAAGATGGTGGGCTCGCTGCGCATCGCCCCGCCGTGCATCCAGGCCGGGCGCCGGGGGGCGCGGGCCGCACCCTGCACGCCGGTGAGCACCATGGCGCAGGCGCCGTCCGAGGAGGGGCAGGTCTCCGAGTAGCGGATCGGGTCCCAGAGCATGGGCGCCGAACGGACCTTCTCCAGCGTCAGGTCCTTCTCGTGCAGGTGGGCGTAGGGGTTCTTCAGGGCGTTGCGCCGGTCCTTGAAGGCGACCAGCGAGCCGATGTGGTCCGGGGCCCCGGTCCGGCGCATGTAGGCGCGGACATGGGGGGCGAAGAAGCCGCCGGCGCCCGCGGTCAGCGGGGCCTGGAACGGGACCGGCAGGGACAGCCCCCACATCGCGTTGGACTCGGACTGCTTCTCGAACGCCACCGTGAGCACGGTGCCGTGCACCCTGGCCGCGACCAGGTTCGCGGCCACCAGCGCGGTCGAGCCGCCGACCGAGCCCGCAGTGTGTACCCGCAGCATCGGCTTGCCGACCGCGCCCAGCGCGTCGGCGAGGTACAGCTCGGGCATCATCACGCCCTCGAAGAAGTCCGGGGCCTTGCCGATGACCACGGCGTCGATGTCCGCCCAGGTCAGCTCGGCGTCCTCGAGGGCGCGCACGGCGGCCTCGCGGACCAGTCCGGCGATGGACACGTCCTGGCGGGCCGCCACGTGCTTGGTCTGGCCGATGCCGACGACGGCGACGGGCTCCTGACCGGTTGCCCTGCTCATGACTGCTCCCCCTCCAGTACGGCCACCAGGTTCTGCTGCAGGCAGGGCCCCGAGGTGGCGTGGGCCAGGGCCCGGCGGGACTCGCCGCGGTGGATCCGGGCGGCGGCCTCACCGATCCGGATCAATCCGGCGGCCATCACCGGGTTGGCGGCCAGCGCGCCGCCGGACGGATTGACCTCGGTGGCGTCGGACAGGTCCAGTGCCCGACGCAGGATCAGCTCCTGGACGCTGAACGGCGCATGCAGCTCGGCGGTGTCGACCGGGGCGTCGAAGGCCCCGGCCCGCGCGGCGGCGAGCCGGGTGGACGGCGACTCGGTGAGGTCGCGCACCCCGGGCTGGTGCGCCTCGATCCGGTGGTCGATGCCGCGGATCCAGGCCGGACGCGGATGCAGCGCCCTGGCGGTGTCGCCGACCGCCAGGATCACCGCGACCGCCCCGTCGCTGACCGGCGGGCAGTCGTGGCGCCGCAGCGGCCGCACCTCGTAGGGCTGCTCCAGCAGTTCCCCGACGTCGGCGCTGCCCCGCAGCTGCGCGTGCGGATTGGCCTCGGCGGCGCGCCGGGAGCGGACCGCGGTGGCGGCCAGCGCCCGCTCGTCGGTGAGCCCGGCGTCGATCGCGGCCTGGGTCTGCAGCGCGGCCAGCGCGATGGCGTCCGGCCACAGCGGGGCCAGGGTGTAGGGGTCGAGCTGACGGGTGAGCACATCGCGGACGCTGCCCGGCGAGGACTTGCCGTAGGAGTAGACCAGGGCGGTGTCGGCCTGCCCGGTGCGCAGCTTCACCCAGGCCTCGTACAGCGCCCAGGCGCCGTCCATCTCCACGTGGGACTCGGAGATCGGCGGCCAGGCGCCCACCCCGTCCAGCGCCATGGTGAAGGAGAAGGCCCGGCCGGCCAGGTAGTCGCTGCTGCCGGAGCAGGTGAAGCCGATCCGGTCGGTTGTCAGTCCCGTCTGCTTGAGTACGTCCTGGAGGACCGGGAGCACCAGCTCGACCTCGGAGAGCCGGTCGGGGCTGCGCCGGTGCACGGTCTGGGCGAAGGCGACGACGGCCACGTCGCGCCGGCTGCCCTGACCCGCCTCAGCGCCGGCCTCAGCGCCCTGAATGCTCGTCACTACATCCACCTCCGGTAGCTCTCGGGGTCGGCGTCGGGGTCGCCGGTGGGGCGGAAATGGCTGATGGCGGCGAGGCTGGGCTGGTCCGAGCGGGCCGCGGGTTCGCGCCAGACGGGTTCGACCCGCTGGCCGACGTGCACCTGGTCGTGCGGAATGCCGCCGATCCTGGCGTGCAGTCCGACATGCGCGCCGTCCAGCAGGACATAGGCGTAGCAGTACGGGACTTCGACATCCAGCCCCTTGGCTGCGATGTTGACGATGCAGAAGGTGGTGACGGTGCCGATATGCGGCAGCTCGATCTGCTCGTTGGTGACGATGCCGCAGGTGGGGCAGACGCCACGGGCCGGAATGTAGACACGGGTGCAGGAGGGGCAGCGTTCGCCGAGCAGTCGCTGCTCGGTGAGCGCCTTCAGGAAGCGGGTCTGGGCGGAGCCCGGGCTGTAGGTGTAGTCGAGCCTGGCCGGGATGGTGACCCTGGTGACGGGTTCCGCCCCGGCCAGCGCGGGGACGGTGGCGAGCAGCTCTGCCGCGTTCATGCCTGGCCCTCCTCTGCGGTCGTTGTGGGAAGCGGCTCGAAGCAGGCGATGTCGGTGATCGCCCCGGTCCGCTGCTCGGCCCAGCGGACGGTCACCCGCAGCCCGGTGCGGACGGCGCGCGGGTCGCCGCTGTCCGGCGGCGGCGCGTCCAGGGCGTGCAGCAGTGCGGTGTCGGCGCCGTCCAGCCGCACCAGCGCCCAGGCGAAGGGACGGTCCAGCGGCTGGTACGGGCGGGGGTTGTGGTTCCAGGCCCAGGTGGTCACCGTGCCGGTGCCGTCGAGGGCCACCAGCTGGTCCAACTCCTCGGCGGTGACCGGGTCGTACTCGGCGGGCGGGCACAGCACCCGGCCGTCGGAGCCGCGGATGCCCAGGACCACGCGTTCGCGCAGCCCGGTGAGGAAGGCCCCGATGACCGGGCCGGTGGAACGGGTGAAGGGGAACTCGACGACCAGCGGAGCGCTGAGCACGTCCGCCTGCTTCACGTCGGATATCTGCACGTCGGATATCTGCACGTCGGACTTCTGCACGTCGGACATGGCGGTGCCTCTCCTCAGTGGCGGCGGTAGACGGGGGCGCGGTGCTCGGCGAAGGCCCGGGGGCCCTCCTTGGCGTCCTCGGTGGCGAAGATCGGCCAGCCGATCTCCAGTTCCCGGGCCAGTCCGGCCTCCTCGCCGAGGTCCGCGGTCTCGTAGACCGAGCGCTTGACGGCCTCGACGGCCAGCGGCGCCGCCTCGTTGACGGCCTCGGCCAGCTCCAGGGCGCGCTTGAGCGCGGTGCCGTCCGGGACGACGCTGCCGATCAGCCCGATGTCACGGGCCTCGGCCGCGGTATAGCGGCGGCCGGTGAGCAGCATCTCCAGCGCATGGGTGCGCGGAATCTGGTGCTGCAGCCGGACCGTGGAACCGCCGATCGGGAACAGGCCGCGGCGCACCTCGAACAGGCCGAAGGTCGCCGACTCGGCAGCCACCCGGATGTCGGTGGCCTGCAGGATCTCGGTCCCGCCGGCCACGCAGACGCCCTCGACGGCAGCGATCACCGGCTTGCGCGGGCGGTAGTGCCGCAGCATCGCCTTCCAGTGCAGGTCAGGGTCGGCCTTGAGGCGAGCCCGGTACGGATCGTCGTCATCGCCGAACCCGCCGCGTGCCAGGGCCTTGAGGTCCATGCCCGCGCAGAACGCGCCCCCCGCGCCGGTCAGCACGACCGAGCGGATCCCGTCGTCGGCGTCGGCCTCCAGCCAGGCGTCGTGCAGTCCGACCAGCATCGGGATCGAGAGCGCGTTCTTGGCCTCGGGCCGGTTCAGGGTGAGCACCAGAGTGGCCCCGTGCCGCTCCGTGCTGAGGTGTTCAGTGCCGGTCATGCCGGTGCCCTCCGCTTGTGATGCATCACTTTTGACACACCGTCAGATCTAGAACAGGTTGCAGTCTATGTCCAGGGGCCGCAAGAGGTACGGGCAAGGGCGTCACCGCTCTGGAGTTCTCCACCTGCGGCTCCTACTCTCCGCGCATGGAATTCAACCTGGCCGATCTGTTCGAGCAAGCGGTTGACCACTTCCCCGGGCGCGAGGCGATCACCTGCGCCCGCGCCGACGGGCCGGGGGTGCAGCGGCGCACCTTCGCCGAACTCGACGAGCGCGCCAACCGCCTGGCCCACCACCTCCAGGAGTCGGGGGTCGGCCCCGGCGACCGGGTCGGCGTCTATGCGCTGAACCGGGCCGAGTGGGTGGAGTCGCTGCTCGCGATCTGCAAGATCCGTGCCGTCTGCGTCAACGTCAACTACCGCTACGTCGCCGACGAGCTGAGCTATCTGCTGGCCATGGCCGAGCCGGTGGCGATGATCTTCCACGAGCGGTTCGCACCCCAGGTGGCCGCGGTGCTCCCGGGTCTGCCGAGCCTGCGCCATCTGCTGCTGATCGACGACGGGGACGGGGACGGCCGAGCCGAGGCGCTGCCGACGGTCCCGTTCGAGAAGGCGATGGCCTCAGGCTCCCCCGAGCGCGACTTCGCCCCGCGCTCCGGCGACGACCACTACCTGCTGTTCACGGGCGGGACCACCGGCCTGCCCAAGGGCGTGGTCTGGCGCCAGGAGGACGTCTTCTTCGCCCTGGGCGGCGGCATCGACGTCACCAACGGCCACCGGATGGCGACGCCGGAGGAGATCGTCACCACCGCCTACGACAACCAGCTCACCTTCTTCCCGATCGCCCCGCTGATGCACGGCGCCACCCAGTGGGGCCTGATGCAGCAGCTGTTCCGCGGCAACCGGGCGGTCCTGCTGGACCGTTTCGACCCGGCCCGGGTCTGGCAGCTGACCGAGTCGGAGAAGATCAACCTCGTCATGATCACCGGCGACGCGATGGGTCGCCCGCTGATCGAGACCCTGGACGCGGCGGACGCCGGCTACGACCTCGGCTCCATGTTCGGCCTGGTCAGCAGCGCGGCCCTGTTCTCCGCCCCGGTGAAGCAGCGCTTCCTGGACCGCTTCCCCAACCTCTATCTGAGCGACGCCATCGGCTCCTCGGAGGGCGGCGCCGGAGGCATCAGCCAGTACCGGGGCGGCTCCGGCGACCAGGCCGGTGTCACCACCACCGCGATCCGCGACTCCGAGGTGCTGGACGACGACCTGAACCCGCTGCCGGCCGGGGTGGTCGGCCGGCTGGCCCGCCGCGGCAACGTCCCGCTCCGCTACCTCGGCGACCCGGTGAAGAGCGCCGAGGTGTTCCGCACCGCGGCCGACGGGACCCGCTACGCCGTCCCCGGAGACTGGGCGGTGCGCGAGGAGGACGGCCGGATCACCCTGCTGGGACGCGGCTCGTCCTGCATCAACTCGGGCGGGGAGAAGATCTTCCCGGAGGAGGTCGAGTCGGTGATCAAGGGCCACCCCGCCGTGTACGACACCGTGGTGGTCGGCGCCGCGGACGAGCGCTGGGGCGAGACCGTGGTCGCCCTGGTCCAACCCAGGCCGGGAACCGAGGAACTGACGCTCCAGCAGCTCCAGGACCACTGCCGGGCCCATCTGGCCGGCTACAAGGTCCCGCGCAGGCTGCACCTGGTCCCCGAGGTGCAGCGCACCCCGACCGGCAAGCCGGACATGCGCTGGGCGCAGGGCCTGGTGGCGCCCTGACGTCATCCGCGGACCGCGGGCGGCTTGTCGCGCAGTTCCCCGCGCCCCTGGCCAGGTGCAACCTCCGCGCAGCGGGTCAGTCGGTGCGCTCGGTCACGGCCCCGCGGTCACGTTCATGGCGAAGAAGCCGAACCCGAATCCGCCGGCCGCGAAGGCCAGCCCGGCCACCGTGAAGATGGTGCTGACGACCAGCCCGATCACCAGACCGACCATGGCACCGGCACCACCCGAGCCGACGACAGCGGCCTTCTCCGGGTTCTCCGGGAGGTAGCGAACCGTGACGAAGTCCCCGGCCACCATCATCCGCGGCGCACCCATCGGCTCGAACCGGACCGCCTGTCCCTCCCGGGTGGTGAAGCCCAGGATCACATGCCGGGTGCTGCTGCCCTCCGAGTCCCTGGTGAGATAGGTGTCCAGGCAGCGGGCCTCGGCGGGTATCCCGTAGGTGAGAGCCCGCTGCTGCGTGACCGCTCGCCTGACGAGGCTCACCCCCAGCGCGATCCCGACCAGCGCGAACAACAGCCCGAAGAATCCGAACGCAAGCCCGAAGGCTCCCACTCCATCGCCCATGACGTCCCCCGTTTCCACTCCCACCGCCTGTCGGCGGCCGATCTGTGAGCAGAAGGATGTCCTACCGCTCCCGGCGGTTCCACATCGGCCCCGGATCGCCCCCGCTCGGACGCCTCGGGAAATTCGCTGGCCTCCCGGCGACCGACCCGCCTAGCGTGAGCAGGTCACCACTTGTTTAAGGACGATTCCATGACCCAGCTCGCCGCTCTCGCCCCGCTCGCCTCCGCCCTGTCGGATCCCGCCCGGCTGCGGCTGCACGCCCGGCTGGTCCTGGCCGGTTCGGCCGGGCTGGACCCCGAGGCGCTGCGCGCCGAGGACCCGGCGACGGCCAAGCAGCTCGGGCGCCTGCTGCAGGCCGGGCTGGCTGAGCTGAGCGAGGACGGGACCAGGGCCGTGGCCCGCGCGGACGCCTTCGGCGAAGCGCTGCGCCCGGCACCTGCGGCCACGGCCGCCGACGATGCCGACGAGGCGACGGCGCAGCTGTTCAAGGACGGACGGCTCACGACCATGCCGACCCGCCCGGCCCGACGTCAGGCGCTGCTGGAGTACCTCACCCGCCGCGCCTTCGAACCCGGCGTCGGCTACGGCGAGCCCGAGGTGAACATCGCCCTCCGGCAGTACTGGGACGACCCCTCCGCGCTCCGCCGCTACCTCGTCGACGCCGGGCTGCTCACCCGCAGCACCGACGGCCGCAGCTACCGCGTGGCGGCGGACTCCGCCGCGGCCTGACCGCCGAGCGCCGGAGCCCGACCGCCGCGCGGTGGCCGTCCGCTCACACCTGCCGGGTCCTCCCCTCCCAGTACGGGTCCCGCAGCCGGCGCTTGTAGAGCTTGCCGTTGGGGTCGCGGGGCAGCTCCACCACGAAGTCCACCGACTTGGGCCGCTTGTAGGCGGCGAGTTGGCGTTCGCAGTGGGCGAGGATGTCCGCGGCCAGGTCGGGGCCGGCCGTGAAGCCGTGGGCGGGTTCGATGACGGCCTTGACCTCCTCGCCCCAGTCGTCGTGGGGGATGCCGAAGGCGGCGGCGTCCGCGACGGCCGGGTGGGCGAGCAGGGCCGACTCGATCTCGGCGGGGTAGATGTTGACCCCGCCCGAGATGATCATGTCGATCTTGCGGTCGCGCAGATAGAGGTAGCCGTCGGCGTCCAGCAGTCCCAGGTCCCCGACGGTGAAGAAGTCGCCGACCCGGTTCTTCCGGGTCTTGCCCTCGTCCTTGTGGTAGCTGAAGCCGCCGGTGCTCATCTTCATGTAGACGGTGCCCAGCTCCCCCGCCGGCACCGGCTTGCCGTCGTCGTCCAGGACCACGACCTCGCTGATCGGCCAGGGCTTGCCGACCGTCCCGGGCCGTTCCAGCCAGTCCCGGGCGGTGGCGAAGGTGCCGCCGCCCTCGCTGGCGGCGTAGTACTCCTCGACGCTCTCGCCCCACCACTCGATCATGGCCCGCTTGACGTGGTCCGGGCAGGGGGCCGCGCCGTGTATGGCGTGGCGCATGGAGGAGACGTCGTAGCGGGCCCGGGTCTCCGCGGGCAGGGCCAGCAGCCGGTGGAACTGGGTGGGCACCATATGGGTGTGGGTGACCCGGTGACGGTCGATCAGCCGCAGCATCTCCTCGGGCGTCCAACGGTCCATCAGCACCACCGTGTGGCCGATGTGCAGCGACGCGGCGGCGAACTGGAGCACGGCCGTGTGGTAGAGCGGCGAGCAGACCAGGTGCACGTTCCCGCCGCCCGGACGGATGCCGAAGATGCCGAGGAAGCCGCCGAGCGCGGTCTGCTCCGGCGGGCGTCCCGGCAGCGGGCGGCGGATGCCGCGCGGGCGTCCGGTCGTGCCCGAGGTGTAGTTCATCACCCAGCCCGCGGTCCGGTCCTCCGGCTCGTCCGCCGACTGCCCCTCCAGCAGGTCCGGGTACGGGCGGAAGCCGGGCAGCTCGCCCACCGCGTAGCGGCGCTCCTTGGGCAGCCCGGCCTCGTCGGCGGCGGCCGTGGCGGCCTCGGCGAAGCGCTCGTGGGCGATCAACACCTTGGCGCCGCTGTCCGAGACGATCCAGGCGATCTCCGGGCCGACCAGGTGGTGGTTGACCGGGACCAGATAGAAGCCGGCCTGGGTGGCGGCGAGGTGGGCGGTGAACAGCTCGATGCCGTTGGGCAGCACCACCGCGAAGGCGTCGCCGGCGCCGAGGCCGGCCTCGCGCAGTCCGTGGACCAGCCGGTTGGCGGCGGCGAGCAGCCGTCCCGCGGTCCAGTCCTCGCCGTCGGGGGCGACCATCACCACCCGGTCCGGGTCGGCGGCGGCCTGGGCCCAGAAGCCCACGGGGGACGATGTGGGAGTGCTCATGCTCCCGCCTCCCCGCTCGGCGCGTTCCCCGCGGTGTTCCCCGCGATGCGGTCCAGCCTGGCCACGGCCTGCTCGAAGCCGCGGGTGAGTTCGTCCATCACTGCCGCCACCGGCCGCTCCTCGGTCATCTGGCCCACGATCTGGCCCACCGGCGTGCCGATGAGCTCCGGCGTCTCGTATCCCTGGATCCGGCTGAGCGCATCGGCGACCAGCAGTCCCTGCAGCGGCATCGGCAGCGTCCCCGGACTGTCCGGACTGTCCCAGGCCTCGGTCCACTCGGTGCGCAGCTGGCGGGCCGGCTTGCCGGTCAGCGAGCGGGAGCGGACGGTGTCGCCGGAGCCGGCCGCCAGCAGCTTGGCCCGCAGCACCGGCGAGCGCAGCTCGGACTCGGCGACGGTGAGCCAGACCGAGCCGAGCCAGACTCCCTGCGCGCCCAGGGCGAGCCCGGCGGCCGCCTGCGCGCCGGTGCCGATGCCGCCGGCGGCGAGCACCGGCAGCGGGGCGACGGCCGCGGCGATCTCCGGGACCAGCACCATGGTGCCGATCTCACCGGTGTGCCCGCCGGCCTCGTGTCCCTGGGCGACGACGATGTCGATCCCCGCCTCGGCGTGGTGCCGGGCGTGCCGGGCGCTGCCGGCGAGTGCCGCGACCAGCACGCCCGCCGCATGGGCCTGGGCGATGACGTCCTCCGGAGGATGGCCGAGCGCGCTGGCGAGCAGCTTGATCGGGTGCTCCAGGGCCACGTCGACGTGGGAGCGGGCGACCTCCTCCATCCAGCCGGTGATCCGCCAGCCGGCCCGCTCCCCCTCCGCGAGCTCGGGGACGCCGTAGCGGGCCAGGGTCTCCCGGACGAAGGCGCGGTGCCCCTCGGGGATCATCGCCTCGACGTCGGCGACGGTGACGTTCTCGACCTTCTTCGCCGGCATGACCACGTCCACGCCGTACGGCAGTCCGCCGACGTGGGCGTCCATCCAGTCGAGGTCCTTGGCCAGTTCCTCCGCCTCGCCGTAGCGGACCGCGCCGAGGACGCCGAGGCCCCCGGCCCTGGTGATGGCCGCCGCGACCGCGGGGAAGGGCGTGAAGCCGAAGATGGCGTGCTCGATTCCGAGCCGTTCGCTGAGTTCCGTCCTCATGGGGGCAGCATGGCGCAGCGGTTCGCAGACTGGAAGAGATTATCTGACGCTCTGTCAGTTAATCCGGGAGCTCCGCGGATCGTCCCAGCGCCGGGTCAGCTCCACCACGGCGGGGTGCTCGCGGACCACCCGGGCCAGCGAGACCGGGATGGGCCCCATCTCCTCCGCCCACCAGGGCATCACCGGCCGCCGGGCCAGCGAGGGGGCCAGCCGGCGCAGCACCTCGTCCGCGTCCGCGGGCCGCTGCTCCGGATCCTTGGCGAGCAGGTCCAGGACCACCGCCTGCAGGCTCTCCGGGATCTCGTGACGCAGCTCGCGCGGCGGCCTGGGCGGGGTGTCGCGGTGGTCGAGCAGGATCACCAGCGGATCGCCGACCGCGAACGGCGGTGCGCCGACCAGCAGTTCGTAGAGCACGCAGCCGAAGGAGTAGAGGTCGCTGCGGTGGTCGACATCGGATCCCTCGATCTGCTCGGGCGACATGTAGTACGGCGTGCCGACCGGGAAGGCTCCGCCGCCGAGCCTGGCGGTCAGCCCGGCCTGTCCGGAGCCCAGCCGGGCGATGCCGAAGTCGCAGATCTTCACGGTGCCGTCGGCGCAGCGGACCAGGTTGCCGGGCTTGAGGTCGCGGTGGATCACGTCGCGGGCGTGGGTGTAGGCGAGGGCCGCGGAGATCTGCCGGGCGATCGACACCACCTCGTCGATCGGCAGCTGCCGCCCCGGCGCCTCGTCCAGCACCGCGCCCAGGTCGCTGCCGTCCAGCAGCTCCATCACCAGGTAGGGCACGCCCTCGTCCTGCCCGAAGTCGTGCACCACGGTGATCCCGGGGTGCTGCAGCCCGGCGGCGAGCCGCGCCTCCCTGCGGAAGCGCTCCTGCAGCAGCTCGGCCTGGCGCGGATTGCGGTGCGGTTCCTCGGCGCGCAGGCACTTGATCGCGACGTTGCGGCCCAGCGCCTCGTCCTCGCCGCGCCAGACCTCACCCATCCCTCCGCGCCCGAGCAGGCCGATGAGGCGGTAGCGGCCCTGGATCAGGGTTCCTTCCTTCACCGCGCTCCCGCCCTCGACGTCCATCAGTCCACGCAGTCCACACCCTAACTCCGCAGGCAGTATGGACCCAGGGGATGACAGAACCGCGGCGGGGGTCCGGGACGGGACCCCCGCCGCGGTCGGGCGGTGCACGGGTACGACGGCAGGTTCGGCGCCGGGCCTCAGCTGTTGGCGAGTTCCTCCTCGCTCAGCACCATCGCCGCGCTCTCCCCGTCCCGGTCCAGCGAGCGGGCCAGCACCAGGTAGGCCAGGGCGGACACGGCGAGTCCGACCACCCAGGCGATGTCGGTCCCGGCCAGGTGCTCGGCGACCGGTCCGGTGTAGTGCCAGCCGCCGAGGTCGGGGAGGACCATGAAGGGGATCTCGGCGGCGAAGCCGATCGCGTAGGCGGTCAGCCCGCGCCAGGCCCAGGCGCCGTAGATGCCGGCCGGGTTGAACAGGTCGGCGATGGCGTAGTGGCCGCGGCGGACCACGAAGAAGTCCACCAGGTTGGTCGCCGTCCACGGCACCAGCAGATAGAGCATCAGGGTCAGCGCGGTGAAGACCGTGGACACCGCGTTCGCCGAGATGAGCGTGCCGACCAGGTACCAGGCCGCGGCCAGGCCGAGGATGGTGACCACCCGGGCCTTGCGGGTCGGCTTGATCGGACGGAAGGAGTCGATCCCGGTCAGCACGGTCAGCATGCCGCCGTAGGCGTTCATCCCCATGGTGGCGATCAGGCTCAGCGCGGAGAGCACCGCGGCGGCCGCGCCCAGTCCCGGGATGAAGTGGTCCCCGGCCTCGCGGAGCCCGACCAGCCCGTCGCTGGCCCCGAGCCTGATGGCCAGCCAGGCGCCCAGCGCGATCAGCCAGACCGCGGAGCCCGAGGCGCCGAAGAAGACGGACAGGATCAGCGAGCGGGCGGAGGTGGTCCGCGGCAGGTAGCGGGAGTAGTCCGAGACGTAGGGCGCGTAGGTGATGTTGTAGGCGGCCGCCGCGGAGAACTGGGCGAAGAAGGCGGCCCAGGTGAAGGCCAGGTGGGCGCTGGGCGCGTGGCCGCCGGCGTGCCCGGTCAGCACCCCCGCCGTGACCAGCAGCATCAGCGGCAGCGAGAGGTACAGCAGCCAGCGGAAGGCCAGGTGCACCCAGTCGTGGCCGTAGACCGCGAGCAGGATCGCCAGCACCGCGGTGGCCGCGGCCACCCAGCCGGGGCTCCAGCCGAAGACGCCGTCCAGCCCCTGCGAGAGCAGCACCTGGTCGGCGACGTTGAAGCCCAGGTAGGTGAAGAGGGTGCCGACCAGCACCAGGACGACGCCGCGGTAGCCGAACTGGGCCCGCGACTGGATCATCTGCGGCAGCCCCAGGGCCGGTCCCTGCGAGGCGTGGAAGGCCATGAACAGCGTGCCCACGGCGACGCCGAGCACCCCGGCCAGGATGGTCTGCCCGAGCGGCAGCCCCAGCGAGGGGCCGATGAAGCCCAGGGCGATGGTGAAGTACTGGAAGTTGCCCAGGAACCAGAGCGGGGCCTGGTGCCAGACCCGGCCGTGCCGCTCGGCGTCCGGGACCCAGTCGATGGACCGGACCTCGACGCCGAGTGCGGCGCCGGGTCTGCTCCCCGGCTCGGTCAGTGTGCTCGTTGCTGCTTCCGCCATGGTCGGCGCCTCCTGTAGGTCAACACGGGGATGTGCTGCGTACGGCCTCAGGCCGCTGCGGAGAGGTGCTCGTGCACGGCGAGCCAGCGGCCGGCCCGGAGGTGGAAGACGATGGTCTCCCGCTCGTGCACGCGTTCCTCGCCCGCGTGGGTGGCGATGAGGGTCTCGACGTGGTGGCTGAAAACCGCCGTGTCGCCGAGGACCTGGACCAGCGGCCGGGTGGAGGCGCAGGCCAGTACGTGGAAGCCGTCCTGCTCGACCCAGCTGCGCCACAGTTCGCGGTACTCGGCGACCGAGGTCAGCCGCTGCGGCGTGGTGGGGAAGAGGAAGGTGGCTCCGGGGGTGAAGGAGTCGAAGTAGTCGTCGAGGCGGTTCCCGGCGAAGGCGGCCACCAGGGCGTCGGCCGCGGCCTGAACCTCGGCGGCGGCCTTCACCTCGGCGACGGCTTGTACCTCGGCGGCGGCCCGCGGCTCCGCGGTCATGCCTTGCCGCCCAGGGCCATCAGGCTCACCAGGTCGTAGGCGACGTGGGCCGCCGCCACCGAGGTGATCTCGGCGTGGTCGTAGGCCGGGGCGACCTCGACCACGTCCGCGCCGACCAGGTTGGTGCCGGCCAGGCCGCGCAGGATCTCCAGCAGCTCGCGGCTGGTCATCCCGCCGGCCTCGGGGGTGCCGGTGCCCGGGGCGTGGGCCGGGTCCAGCACGTCGATGTCGACGGAGACGTAGAGCGGCCGGTCGCCGATCCGCTGCCGCAGCGCGTCCACGGTCTCGTCCACGCCACGGCGCATCACGTCCGCCGAGGTGACGATGCCGAAGCCGAGGCGGCGGTCGTCCTCCAGGTCGCGCTTGCCGTAGAGCGGGCCCCGGGTGCCGACGTGGCTGAGCGCCTCGGTGTCCAGGATCCCCTCCTCCACCGCGCGGCGGAACGGCGTGCCGTGGGTGTACTCGGCGCCGAAGTAGGTGTCCCAGGTGTCCAGGTGCGCGTCGAAGTGCAGCAGCGCCACCGGGCCGTGCCGACGGGCCGCGCTGCGCAGCAGCGGCAGCGCGATGGTGTGGTCGCCGCCGATGGTGACCAGCCGGGAGCCGGCGTCCTGCAGCTCCCCGGCGGCGTGCTCGATGGTCTCGACGGCCTCGCCGATGCTGAACGGGTTGCAGGCGATGTCGCCGGCGTCGGCCACCTGCTGGCTGGCGAACGGCGACACGTCCAGACCCGGGTGGTAGGGACGAAGCAGCCGGCTGCCCTCCCGGACCGCGCTGGGGCCGAAACGGGCGCCGGGCCGGTAGGAGACCCCGCTGTCGAACGGCACCCCCACCACCGCGACGTCGCAGTGGTCGACCTGGTCGAGCCGCGGCAGCCGGGCGAAGGTGGCGGGACCGGCGAAGCGCGGGACGCGCGAGGCGTCGACGGGTCCAAGGGGGTGGAGGGGGTGGTCGGTCATGGGGCCGGCCTCCGTTCCGGTTCGGGGTGGCCCTCAGTGTGTGGTGGCCGGAATGCGACGAGCAATTGGCGCTGGCATGAAGTAGTAGGGTCGTCCTTGTGGCTGACCACAAACTGACCGTCGAGGACCTGCTCTCCTTCCCCGCACTGCAGCTGCGGGTACTGGCCGGCGCGGCCGGGCTGCGGCGGTCGGTCTCCTGGGCCCATGTGAGCGACATCGAGGACCCCACGCCCTGGCTGCTGGGGGCCGAGGTGATCATGACCACCGGACTGGCCGTCCCGCGGCCCGCCGCACGTCAGCGGGCCTATCTGGAGCGCCTGGACGACGCCGGGGTGTCCGCGCTGGCGCTCTCCGCGCAGCTGCACGTACCGCCGCTGCACCGGGCCTTCCTCGACGCGGCGGAGGAGCGCGGCTTCCCGGTGCTGGAGGTGCCGCTCGCGGTCCCCTTCATCGCCGTGGCGCAGGAGGTCGCCGCCGCCGTGCAGGAGGGCGCCGGGCAGCGGCTGGGGGCGCAGCTGCAGGTGTTCGGGGCGCTGCGCTGGCTGGCGACCGAGCGCCTGGAGACGGCCGAGCTGTTCCGCCGGCTGGAGCAGCTCTCCGGCTACCAGGTGTTCCTCTGCACCCCGCAGGGCCGTCCGCTGCTGCCCGGCGTGCCGGTGCCCGACCCCGAGGTGCTGCCCGACTCGGTGGACGCCCCGCCGACCATCCCGGGCGGCTTCGCGCTGCCGGTGCTCGCACCCGGCGGCACGGCGGGCTTCCTGGTCGCCTTCGAGCGCAAGGGGGCCCGCCCGGCCGGCCTCGCCGTGGTCCAGCACATCGCCACGGTGGCCGCCCTGCAGCTGGCGATGGTCCGTCAGGAACGGGAGACGCTGCGCCGCGAGGGCGCCGAGACACTGGCCGAACTGCTCCAGGACGTGCTGGACCCGGCCTCGGCCCGACGACGGCTGCAGCGGCTGTCGCTGGACGGCGAGGACACCGTCCTGCTGGTGGTCCGTTCGGCCGACTCGGTCCGCGAGGACGACCTGCTGCGGGCCCTGGACGAGCTGCCGTACCTGCTGCTCAACCGGGGCGAGGAGCGCTATCTGCTGGGCTCCGCCGCGCTGGGGGCGGCGGTGGCCGGGATCCCGGGCGTCTCCGCGGGCATGAGCCGGCCCTTCCCGCCCGGGGAGTCGCTGCGGGTGGCCGAGCGGGAGGCACTGTGGGCGGTGTCCAAGGCCGTCGAGTCGGGCCGCCCGCTGGTCCGCTACGGCAACGACACCACCGGACGCTGGCTGCCGGACGACCCGGCGGTGCTGAACGCCCTGGTCGAGCACGTCCTGGGCGAGGTGCTGCGCTACGACGCCGCGCACGCGGGCCAACTGCTGATCTCGGTGCGCACCTGGATGGAGCGCGACCGGCGCACCGACGCCGCGGCCGAGGCCCTGCACGTCCACCCCAACACACTGGCCTACCGGCTGCGCCGCTTCGGCGCCCTGACCGGACGTGACCTGGGCTCCACCGAGGCCTTCGCCGAGGTCTGGCTGGCCATCAGAGCCGCCGGCCAGCTGGGGCTGACGGACTGACGGACTGACGGACTGACGAACCGTCGCAGGAGCTGCGGGGTTCAGTAGTGGATGGCTCCCCTGGTGCCGCCGCCCACCGCGATGGCGTCCCCGTTGATCGCCACGCTCAGCGGCGAGCACAGGAAGGCGACGGTGTCGGCCACCTCGGCAGCGGTGACCAGGCGGCCGATGCTCACCGACGACTCCAGGCGCCGGACGATCTCCGCCTGCTCGACGCCGGCCGCCGCGGCCATCGCGGCGAACTTCGCCGGACTGGCCTCGGTGATCGTCGTACCGGGGTGAACCACCGTCACATTGACGCCGTGCGGGCCCAGTTCGTCGGCCAGGTTCTTGGTCATGGCCGCCACCGCGACATTGCGGACCGAGCCGACCAGGTTCCCGGCCTGCCGCGCGTTGAGCCCGCTGACATTGACGATGCGGCCCCACCCCTGCGCCACCATCAGCGGCGCCGCGGCCCGCGCGCAGCGCAGATAGCCCAGCACCTTGGTCTCCACCTCCCGGCGCAGACCCTCGTCCTCCAGGTCCGCCAGCGCCGGCGGGGCGCCCGCCGCACTGGCCGGCGTCGCCGCCGCGTTGACCAGGATGTCCACCCCGCCGAACGCCTGCTGCGTCCGGCGCACCAGCTCCCGTACCGATGCGTCGTCGGTGGTGTCGGTGACCACCGGCAGCACCCGGCCGCCGCCCGCCGACGCGAGCCGTTCGACCGCTTGGTCCAGCGCGTCCTTGCCCCTGGCGGCCAGCACCACGTCCGCACCCTCGGCGGCCAGCGCCCGGGCCACGGCGAACCCGATGCCCCGGCTCGCGCCGGTCACCACGGCGCGCTTCCCGGCGAGTTGCAGATCCATGAGGACGGCCTTCCTAGCGCAGGATGCGGAGCATGGTGGTGCGCAGGGCTTCGCGCAGCTGTTCGTCGGTCAGGTCGACCAGGTCCGGCAGGTGTTCGGCGATGGCGAAGGCCGCGGCGAAGGAGATCCGCTCGGCGGGGGTGGGCTGTTCGCCGTAGATCAGGGTGAGGGCGCGCCGGGCCAGCAGCGTGGTCTGCTCGTCCTTGTCGTGCCGCTTGGCGGCCGGGTCGCTGGACGCCATCACCGCGTAGCGGCGGTTCTGCACCAGGAAGTCGACGACACCGGTCACCACGTGCTCGATCCGGGCGCGCCGCCCCCGCATCGTGTCCGCCTCGTCCAGCAGGGTGGCGATGCGCTGGACCCCGGGCTTCATGACCGCGAGCAGCATGTCGCTCTTGGCCCGGAAGTGGTAGTAGACCGCGGCCTTCGTCAGCCCCATCTCGTCGGCGATCATCTGGATCGAGGTGGCGTCGTAGCCGTGCTCGGCGAACAGCCGCTGTGCGGTCTCCAGGATCTGCTGCCGGGTCCGCTCGGCCTGCAGCGCCCGGTTGGACATTCCCCTGATGGGCGTCGCCATCGATGTGCTCCTCGTCGTCTGCGGACCACCTCGCATCTTATCAAGACAGCGCCGAAACCCGGCTAGCCATTGGGCTAGTCAATCACCTGACGGCCGTCAAGTCATTCGCTTGACGGTCGTCAAGCGAGCGGCGTAGCGTCAGCGGCGGACTGCGAGACCCGCACCGAGCAGTGGAGACCCGACCATGTCGACCTATTTGCACCGCCTCGCCCATTTCTCCTTCCGGCGCCGATGGCTGGTGCTGGGGGTGTGGCTGGCGGCCGCGATCGCGGCGATCGTGATCGCCCAGGCCAGCGGCGGAAAGACCAACGACGCCTTCACCATCCCGGGCACCGAGGCGCAGAACGCCTCCAATGTGCTGTCCGCCAAGCTGCCGGCGTTCAGCGGCGGCCAGAGCACCATCGTGTTCGCGACCGCCGACGGCAGGCTCACCGACCCGGCCGAGAAGGCCACGGTCGAGACGGCGATGACGAAGCTCAAGGCCGTGCCGCAGGTCTCCAACGCCGTCGACCCCTACCTGGGGCACCTGGTCTCGGCCGACGGCAGGGTGGCGCTCGGACAGGTGCAGTGGTCCGCGCAGGCCACCGACGTCAAGGACGCCAACCTCGACGCCGTCAAGGCGGCGATGCGGCCGGTGCAGGCCGACGGCATCCAGGTCGAGTACAACGGCAGCGTCTATCCCGGCTGGCAGCAGAAGGTCTCCGAGACGCCCGAACTGGTCGGCCTGGTCATCGCCTTCTTCATCCTGATGATCACCTTCGGATCCTTCGCGGCCGCGGGCATGCCCATCCTGGGCGCGATCATCGGCGTCATCACCACCCTGATGGGCATCACCGCCGTCGCCTCGGTCATCACCATCGCCTCGGCGTCGACCACGGTGGCGCTGATGCTCGGCCTGTCCTGCGGTATCGACTACGGCCTGTTCATCCTCTCCAGGCACCGGGCCAACCTGCTCAACGGCATGACACCGGAGGAGTCGGTGCCGCTGGCCATGGGCACCGCCGGCAGTTCCGTGGTCTTCGCCGGCCTCACCGTGATCATCGCGCTGAGCGGGCTGAGCGTGGTCGGCATCCCGTTCCTGACCGCGATGGGCCTGTCCGCCGCCGCGTCGGTGGCCATCGCGCTGCTGATCGCGCTGACCCTGCTGCCCGCGGTGCTGGGCTTCGCCGGGACCAGGGTCGCCAGATTCACCCGGATCCCGCGGTTCGGCGCCCGCGCCGCCCGGGTGGCCCGCCGCGCCGCCGCCGACCCGGACACCACGGCCGGCGCCGGCTGGGCGCGTTTCGTGGTCAGACACCGGGTGCTGGTGGTCGTCGGCGGGGTCGCCCTGCTCGGAGTCCTCGCGCTCCCCGCGGCCAAGATCCAGCTGGGCCTGCCCAGCGGCGCCTCGCAGGCGGCCGACAGCACCCAGCGCAAGGCCTACGACCTGACCACCGAGGGCTTCGGGGCCGGCTTCAACGGCGCGCTGCTGGTGGTGGCCCAGGACGTCGACAGCCCCGCGGACACCCAGCAGATCGCGGCCACGCTCGCCAGGATGCCCGACGTCGCCCAGGTGACCCCGCTGGCGGCGCAGAACCGCACCTCGCTGATCCGGCTGGTGCCCGGGTCCGGCCCGAACGACGCGGCCACCGCGCACCTGGTGCACACCCTGCGCGACGACCGGGCCGCCATCGAGGGCAGCACCGGCACGCACATCCTGGTCGGCGGCACCACCGCCTCCAACATCGACGTCTCGTCAAAACTCTCCGGCGCCCTGCCGATCTTCCTGGTCGTGGTGGTGGGCCTGGCCTTCGTCCTGCTGACCTTCGCGTTCCGCACCGTGCTGGTGCCGCTCAAGTCGATCCTCGGCTTCCTGCTCTCCATGGCCGCGGCGCTCGGCGCACAGGTCGCCACGTTCCAGTGGGGCTGGGGCAGGCAGCTGTTCGGCATCACCCCGTCCGAGACGATCAGCTTCCTGCCGATCATCATGCTGGCGATCGTCTTCGGACTGTCCAGCGACTACGAGGTGTTCGTCGTGTCGCGGATCAAGGAGGAGTTCAGCAGGCACGGCGACGCCCGCCGCGCGGTCCAGCGCGGCACGGCGCTCTCCGCACGGGTCGTCACCGCGGCGGCGCTGATCATGTTCTCCATCTTCGTCGCCTTCATGGCCACCAAGGACCCCACCATCAAGGCGGTCGGCTTCAGCTTCGCCGTCGGCGTCTTCCTGGACGCCTTCGTGGTGCGGCTCACCCTGGTCCCCGCGGTGATGGCGATCGTCGGATCGAGGGTCTGGTACCACCCGCGGTGGTTCGCCCGCCACGTCCCCGACCCGGACATCGAGGGACAGCGGCTGGAGCACCGGCTCACCGACGCCGGCGCAGGCAGCACCGCCCACGCGCTGACCACCGAACGGACCTGACCGGCGGGCCGGCTCAGCGGCGGACGCGGGGCATGCCCAGGCCGATCCAGGAGATGATCTCGCGCTGGATCTCGTTGTTGCCGCCGCCGAAGGTGAAGATGACGGCGCTGCGGTAGCCGCGCTCCAGGTTGCCCTGGAGGACCGAGCCGGCCGAGCCCTCCTTCAGCGGGCCGGCCGCGCCGACCACCTCCATCAGCCAGGAGTAGGCGTCGCGGCGGGCCTCGCTGCCGTAGACCTTGACCGCCGAGGCGTCCTGCGGGGTCAGTGCGTTGCGCTGGAGGGCGTCCACCATCTGCCAGTTGAGCAGCTTCACGGCGTCCAGGCGGGTGTGCGTGCGGGCCAGCCGCTGGCGCACCCAGGGGAGGTCGATGACCCGCTTGCCCTGGTCGAGCTCGGTCTCCATGGCCCACTGCTGGACCTCGGCCAGGGCGCGGTTGGCCATGGTGGCGTGGGCCGCAAGGGTGACCCGCTCGTGGTTGAGCTGATTGGTGATCAGCCGCCAGCCCTGGTTCTCGGCGCCGACCCGGTTGCCGACCGGGACCCTGATGTCCTGGTAGTAGCTGGCGGTGGTGTCGTGGCCGGCCAGGGTGCGGATGACGGTGGTGGAGTAGCCGGGGTCGGTGGTGTCGACCAGCAGGATGCTGATGCCCTGGTGCGCCGGGGCGTCCGGGTCGGTGCGGACGGCCAGCCAGACCCAGTCGGCGGTGTCGCCGTTGGTGGTCCAGATCTTCTGGCCGTTGACGACGTAGTGGTCGCCGTCGCGCACCGCCCGGGTCTTCAGCGCGGCCAGGTCGGTGCCCGCGTCCGGCTCGGAGTAGCCGATGGCGATGTCCAGTTCGCCGGCCAGGATGCGCGGCAGGAAGTACTCCTTCTGCGCGTCGGTGCCGAACTTCATGATCGAGGGTCCGACCGTGTTCAGCGCCATGATCGGCAGCGGGATGCCCGCCTGGGCCGCCTCGTCGAAGAAGACGAACTGGTCCACCGGGCTCATCCCGCGCCCGCCGTACTCCACCGGCCAGCCGACACCGAGCCAGCGGTCCGCGCCCAGACGGCGGTTGACCTCGCGGTAGAAGCGCTTCTGCGCCTTCGGGTCGTTCAGCCTCCCGTGCGCCTCCGGCGGCATCAACTCGGCGAAGTAAGCGCGCAGTTCGGTGCGCAGCCGCTGCTGCTCCGGGGTGTGGGCGAGGTGCATGGCGATCCCCTCGGGTGCTCGGGTCGGCACGGCGGCAGCGCCGTGGAAGCGGCGGTCGCGCCCGCCGGGCGCCACGCTAGAACACGTTCTAGAAGAAGGGAAGGCGTGCCGCCGACCTGGATTGACGACCCGTCAGCTCTCCTTGGCGATCAGCGCGGCCAGCTCGGCCGGGGTGGTCGAGCCGGGGCCCCGCCCGGCGCGGGCGGCCCGGTCGGCCAGCCGCTGCAGCACCCCGTTCACCGGCGTGGCCAGTCCGTGCACCCGTCCGAGCAGCACGATCTCGCCGTTGAGGTAGTCGGCCTCGATGCTGCCGGTGCCCCGGGCCAGGCTCTGCCAGGAGGAGCCGCCGCCGCGGTTCACCCCGGGGACCGGACGGTAGCGCATCCGGTCGCCGGCCACCTCGGCCCGCTCCTGGTCGGTGGCGTAGCCGATCCCGGCGGCGTCCAGCACCCGGGTGCCCTCGGCCATGGCGGCCTGGTGCAGTTCCAGTGCCTGGGCGCTCTCGATCGGTCCGGTGAGCGCCTCCAGGGCGTTGGACAGATTGGTGATCAGCTTTCCGTACTTCCAGCGCATCACGTCCTCGGAGACCGGCGCCAGCAGCTTGCAGGCCTCCAGGTCGGCGGCGATCCGGCGGGCCGTGTCGTCGGCGCCGTGCGGGTAGCGGCCGATGTGCAGGATGCCGGTGAGCGGGGAGCCCTCGGCACCGATCACGCCGGGCTCCAGGTGGGTGGCCGGCAGCCAGACGCACATCCCGTAGACCCGGCGGAAGCGGCGCAGCGCCTCCCGCTCGTTCTCGACCGCGTTCTGGGCGCAGACCAGCGGCAGCAGTTCCGCTGCCGTCCCGCTGCCGGCCACCGGGCGGTCCGCCCAGGCGTCCAGCGCGGCCCGGGTGTCCTGGCTCTTGACGGCCAGCAGCAGCACGTCGTCCGGCTGCAGGTCGACTCCGTCGGGGCCGTCGGCCGCCGGGACCGGCAGCACCGCGGTGCCGTCCGGGGTCAGCAGGGTCAGCCCCTTCTCGGCGAGGGCGCGGTGGTGCGCGCCCCGCGCGACCAGTACGACCTCGCGCCCGCCCTCGAACAGCCGTCCACCGATGGCTCCGCCGACCGCACCCGCTCCGATGATGATGTAGCGCATGGGCCGACCCTTTCAGCTCAACCCTGCGGCGATCAAGGCCGCATGGTCGCCGCCCCCGCATCCCGGGCCGCCGTAGCGCCGCGCGCCGTACCGGTTCGGCGGCCCGGACGTCCTAGCCTGGCGGGATCAGCACAAGCCGAGGAGCGGCGACATGGGTGGCGAGGCACAGGTAGTGACGCTGCGGCCGGAGGACGAGCCGGAGGACACGGCCGTGCTGGAGACCGTGCCGAGACCGCTGCGGGTGCTGCCGCTGGCCGGGCTGGACCGGGTCGGGGTGGTGCTGGTGTCCCACAGCCGGGCGGTGGCCGAGGCCGTTGCGGCGATGGCGGCCGACCTGCTGGGCACCGGCGACCCGGCGCCGGTGGCCACCGCCGGCAGCGTGCCCGAGGACGGCCTGGGCACCGGCCCGGCCCTGGTGGCGGCCGCGGCCAGGGAGGTCGACCAGGGCATGGGCGTCGCCGTGATCGTCGACCTGGACGGATCCGTCGGCACCGTCCGGGGGGTGCTCGCGGCGGCGGAGGCGCACGGACTGCCCTTCCCGGTGCGGCTCGCTGACGCCCCGTTCGTGGAGGGCGCGGTCGCCGCGGTGGCCACCGCCTCGGCGGGCGGCGACCTGTCCGCGGTGATCGAGGCGGCCGAGGACTGCTACGTGGTGCGCAAGCTCTGACCGGCCGCCGTCGGGTCACCGGCCGCCGTCGGGTCGAAGCTGAAGTACGCCTCCGCCGCCCCGCTCAGGGCGATCCGCAGCCGCTTCCGCGCCCGCTCGTCGAACCCCTCCGGCAGGGCGTCCGGCTCGAACCAGCCGACCTCCAGTGACTCGTCGTCATTCACCCTGGCCTCGCCGCCCACTGCGCGGCAGAGGAAGGTCAGCTCCAGGTACTGCGCCTGGTCGCCGTTGTCGTGGACGATCAGCGGCGAGACCGTCACGCTGGTCAGGCGCTCGGGCACGGCGTGCACGCCGGTCTCCTCCAGGCACTCGCGCGCCACCGCGTCGGCGGGCTGCTCGCCCGGGTCCATGATGCCGGTGATCAGCGCCCAGCGGCCGGTGTCCGAACGGCGGCCCAGCAGCACCCTGCCCTGCCCGTCCAGGACCACGGCGGTGACCCCGGACATCCACAGCGGCTGCTGTCCGACCTTGCTGCGCAGCTCGCGCACGAACTCTGGAATAGCCATGGCCCGACCCTATCCGGCCGCCCGATCATCACCCACCCTTGTCATGACCAGCGAATATTTGTGCGAAGGGGCGTCATTCGGCCAGCTCCGGTCTACCGTGGACCGACGGGAAACGGGGGCCGGCATGGGGGCTGCGCGAACATCGACGATCGGCTCCCCCGACCTCGACGGTCCCTCAGGAGCCGCCTCGGACACGGCCGTGGACGTGATCGGCGCGCTGCTGCTGGCCGGCTGCGCCAGCTGGTCGCTCTACACCTCCAGCGGACGCGACGCCCATCCCGAGGGAGTCCTGCTGGGACTGCTCGCCGTCGCCGCCGGCTACGCGGCCGGACGCATCGCCGGAGCCGTCGCGCCGGTCGGCTCGCCCGCGGTGATCGCGCTGGCGGTGGGCGTCCTGGCGCTGATCGCCCCCGGCGGGCTCTCCGGCGACCCGGCCGCTCCCCCGCTGCACGACGCCGACGCCAACGGCGCGCTGATCGCCCTGGCCGTCGGCGCGGCCTGCTGCGCGGCGCAGACCTCCAGAACGGTGCCGGCCGGATCGCGACGGCGCGCGCTGCGCCTGGTCCGCCCGGTGTTCGTGTTCGCGCTGCTGGCCTGCGCGCTGACGGCCGAGGCGGTGTCCACCGGCTCCACCGCGGCGGTGCTGGCCTGCCTGGGCATCCTGATCCTCGCCATCGCGGTCCGGACCGCCGCACGGCGGTTGCCCGCGCTGCTGCTGCTCGGGCTGTGCGCCGTGCTGGCCGCCTCCGCGCCGCTGCTGCTGGCCCGTTCGGGTGCCGACCTGACGGCCAGGAACGGCGGCCTGCCGCTCTCCCAGCAGCGGGCCGCGCTCTGGCACGACGCGGTCCAGGAGGCCGGACGGGCTCCGCTGCGCGGTGTCGGCCCCGGCCGCTTCACCGAACTGAGCCCCGCCGCACAGGACTTCTCCACCCCCGGCGGCGCCTCCTCGGCGGCGCTGGAGGTGGCGGCGGAACAGGGGGTTCCCGGGCTGTGCCTGCTGACCGCGTCCTACGGCTGGATGATGTGGACCCTTCGCCGCTCCCCGGGCTCCACCCCGACGGTGCTGACCGCCGCCGGAGCGCTGACCGCGCTGGCGGTGCAGGCCGCGATCAGCCCGGTGCTCAGCTTCCCCGGCATCACCGCGGGCGCGGGGCTGCTGGTCGGCATGGCCTCGGCCCGGCCGCTGGCCGAGCCCTGAGCCGTCGTCAGGGCTGCAGGTTCTCGCGGGCCCAGAGCCCCAGCGCCTTGGCGCAGCCGTCCACCGACTCGCGCCAGGTGCGCGCCGCGCCCTCGCCGGCCTCGTCGCTGACGTGCTTGACCAGCCGGACCGGGACACCGGCCGCCAGCGCCGCGCTCGCCACCGCGTAGCCCTCCATGTCGACCAGGTCGGCGCGTTCGGCGAGCCGCTTCCTGGCCTCCTCCTCGGCCACGAAGAGGTCCCCGGTGGCCAGCACCGGAAGGGCCGCCCGGCCGCCGTCCAGGGCCAGCGGGGGGCCGTAGGTCTCGCCGGTGAGCGTGTGCAGCATCGCGGAGTCGAGGTCGTGCTGGATCACCTCGCCGATCTCATGGGTCCCCTCCAGGCCCGGCCGCAGCGCGCCCGCCGTCCCCAGGTTGACCACCGCGGCCGGCAGCGGGCCGCGGCCCAGCACGGTCGCCAGGGCGACGCCGGCGTTGACCTTTCCCATGCCGGTGAGCAGCACCGGCAACCGCTCGTCCAGGTACGCCGCCTCCTCGGCGACGGCCACGACGAGCAGCGGGCGGGCGGGGTCGATCTCTCCGATGAGGCGCATGGCGTCCATGGTAGGGGGCCTCCGCGCCGGGTAGGTTGGCGATCGAACGGCATGTCAGCGGCGGTGTGACGGAAAGGCAGCAGGATGAGCGCGGACGCGACGGACCAGCGGACCTGGCAGCACGTGGACAGCTACATCGACCGGACCCTGGGGCTCGGCGACCCGGTGCTGGACGCCGCGCTGAAGGCCAGCGACGCCGCCGGGCTGCCGCAGATCGCGGTGTCGGCCTCGCAGGGCGAGTTCCTCAATCTGCTGGCGCGGCTGGTGGGGGCACGGCGGATCCTGGAGATCGGCACCCTCGGCGGCTACTCCACCATCTGCCTGGCCCGGGCCCTGCCGGCGGACGGCCGCCTGGTGACGCTGGAGTTCGACCCCAGGCACGCCGAGGTGGCCACGGCCAACATCGCCGCGGCCGGACTGGCCGACCGGGTCGAGGTACGGGTCGGCCCGGCACTGGAGAGCCTGCCGCTGCTGCAGCGGGAGCAGCCGGAGCCGTTCGACCTGGTCTTCATCGACGCCGACAAGGTCAACAGCGGCAACTACCTCCGCTGGGCGCTGGAGCTGGGCCGCCCGGGCACCCTGGTCGTGGTCGACAACGTGGTGCGCGAGGGGCATCTGGCGGACGTCGGCTCCGCGGATCCGGCGATCAGGGGCTCCCAGGAGGCGGTGGAACTGATCGCCGCTGAGCCGCGGCTCCGCGGCACCGTGCTGCAGACCGTGGGCGGCAAGGGGTACGACGGGTTCGCGCTGGCCCTCGTCGGCGAGTAGCCGGTCAGGACCCCAGGTTGAAGGCGCCGTCCGGCGGCGCCGGGGAGGGGGCCGCGGTCGCGTCGGTGACCGGCCGCGCCTTCCCCCTGAGCAGGTCGAGCCGGTCGCCGTGGACCACCCGGGCCGGGAAGGGGTCCGCGGCGGTGCGGCGGGCCAGGTCCGCGACCGGGAACGGCTGCCGGCCGGCCAGGATCACCAGATTGCCGTAGCGGCGTCCGCGCAGCACCGAGGGCTCGGCCACCAGGCACACCTCGGGGAACACCGCGGTGACGGTCGCCAGCTGCGAGCGGGCGAAGTCCAGCGGAGCGCCGTCGGCCAGGTTGGCGGCGTAGAGACCGTCCGCGCGCAGCGTCCGGGCCGCCTCCCGGACGAACTCCACCGAGGTGAGCTGCGCGGGGATGCGCGAGCCGCCGAACACGTCGGCGACCAGCAGGTCCGCCGAGCCGTCCGGGCTCGCAGCCAGGGCCGCGCGGGCGTCGGCGGCATGGACCTCGATCCTGACCTCGGCGCCGCCGGGGGACGGCGTCCACGGAAGTTGCTCGCGCACCAGGGCGATCAGCGCCGCGTCCAGCTCGACGACCCGCTGGTGCGAACCGGGGCGGGTGGCCGCCAGGTAGCGGGGCAGGGTGAGCGCTCCACCGCCGAGGTGCAGCACGTCCAGCGGCCGTCCCGGCGGGGCCGCCAGGTCGGCGGCGTGGGCCAGCCGCTGGACGTACTCGAACTCCAGGTGCAGCGGGTTGTCCAGGTCGACGTAGGACTGCGGCGCGTCGTCCATGGTGAGCAGCCAGCCCCGGGGCCGGTCGAGGTCGGGAAGCAGCCGCGCGGTGCCGAGGTCCACCTGGCGTTCGATCGGACGGGGATCGACGGGGTCTGTGGGATCTCCGGGATCTATGGGATCAGCTGGCTGGGCTTCGGCGGTCATGCGGCCATTGTCCCCGGTCGGAACCGCTGCTGATGTCGTCCGGAACCGATCGGAAACTTGTTCCGTGCCGACGTACAACCTTCACCCCGGGGTGTGGGTCTTCCATACGTTGGGTGACATAGCCGCGCCGGCCCTCCCTCTCCGGTGCAGCTCGGCGCGACGGAAGGGAAGTCCGTGCGAGAGCCGAACCTCACCATCCTGCCCAGGCCGGACGAGCGTCAGGGCCGCCTGGGCGCGGACCGGCCCCGTGGGCGCTCGGCGCGGCGGCTCGCCGTGCTGACCTTCCGCGACCTGGACGACCCGGGAGCCTTCCGGGCCCAGCTGGACCGGCTGCTGCGGATCGCCACCCCGGTGGCGCTCAGCCAGGTCCAGGACGCCCTCACCGGAGGCGCGCCGCTGCCTTCGCACGCGGTGCTGCTGACCTTCGAACACGGGCACCGCAGCGCGGCGACCACGGCACTGCCGCTGCTGGCCGCGCGGCGGGTCCCCGCCCTGGCCTTCGTCGTCGCCGGACTGGTCGACAGCGAGCGTCCGTACTGGTGGGACGAGGCACGGTTCCTGGTCGCCGAGGGCGGGTACAGCCGCCGGCTGCCGGGCCGCTCGCCCGCCGGAGCGGTGGCCGCGATGGCGGCGCTGCCGGACCCGGACCGGCGCAGCTGCCTGGAGGAGCTGCGGGTGACGGCCCGTCGGACCGCACCCGGCCGTGCGCAGCTCACCGCGGAGGACCTGCGGGCGCTGCGGGACGGCGGGGTCGCCATCGGCAACCACTCGCTGGGGCACGCCCGGCTGGACCGCTGTGACGACTACGTCGTCCGCGAGGAGGTCGTCGGCGGGCACCGGATCCTGACGGAGCTGCTCGGCGAGGAGCCGAGCGCGTTCGCGCATCCGCACGGGGTCGCCGATGGGCGCGCGGAGGCGCTGCTGCGGGGGTACGGGTACCGCAGTGCGTTCCTGGGCGACGATCAGCTGTTCGATCTGCGGGCGGTGGGGGCGGTTCGGCCGGATCCGCTGAGGATCAGTCGGCTCGGGGTGGATGCCGGGACTTCTCGGGGGATTTTTGACAGTGTGTTGGCTGGGTGGACGCCGGGGTTGCGCAGGCTGCGGGGGGCGGTTGCGGTTTAGCCCGGGTGCATGAGTGCGGGTCGGTTCGGGGTTGGGCGCGCACGCAGTTAAGCAAGCAGAGCCCCGCGCCCCTGAAGGCAAAGGCGCCTTCGGCGCTCTTACAGGGCGCGGCCTTCGGGGTAGGTGAGGGCCTCTGGGGGGAGTTCTTCCTTGCGGCCGGTGCGGAGGACCAGGAGGGTGCCATTGCCCTCGGTGGCGACGGCTGCCGGGGCGGCGCGGCGGAGGGCCTGGCCGGCGACGGCCGGGGCGGAGCCGAAGAAGGTGGGGCCCGGGACGGCCGCGCGGATCGCGGTTTCCAGGAGCTCGTAGTGGGTGCAGCCGAGGACCAGGGACCGGGTGTCGGCCGGGGTCAGCGCCGCCGCCGCCGCTACGGCCTGCGCCACGGCGTCGGCGTCGGCCCGCTCCACCGCGTCGGCCAGTCCGGGGCAGGGGATCTCGGCGACCTCGACGCCCGCGGCGAACTCCCGGATCAGACCGCGCTGGTAGGCGCTTCCGGTGGTGGCCGGGGTGGCCCAGATCGCCACCGGGCCGCCGGCCGCCGCCGCGGGCTTGATCGCCGGGACGGTGCCGATGACCGGGATGTCCGGTTCCAGCTCCGCTCTGATCGCCTCCAGCGCATGCACCGAGGCCGTGTTGCAGGCGACGATCAGCGCGTCCGGCTGCTGCTCGGCCGCCGCCCGGGCACAGGCCAGTGCGTGCTCGGTGATGCCGGCCGGGGTGCGCGGACCCCAGGGCATGCCGTCGGGGTCGGTGGAGAGCACCAGGTCCGCGTCCGGACGCAGTGCGCGCAGCGCGGCGGCGGCGCTCAGCAGGCCCAGACCGGAGTCGACGAGTGCGATCTTCATAGGACTCGACCTTAGTCGATGACCCACCGGTGAGGTACGCGCAGGCCGGTGCGGCATACTCGCGCAGGTGACCGTGGAAATGTGGGTGTCCGTGGCGTCCCTGCTGGCCTGGCTGTGGCTGACCTTCGGTCAGGGCGGCTTCTGGCACACCGACGTGCGGCTGCCGCCGCGCCCGGAGCGTGCCGCGCGGCCCGGGGTGGCCATCGTGGTGCCGGCCCGGGACGAGGCCGAGGTGCTGCCGCTGAGCCTGCCCTCGCTGCTGGCCCAGGAGTACCCGGGGACCGCGCGGGTGATCCTGGTGGACGACGGGAGCACCGACGGCACCGGTGAGCTGGCCCGCAGACTCGGTGAGGCGCCCGGTTCGCTGCCGCTGACCGTCACCTCGCCCGGCGAGCCGCCGCAGGGCTGGACCGGGAAGCTGTGGGCGCTGCGGCACGGCGTCGAACTGGCCGGGGACGTGGAGTACCTGCTGCTCACCGATGCCGACATCGCGCATGCGCCGGCCTCGCTGGACAGCCTGGTGGCGGCCGCCGAGGGGGCCTCCGGGGGCGGCTACGACCTGGTGTCGCAGATGGCCCGGCTGCGCACCGAGACCCGCTGGGAGCGGCTGATCGTCCCGGCCTTCGTCTACTTCTTCGCCCAGCTGTACCCGTTCCGGTGGAGCAACCGGCCCGGTTCGCGCACCGCGGCCGCCGCGGGCGGCTGCACGCTGGTGCGGCGCGAGGCGCTGGAGCGGGCCGGCGGGGTCGCCGCGATCAGGGGCGCGGTGATCGACGACGTCAACCTGGCGAAGGCGGTGAAGCGCGGTGGCGGCCGAACCTGGCTGGGGCTGGCCGACCAGGTGGACAGCGTCCGCCCGTACCCGGAGTTCGGACAGCTGTGGCGGATGGTCTCCCGCAGTGCCTTCGCCCAGCTGCGGCACTCGGTGCTGCTGCTGATCGGGACGGTGCTCGGGCTCGCCCTGGTCTACCTGGTGCCGCCGGTGCTGACCGCGGTGGGGCTGGCGGCCGGCGACTCACGGCTGGCCTCGGTGGCGGGCGCGGCCTGGCTGCTGATGGCCTACACCTACGTCCCCATGCTGCGGTACTACCGGCAGCCGCCGGTCGCCGCGCTGCTGCTGCCGTTCACGGCGCTGCTGTACCTGCTGATGACGGTGGATTCGGCGGTCCAGCACTGGCGCGGGCGCGGGGCGGCCTGGAAGGGGCGGACCTATCCGGCGCCGTCGCGCAGCGAAGGGTTCTGAGGGAGCGCTTTTCGGCTGCGGACCGTAGCGGGCTTGTCGCGCAGTTCCCCGCGCCCCTGGGGGCTGCAACTGACCCACGGTGAGTAAGTTGCACCTACCCAGGGGCGCGGGGAACTGCGCGACAAGCCGACTACGGTCCGCAGCCGAAAGCAGTCCGGAAACCCCCTAGAGGGCCACGCCCAGCAGCGCGTCCACCGTCCGGGAGACCACCCCGGGCGCGCCGGTGTCGTCGCCGCCGGAGGCCTCCTGCTTGGCGGCCCAGGCGTCGATGACGGCCAGGGCGCGCGGCGAGTTCAGGTCGTCCGCCAGGGCCTCGCGGACCTCGGCCAGGGTGGCCGCCGCGTCTGGCCCGTCCGGCCGGGACACCGCGGCGCGCCAGCGGGCCAGCCGCTCCTGGGCGCGCAGCAGGTCGGCGTCGGTCCACTCCCAGTCGGAGCGGTAGTGGTGCGCCAGCAGCGCGAGCCGGATCGCGGCGGGCTCGACGCCGTCCCGGCGCAGCTGGGAGACGAACACCAGGTTGCCGCGCGACTTGGACATCTTCTCGCCGTGCAGGCCGACCATGCCGGCGTGGACGTAGGCGCGGGCGAAGGGGTGCGACTTGGTCAGCACCTGGGCGTGCGAGGCGCCCATCTCGTGGTGCGGGAAGGCCAGGTCGCTGCCGCCGCCCTGGACGTCGAACTCCATGCCCAGGTACTGCAGCGCGATGGCCACGCACTCGATGTGCCAGCCGGGCCGGCCGTGGCCGATCTCGGTGTCCCAGGCGGGCTCGTCCGGTCGGGCCGCGAGCCACAGCATGGGGTCAAGACGGTGCTTCTTGCCGGGGCGGTCCGGGTCGCCGCCGCGCTCGCCGAAGAAGCGCAGCATCTGCTCCTCGTCCAGCCGGGAGACCTCGCCGAAGTGCGGGTCGGACGCGACCGAGAAGTAGATGTCGCCGTCGAGGCGGTAGGCCGCGCCGGAGTCCAGCAGGTCCTTGATCAGCGGGACGATGGACGGGATGGCCTCGACCGCGCCGATGTAGTGCGCGGGGGGCAGCATCCGCAGCGCCGTCATGTCCTCGCGGAACAGCGCGGTCTCGCGCTCGGCCAGCTCGGTCCAGTCCTGGCCGGTGGCGGTGGCGCGCTCCAGCAGCGGGTCGTCCACGTCGGTGACGTTCTGGACGTACTCCACGTCGTGGCCGGCGTCCCGCCAGACCCGCTGGATCAGGTCGAAGGCGTTGTAGGTGGCCGCGTGGCCGAGGTGGGTGGCGTCGTAGGGCGTGATCCCGCAGACGTAGAGCCGGGCGGTCGGGCCCGGCTCGGAGGTCCGCACTTCGCCTGCGGAGGTGTCGAAGATGCGCAGGGGGCTCCCCTGACCGGGGAGCGCGGGGACGTCGGTGGCGGGCCAGGCATACATACGGATGACTCTAACCGGCCGGATGTGATCTTCGCACCAGTGCCTCCGGGCGGGCGTGCGGGAGGCGGGGGGCCGGCCCCCCGGCCGCCCGCCTCCCTTCGCTCACGCCCTTGGTCCACGCCCTTCGTTCCGCCCCGGACCTGCTCGGGTCAGCTGCAGACGACCTTGGCGTCGGCCCAGTCGGCGTGGTCGTTGCCGTTGCCGTCACCGCCGTCGCCGACCACCAGGTCCAGCAGCTGGGCCCCGGTGGTGTCGACGTCGATGGAGACCGTCGCACCGCCGCCCTTGAGCACCGGGGTGGTGACCAGGGTGCGGCCGTCGGCGAGGACGCTGAAGGTGACCGTTCCGGCAGTGCCGGCCTCGGCGTCCACGCCAACCGTGGCGGTGAACCGGGTGCAGTGGCCGCCGAGGTAGATCCCGACGTCGCTGACCGCGTTGGTGCCCAGCCCGGAGGCGTAGACCTGGCCGCCGATGGTGATCGGCTTGCCGTCCCCGGCGGCCTGCTCGCCGTTGCTGGTGTTGCGTTCCACCGGGCCCCAGCCGTTGGAGGAGGTGAAGAACGGCAGCGCGCTGACGTCGGTGTCGGCGGTGGGTGCCACCGGCACCGCGCGCACGTTCCTGACGTCGTCGAGCTGCTGCGACCTGCCCTGCTGGTGGTAGTCGGCCACCGCCGTGAGCTGGGAGAACGCGGGCAGGGTGGCAGCCGGCGCGGTGACCGTCCAGCTGCCGGTGAGGGTGCTGCCGCCGGCGACCTTCTTCGCGCTGACCGTGCCGGTCGGCTGGGCGGTCCAGCCGCTCGGGAGGGTCAGCCCCAGCTCGACCGCGGTGGCCGCGGGCGCTCCGGTCGGCACCGCGAAGGTCGCGGTGACCGGGTAGCCGGCGCCCGGTGCCGCGGTGTCCGGGGCGTCGAGGGTGAGGGTGGCCCGGTGGGCCTTGGGCTGGGCGTAGGTGGCGGCGTCGTAGCGGGGGCTGTCCACCGTCGCGGTCCGCAGCGAGGAGGCGGTGGTGCCCAGGTTCACCAGGGAGACGTCGCCCAGGCCCCCGGTGCTGCCGTCGGTGTTCCAGACCGCGATGGCGATGGTGTTGGCGCCGTCGGCCTTGAGGATGCCGTTGGGGATCGGGAAGACGTGCTGCGGACCCACGTCGTTGACGTAGCGGCCGAGCTGCCAGCCGTTGACGTAGATCAGCGCCCGGTAGTGCCGCGAGGCGTCGTCGGTGATCTGCAGGCCGACCGAGGTGTCCTGGCCCTTGGGCAGGTCCAGCGTCGCGGTGGTGCGGTACCAGGAGACCCCCGGAGTGGTGTCGCTGGTGGGCAGGCTGACGGTGGACCAGGAGCTGTCCTTGAAGCCGGGCAGGCTCCAGCCGGCCCGCTCGCCGTAGAGGCCGCCGGTGTTCAGGGCGCCGCGCACCGGGTCGACCAGGTCCTCGCCGCCGCTCGATCCCTGGATCCGCCAGCTGAGCGTGGTCAGCGGGGAGCCGGCGACGACCGCGCCGATCAGCCCGCGTGCCTCCTTGTTGCTGTCGGCCTCGGTGTAGTCCTCGTTGTGGCCCATGTTCTCGACCAGCACCGAGACCTCGTTGTCGGCGCCGGCCTTCAGCGCCCCGGCCGGGAAGGCGAAGGTCTGCGAGGTGGTGCCGCCGTTGTTGGGACTGCTGCTGCCCAGGAAGGTGCCGTTGAGCCAGACGGAGTAGACGCCGGCCTTGCCGGTGATCGCCGACAGGGTGATCCCGGTGGCCGTACTGGAGCCCTTGAAGCGGCCCCGGTACCAGACGTCGCCGTGGTGGAAGCCGTAGTCGTCGGCGAAGAGCACCGGCAGGGTCACCGGGGTGGTGGTGCTGTTGGAGGTCGCCTTGTCGGCCACCTGCCAGCTGGAGTCGTCGAAGCCGGGCTGGGACTCCGGGGACTCCTGGGTGTGCTTCCAGTCGGTGAGCGTCGGCAGGGTCACCGCGGCGGCGCCGGGCAGGGTGCTCAGCTCGGAGCCGCTGCTGGTCGCCCTGGTCTGCAGCCGCTTGCCGTTCCAGGTGATGGTGCCGGTGACGGCCGGGTCGGCGAAGACCTCGACCGGCTGGGCCGAGGCGCTGTCCCCGGT
This sequence comes from Streptacidiphilus jeojiensis, assembly GCF_042510965.1. Lineage (NCBI taxonomy): Bacteria > Bacillati > Actinomycetota > Actinomycetes > Kitasatosporales > Streptomycetaceae > Streptacidiphilus > Streptacidiphilus jeojiensis. Next base: position 66,687 of record NZ_JBEUKS010000013.1, read on the forward strand.
CAGGTCGAGCTGCCCGCGTCCCTCGGTGCCGGCGGTCGCGGTCCGCAGCAGGTCGCTGCCGTAGACCAGGACCGGTCCTGACGACGTCTGCGCCTGCCAGAACTGCTCGGCGGTCTGGTCGGTGCCCAGCAGCAGGAGCAGCGGCCGGGCCCCGCCGGTGATCAGCACCCGGGCCAGTCCGTCGTGGACGTAGTTCAGCCGCAGGTCGCCGGTGCTCGCGTCCCAGGTGCTCTGCACGGTGCCGGAGAGGACCTGGACGGTGGGCTGCTGCTGGTAGTTGAGGACGGTCTCGCCGTCCTGGCCCTGCCGTCCGTAGAGGACGGCGACGTCCCGGCCGCCGATCTCGGCCTGGGTCATGATCTCCGAGGTGGAGTACTGCAGCTGGCTGGCGCCGAGCTTGTAGTTGGCCACGATCGTCTTGGAGTCGCGCCCGGCGAAGGTCAGTTGGGTGCCCGGCTGCTGCGGGACGGTGGGGTAGTACCTGGCCCCGGGGGTGGGCAGGTCGACGGCGTCGACCGAGACGAAGGTGCCGGTGGCGGCGGCGTCCTTCTGGCCGGTGGCCACGATCTTCAGGGTGTGCGCCCCGTCGCTGAGGCCCGAGGCCGAGTACTGGATCTGCTGGTTGGCGGTGCTCGCCGCGTAGCCGTCGACGGTGGCGACCTTGGTGCCGTCCAGGTAGACGTCGGCCAGGCCGTGGTTGGCCGCCTTGGAGGCGATCCAGTGGATCGCGGTGCCGGTGAAGGGGATGCTGACGCTGTCGCCCGCGGTGCTGGTGAAGGACTCGGTGCGCTGGTACTCGCCGCTGGTGTAGCTCTGCTCGGAGCCGACGTGCGTCCAACTGCCGGAGTACTGCAGCTGGGTGGCGGTGTCGTCGTAGCTGTAGCCGGCGTGCGCGCCCAGGTCGATCGCGATGTGGGTGGAATCGGTGCTGGTCGCCGTGGAGTTGGCGTGCCGCAGCACATGGAACTGGGTGCCGTCGTCCGGGTTGATCCGGGCGGTGTCGACGATGGCCGCGTTGTCGGTCGGGGCCGCGGCCAGGCTGTCGGTCTTGGTGATCGGGGTGACGCTCTGCAGGAAGTAGCCGATCAGCTTGTCCTGCTGGTACTTGGCGGTGAGCTGGCGGTCCTCGGAGATGGCCGCGCCGTAGTCGTAGGAGGTGTACACCTGGGAGGGATCGGCCTGCCAGCCCCAGGAGGTGCCGCCGTAGGTCATGTAGAAGCTCTGCATGGTGGCGCCGACGGCGATGTTGTTCTTGTAGAAGACACTGGCGAAGTCGGCGCCGGTCAGCTGGCCGCACTTGGCGTAGCCGGGGCCGCCCCAGGGGTCGAACGATCCGCCCTGGAACTCCGCGGTGTACAGCGGCTTGCCGGCGACGTGGTCGTAGGAGATGTCCGGGACGCCCTTCCAGGACGTCGGGTTGGAGCAGTTGAAGCCCTGCGGGTAGGAGTCGGCCCCGTCGATGTCCAGGGCTCCGGCGCCGCTGTTGAAGGTGCCGTTGTTGTTGCCGGTCAGCGGCACGGTGATGCCGTCGGCGCGGGCCTTGTCCTCCAGGTGGGTCATGTAGGCGCGGCCGGCGGTGGAGCCGTCGTAGAACTCGTTCTCCACCTGATAGGCGATCACCGTGCCGGTGCCGTTGGTGAGTTGGTGCCGGGCCAGGATCGCGTCGATACGGCTGAGCCACTCGTCGGCGGCGGCCAGGTAGGTCGGGTCGGTGCTGCGGTCCTTGCCCGGCAGGGTGTTCAGCCAGGCCGGGAAGCCGCCGCTGTCGACCTCGGCGTTGATGTACGGGCCGGGGCGGGCGATGACGTAGATGCCGACCTGGGCGGCCAGGTCCAGCAGGTGGTCGACGTCGCGCACCCCGGAGAAGTCGTAGACGCCCTGCTTGGGCGAGTGGTAGGCCCAGTCGAAGTAGATCGACACGGCGTTGAAGCCGGCCGCCTTCATCTTCTGGAGCACGTCCAGCCAGAGCGAGGGGCTGGGGAGGCGGCTGTAGTGGAACTCGCCGGACCAGACGTAGGTCCGCTTGCCGTCGATCATCAGCGAGTAGCCGTCGTAGCTGACGGTGTGCGGGGTGGGGGTCTTGGCGACGGCGGCCTGGACCGCGGCGTCAGCGGTGGCCGCGGGGGCGGCGGCGTGGGCGGCGGCGGGGAGGCTGAGTCCTGCGGTGGCGGCCGCGATGGCTGCGGCCACCGCGACGAGGGTTCTGGAGGTGCGATGCGGCATCTACTGCTCCAGCAGAGGTCGAAGGTTCGCGGGTGGCAGAACGTTCCGAACTCAACGGAGTAGAGCAGTACCTCACAGAGAACGTCAATAAATCTTTCAGAATCACTCAGGAACCGTCAGATCGGCGGCCAGGGTACGGCCGGCCAGTCGCCGGAGGGGACCGGGTGCAGGCCGCTGGCCAGCAGTTCGGCGACGCGCTCGCGCAGGGCGTCGATCTCGGCGGCGGTGAGCAGCGGTGCGAGTTCCTCGGCGAGCGGCCCCTTGAGCCGGTCGGCCAGGCCGGTGAGCGCGGCGACGGCCTCCTGGTCCAGCGGCTCGCCGGCCCAACCCCAGAGCAGGGTACGGAGCTTGCCCGGAACCGCGAAGGTGACGCCGTGGTCGATGCCGTAGAGCCGGCCGTCGACCGCGGGCAGCAGATGGCCGCCCTTGCGGTCGGCGTTGTTGATGACCGCGTCCAGCACCGCCAGCCGGCGCAGCCGGGGGTCCTCGGCGTGCACCAGCAGGGCCGTCCGGCCGCCGCCGACGTCCGCACGGCCGATGGCGCGCCAGCCCTCGGCCGGCTCCTGCGCGTCCTGCAGCGCCAGGAGCTGGGCGTCGGGGTCGGACTCCACCCAGATCTGGCACATGCCCTCGCCGAGCGGACCGTCCCGCAGCACCGTGGGCGGCACCAGGCCCCAGCCGGTCGCGGCGGCGACCAGGTAGGCGGCGACCTCTCGGCCGGCCAGGGTGCCGTCGGGGAAGTCCCACAGCGGACGCTCGCCGCGGACCGGCTTGTAGACGGCTACGGCCTGCTCCGCGCCGTCGCTGACGGTGCAGTAGAAGACGCCGTTGGAGGCCTCGGTGAGCTGCCCGTGGATCTGCAGCTCACCGCCGCGCAGCAGGGCCAGCGCGCGCTCGGGGTCGGCGGCGAGGGCGGCGGAGGCGACGGGGTCGGCGTCGGGCGCCTCCGCCTGCGGAGTGCTCAGCGCCGGTATCCGTTCTGACGGGGGCACACATGCCCCTGCGGGTCCAGCGGAAGGCTGCAGAAGGGGCACGGCGGGCGGCCGGCCGAGACCAGTTCCAGCGCGCGCTTGGCGAACACCCTGGCCATGGCACCGCTGAGGCGGACCCGCAGCATCGGCGGCCCGTTCTCGTCGTCCTCGAACAGGTCCTGCTCGTCGGGGTCGCCGTCCAGCTCGCTCTCGGGGTCGACCTCGATCAGCGCCTGGGCCTCGACGATCAGCCGGTCGATGGACTCGTCCCAGGCCAGGGCCATGGTGCCGACGCGGAACTCCTCCACCACGGGCATGTCCAGCGGGGCGCTGTCGATCATCTCGGCGGGCGCGACCGCCGGTACGGCGGTGCTGCCGCCGCTGCGCCGGACCACCTCGTCCAGCAGCTCCTCGACCCGCTCGGCGAGCGCCGCCACCTGGGTCTTCTCCAGGAGCACGCTGGTCACCCGGCCGCGGGCGCTGGCCTGGAGGTAGAAGGCACGCTGACCGGGTTCGCCGACCGTACCGGCCACGAATCGCTCGGGCGGATCGTAGAAGAACACCTGGCGGGGCACGGCTTGCTCCAGATCTGGTCGTCGCTGTTCGATCCAACCCTACCTATCCGGCGCGGAGGTCACCTCACCCCGGTGTCGCCACCGACCACGGCGTCGCCGGCCGGGGCCGCCGGCTTGTCGGTGCTGGGCGCGAAACCGCTGAGGTCGCCGGTGTCGCCGAGGCGCAGCAGGAAGGGGCGGTGCGGGGTGTAGCGGATGACGGTGACCGAGCAGGGCTCGACCGAGATCCGCTGGAAGTTGTCCAGGTGCAGGCCCAGCGCGTCGGCGACGATGGTCTTGATCACGTCGCCGTGGCTGCAGGCCAGCCACACCGCGTCGGGGCCGTGCTCGTGCTCCACCTCGGCGTCCCACTCGCGGACGCTCTCCACCGCGCGGTGGCTGAGCTCGCGCAGGGACTCGCCCTCAGGTCCCGGGAACACCGCGGCGGAGGGGTGCGCCTGCACCGTCTTCCACAGCGGCTCACCGGCCAGCTCGGCCAGCGGCCGTCCGGTCCAGTCGCCGTAGCGGCACTCGCCGAGCCGCTCGTCCAGCCGCTGGGTCAGCTCGGGGCGGGCCGCCAGCAGCGGGGCGAGGGTCTGCCGGCAGCGGTCCAGCGGGCTGCTGACCACCTGGCTGACCGGCACTGCGGCGAGCCGCTCGGCCAGGTGCTTGGCCTGCTGCTCACCGTGCGCGTCAAGATCCACACCGGGGGTCCAGCCGGCCAGGATCCCGGCGGAGTTGGCGGTGGAACGGCCGTGGCGGACGAGCAGCAGGGTCGGCATGAGCTCCAGCTTAGATCCTCCGGACCGGACCTAGCCGCAGGTCCCGGTCACGCAGGCGTAGAGGGTCAGTTCCCGCATGCCGTGCCGTTCCTTCATCGGCCGGTTGCTCCGGCCGCCTTCCACGCACTGCCGGCCGGACTCGATCGCGGTCCGGATCTCGGTCGCCCAGAGCAGGTAGTTCGGACTGTAGCTGGCGACGGTCGCATGGCTGGTGCCGCCGACCCACATGTGCAGCCGTTCGGCGTCCAGCAGCACCACGGCGGCGGCCACGGTCCGGTCTCCGTGGTCGACCCGGACCACCCGGGCGTGTTCGCCCAGGCCCATGACGAAGTCGACGAACGCCTGCTCGGGGTACATGTCCGCGCTGCCGTACTTGGCGGCGGTCTCCCGGCTCAGCGTGCAGACGGTGCGCAGCAGGGCGGGGTGCGGCCGTTCCGTCGACGTGGTGACCCCCGCGTCGGCGGCCCGGCGCAGGTACTGGCGGATCGTCCGCCGGGTCCGGCTACCCAGCGTGACCAGGTAGGACTCGTAGCTCGGCAGCCCGTCCAGCGGCAGCTGGTAGCGGGCCACGATGGGGGCGATCCGCCAGCCGCCGCGCCGGGCCGCGGCCAGGACCGGGTCCGGCCCGGCGACGTTGACCAGACCGGCGAGCGGAGCGCCGACCGCCTGCCGCTGCCCGGCCAGTGCGTCCAGGGTCGCGTCCAGCACCCGGTCCCGGCGCTCGGTGGGTAGCGACACCATGGGGACCCGGGTGTCGTAGCAGTACCAGTTGTGCGCCAGCAGGGCCGGGCCGGGACCGGCCGGCAGCCCGGCGCCGGCCAGGGCGCCGTAGGGGTCGCCGCGGTCCTGCAGGTAGCAGGGCAGTACCGCGACCGGGCGGCCGGACTCCCGCACCGTCAGATAGCGGACCGCGCCGAACGGGCTCAGCGGGCTGGCCTGGTAGGCCCGCAGGTAGGCGGGCGCGTAGTGGACCGGCGCGGCGGCGGCGCCGACCACCTCCGTCCAGGCCTCCAGGTCGACCTTGTCGAACTCCTCGGCGACCTCGATCTCCAGCCGGCCGTTCACTCCGTCGCCACCCCTGCCGTCATCTCCGCCCCTACCTCTGCCGCCGCTTCGGTCCCGGGCGTCGCCTCGACGGCCCAGCCGGACCGGACCATCGCCGCCAGGAAGCGCGGGCCGAACGCCCGGCCGAGGACCAGGCCCGAGTCGAGCTCGGCCGTGCGGACCACCTCCGCCGCGTCGGCGCGGCCGTCGATGCTCTGGGCCAGTGCCATGGCGCGGGCGTAGAAGCCGCCCCGGTCCCGCAGCGACTCGTCCAGGAACCAGCTGCGGTCCTGCTCGGTGGCCGCCCCGATCAGCGCCCGCAGGTTGAACGGCCCGGACCAGCCCCGGGCCAGGGCCGGGCCGGGCGGTTCCGGTTCGTGCCCGGGCCCGTTCGGCTGCGGCGCGCCGGGCAGCGCGGCCGACAGCGTGCCGTGCAGCTGCTCCAACCACCGGGCATGACCCTCCAGCAGGCCGGGGTCCGCACCCAGTGGCAGCAGGGTCCGCAGGGCGGCCTGGCCGTAGTGCCGACGGCGGGCCAGCCGGTCGGCCGCGTGGCGGTCGGCACCCGGCGGCAGGCAGGCCGTCATCCGCTCGGCCGTCCAGCGGCTGACCAGGCCGGCCAGCAGCTCTCCCGCGCCCGTCACCGGCCCGAGCGCGTCCGCCCCGGCCACCACCGCCAGCGCGGCGGCGGCGACGGTGGCGGCCCGGCGCAGCTCGTCCGGGTCGACCTTGTCCAGGGTGTCCGCGCTGGAGTGGTTGAACCGGTCCGGCCAGTGGCCCAGCTGCACGGCGGGGCAGCCGATCGCCCGGTCGGCGAGGACGGCGTGGTCCGAGGCGCCGACGAAGGGCGTGGCCCGCCAGGCCCAGGTGTCGCAGCCGACGGCGCCGCTGTAGGAGCGGGCGGCGGGCGGCAGCGCCCGGACGCAGGCCTCGACCACCGCGTTGAGGAAGTGCGGCAGGTACTCGGGCCCGTGCTCGACGATCAGCGGACCGCCGCAGCGCCGCTGGTCCTCGCCGACCATGTCGAGATTGACCGCCGCCACCGGTAGCGGCCTGCCCAGCTCGACCTCCCGGTGGACGTAGGCGGCCAGCCCGACGAACTCGGGCGCCCAGACGAACCGCACCGGAGCGCGCAGCGCACGGCGCGCCAGTACCTCTCCCCCCGCGAGCGAGGCCGCGACGCCGGAGGCGTTGTCATTGGCGCCGGGCGAGGGGTGGCACAGGTGGGCGCCGAGCAGCACGCCCGGTCCTTCCGCCCGCCCGCCGGCGCCGGCCGGTGTCCGGGCGACCACCACCGGCATCCGACGCGGCGCGGTGTCGACGTCGACGAGCACCCCGACCGGCTCGCCGCGCCGCTGCGCCGTCCGCAGCAGCTCGATCTGAGTGGCCGTCACACTGAAGCCGAACAGGGCTCCGCCGACCGGGAGTTCGACGCGACCCACCTGGTCGGGGCGGTCCGGGTTGGTGACCACGCAGAAGCCCTTGGCACCTTCGTCCCGCAGCCGGGCGAAGAGACCGGGGCCGAGTCGCTCCGGCGAGTCCACCAGCACCACCGCGCCCACCGGCCAACTCCCCTGCTCCGCAAGGGCCAGCGGCGCGGCCGGGAGGTCGGCGGCCGCCGATCCGGCCGCCAGACCGTAGGGCTGGTCGGGGTAGGCGACCAGCGGCGGCCCGTCCCCGATCCACAGCCGCGCCGAACGCGGGGTCCAGGATCCCGGGGCGGTGAAGGTCCACCAGGAGGTCCTGCCGTCCGCGGGGAAGTCCAGCACCTCGACGTCGACCAGGCCGGCCCGTTCGGCCTCCGCGGCGACGTAGTCGGCGGCCGCGGCGATGTCGGCGGAGCCCTGGTAGCGGTCCCAGGCGACGAGTCGGGCCACCCGTCGCATCGCCCGGTCCGCGTCGATCTCCCGGTGGAGCTCGGCGACCAGCTGTTCGAGCCTATGCACGGTGCGCACCCTCGAACTCCGGCCGGGGATCGGCGTCGCGCTCGGGCAGCAGGGCGCGGAAGGCGGCCAGGCGGGCTTCCGACAGTGGCACGGCGATCTTCAGCAGTCGGCCGTCGATCAGCTTGACCCGTATGCCCAGGCGCTCCACGACGGCCAGTGCTTCGGTGTCGGCGGGCGCCGTCACCCAGGGCAGCCTGGGGTCGCCCTCGGTCGGGTCCAGCCCGACCCTCCGCAGCGCCGCCGCCACGCCCGGCTTCACCTGGGCGATCCTGGCCCGCAGCCCGCCCAGGACGTCGCCCTGGGACAACAGCCGCAGCGCCACCGCGAGCCCGTGGCTGTTGGCCGCCAGCGGCGGGGCGAACTCGCGCAACCACCGCGTCAGTTCGGGTGCGGCAAGGGCGAAGCCGACCCGCAGTCCACCGCAGCAGTACGCCTTGGAGATGCTGCGCAGCACCACCAGGTTCCCGTGCTCCGCCACCAGGGGCGCGCAACTCGCTTCCGGACCTGCGTAGTTGGCGTAGGCCTCGTCCACCACCAGCACCGTGCCCCGGGCCCGGGCCACCGCTGCCAGCTCCGCCACCGCCTCCCGGTCGGCGAGTTCGCCGGCCAGCGAGGGCCGGTCGAGCACCAGCATCGACGGCAGGCAGCGGTCGAGATCGGCGGTGAGCCGGTCCGGGGACGTCAGCACGGTCTCCGCGCCGAGGTCGGCCGCCCAGCGCGGCAGGTCGGGATGGCCACCGGCCAGGTGCAGCACCGGCCCGGGCGCGGCCAGCCCGGCCAGCGCCTGCAGCAGGCCGGTGGCGCCGGCCCCCGCGGTCACCATGTCCGGGGTCAGCTCCATGCCGAAGTGCTCGGCCAGGACCGGCGCGGACTGCTCGCCGGCGAAGGGGTCGGTCAGGTGGTAGGCCCGGGCCTGGTCGGGGCCCATTCCCTGGAAAGCCGCCCGGACCGGCCCGTCGACGAACTCGGCCTCGTCCGGTGTCCAGCGCAGATCGAGCCCGGCTTCCGCCCGGCTGTGCGACCAGAGGGCGATCGCCCCCGCTCCCCCGCCGGGCCCCGCCGTCCTGCGTGCGAGGAACTGCACATAGCGGGTGGCCGCGGTGACCTCCTGGCCGACCACGAACCCGGCGTCCGCCCGCTCGACCGTGAATCCGGCCCGGGTCAGCAGGTCGCCGACCTCGGCCGGCTGGTAGAGCCGCACGTCGTCGCTGAGCAGTTCGGTGGGCAGACCGTCACGCCGGACCTCGATCTGCCCGGCGCTGCGCCCGGTCAGCACCCGCAGGCTGCGGCGGAACTCGGCCCGCAGCCCCTCGGTCTCGAAGCTCGCCCGGGGTCGGTAGTCGGCCGTGATCGCCAGCAGATTGGAGTGGTCCAGCAGCAGGACCCCGTCCGGTGCCAGCACCCGGCGCACCCTCCGGAGCAGCCGCAACTGCTGGGCGTCGGTCCCCCAGCCGAACGACTGGACGCACAGGACAGCGTCGAACTCCCCTACTGGCCAAGGCAGTTCGCGGAGCAGGTCGAGCCGGAGCCAGTCCACCCGGACGCCCGCCGCCGCGGCGGCCTCGGCGGCCCGGTCCAGGGCCCAGGCGCCGACGTCGACCCCGGTCACCCTGAAGCCCCGGCCGGCCAGCCCGACCGCGTGCCGCCCGGTGCCGCAGCCCAGGTCGAGCACGCGTCGGCCGGGCGCGGAGCCGTCCAGGACGGCGGCCAGGTAGTCCACCTCCGCCGCGGTGCGCTCGGCGGTGTACTCGTGCCCGGCCACCGCCCAGAACGGCTCCGTGAAGAACTCCCGGTACCAGGGCCCGGACCCGGGCCCCGGCGCGGGCAGCTCCGGCCCGGTCATCCGGCGTCCGGCCGCAACGCCTCCTGCTTCTGCAGGAATCCGCAGACGTCGCACAGGCCCGCGGGATTGGCGACGCCCTCCATCAGCACATAGCGCCCGCCGCAGACCCGGCACAGGTCGTCGACCAGCGGCAGCAGCGAACGCTGCACGTTCTCGAAGGCGTTGAAGACGTAGTAGTCGATGCCCGGCCACAGGTCGTAGAGGTGGTCGGCCATCGCGTAGGCGAGCGAGCGCTCGTCCGGTCCGGTGGTGAAGCGGCCCGGCGCCCCCTGCCGGTTCAGCCCCGGTGCGACCAGCTCCAGATAGAGGGTCAGTTCCTTCTTGGTGATCCGGTAGAGCGGGAAGACGTAGCGCATCCCGGCCAGTTCCCGGACCGGGATGCCGCCCATCCGGTACCCGGTGGTGAACCAGGTGACCATGCTGGCGACCAGGTCGTCCGCGTTGAAGCCGAAGGCGACGACCCCGGCCCCGGCACGCTCGGCCTCGCGCTCCAGCATCCGCCGGAGCACCTGGTGCCCGATCACCATGTTCATGTTGCGGTGCTCGCCGGCCACGACCCGGTTCATGATGTCGACGAAGGACTCGCGCAGCTTGAAGAGCTCGGCGACCTCCTCGGCGGTGACGATCACATGGTCCACGCCGAGGCCCGCGCAGGCGTCCAGGGCGGCCTGGAAGGTGGCCGGCTCCTCCCAGTCGGGCAGGCCGGTGATGGTCACCGCGGTCATGTCGACCTGGGGCCAGCGCCCCCGGGTGCGCTCCAGCAGCTTGAGGTAGGCCACGCTGTCCCGCCCACCGGAGAGCCCGATGACGATGCGGTCCCCGGCGCGCATCGTGCCGCCGGACACGATGGACTGCACGAACGTCTCCTCGACGTACTCCACGAAGCTCTCGGCGGTCAGCTGCTCGGTCCGCCGCTCCAGGGTCCCGCCGTGGTCGAAGAGGATGCTCTTGGAGTAGACCGGGTCCGGTGCGGCGTAGACGTGGTCCTTGGGGCGGCGCAGCACGTCGAGGTCGTAGTGCCGCACCTGCCGCAGCTCGATGACGTCGTCGGCCCCGATGACGACGGAGGCCTCCGGCATCACCACGCCGTTCCGGTAGGCCAGCACGGCGTTGGCGGGGATGCCGTGGACCCTCATCACGTCCAGCAGGGTCTGCCCCGGTGCCGCGTGCAGGGTCTCCGAACCACCGGTCTTGTTGCGGAACACGACCGAGCTCACGCTGTCTCCTCATCAGAACTGGGACGGGGCCGGTCCGGCAGTGCTGCCGGTGGCGGGGAGGACGGGGTCTGTTCGGGCCACGGGTCGGCGCCCCAGGCGGCGAGCGGCACCAGCAGCTCGTCCTCGGAGCGGGCGCCGTGCTCCCAGGCCAGGCCGGGGTCCGGGACGGGGAAGCAGGAGGAGGCGGCCACCGCCACCACCGCGCCGATGCGCTCCAGCACCACCGGCGTGGCCGCCAGCAGGCCCTGGGCGTCGAGGTCCTCGGGCGAGAGCACCAGCGCGTGCCCGGCGAGCGCCTGCCGGAGTTCCTCGGCGAGCCGCCGCCGGTGCCCGGGGCGCGGATACATCCAGCGGACCCGTCCGGCGCCGCCGGCCGGCAGCAGGCAGTGGGCCGGGCTGTCCAGCCGAGCCCAGGCGTCGATCAGCTCGGTACGCGGGGTGACCGGGGTCTGGCCGTGGTCGGCGTGGGCGAGCACGCTCCAGCCCGCCTCGGCCCAGCCGCAGGCCGCCAGGTCGAGCAGCCGGACCGCCTCGCGCAGCCGCCGGTCGTAGCCGAAGCGGTGGATGTGGTCGTCGAGATTCACATAGGCCCAGACCAGGGACGGTGGCTCGGCCAGGAGTCGGGCGCCGACGTCCCGGATCGCACGCCGGACCACCTCGACGGGGTCGTCGGTCAGCGGGCCCGGCGCCGAGGGGACGACGTCGGCGCCGCGCAACAGCGCCTCGGCCCATTCCCCGCTCAGCCCCTCCAGTTCGGCCCCGACCACGACGGCCCGGTTCTGTTCCGACTCGGCGCACCGCTCGAAGAGCGTGGGGCCGCCCAGCACCAACCTTCCCGCCCCCCGGTCCCCGGCGACCGCGTCGCCGAAGCGGTAGCGGGATCCGGACACCAGGTGCGTCACCGCGTCGGCCCCCGGAGCCCGGTAGACCATGCCGACGGCACCGTGCTCACCGGCTTCCAGCCCGGTGACGGCGGTGAGCCAGGCCGTGGTCGAGGTGCTGGGGAAGGTCGACAGCAGCGGTCGGATCCGGGCGTGCACCAGGGTCTGCTCGGCCACCCCGTAGGACAGGCCGTCCAGCGCCAGCAGCACGACTCCGCGGGCGGCGGCGTCCCGGCAGCGGTCGACGATCCCGGGCACCGCGGCCAGGCCGACCGGTGCACCGGGCCGCCCGCCGACGCGCGCTGCCGCGCTCAGTGGTGGTTCGGTGCTCAGTAGTTCGGCACGCAGTCCGTGCAGGTGGTGCGGAACTTCGCGATGTGCACGGCCTGGCGCTCGGTGATCATCCGCTCGACCAGCCGGGGCAGCAGCAGGACCGGCGCGGTGCCCGTCCTGGTCGCGGTCTGCTGGGGAGCCTGCGGGGCAGTTTGCATGAATTCCTCCTGTAGCGAAGAGAGACAGTGCGACGGCCTTAGCAGGGACAGGTCAACATGACGGCGGCGTACCTGTCAATACCGTTCAGTTGCCGCCAGATGAACCTGATGCATCGCCAACTATCCTTGAGAGAAGGTCTTTTGACGGATATTTCGGACCTGCCCGGCGGTCAGTTCGCAAACAGCCTCGCCTCGGCGTCGGCAATGATCTCCTCGGGCGTGGGCGGGTCCAGCAGCGTCGACACATAGCGGTCGACGCCCGGATCGCCGGACCTGCGGGCGCGCTCCACCGCCTCGGTCACGTCGTAGCGGGTGGACCGATGGGCGATGCCGGGACCGAGCAGCGTCCAGTAGGCGGTGCCCGGCTCGCCGCTGTGGTACGGCAGGCCGACGCTGCCGGGCCCGACACTGCGCCGACCGGCCACCGTCCGGTCGAACTGCAGATGGGTGTGGCCGGTGACGATGAGCCCCACCCCGGCGCCGACCGAGGCGTCGGCGCTCCCGGCCAGCTCGGCGAACCGTTCCGCCGACGTCCCCGGCGTGACCAGTTCGTGGTCGCTGCGCGGCGAGCCGTGGCAGAAGAAGGCCGTGCCCAGCGTCTCGATCTCCACCACCAGGCCGAACGGCACGGCCGCGAGGAAGGCCATCGCCTCGGCGGAGTGCCGGTCCGGGATCCACCGCTCGCGCGGCCGGTCCGGAGCGGGCTGCCGCACTCCTGCGGCGATCTCCCTGGCGTAGCGGTCGCCGTTGCCGCGCACGCACAGGGCCCGCTCGCCCAGTCCGGCGATCAGCTCGTAGGTCGCCTGCGGCTCCGGTCCCCAGGTCAGATCCCCGCACAGGACGACCAGGTCGGCCGCGCGCACCTCCGGCTCGGCCAGCACCGCCGCCAGTGCCGCGACGTTGCCGTGGGTGTCGGAGAGCACCGCGACCCGTTCCACCGGCCCGTACCGCCGGGGCGGCCCCTCCCAGTCCGCGGGACCGTACCGCACCGTGTCGACACCCGACGCGTCTGCCTTGCCGGCCGCCTTCCTGGCCCGGTGGCCCTTGCGCGCTCCCGGCGGCGGGCCGATCAGCGGCCGCCGTTCGGCCGGGAGTCCCTCGACCAGCTGCGCCGCGATCACGATCCGGTCCCAGCGCGGACGGGGATCGCCCGGGTCGCCCAGCGCGTCCAGCGCCGCCGACAGCTCGGGCCCGGAGAGCCGCCCCGGCCGACGCAGCGCCTCGGGAACCGGGGCCGCGCCGGGGTCCAGCGGATGGGCGGGGTGGGCGGCGTAGAGCCGCCGCGCGGCGTCCAGCGCCTCCACCCCGGCCCGCGCCGGCGGCTCCTCGGCCGCCAGCATCGCCAGCACCGCCTCGCGTTCCGGCCGGGGCAGCAGCACCCCCAGTTCGCGGACCAGGTCAGCGGGATCGTCCGGCGCGTGCACGAAGTTGAGGCACAGCAGCTCGCAGCCGAGCACGGTGCGCAGCGTCGCCGCGCCCCCGCCCTGCTTCCCGCGGTCGCCGGACGAGCCCTTCAGCTCGGCCAGCAGACCGGGCGCCGTCTCCCCCGGTGCCGCCGTGCCCTCGTGGCGCAGGGCGACCAGCAGGCAGGGGCCCGACTCCAGGATCAGGTCCACCGTCCGCACCACCGCCAGCGGCGCCGCGTTGAGCTGGTAGCGCCACAGCTCCCGATGGATCCGCGGGTCCAGTTCGAGCACTGCGCAGCCGAGTACCTGGAAGCCGTGGTCGGCCAGGAAGGCCAGCGCCGGTTCGATCCGGCGGCCGACCACGGCATCGGGTTTGAACATCACAAAACTGCTGCGGCAGAGCATCCGGTCGAGTTGTTCGTCGTCCCACTGTTCCAGCAGGGCCGCGGTCTCGCGGAAGTAGATGTCGTCGGGGTAGACGGAGCGACGGACCGGGTCCCGGGTGAACGGCAGCTGCAACAGGTCGTCAACAGCCATGAGGGCTCCACATGGTGATGTGTTGTCATGTCCCCGAACGCGGGCTAAAGTAGGCTAACTTTCTCGACCGAGCAGATCAAGAAGGGAGTCCACATGGTCGCCGCGAAGAAGGTCCGTATCAGGACCAAGTCGGTCAGTTGACCGCTCGTCAGGGTGATCAGGACTCGCTGTTCCTGCTCCTCGCGGGTCCTGGTCGCACCCGAATCCTTCGTCGGCACCGATCTCTTGACGGACGGCGCTGATGGGCAGCAGAGGGGCGTTGGACGTATCGGTCGAGTCGCTGCGCGACCTCCTCGGCCTCGCGGACCCGGCCTCGCCGACCACCCGCGACGCCCTGCTGCGGACCGCGCGCGGGGACGGGCACAAGCTGGCCGCGACCCTGCTCAGCCTCTGGGCGGCGGAGGGCCAGGATCTCAGCACCGCCGAACAGGCCGAACTCTCGGCCTGCCGCGAGCGGATCGGCCGCTACCGTCGGATCTGGGACGAACTCCGGTTGCTGGCACCCGAGTTGTTCCTGCTGAAGGGTATGACGGTCGCCGCGCTCTATCCGCCCGGCGTGCTCCGCTCGGCCGGCGACCTTGACGTGGTCTGCCAGAGCCACCGCGACTTCTGGCGCTCCGCCCGCCATCTCACCGATTCTGATTGGGAGTTGGAGGCGTTCACGGTCGGTCCCGCCGAGCCCGGGGCGGGCGTCCCGTACCACCTCTTCGCCGAGTTCCGCAGGCCCGGCACGGGCCCGGACGGCGAGCCCGATTCCGAGGCCGAGCCCTATGCCGTCGGCCTGGTGACCGCCGAGATCGTGACCGACATCCGGCGTCCCGCCCAGCAGTTGGCCCGTCCGGTGCGTTCGGCCCCGGCCGCCAGCGCGGTCGCCCTGGTCGCCGAGCGCTGGGAGCGCCCGTTCCGCTCCCGCGACCTGCTGGACCTGTCGCTGCTGCTCGCCGATCCGGATCCGGCGGACCTGGCACAGGTGCACGCGGACCTCGACCGGATCGGTCTGTGGCCGGAGTGGCGCGAGGCGGTGCGGGCGATCCGCCGGCTGGGCCGACCGGTCCCCGCCGCCTTCCCCGGCACCCGGTCGGCAGCCGCCCGGGAACGCTTGCTGCGCGGGGCCCGTGCGCTGCGCCGCTGGGCCAACCCGGTCCGCGTACTGGCCTTCGCGGCGCAGTCCGGGGTCGAGGACCGGGCCGGCCGGTTCGCCGACGCGGCCTCCGACCTGGTGCAGCGTCAGGTCGGCGGACGCCGCCTGCTGGCCGCGGGCGTGCCGCTGTTCGGCGTGCCTCTGGACGGACCTCCGGTGCCGGAACCGCGGCTCGACGACGTCGGCCGCCATCTGGTGGCCCGCACCCCGATCGGCTCGTTCCTGCTGGTCGCCGGAGCCGCCCGGCAGGAATGGCTGGACGAGCTCGAGAAGAAGGGATCCTGATGCCGGCCTTGAGTGGCAACCAGCCCGCCGTCGAGACGCACGACCTGCGCCGGGAGTACCGCGCCCGGCGCGGCGCCGGCGTCACCGCGCTCGACGGGGTCTCGATCGAGGTGGCACAGGGCGAGGTGCACGGGCTGCTCGGCCCGAACGGCGCCGGCAAGAGCACGCTGATGAAGATCCTCTCGACCGTGCTGCTGCCGACCGCCGGCAGCGGCCGGGTCCTCGGCCACGACCTGGCGACCGAGTACCGCCGGATCCGCCCGCTGCTCGGCATCGTGTTCGGCGGCGAACGCGGTGTCTACCCGCGCCTGACCGCCCGGCAGAACCTGCGCTACTGGGCCGCCCTCTACGGCCTGTCGACCGCCGCCGGCCGCAGCCGTACCGAGGAGCTGCTCGACGAGTTCGGGCTGGCCGAGCGGGCCGGCGACCGGGTGGAGACCTACTCGGTCGGCATGCGCCAGCGGCTGCATCTGGCCCGGGGCATGGTGGCCGACCCGCGGGTGCTCCTGCTGGACGAACCCACCAACGGCCTGGACCCGCTCGCCGCACGCCAGTTGCGCGAACTGATCGGCCGGCTGGCGGGCGAGGGCCGGACCGTCCTGCTGGCCACCCACGACCTCGACGAGGCCGAGCTGCTCTGCGACCGGGTCACAATGATCAACAACGGCCGGGTGGTCGCCGCGGAGGCACCGAAGACGCTGGCACGGCTGCTCTCCCGGCAGGAGCGCATCCGGGTCCGCGCCGACCCGGCCCTGCTCGACCAGGTCCGGGCGCTGCCGGAGGTGACCGAGGTGGCCGCCGCGGACGACGGCGCCGCCGTGGTCTCGGTCGGCAGCCAGGAGGCGGTCGGGCGGGTACTCGCCTTCGTGGTCGCGGCCGGTGTCACCGAGGTGCGCACCGAGCTGCCCAACCTGGAGGAGGTCTACCTGCGGCTGGTCCACCGCAACGACGAACGCAGCGTGGTGGCCAGGTGAGCCTGCTCGCCGCGGCCGGACGCTTCCAGGGGCAGCTGGTGCTGACCCACCGCGACTACCTGATCGACCTGGTCCGCACGCCGCTGCTGGCCGCCGTCTTCCTGCTGCTGGTCCGGCACAGCGGGCAGCCCCAGCTGATCGCCTACGGACTGGTCGCGCCGGTGCTGATGGCGGTGTGGAGCATGGCCATGCTGATCTCCGGCGAGGTGGTCGACTCGGACCGCCAACTGGGCACGCTGGAGCTGGTGATCGCGGCGCCGGTCGACTTCGCCCGACTGGTCGTCAGCCGGGTCTGGGTGACCACCACGATCAGCCTGCTGACGGTGGTGGAGGTGTTCGCGGTCTCGGTCCTCGGCTTCGGGATCACGCCCGAGGTGGACCACCCGGTGGTCCTGGTGCTCGGGCTGCTGGCCACCGCGGCGGCCACCGCCGGCGCGGCCGGCCTGATGGCGGCGCTCTTCGTGGCCACCCGCACCGCCCGTACCTTCCAGAACACCCTGAGCTATCCGTTCCTGCTGCTGGGCGGGGTGTTCGTGCCGCTCGACCGGCTGCCGGCCTGGACCCACCCGCTCGGCCGGCTGATCTACCTGTCCTGGAGCGCCGACCTGCTCCGCGCCGCGCTGGCCCCCGCGCCGGTCGCCGGGGCGGCCTGGCGGATCTGCGTCATCCTCGGCCTGGGACTGCTCGCCGCGCTCGGCGGCAGGCTGGTGCTCGGACGGGTCGTCCGGATGGTGCGCGAGACCGGAACGGTTGGACTGCGATGACCTCTGGAATCACCCGACGGGTCCGCGTGCTGCTCTGGGCGGCGCGGGCCGGGGCCGCCGACCACAGCGCGGTCTTCACCTGGAAGACCTGGCTCTTCGGCTGGTTCGTGCGGATGCTGGCCCAGGTGCTCTTCTTCGCCACCGCCGGCAACCTGCTCGGCCCCGGCCAGGCCCGCTACCTGCTGGTGGGCAACGCGGTGCTGATGGTCGCGCTGCACGGCCTGTTCGCCACCGCTTCGACGACCTGGGAGCTGGAGAACGGCACACTGCCGCTGCTGGTCGCCTCGCCCAGCAGCCCCTCCCTGGTGCTGACCGGACGCAGCCTGTTCTGGCTGCCGGACGGCGTCGCCTGCGGCCTCGGCGCGTTCCTGCTGCTCGGCCCGGTGGTGCAGCTGCCGATCAACCTCTCCGCGGTGGCGCTGGTGACCTGCCTGCTCGTGCTCGTCGGCCTGACCACCTACGCCCTGGGGCTGTTCCTCGGCTCGCTGGTGCTGACCGCAACGGACCTGCGCAACGTGGTGTCCAACGCGGCCCTGGTGGTGATGATGGCGCTGAGCGGGGTCGAGGTCCCGGCGAGCGCGGTCGGCCCGGTCCTGGGCCGGATCGGCGCGGCCCTGCCGCTCACCCACGGACTGCTGGCGATCCGCCGGGTCCTGGACGGGCGCGGCGGTGGGCAGGTGGCGCTGCTCGCGGCGCAGGAGGCCCTGGTCGGCGCCTGCTGGCTGGCGGCGGCCGTCGCCGTGCTGACCCTGCGGGCCCGAAGGAGCCGGCGCGACGGGGCCGCGCTGTTCCTGACCTGACGCCTGACGGCACATCAACGGCACATCAACGGTGGGTGCCTCCCCGGAGCCGGCCGGGGAGGCACCCGCTGTCGGGCCGATCGGGCCGATTCAGGCCAGTCCGGCCTGCTCCACGGCCTCGGCGGCGGTGCGCAGCGCCTCGACCCGCTCGCCCAGGGTGTAGCCGCCCGGGGAGAGGTTGAGGGTGGTGACCCCGGCGGCGGCGTAGGCCTGCAGCCGGTCGGCCAGCCGGTCCCGGGTGCCGATCAGGGTGGTGGAGTCGATCAGTTGCTGCGGCACCGCGGCGGCCGCGCCAGCGTAGTCCTTGACCAGGTACTTCTCCTGGATCTCGTCGGCGGCCTGCTCGTAGCCCATCCGTCGGGTGATCCGGTTGTAGAAGTTCTGCTCCTTGCTGCCCATGCCGCCCACGTAGAGCGCGGTGTACTGGCGGAACAGGTTGGCCGCCAGGACCAGGTCCTCGGGCTTGTCGCTGGCGCTGACCGCGATCGGGACGTTGGGGGCCACGTCGAAGCCGTCCAGGGTCTTGCCGACCTTGGCACGCCCGGCGGTCAGGTGCTCCAGCGACAGCCCGGCCTGCTCCGGGGCGAAGAAGATGCCCAGCCAGCCGTCCGCGATCTCACCGGTCAGCTCCAGGTTCTTGGGGCCGATGGCGGCGATGTAGAGCGGGATGTGCTCGCGCACCGGGTGCACGGTGAGCTTCAGCGCCTTGCCGGGGCCGCCGGGCAGCGGCAGGGTCCAGTTGGCGCCGTCGTGGACCACCCGCTCGCGGGCCATCGCCTTGCGGATGATCTCGACGTACTCGCGGGTGCGGGCCAGCGGCTTGTCGAACTTGACGCCGTACCAGCCCTCGGAGACCTGCGGCCCGGAGACGCCCAGGCCGAGCCGGAACCGGCCGCCGGAGAGGGTGTCCAGGGTGGCGGCGGTCATCGCGGTCATGGTGGGGGTGCGGGCCGGGATCTGGAAGATCGCCGAGCCGACGTCGATGCGCTCGGTCTTGGCGGCGACGTAGGCCAGGACGGTCGCGGCGTCGGAGCCGTAGGCCTCGGCGGCCCAGCAGACCGCGAAGCCGAGCCGGTCCGCCTCCTGGGCGACGGCGATGTTGTCGGCGTCGTTGCCGAGGCCCCAGTAGCCGAGATTGATGCCGAGTCGCACGGTGCTGCCTCCGAAGGGTGTGGGCGTCACCGTGACTGTATCCGGGGCGGCGGCCGGAAGCTACTGGCCAGTACGGCCAACTGCTCACCCTCCCTTGCTGTGGGCCTGCACCGCATCGCACGATCGGCCCACTACGCTCACCCCACATGGAACTGCGACATCTGGGCCGGACCGGGCTCCGCGTCTCCCGGCTCGGCCTCGGCACCATGACCTGGGGCGAGGACATGGACGAGATCGACGCCGCGGAGCAGCTGAAGGCCTTCGTCGAGGCCGGCGGCAACCTCGTCGACACCGCCGACGTCTACGCCGACGGCGGCTCGGAGTACCTGCTGTCGCGGCTGATCGAGCAGTTCGTCCCGCGCTCGGACCTGGTGCTGGCGACCAAGGCGGGCAGCGTCCCGGACCAGGACCGGCGCTTCGACGGCTCGCGTGGCCATCTGCTGGCCGCCCTGGACGCCTCGCTGGCCCGGCTCGGCACCGACTACGTGGACCTGTGGCAGGTGCACGCGTTCGACCCGGACACGCCCACCGACGAGACCCTGCACGCCCTCGACCTGGCGGTCTCCTCGGGGCGGGCGCGCTACGTGGGGGTGTCCAACTTCTGCGGCTGGCAGCTGGCCAAGGCCGCGACCTGGCAGCGCGCGGTGCCTGGCCGCACGCCCCTGGCCGGTACCCAGATGGAGTACTCGCTGCTGCAGCGCGGAATAGAGCGCGAGGTGCTGCCCGCGGCCCTGGACAGCGGAATGGGCCTGCTGGCCGCCTCCCCGCTCGGCCGCGGCGTGCTCACCGGCAAGTACCGGCACGGGACGCCGGCCGACTCCCGCGGGGCCTCGCCGTACTACTCGGCCTTCGTCCAGCCCTACCTGGACGAGCGCGGGCGGCGGATCGTGGACGCGGTCGCCACCGCGGCCGACGGGCTGGCGGCGACCCCGCTGCAGGTCGCGCTGGCCTGGGTGCGGGACCGCCCCGGCGTGGTCGCCCCGATCGTGGGCGCACGGACCGCGTCGCAGCTCAACGCGGCGTTGTCAGTGGAGTCCCTTACGCTCCCGGAGGAGATCTGCCGAGCCCTGGACGACATCTCGGCGCCGATCCACTTCTACCCCGACCACGACTGGAGCGCGCTGTGACCGACGAGCCGAACCGGACGCTGACGGAGGACGGCCCCGCGACGCCTCCGGCCGCGCTGCCCTCGACGGAGCAGCTCGCCGAGGCGATCCGGGCCATGGGCGGCTCGGGCGCGGCCGAGGCGTCCGGCTCCGCCGCCCCGGCGTCCGCGGCGGGAGCGGCGGGCACCGCCTCGCCCGACGCCGCCCGGGCCGAGGCGCTGAAGGCCACCGCCGAGGTGCTGGCCGCCGGCGGCGCGCCCGCCGAGCTGGTCACCGCGGTGGTCGCCACCCTGGGCGAGGGCGCCCCGGCCGCGCTGCGCGAGGACCCCTGGTCGCTGCTGGCGGTCCCCGGCGTCCGCCCCGAGCACGCCGACGGCTTCGCCCGCGGGCTGCTCGGCGACGCCTGCGGCCCGGACGACCCGCGTCGCGCCGAGGCGCTGGCGGTCTGGCTGCTGGAGCGGGCCGCGCTGCGCGGCCACACCGCGGTCGAGCTGTCCGCCGTCGGCGACGGGCTGCGCAAGCAGGGCGTCCCCGACCCGGAGGGATCGCTGGCGGCGATGCTCGGCGAGGGCCGGGTGATGGCCTTCCAGGAGGAGATCCAGCAGCCCGGGGCTGCGCCGCGCGCCGAGGACGACGAGGACGAGCCCCCGGTACGGGTCCTGCTCGCCCTGGACCGGCTGGCCCTGGCCGAGGAGAGCCTGGCCGACGGCCTGGTGCGGCTGGTGTCCACCTTCGAGGGCGACCCGGTCGTCGGGACCGCCCCGGCGGAGGACGCGAGCGAGGGCGGGGGCGACGGTGGCGAGGCCGCCGAGGAGCCGGACGACGGTGCCGACGTCCCCGCGCTGGACTGGTCCGGCGCGGCCGGGGCGGCCCCGTCGGCCTCGGCCGGCGCGCTGATCCGGGCGGTCGCCGAGGCCGGACTGGTGCTGCACACCGGGGGCGAGGCCGCCCGCGCCGAACCGGTCGCCCTGGTGCGCGCGGCCCGCGGCCTGGGGCTGCGGGCCTGGGTCGCCGCCGCGACCGCCGACGGCCAGCGCCGCCTGGACGACGAGGCCGCGGTCACCCTCGCCGGGCTGCTGGCCGGTACCGAGGGCCCGGGCCGCGCCCCGGACGGGACGCTCGCGCTGGACCTGCTGGTCGTCTGCGACGCCCCGGCGCTGGACGTGGAGCTCGCGGCCACCCTGGTCGAGTCGGTCGCCGACGGTGCCCGACTGGTGCTCAGCGGCGACCCGGCGGTGCTGTGGTCCGCGGGCCCGGGACGGGTGTTCGCCGACGTCCTGGCCGCCAAGGCCTGCCCCGCCGTCGCCTCGCGCACTCCCGACTTCGGCCCGATCGGCGAGCTGGCGTCCGGGATCGGCATCGGCGAGCTGCTCCCGGTCGAGGCGCCCGGCAAGGAGGTGGTGATCGTCACGGCCAAGGACGGCGCCGAGGCGGTGCACCGGGCCCTGCAGCTGGTCCACGACTCCATTCCGCGGGCCCTGGGGATCCCGGCCGAGCAGGTCAGGGTGGTGACACCGGGCCACGGCGGCCCGGCCGGCACCCGGGCCCTCAACACGGCGCTGAAGCAGCGGTTCAACCCCGGTCCCGGCACCTTCGGCGGCTTCGACCCCGGCGACGCCGTGGTGCACTCCCCCGCCCCCGGCGTGGCCCGTCCCGGCACGCTGCGGGCCGGCGGGGCCGCCGGGCTGGTGCTGGACTGCGAGGGCGAGGAGGTGCGGGTGCCGCGCGAACAGGTCGCCGGAACCGTCCGCCACGGCTGGGCGCTGACCGCCCATCAGGCCACCGGGCGGCGCTGGCCCGGCGTGGTGGTGCTGCTCGCCCCCGAGGCGGCGCCCGAGCTGACCCGGCAGTGGGTGTACACGGCGTTCAGCCGGGCCGAGCAGCACCTCTCCGTGGTGCACGCGGTCGGCCCGGCCCTGCCCCAGGCCGTCGCCACGGTCCCGGCCCAGCCCCGGACCACCCGCCTCCGGGGGGTCCTCACCGAACAGGTGGCCGGGCTGGCGGAGTGACCTGCGGCGTGTGCCCGGCTGGGCGCGCAGTTCCCCGCGCCCCTGGGTAGGTGCCACTTTCCCGCTGTGGGTCGGTTGCAGCCTCCTGGGGGCGCGGGGAACTGCGCGCCCAGCCACCCACGACCCGCACCCGATAACCCGACCCCTCCCTACCGCTCGGGATCCAACGGCTCCAGTTCGTCGTCGTAGACCTCACTGACATCGAACCGGCAGATCAACAGATCCGGATCGGCGTCGTCGAACGGCTCGGAGAGCCAGTCCCCCGGCTCGGCCGGGTCCGCGGCGGTGACCCACAGCGTGGAGTCCCCCTCCTCCAGACCGAACTCCTCGGCCCGGGAGGCGATCTCGTCCGGCTCGTACTCGCCGAACAGCGCCCCGAGCGCCCCGCTCACACTGGCGGACACCGGCCCCGGGTCCGCGGCCGTGGTGCCGTCGATCCGCAGCGCCGCGGCGCGCAGCCGCAGCGGGTCGGTGATCAGGTAGTCCCTGCGGATCAGCACGCTGATCGCCTCCGGGTCGTCCGGGTCCGCGTACTGCGACAGTTCGCTGTCGTGCGGGACCTCGAACGGGGTGACCTCGTCGTAGGCGTCGTAGAGGACTTCGTCATAGGCGTCCGCGGCCTCCGCGAGGGCCGCGTAGGCGGTGGCGACACCGGGGTCGTTCTCCCCGGTGCGGGCTTCGACGGCGGCCAGATGGCGGTCGATGGCGGCCTTGACCGCCTCGGCGGCGCTTCGTACCTCGGCGATGGTGGGCTGCGCGACATCAGGCATGGTGCTGACGCTATCCGCTGTTGGGCCCGTAGTGCACAGAAGTTATCCGGTCGCGCCCGATTCGGGCACCTGGATTTCCCGGGGAGCGCTCCCCGCACGCCTTCCGGGGCGCTCACCCGTCCGTGCGAAGCCCGGTTCGGGCCCCTGTCCAGGCGGCAGCCTTCGTGGGACCCTGACCGGACCAGGTTCGGCACCGGGCTGAACCCCTGTCAGATCCGATCAGCCGTGTCAGCGGCCCGTCGTAGGCTTGACCCAGAGCGCTCTGCAGGAGGAAAGACTTGGCAGCACCAAAGATCGTCCAACAGCCCGAGTACGAGTTCCGCTCCATGCTCCTGCCCCGCGACGTCTCCCGGAACGAGGCCCGGCGCCTGCTGACGGAGCAGGCGGAGTACGGACACTGGGAGTTGGACCGACTGCGACTCTTCCCGGACGGCCGCCGCAAGGTGGTGCTCCGGCGGAAGATCATCCGTCAGGTCCGCACCTGGTCGTTGCTCTCGGACTGAGGCAATAGCCGACATAACGGACAAGGGGTGGTGGGCCCCCCGCGGGGCCCCACCACCCCTTCCTCACTGCTGGAGCCCCTCGCGCCTGGAGCCGTCAGCGCTGCCCGGCGCGGGAGCGGCGGTAGAGCAGCAGCCCGCCCAGGGCCAGCGCGGCCCCGGTCGGCAGCATCAGCATGGTGTCGCCGGCGCCGGTGGAGGCGAGCACCGCCTGGGTGGGCATGGCGGCGGCCGGGGCGGTCCGGCTGACCTTGGCCACCGTCTGCGGGGGCGGCGGGGAGCCGTGGTGCACGGGCGGGGTGACCGGCGGGGTCGCCGGCGGCGTGACCGGGGGCGGCGGCTGCGGGTGGGTCCGGACCGGCGGCGGGGTGCAGGAGCAGTGCTCCGGCGGAGTCCCCTTGCCGCCGCCGGGGTGCGACCCGGTCGGCGGGGTGGGCGTGTGGACGCCGCTGCCGCCGCCGTGGTTGGCGCAGCTGTTGCCGTGGGCGCTGTTGCCCGCGCCGACCACGTCGACGGAGTCGCCGCAGAGGTTCAGCGGCACCGACACGGGTGCCGCGACGGCGTTGCCCGAGCCGACGCCCGGGGAGTGGTGGGCGCCGCCCTGACTGACGGCCCCGCCGCCGGAGCCCTTCGAGCCGCCCGGGCCCTCGGCGTGCCCGGCGCCGTTGCCGCAGTGGTTGCCCATGGCCGGGTTGAGCAGCCCGACCACGTTGATCGTGTCGCCGCACACGTTCACCGGGACGTCGACGGGCACCTGGACCGCGTTGCCCGATCCGACCCCGGGCGAGTCGGAGGCGGAGCCCGCGGCTCCGGCGTCCGCGTAGGCATAGCCTGCAGTTGATGCGAGGACGCTCCCGGTCGCCATGACCGTGAGAAGTCCGCGTCTGGCAGCTTGTCGCATGAATTGCCCTGCCCTCAGTTTGTCTGTGATTCCGTACGGGACGTTGGCCTGCATTGACGTGATGTTTCACGTAACGAGAGGCCGGGGCCCCGGTTCATGGCGGTTTACGCCTTTCACCAGTCCGGGTGAGACTTCACCACCCGATTGACGCCGTGCCGACGATGCGGCCCCGGGGGGCATGGCGCGCCTCCCGGGACCGCATGTGTGAGAAAAGTCCGGAATCAACCGGTGGATATCAGTTGTTCTCGCAGCTGTTGCCGAAGGCCGGGTTCAGCAGCCCGATGACGCTGATCGTGTTCCCGCAGACGTTCACCGGGATGTGGACCGGAACCTGGATGACGTTGCCGGAGAGAACGCCCGGGGAACCCCAGGCAGCGCCCTCGGCGGAGGCCCCTCCGTGGGCGGACGCGACCCCCGCGCCGGCGAGAACCAGGCCACCCGTGGCAGCAACAACCGCAGCGATCTTCTTGACCTGCATAATGTCCTCCTAGTCGACGTCGCAGCCCGTTCGGCGGGCTGCATATGAGTGAACGAGGCTGCGGCAAACGGGGTACTAGTCGGCTCGGCCATTCACCCGCAACGGTGATCCACTCAAACGCCCGATCGAAATACCGGCAGGCCCGGGTGCGCGCGTACGGAAAAGACGAAGCCCGCCGCACCCGGAATCACCGGATACGGCGGGCTTCGACGGAATTCAGCAGGCGTCGATGAATCGGTCCAGCACCCGGACGCCGAACGTCAGCCCGTCCACCGGCACCCGCTCGTCGACCCCGTGGAACATCCCGGCGAAGTCCAGCTCCGGGGGCAGCCGCAGCGGGGCGAAGCCGAAGCAGCGGATCCCCAGCTCGCTGAAGGACTTGGCGTCCGTGCCGCCGGAGAGGGTGTAGGGGACCGCGCGGGCGATCGGGTCCTCCGCGCTGAGCGCGCGCTGCATCGCCGCCACCAGCGGGCCGTCGAAGTCGGTCTCCACCGCCTTGTCCTCGTGCACCGTCTCGCGGCGGATCCGCGGCCCGAGGACGCGGTCCAGCTCCTCGTGGAACTCGTCCTTGAAGCCGGGCAGGTAGCGGCCGTCGACGTGGGCCGTGGCCTGGCCGGGGATGACGTTCACCTTGTAGCCGGCGCCGAGCATGGTGGGCTGGGCGGTGTTGCGCAGGGTCGCGCCGATCAGCTTGGCGATGCCGCCGAGGCGCTCCAGCGTGGAGTCCATGTCCTCGGGGTCGAGCTCCACCCCGAGCGCGTCGGAGAGCTCGTCCAGGAAGTGCCGCACGCTCTTGGTGACCCGCACCGGGAACTGGTGCCGTCCGAGCCGGGCGACCGCCTCGCACAGCTCGGTGATCGCGTTGTCCTTGTTGGTCATCGAGCCGTGGCCCGCGGTGCCGTCCACGGTCAGGCGCATCCAGTGCATGCCCTTCTCCGCGGTCTCCACCAGGTAGAGGCGGAGGTTCTCGTTCACGGTGAAGGAGAAGCCGCCGACCTCGCCGATCGCCTCGGTGACGCCCTCGAAGAGACCGGGGTGCTTGTCCACCAGGTGGTGTGCGCCGAAGACGCCGCCGGCCTCCTCGTCGGCCAGGAAGGCCAGCACGATGTCGCGCGGGGGCTTGCGTCCGCTGCGGAGCCGGTCGCGGACGACCGCGAGGGTCATCGCGTCCATGTCCTTCATGTCCACCGCGCCGCGGCCCCAGACGCAGCCGTCCGCGATCTCCCCGGCGAAGGGGTGGTGGGTCCAGTCGTCCGCGTTGGCCGGCACCACGTCGGTGTGCCCGTGGATCAGCAGCGCCGGACGTGAGGGGTCCTCGCCCGCGATCCGGGCCACCGTGCTGGCCCGGCCCTTGGCGGACTCGAAGATCTCCGGCTCCAGGCCCACCTCGGCGAGCTTCTCGGCCACGTACTCGGCCGCCGCCCGCTCCCCCGGCCCGGATCCGTCGCCGTAGTTGCTGGTGTCGATCCGGATCAGCTCGCGGCAGAGGTCGGCGACCTCGCTCTCCCCGGTCACCCGCGTCGGATTGGTCTCGCTCACGCTGTCCAGCCTCTCTCCGTACGGCACCGGCGCCCCCTCCGCTCCACCCCGGGGGTCCACCGGCATGATCCCGCCATCCTCTCCCCTCCGCCCCCCGATCCCAACCCCCGCCCGCGTCCCTGCCCGCATCTGCGCAGGTCGAGCGACCGGGAACGCGTTCGGAACCCCGGCTGATCTTTGCTATGGTTATCCACGTCAGCGCGACGGAGACGCCGCGATGAGCACCCGGTCCGGGTGGCGGAATGGCAGACGCGCTAGCTTGAGGTGCTAGTGCCCTTCGGGGCGTGGGGGTTCAAGTCCCCCCTCGGACACAGAAGTGTTTCCCAGCAGTATCCCCAGTGGTGCGGATCGGGCTCAGGCCCGGTCCGCACCACTGTTTTCGCAGCTGTCAGGCGCGAGCGGGCTTGCGGTTGCGGCGGCCGGACAGCAGACCGAAGGCGGCGCCGAGGGCGACCAGGCCCATTCCGCCGGCGGTCATCGCGCCCTGGGTACCCCCGACGCCGACGGCAGCGACCGCGGCCACGGCACCGTTGAAGAGGAACAGGAACCACAGCACCGGCCTGGTCGACAGGAACGCCTTGATCCGCGGCTTCTGCGCCAGCAGGGTGCCCATCAGCAGCGAGAGGGCGATGCCGCCCCAGGTGACCGCGGATTTCTCGGCACCGTCGAAGAACCGACCCGCGGAGACCGTCGCGGCTATGGCGAAGACGAAGACGCCCCACATCAGGACGTCACGGGTCAGGGTCTTCAGACGGGCGGGCAGCGTGGTCGTCATGACGGGGGTCCGTCCTTTCGGAGAGGGGGTCGGTCTCGGAACTCGATGCCTTGGTGCTGGTCACCGACTTGTTCCAGACTCTCCGACCGACCCCCCTCCCGTCGTCGTCCAGGTGCAGGCAGCTCGACTACTGCACCTCCCGTAGCACCCGCCGCCACCTACCGGCCGTTCGGCACCGCGCCGACGGCGGCGTTGGCGCGGTCGAGGATGTCCTGTACCTGGGCGAGGCCCATGCCGCCGCCGAGGGAGGTCAGGAAGCGCTGGACGGGGGTCGAACCGATCATCTTGAGGATGTCCAGGCCCATTCCGGCCGCCTGGGAGTCGCCGAGCCCGCCGAAGGCGGCTCCGAACAGCTCGCCCAGCTCCGCGGCGGCGACCGGGTTGGCGAGGACCTCGGTGATGGAGGAGCCCGGGGTGAGCGGTACCGGGGCGTGGTCCCCGGTGAGGGCGAGCTGCCCGGTCAGCCGGATGTCCCGGCTGGAGGCGCCGACGCCGACGGTGTACTCGCCGCCCTCCACCACCCAGCGGTCCAGCGCGGTGTGCCAGTAGGCCAGGTCCTCGCGGCGCACCTGGACGGTGACCTCGCGTTCCTCGCCCCGCTCCAGCCAGACCGGAGCGAAGCCCTTCAGCTCCTGCTCGGGACGCACCACGGTCGAGCCGGCCACGCCGGTGTACACCTGGACGATCTCCCGCCCGGCGCGGGAACCGGTGTTCGCGACCCGCAGGCGCACCGTGACGCCCTCGGCGCTCCCCTCCAGCACCAGGTCCGAGTAGCGGAAGGTGGTGTAGGAGAGTCCGTGGCCGAAGGGGAAGGTGACCTCCAGCTTCCGTACGTCGTACCAGCGGTAGCCGATGAACAGGCCCTCGCCGTACCGGACGTGGAGGTTCTCGCCGGGGAAGTTCAGGAAGGCCGGGGTGGACTCGATACGCTCCGGCACGGTCTCGGCGAGCCGCCCGGAGGGGTTGACCCGCCCGAAGAGCACGTCCGCGACGGCCCCGCCGGCCGCCTGGCCGGACAGCCCGCAGTCGAGTACCGCCGCCGCGTGGTCGATCAGCGGGGCCAGGCGGAGCACCCCGCCGTGCGCCAGCACCACCACCGTGCGCGGCTGCACCCGGTGCACCGCCCGCAGCAACTCCAGCTGCTCCTGGGGAAGTTCGATGGAGGCGCGGTCAAAGCCCTCTGCCTCCTGCGAGCCGGCCAGCCCGAGGAAGATGACGGCGGTGCGGCTACGGGCGGCCAGCTCCACCGCCTCGCGCAGCAGCGCCGGGTCGTCGGGGGCGGCGTCGGCGGCCGCGTCGGCGGTGAACCCCGGTGCGTACTCCACCAGGGCCTCCCCGGCCAGTGCCCGGATCTCGTCCAGCGGGACGTCGATCCGGGTGGCGGTGACGTAGGAGCTGCCGCCGCCCTGGCAGCGCGGCTTGACCGCGAACTCGCCGATGACGGCGAGCGGGCCCTCGGCGGCGACCAGGGGCAGCACCGCATCGTCGTTCTTCAGCAGCACCAGGCCCTGCGCCGCGGCATCCCGGGCCAACGCGTGGTGCTCGTCCGCGTCCCAGCGGGTGTCGGGACGTGCCGCGGCCTTCGCACGGCGGGCGAGGCGGGCCACCCGTTCGGCGGCCTGCTCGACCTGACGGGCCGACAGGTACCCGGCCAGGACGGCGTGGACCAGTGCGCGGTCGTGCTTGCCGCGGTCGGCCGGCATCTCCAGGTCGAGCCCGGCGCGCACCGAGGCCACCCGGTCGTCCACCGCCCCCCAGTCGCTCAGCACCGCGCCCTCGAAGCCCCACTCGCCGCGCAGCACATCGGTGAGCAGCCAGCGGTCCTCGGCGGCGGGCACGCCGTTGATGCGGTTGTAGGAGCACATCACCGTCCACGGCTGGGCGTCGCGCACCACCCGCTGGAAGGCGCGCAGGTAGATCTCCCGCAGCGGCCTGGCATCCACGTCGGAGCTGCTGCGGAAGCGCTCGTGCTCGGTGTTGTTGGCCGCGAAGTGCTTGAGCGAGGCGCCGACCCCCTGGCTCTGCAGGCCCTGCACATAGGCGCTCGCCAGCACGCCGGTCAGGTACGGGTCCTCGGAGTAGTACTCGAAGTTGCGGCCCGCGCGCGGATCGCGCTTCATGTTGACGCCGGGGCCGAGCAGCACCTGCACGCCGGCTGCCTGCGCCTCGGTGCCCAGGGCCCGGGCCACCCGGTGCACCAGTTCCGGGTTCCAGGTCTGGGCCATGACGGTGGCGCAGGGGAAGGCGGTGGCGGGAAGCGCAGGGCGCAGGCCGAGGTGGTCGGCGCCCTGGCTCATGTCCTGCATGCGCACCCCGGCGGAGCCGTCGACCAGGGTGATGGCCGGGACGTCGCCCACGGCCTTGGTGGAGGTGAAGCCGCCACCGCTGCCGAGCGCGGCCTGCTCCTCGGTGGTCAGCTGCAGGGGTTCGGTGTGCTGGGTCGTCATGCTGTCGCTTTCGCCGGGGAGGTGGGGAGTCAGGGAGCCCAGGGAGCTGGGGAGGCGCCGTGGAGCGGGAGGTGATGTCGGGTCAGCGGACGGAGCGGATGCGGAACACCGCGAACGCGCCGAGCAGCGAGAGCCCGATGCCGACCGGGAAGAGCCCGGCGTAGCCGAACACCGTGACGATCACTCCGCCCACGGTGGGGGCGAGGACCTGCGGCAGGCTGGCGGCGATGTTGACCACGCCCAGGTCCTTGGCGAAGCTCTCCTCGCTGGGCAGCACCTGCGTCATCAGGACCTGGTCCACCGAGCCGAAGGCGCCGAAGCCGAAGCCGACCACGATCGCCATCAGGTACATGGAGGTCAGGCTGGGCACCGCCCAGGGGATCACCAGTCCGGCCGCGACCAGCGCGGAGGAGATGAACACCAGGATCTTGCGCCGCCCGAGCCGGTCGCTGACCACGCCGCCGATGACGATGGCCGGGACGGTGGCCGCCAGCCCGATCAGGCCCAGCGCGGCCACCTGTGCCGTCGCCCCGGAGCCGAGGCCGATGTAGTCCTGCAGCAGGTAGAGGTTGTACCCGGTGACCGCGAAGTAGCCGGTGTAGAGCAGCAGTCGGCCCAGGAAGGCCCAGAAGTAGTCGGGGTGCCGGGTCGGGCTGATCCAGAAGGTGCGCAGGAACGCACGCGGATTGAAGGGTTCGCGCTCCGTGCCGAGGTTGGAGGCGTCCCCGTTGAAGACCGCCAGCAGGGTCAGCATGACGATCGAGAAGCCGGCCAGCGCGCAGTAGCCCGCGCCGATGTGCTGCGCGAAGGAGGCGCCCAGCACCTGGCCGCCGACCGCGCCGATCATCGAGGCCAGCCCGCCGAGGGCGGAGAAGATCCCGCGCGCGCTCACCGGCACCCGGTCCGGCAGGATCGCGCTGAGCGGGGCCTGGACGAAGTTGTACGCGATCTGCACGCAGGTCCAGGCGATCGCCAGCTGCACGATCCCGTTGGCCAGGGCCATCCCGACCAGGCACAGCCCGCCGATCAGCGACCCGGCCACCAGCCACGGCGCGCGCCGCCCGAATCGCGAGCGGGTCCGGTCGCTGACCGCGCCGGCCAACGGCTGGGCCACCATCGCGGCGACCGCGCCGACGGTGGACACCGTCGCCAGCGCACCGACCTTGTCCCCCGGGTCGATGGCGTTCACCTGGAGCGGCAGCAGCACGGTGGGGATCGCGCCCCACAGCACGTACAGGCTGAGGTTGGCGGGGACCAGGCAGAGCAGCAGGCGGAGCAGCGGACCGCGCACCTTCACGCGCTCCGCTTCCCGGGCGGCGGGTGGAGCGGGGGTGAGCTGGGCGGTGGCGGGTGCGGCGGGTGCGGCGGGTGCGGCGGGTGTGGCGGGTGCGGCGGCGAGTTGCGCGGCGTCCTGCACAGGGGGGAGCTGCGCCGGGGCGGCGGAGTCTGGCATGGGTCTTCCCTCGTCGTCGAAGGTCGGCGGAGCAGCGAGTATATTTTTCCTCGGCCGTGGAAAAATAAGTCGGGCAGCTAGGATCGGTCAAGGGTGTGAACGCTGTGGAGGGGATATGGACGACGTGAACAGGGCGGCCGGGGTACGTCGGCCGGGCCGGGGCAGGCCTGCGCGGATCAGCCGCGGGCAGATCGTCGCCGCCGCCCGGGGGCTACCGCCGGAGGGCGTCACCATGCAGGCGGTGGCCACCGCACTGGGCGTGGACCGCTCCACGCTGCACTACCACGTCCCCGACCGGGAGGCGCTGGTCGAGCTGGTCGCCTCGGACATCCTGCAACGCGAGTTCGCCGCCGCCGAACTCCCCGCGGGCGGCGACTGGCGCGAGACGCTACGTGTGTTCGGCCGTCACATCCGCGACGCGATGATCGCCGCCGGAGCCTTCAGCGCCTACTACCGACTCCCGGCCCACGGAGCCCCGGAAGCCCTCCAGCAGACCGAGCAGGCCCTCCGCGAACTGATCGACGCCGGCCTGAGCGAGACCGACGCGGGCCACGCCCTCGTGATGCTCAGTCAACTGGCCGCCGCCGCGGCCCGCGACGTCACCATGGCTGCCCGCAACGGCACCCACCCGCAGATCGCCGAGGTCACCCGGGCCCACGCGGCCGCACCCCCCGGCCAACTGGACGCTGCCCGCCGCTTCTTCGACACCTGGGCACCGGCCTCGGACGAACAGTTCGAGTTCAACCTCGACCTCCTCATCACCGGCGTGGAACAACGGCTCACCCCCGCGTAGGCCCGTTCCGCACCGCGGTTGTCACGGGAGCTCACCGCCCGGCGGCGGCGTCCTCCTTGATCATGTCGGCGCACTTCTCGCCGATCATCATCGTGGTGATGCACGGGTTGACGGTGATCAGGTCCGGCATCGCCGAGCCGTCGGCGACCCGCAGGCCGCGGATGCCCTTGACCCGCAGCCGGGGGTCGAGCGGGGCCGTCGCGTCGTCGTCCGCGCCCATCTTCACCGTCGCCGAGGGGTGGTAGACGGTGTTGTGGGTCTTGGTGATGTAGTCGAGCAGTTCGTCGTCGGTACGGACGTCCGGGCCGGGCGCCAGCTCCGCGCCCGCCCAGCCGGACAGCGCCGCCTGGGCCGCGATCTCCCGGGCGAGCCGCAGGCCGTAGGTCATCACCCGGACGTCGTGCTCATCGGTGAAGTAGCGCGGGTCGACCCTGGGCTTGTCCCGGAAGTCGCGGGTGCGCAGCCGGACCGTGCCGCGGGAGCGGGACCGGGTGACGTTGGGCGTGAGGCAGAAGGCGTTCTCGCTGGTGGGGTAGGACCACCGGTAGGTGTTCATGTCGAAGGGCGTGGAGCCGTAGTGGAACATCAGGTCGGGCCGGTCCAGGCCGGGCTCGGTGGCCGCGAAGATGCCGATCTCCCACCACTGGTTGGAGCGGGTCACCATCGGCTGCAGCGCGTTCCACATGATCACGCCCTCCGGGTGGTCCTGGAGGTTCTCCCCCACCCCGGGCGCGTCCAGGACCACGTCCACGCCGACCTCGCGCAGATGGCCGGCCGGGCCGATGCCGGAGAGCATCAGCAGCTTGGGGGTGTCGATCGACCCGCAGCTGACCACGGTCTCCCGGCGGGCGCGGACGGTGCGGGTGTGCACCAGGTCGGGGTCGAGGTACTCGACGCCGGTGCAGCGCCGGTTCCCGTCGATGACCAGCCGCTTGGCCCGCAGCCCGGTGCGCACCTCCAGGTTCGGCCGCCGGCCCATGATCGGGTGCAGGTAGGCGACCGAGGAGGACTGGCGGATGTTGTCCGGGTCGGAGTTGATCTGGAACCAGCCCGCGCCGCGTACCACGGTCGTGCCGGTGTTGAACGAGACGGTGGGGATGGACGCCTGCGCGCAGGCCTCCAGCAGCGCGCTGCCGCAGGGGTCGTCGGGCCTGATGGTGCGGATCTGCACCGGGCCGCTGCGGCCGTGGTGGTCGCCGGGGGCGTCGTTGGTCTCCAGCCGCCGGTAGAGCGGGAAGACCTCGGCGGCGCTCCAGCCGGTGCAGCCGGCGGCAGCCCAGGCGTCCAGGTCCTCGGCGGGGGCCCAGAAGGCGATGCAGGAGTTGTGCGAGGAGCAGCCGCCGAGGACCCGGGCCCGGGCGTGCCGCATGAAGCTGTTGCCGTGCTCCTGCGGTTCGACCGGGTAGTCCCAGTCGTAGCCGGACTCCAGCAGGCCCATCCAGCGGTCCAGCCGCAGCACGTTGTCGTCGCCGACGTCGGACGGGCCGGCCTCCAGCAGGCACACGGTGACTGACGGGTCCTCACTCAGCCTGGCCGCGACGACGTTTCCGGCGGTGCCGCCGCCGACCACCACGTAGTCGAACTCGTCGAACTCGTCCACCGTCTCCGTGTTGTCCTCCACCACAGCTCCTCCTCCGTCTCGATGTCAGGGTTTCGATGTCAGGGCGCGATGCGGGGTCTCGATGTCAGGGCGCGCCGTGGGCCCCGGGGGGCTCCGGCAGCTCCCCGGCGGCGTGCTCGGCGACCACGCCGGTGTGCTTGCGCTGCACGAACCAGTAGTAGGCGAACCCGCCGACCCCCACGACGCCGACGAACAGCACCCCGCCCCAGCGCAGGTACCAGTGCTGGGGGTCGGTGGCGTTGTAGACCGAGGCCCGCGGCCAGAGCAGGTTGACGGTCATCAGGGCGCCCCAGAGCACCGCCAGGATGTTGATCGGCAGGCCGAAGCGGCCCAGCGAGAAGCGTCCGGGCGCCGGGGTCCACTCGCCGCGCAGCCGCTGCCTCAGCAGCGGCAGGGTGACCAGCAGGTAGGCGATGTAGATCAGGGCGATGGCGATGCTGGTGACCACCGAGAAGATCTGCGGCTGGTTGATGTTGACCACCAGGATGGCGATCGCCACCAGCCCGATCAGGCAGGTGGCCAGCACCGGCGTCTGGAACCGCGGGCTGAGCCGGGCCAGTTTCGAGCCGCCCGGCAGGTTGTTGTCGCGCGCCATCGCGAAGGCCAGCCGCAGCCCGGCGGTCTGCACGGACAGCGCGCACACGGTGATGGCGATGGCGACGCACCACAGCACCGCCTGGCCGGTGGTCTCGCCGAGGGCGGCCTTCACCACGTACTGCAGCCCCTCGGTGGAGAGTTCCTTGGCGTGCAGGTCGGGCGTGGCCAGCAGCGCGAAGAGCAGGATCAGCCCGCCGAGGATGAAGGACGCCACCAGGGCCCGCAGGATGGCGCGCGGCGCGTTGCGGGCCGGGTCGATGGACTCCTCACCGAGCGAGGAGGCGGTGTCGAAGCCGTACATCACGTACGCCGAGGCGAGGGACGCGGTCAGGAAGGCGCCGAAGTAGCCGAGCGTCTGCCCCTGGCCGAAGCCGTTGGTCTGCACGATCACGCCGGGACCGCGGGTGATGTGGGCGGCCAGCAGCACCACCAGCACGACCGCGGCCACCAGCTCGACGGCCACGCCGGCCGAGTTGATGGTGGCCATCAGCTTGACCCCGAAGGCGTTCACCACGGTGGTGAAGACGATCAGGATGGTGCCGAGCAGCACGGCGTTGGCCGCGGCGTCGTACTTGCCGGTGCCGTCGCCGATGACCTGGAACACGCTGGAGATCTGAGGCAGCGTCAACTGGTAGGCGAGGGCCACCGCGGCCAGCGACACCATGGTCGCGACCGTCATCATCCAGCCCGCCAGCCAGCCGACGTGCGGACCGCCGGTCTGCTTGGACCAGTTGTAGACGGACCCGGCCACCGGGAAGCGGGCGGCGAGCTCGCAGAAGCACAGCGCCACCATCAGCTGTCCGACGAAGACCATCGGCCAGGACCACCAGTAGGCGGGGCCACCGAAACTGACGCCGAAGTAGAACAGCTGGAAGGTGCCGGTCAGGATGGAGATGTAGCTGATCCCGGCCGCGAAGGTGTGGAAGTTGCCGAGCGTGCGCTTCAGTCCGGGCTTGTAGCCCAGTGCGGCGAGCGCCTCGTCGTCGGAGTCGCCGCTCGCGGCTGGCCCGCTCGGGGATGGCCCGGGGCGGGCGGGCGGAACGTCCGGCATGGCGCTTCTCCTCGTGGCGTGGCATGGCATGGCGTACGCGGGTCGGGTCGGATCGGGGGTCAGGACGGCTCGCGGGTCGGGGCGGCTCGCGGGTCGGGGGTGGGCGGGGCCTCGGGATCGGTCAGTCGAACCAGCGCTGCGGCTCGGCGGCGGTGTTCCGCCAGACGTGCTTGGCCTCGGTGTACTCGGCGAGGCCCGCCGGGCCCAGCTCGCGGCCGGTGCCGGACTGCTTCATGCCGCCCCACTCGGCCTGCGGCACATAGGGGTGGAAGTCGTTGATCCACACCGTGCCGACCCGCAGTGCGTCGGCGACCCGCCGGGCCCGGGCCTGGTCGCTCGTCCACACCGCGCCGGCCAGGCCGTAGACGGTGTCGTTGGCCAGCGCCAGCGCCTCGGCCTCGTCGCGGAACCGTTCCACCGTCAGCACCGGCCCGAAGGACTCGTCCTGCACCACCGACATGTCCGGGGTGCACTCGTCCAGGATGGTCGGCGGGTAGAAGAAGCCGTCGGCGAGGGCCGGGTCGTCCGGGCGCTCGCCGCCGAGCCGCAGCACCGCCCCCTCGGCGAGGCCGGCGGCGACGTACGCCTCGACCTTCTCCCGGTGCGCGGCCGAGATCAGCGGGCCGGTACGGGCCTCCGGGTCGAACGGCCCGCCCATCCGCACCCGCCGGGCCCGCGCGACCACCTCGTCCACGAAGCGGTCGTGCAGCGAGTCCTCGACCAGCAGCCGGGCCCCGGCCGAGCAGACCTGCCCGGAGTGCAGGAACACCGCCATCAGCGCGTAGTCGACGGCGGTGTCGAAGTCCGCGTCGGCGAAGACGATGTTGGGGTTCTTCCCGCCGAGTTCCAGGGCCACCTTCTTCACCGTGGGCGCGGCCGCCGCCATGATGCGGCGCCCGGTGGCCAGGCCCCCGGTGAAGGACACCAGGTCGACCCGGGGGTCCTCGGTCAGCGGCGCCCCGGCCTCCGCGCCGGTGCCCAGCACCAGGTTGGCCGCGCCGTCCGGCAGCCCGGCCTCCTGGAGCAGCCGCATCAGCATGATCGCGGTGTGCGGCGTCAGCTCGCTGGGCTTGAGGACGAAGGTGTTGCCGGTGCCGAGCGCCGGGGCGACCTTCCAGGCGGTCTGCAGCAGCGGATAGTTCCACGGGGTGATCAGCGCGCAGACGCCGACCGGCTCATGGACGATCCGGCTGTCCACGGACGGGATTCCGGTGTCGACCACCCGGTCCTGGCCGCCGGCGCCGACCAGGTTGCCGAAGTAGCGGAAGCAGTTGGCGATGTCGTCCATGTCGTACTCGGACTCCACCAGGCGCTTCCCGGTGTCGAGCGACTCCGCGCGGGCGAACGCGTCCTTGTCCCGCACCAGCAGCTCGGCGACCCGCAGCAGCAGCGCGCTGCGCTCCGCGGCGGAGGTGCGCGGCCACGGCCCCCGGTCGAACGCCTCCCGCGCGGCGGCCACAGCGGCGGCCGCGTCCTCCGGCCCGCATTCGTCCACCCGGGCGACCAGACTGCCGTCCGCCGGGCACCGGATCTCCCGGCCGCGCCCCTGGACGGCCGACGTCCAGCGTCCTCCGATGAACACCTCGGGCATGTCGTTCCTCCAGGTCAGGCCGGACGGGACGGATCGCCCCCGACCCGACGGCACAGGCTCCGCAGGCCACCGGGACAGCAGTCACGTGACCTGCCACAGATAACACGTCGGAGCCGGTACCGCGCGCGACTGCAGGCGAATCGGGTCTACGGCCGCACCAGGCGGGGTGCCGAGCACGGCCGACTCAATGGACAGCGCACCTGCACCCGATCGTGGCCGCCCTCTCGACACCACTGGCCCGCCCCGTGATCGCGGCGGTCCGCCTGCGCAGGGGCAAGGCCGCCGACGCTCGCGGCGCCGGCCCATTCACCGCCGAAGCCCCGGCCGCAGCCCGCCAGGCGGGCCCGAACAGCCAGGTGACTCGCTACAGATTGCACGCTGGGGCTGGGGCTGCGCGGGGCCTCTGGGTGCATTTCGGCGGCCAGGCGCCGGGCGTACCGGGTGCTCTACTGGTCGGCGGTGCCGGGTGGGACGACCCACTGATGCGGCTGGCCAGTGAGCCGGGCGATCATCTCGAAGTCACCGTCGTAGTGCAGAACGACTGACCGGTGTCTCTCTGCGGTTGCGGCGATGAGTAGGTCAGCCATCGAAAGCGCCCGGTGGTACCCGGCGTCGATCGCCATCTGCTGGACCTCCAGGGCCCGTTGCCACTGGTCGGCATCGCAGGAGAGGTAGTCGAAGGCGTTGAGGAAGCGCCGCAGGCGGGCGGCCTCGGCCTTGTCGCGGGCGCTGTAGAGCATCTCGAACTCGGTCGGTGCGCAGATCGCCAGCAGGGCGCGACGGTGCAGAGGGTCCACGACATCGGAGACCCGTGGCTGCGCTCGGCGCGCAAGGGCGGACTTGTCGATCAGGAACGGCTGCGGCATCAGCCAACGGTCTCCTTGCCCGGAGCGCCCTTGATGAGGTTGCCTTGTTCGTCGCGCGGTCCGCTGGCGGCGATGATGTCGGAGAAGTCGAACTCCCCGCGATCCATCGCGTCGAAGAACTCCTGTCGACGCTGGTATTTCACCGCCTCACGGAGAGCGGCACGGACAGTGGCGACCTTCGTGGTGGTCCCGAACCGCGCCGCCGCTTCGGCAAGCATCTCGTCGTCGAGTTCCATCAGTATTTTGGACATGACGGCTCCCCTGCGGTGGATGGAGACAGCAGCCCAACTATATCAAAGTGACTAGAAAAAATATATACATGCTTACTCTTCCCCGCATGTACGTTCCAGGTCGAGGCCGGCCGGGCCAGCTTGACTGCAGTCTGCTGCCGGACTGCCTGCTCGAGAGTGAGCAGCGCCTCCGTCTTCGTCAGCACCAGTGTGATTCGATCGCGCTGGCGGGGGCCAGTACACGGAACTCATGGCCGTCGGGATCGGCCAGTAGCACCCCGTCGGCCTCGCTGCGGTCGGTGCCGATCCGAGTCGCACCGAGGGAGACGAGGCGGTCGACCTCCGCCCGCTGATCCGCACGGGCAGGTAGGGCGAGATCGAAGCGCAGCCGGCTCCTCCCGGTCCTGGGCATCAGCGGCGGGCCGCCCCAGGTGATCTTCGGACCGCCGTGCGGTGAGCGGATCGCGGTCTCCTGGTCCTGGTCCCAGACCAACGGCCAGTCCAGCGCCCGGCTCCAGAAGTACCCGACCTCCTGGGAGCCGTCGCAGGCAAGCGCCCCGATGAATCCGCAGTCGGCGAGGAACTTGTTGTCCGGCTCGATGACGCAGAACTCATTGCCCTCCGGGTCGGCGAGCACCACATGGCCGTCCTCGGGGCGTTGGCCGACGTCGATGTGCTGGGCGCCGAGTCCGAGCGACGTCGAGACTGTCCGCTGCTGGTCGTCGAGGGACGTGCTGGTCAGGTCGAAGTGCATCCGGTTCCGGCCCGTCTTGGGCTCCTGAGTCGGAAGGAAGCGAATCCGGAAGCCGGTGTCGTCGCTCGGCAGTAGCGTGGTGCCCTCGTCGGAGTCGTCCTCCAACTCCCAACCCAGGACGCCGGACCAGAAGCGCGCGAGACGGAGCGGCTCGTTCGCATCAATGCAGAGCGCGTGGAGTTGAGAAGTCATGCCGCGGGATCTCCGATCGCAGAGGGGCAGTCATCCGGCGTACCCAGGGTGCCACCTTTCCGCTACGGGCCGGAGCTGGAACGATCAGGAGGTATGGCACACCATGACGGAGCAGCCGCCGCCTCGACCACCGGCGGGGCGGGCCCGCTGATCGTCGTCGCGGCCGCGGTTGTCCGAGCGCAACGTCTCCTGGTCGTGAGTAAGCAGGCGGCCCCTCATGTCTTCTACCTGCCTGGCGGGAAGCCCGAGGCAGGAGAGACCTCCGCGCAGGCGCTCGCCCGCGAACTGCAGGAGGAGTTGGGGGTCCAGCCCGTGCGGCCCTGCTTCCTGGCCGAGGTCGAAGCCATGGCAGCGCTGGAGCGCGTGCCCATGAAGATGACCGTCTTCACGGCAGGCATCGGCCGCCCACCCCGGCCGGCCGCTGAACTCGCGGACATGGTGTCGCCGTCCAACCCGGAGAACGACTGGGTGGGCAAGGTGCGGGACTACCCGTTGATGGGCATCCCGCTGTATCTGCTGATCGATGCCCGGCAGAAGACCGTGACGCTCTTCAGCAGGCCGGACGGCACCAGGTACCACCGCCGGGAGGACGTCGAGTTCGGCGAGGGGATCCGGATCCCGGAGCCGTTCGGCTTCGACCTCGACACCTCCGGGCTGCTGCCGTACAGCTGAGCCCGGGGCTGCATCCGGTTGCTGTGTGATTTCTGTTGTCTTCGTATGTATCGAACGCGCGTCTAAACCCGCAGTACATCGGGGAATCCGGCAAAGCGACGGCGCGAATTGATCAGGTTCGTAGTCGTTGTTCCACAATCCGCCCGTCGGGGGGATGGTTCATCAACTTGCTTTCTCCTCAATCGTGGTGATGCCATGGTCCCCATTCCGGTCGTGCCTGCAGCCAGATGGGTGGCCGAGCAGGGCTCGTGGATTCGGTGTCGGGCGCGGGTGGCCACTGGGGGTCGGGGTGCGAAGAACAGGTTTCGAGGATCAGGTCCCGTTTCTCTCCCGTTTGGAGTTCGAGGACCGAAAGTCCCTTCTGGAGCTCGGCTCGCAGATGCGATACGCGGTGCGCGAGGTACTTCTCCGGGAGCACGAGCCGTCAGCACACGTGCTGATCATGCTGACCGGCTGGACCAAGGTGACCGCGGCGGCAGCCAACGGATACGAGGCACTGCTCGCCCTGCGCGGACCTGGCGACATCGTGGGCGAGAGCGCGGCGCTGAGCGGTCGGTCGAGGTCCGCGACCGTAACGGCGCTCGGCCAGGTGGAGGCCGTGGCCATCGACCCCGCGCGGTTCCTGGCAGTGCTGCACGAGCGACCGGCGATCGCCATGCGGTTGCTCGCGTTGACGACCGACCGCATCCGCGACAGCGACCGGCGGCGGATGGAGTTCGCTGCACTGAGTGTGCAGGAGCGCCTGGCATCGCTGCTCCTTGAGCTGAGTCGGACCCACGGCGTGGTGACGGCCGAGGGGCTGCGTCTCACCACCGGGCTCACCCAGCAGGAACTGGCCGGCTCCGTGGGCGCCTCCCGGGAGGCAGTCGCCAGGCTGCTCAAGACTCTGCGCGACCGCGGCGTCGTACTCACCGGACGGCGCGGCCTGGTCGTACTCCGGCCAGAGGTACTGCGGAGGATGGCGCACGAGGACGCGTCCTGAGCCCCGAGAGCCGTCCGGCGTCCCGTCTGCGCCATCCCGTCTGCCCCATCCCGTCCGGCGTCCCGTCTGCGCCATGCCGCTGTGTGCACATGGTCACATTCACTCTGTGCAATCCTCACTCGTCGTCAACACGCCGTGGGTGAGAGCCTTCCACCCACCAATCCGGTCCGTCGGATGCGCGAGTCGCTACGGAGTGATCCCATGATCGAACCAGTCAACCGGACCATGCTGCTGCTGGACATCGAGCGATTCACCCCGCGCGACGATGTCGTGCAGACCGTGCTCCGGCGCACTCTGAACTCCGTGGTCGACGAGACCCTCGCGGCGGCGGGCGTGGAGCGCACGAAGCAGTACCGGGAGGACCGCGGCGACGGGATGGTCGTCCTGATCAGCGCGGATGTCGCCAAGACCGCTCTGCTGCGGGCGCTCCTGACAACCACTCCGGAACTGCTGCACAACCACAACCGGTTGGCGGCCACTGGCGCGCAGATCCGCCTGCGCATGGTGCTGGCCGCCGGCGAGGTGGCCGAGGACCCGCACCCGGGCACGACAGGGGGACTCGTCGGCCACGACCTGAACCAGGCGTTCCGGCTGCTCGACTCCGCCGACCTGCGTGCCGCTCTCGCCGAGCGTTCCGGGCAGGACTGCGTACTGTGCGTGAGCGAGCCGGTGTACCAGGGAGTCGTACGGCACGGCCATCACGGCATCCGTCCCGGGCAGTTCCGGCGGGTTGACGTCCGGACGAAGGACGTGGTCCTGCCCGCCTGGTTCCATGGCACGGCAGCGGGGCGGCAGGCCGAGAGCGATACCGCAGTCGACAACTCGATCCAGGAGACCGGGACGAGGAGCATCGAGGCCGGGAGCAGCGGGGCCGGGAGCGCGGACGACAGGGACCAGCAGGCCTCCGGGCCGGTGTTCCACTTCGCCGGAGCACCCGTCGTCCACGGCTCGGTCGTGGGCGGCGACCAGCACGGCGTCAGCGGCGGCCGGGTCAGCGGCAACGTCGTCCTCGGCGGCTCCTCCGCAGTGGACGAGTGACGGGCATGACGGATGACGCAGTGCAGCAGCCCGCCGCGGCGGGTCCCGCGGACGGCGCCGCCGCCGACGCGGTCGGGGCGGAGTCGCCGGTCGGCGCCAAGCCCGGCAACGGCGGATCGCCCCCGGACGGGAAGCCGCAACCGGACGTCGACGCCGAGCCGGGCGAGCAGCCTGCTGCCGGCGCGGAAGCGGATCCGGACGACCAGGACGACGGGGTGCCACGCCATGCCTGGGACTCCCGCCGGGAGCTCTACCAGCACAGCCCCACCATCATCCTCGGCGCATCGGCACGCCTCGGCGGCTCACTCGTGGGCGGTGACCAGCACGGGGTGAGCGGAGGCGAGGTCACCGGCGATGTGATCCTCGGCGGTACGAAGGTCGAATACCACCTGGGTCAGGGTGAACCCGAAGGCGCTTCGGGGGAGATCCCCGCAGCGGAGGTCGAGGCCCTCTCCAAGCGGTTCGCGTACCCCGAGCCCCAGGCGGAGGGGGTCTGGACCGACACCGCGGCCGATCCCTTCGGCGCGGCTCTTGAGCAGTTGCGTGAGCACCGGGTGGCCGT
Organism: Streptacidiphilus jeojiensis; assembly: GCF_042510965.1. Taxonomy (NCBI): domain Bacteria; kingdom Bacillati; phylum Actinomycetota; class Actinomycetes; order Kitasatosporales; family Streptomycetaceae; genus Streptacidiphilus; species Streptacidiphilus jeojiensis. The sequence goes on from NZ_JBEUKS010000013.1 coordinate 108,625, forward strand.
GCTCTCGGGCTCCGCGGCAACCGGTCGGCGCAGTGCCGCGCTGATGCTGCTGCGGACGGTCGGCGCGACCTCGTACCGCGCCTTGGACCCGGCACTGGCGCCGGGGCGACTCCCCGGGGTGCTGGACTCTGCCTGCGGCTACCTCCTCGACGGCTTCGACAGCCGCACCGAGCGTGCCCTGCGCGAGCCCCATGTCCGAGCGGCGGCCGAGAGACTGCGGGCCAACGGCGGCTTCCTGGTCATCGTCACCGGCCGGCACCTGGGCATCCCTGACGGCGTGCCGCACACGCTGTGGCGAGCACCGCTCGCCATCTCGCTGCTGCGCGCCCATCTCGGCCGGGAGGACCTCGCCGGGCACCCGGTCGAGGACCTGCTCGCGCTCGACCAGGTGCAGGAGGTGGTCGAGCACGATCGCCCGGTCCAGGAGCTCGCACGCTTCGCCCAGTGCGTCGGGGCGTACGCACGCGGTGAACTCCCGCTGTCCGCACTGGCGGACTTCGGGCACTACTCCGCGGAGCGTCAGGTGCGCGAGTGGTTCGACGACAGCGAAGCAGGTCTGCACGAGAAGGCGTTCCTGCTCTCCCTCGCAGCCTTCGACGAGTCCCCCTTCCCGCTCATCGCCGAGTTCGGCGATGTCCTGCACCAACTGCTGCAGCGCGTCGAGGATCCGGAGGAGCCGGCCCGGATCCCGGTCTTCGGCGCATCCAGCGCCAAGCGCATCGCCTTCGCCGGCGCCCAGCAGTACCAGGAGACCGAGGTGACGGACTGGGGTCCGGTGCCGCAGACGAAGTTGAGATTCAGCTCACCGTTCACCGCCATCGCCCTGCTGCGCGAGGCATGGCTCGGCCAACCGTCCTCGCGCACCGCCCTGCTCGCCTGGCTGCGGCGCCTCGCGAACGACCCACGGCCGATCGTCCACACCCGCGCCGCCTCCACGGCGGCCGTCCTGCTGGCGGCCGATCTGCCCTCCGCGATGGCCCTGCTGGTCCGGCCGTGGGCCGGAGCCGTCCGCTACCGCAGCAGGCTGGTCGCCGCCAACGCGCTGGCCCTGGCCCACCATCTGGGCGCCCTCCATGTTCCGCGGATCCTTCGCTCCTGGATCACCGACTCCGACCACCGGCTGCGCTGGACCGCGGTCCGCACCTACGCATCGGTCGGTGACACCTTCGCCGCGGAGGCACTCGACGCGCTCACCGAGGCGGCGCGAGCAGTCGGCGCTCGCGGCGGACCGTCCCGGGCGTTCGCCGACGAACCGGATGAACTGGCCCAGGCTGCGGCATCGTTGCTGCTTGCCCAGGCGGAGGAGCCGGCGGGCGAGGAGCACCGTCGCGCGGCCCATCTCTGGGACCGCCTGGTCCCGTTGCTGCGGTCCCACTCCACCAGGGAATTCGTGCTGCACACGGTCATCCATGCCGGGGGTCCCACCGACGAGGCCGAGGGTGCCGGACGTCCGCTGCTCATCGACCTCTTCGCACGGGCCGACGCGACGCCCGGTACCGACGGCGCGCTGCTGCGTCAGGCCCAGGCCGCGCTGTGGCACGCGGCCCTCAACGACCCCGGGTCGACCTCGTCCGCGCTGGCAGTGGTCCGCGGCTGGGTGCGGCGCGCCGATGACGACGGTGAGGCCGAGACGGCCTTGGCCGAACTGCTCTCGGCGGTGGCCGTGACCTCCGAGGACCGAAAGCGCCTGGCGTACCTGTTGGAGAACGTCCGCGCGGAATCCGGTGAGCAGGAGCGGCCGGCCGTCGCCGCCCGACTGCACGCCGTGATCCTCGGCTGAGCGCTCGCGCCCGTGTGACCGCATACCCGACAACCACATCCGACCAGGAACGGACAGAGAGAAAACCCATGGTCAGCCGCCCACCCCAGTGGCAACAGGACGCCAACCGCGACTCACAGATCGTCGACCCGGTGGTGACGATCCAGGAACTGTCGCGCCTCAGGCCGCTGCGCAGCGCCCGCATCGACTACGCGTTGGTCTTCACCAGGCCCACGGGCGGCTTCGACGCCTACCTGCCGCCCCACCGCCCCAACCGCACCGACGTCGCCTCCCGCCGGTGGACCACCGTGTACGAGGTGGACATGGGCCTGCACACCGGCTCGTCCTCCTACGCACTGCCCAGCACCAACGACGCCTTCCTGTTCGAAGTGACCCTGGACTGGACGTGGCAGGTGCGGGACCCGGCGGCGTTCGTCGCCAGCGGCGAACGGGATGTTCCCGTGCTGGTCCAGCGGAACGTGGACGCTCTCATCCGTCCGCTGCTGCGCCGGTTCGGAATCGAGGAGAGCGGGATCGCGGAGCGCGAGGCCCAGCAGCGCATGCTGGACATCGGCCGACTGACGGCCGCTCAGGGGCTGGCTGTCTCCTGTGCCCTGCAGATCCGCCGCGACGAGGCAGCCATCGCTCACGAGCAGCAGCTGCGTGCCATCGACTACGAGCGGCGGAGGCTGGAGCCCCAGCACCAGCTCGACCTCCTCGCCGACGGGCTTGCCGCAGCGCGCGCACTCGCGGCAGGACGGCAGGAGCACGACCTCGCCTGGCAGCAGCAGCAGCTCGGGCATGTGCTTGAAGTGGATCGCGGCAGAAAGGGGCTCGAACTCCAGGAGATCGAGGCGAAGAAGATCGCCTTCTACACCTACTACCTGGAACGCCAGGGACCGGCCGCGATGGCTTTCCATCTCTCCCAGCATCCCGAGGACGCCCGGCTGGTGATGGAGAACCTCCGCGCCGATCATCTGCGGACCATTCAGAACAAGCTCGACCTCGCCCTCCAGGCGCTCAAGGGAGGCCCCGGCGGCCTGGAGGAACATCAGCTGGACGAGCCGCGGCGGCTTGCGGCCAAGGCCATCCGCGACATCCTCGACGAACGGCTGGCACCGACCGCGGGGCCGGGGGAACCGGTTCGAGACGCGGTGGAGGGAGCCGGTACGGCCACCCCGGCCACCCCGGCCGACGAGGCAGGGCCCGCGTCGGCGGCTCCTGCGGACTCTGAGCCGACGTTCGGGTACCGCCCCCAGTCCTGATGTGGATCGTCCCGAAGGGAATCAAGGTCTCATGTCCAACCTGTCCGCCCCACCGCCACTTCCGTCCCCGTCAGGGGAGCCGGGAGTTCCCTCTGAGCCGAGTCCGTGGCCCGATGAGGCACCGCCGCCCTACCCGGGCAAGGAGCCACCCGCCTACCCGGGCGAGGACCTACCCGTGTACCCCGGTGAGGACGTACCCGCCTACCCGGGCGGGGATGTACCCGTCTACCAGCATCAGGAGTCTGCTCACCCGGTCCAGGAGGCCGTCCACCCCGTCCGGACCCCGACCTGTCCGACCGGGGCCGGCACTGATCCTGGCGGATCAGCGACGCCCTGGTATCAGCAGGGTCCGCCGCCCCAGCCGCCGGGACCGCCGGTTCAGGAGCCGGCCCCCGGGCCGGCACCGCAGCTGCCGATCGGGCCGCCGAGATCCGCTCTTGACGACATGCACTTCCAGCAGGGCCGGATACTACTGAAGGCCCATCAGCGAGGCGCCGATCGGGCTGCCGTCGGACAGCTCATGGCAGCGGTTCCCATGGGCCTGGTGAGCTTCGTGCTGATTGTCGGCATCTGCTCCATGTTCAGTGCCGGCTTCGCACTCGTGGTCGGTATCGCCTGGCTGCTCTCCGGGCTCATGGTCTTCCACCGCCCCGCCGAGGACGCCATCGCGCGCTACGCCCTGCGCATGCGTCGCCCGACAAGCGACGAAGCCGCGCGGCTGGAGCCGGTGTGGACCGAAGTAACCCGCCGCGGCGGTGTCCGCGGTGGCCACTACGAACTGTGGATCCAGGAGCGCGACGAGCTCAATGCGAACGCTGCCGCGGGCCACATCGTCGGGGTGACCACTCAGGCCATGCAGCAGCTGCCGAACAGCCAACTGGCCGCGGTGCTGTCGCACGAACTCGGACACCACGTCAGCGGGCACACCTGGACCCGCATGCTGGCGCACTGGTACGCCCTGCCCGCCCGTACGGCCTGGGGCCTGACCCGGGCAGGGCTGTCACGCCTGTTCCGCGGCGGCAACGTGGCCTGCGGCGGCTGCCTGGCCCTGGTCCTCGGCTCCATCGCACTGACCGTGCTGGCGCGGGCCTGGTGGTTCGTCATCCCCCTGGCAGCCGCCCCGCTGCTGCTCGCGATGCTGAGCCGCAGGGCCGAACTCAGCGCGGACGCCTATGCAGCGTCACTCGGGTTCGCACCGCAACTGGTCGAGGTCCTGGCTCAACGCGAGGCCGCGGCGGCATCCGGAGGCGCGGCGGCTCCAGCGGCCTGGGGATCGCTCCCGACCGGGCAGTGGGCCTCGCCCCAGGCCCCGCCGAAGGCACAGCACGGAGGGCTGGCCGGACTGTTCGACATGCATCCCGACTACCACACCCGGCTGCACCGGCTGCGCCCCTTCATCAGTTAGCGCATCGATGCATGGACGATCCGGCATCGTCCGGGGTCGTCCGGGCCTGTCCGAGATCGTGGCCCCGGTGACCTGTCTGCGGCCATGCTGGCGAAGGCCGACAGCGGCCGATCCGCTTCGCCGGAAGCGGTGCGGCCACCGGCCAGCACATGGCATGTACACACCATCTCCAGGAACGGGACCAACCATGCGGAAGATCCTCGGCACCACCATCGCCGGACTGACCCTGGCCGCCTCCACCGTCGGCCTTGCCGCGGGAAGCGCGTCGGCCAGCACGTACATTCCGATCTCGGTCAGCACCAGCCACGGGGTCGGTGTGTACTCGCAGGCCAACTCGGGCTCCTCCAAGTACGACTACGACCTGTACGCCTCCAACCACGACAGCATCGTGGCCATCTGCTGGGTCGTCGGCCAGCAGGTCGGCAACGACGGCGACGTCTGGTACAAGACCAGCCAGGTCAACTACGGCGCCTACGGGTACACCGACTACTTCAACGCCCCGACCACCGCCTGGACGTTCGCCCCCTACGTGGACGGTGCGGCCGCGTTCCACAACGGCCTGAACCGCTGCTGACGATCCGGCACAGTCACCGTTCGCCCTCGCCGATCGCGATCGTCGAGGGCGAACGGCATTCACGGCCGATCCCCATGGGGCCTCGCCCCCCGTCGTTCCATTGGGATGTGTCCGTACGATTCCGGATGACTCCGGATTGCCGGTCGCCTACTCTTGTCATGGGCATCATGCCCAGGGACACGGGGGGGCGCACCAATGGGTCATTTCGGCATGCCCGGAATTCAGCAGGACCCGGCTCCGGAGGAGCCGGCGGGGAGTGTGGGGGAGTTCATTCTGGCGTTGCGGGCGTTGAAGGTCGGTGCCGGCAAGCCGTCGCTCCAGGAACTGCAACGCAGGAGCGGTGTGCCGCGGAGCACTCTCGCGGACGCGCTGAATCCGCGCCGCCGCGAGCTGCCGAAGCTGGAGGTCGTCCTCGCCCTGGTCCGGGCCTGCGGCGGTGGGGCGCCGGAGGAGCAGCGGTGGCGGGCTGCCTGGAAGCGGGTGGCGCAGGCAACCGATGGCGTGCGGATCCAGAGCGCTGGTACGGCCCCTGACGCACCGTCGGAACCTACTGCAGCGACCGCGCCGGCGGCACCCACGACTTCCAGACGCAACTTCCTTCCTCCCGGCCCGGCGGACTTCACCGCCCGGGAGAAGGAGGTCCTGTCGATCATCGAGGCCGCCGGAACCACCGCGGAGGCCGGTCCCGCGCTGCTGGCCGTCGACGGAATGGCGGGCGTGGGGAAGACGGCGCTGGCGGTCCATGCCGGCCACCGGCTGGCGCACCTCTTCCCCGACGGCCAGTACTACCTGGACCTGCACGCCCACACGGTGGGGCAGGACCCCGTCGACCCGGCGGCGGCGTTGGACACCCTGCTGCGCACCCACGGTCGCAGCGCCGACAGCATCCCGGCGGGGCTGGCGGAGCGGGCCGCCGCCTGGCGCGCCGAACTGGCGGACCACCGGGTCCTGCTGGTCATCGACAACGCGGCCTCGGCCGAACAGGTGCGCCCGCTGCTCCCCGGTTCCGGTGGCAGCCTCGTCCTGGTGACCAGCCGCAGGCGTCTGGTCAGCCTGGAAGGCGGGCGGAGCCTCTCCCTGGACCTGCTCTCCGCGGCCGACGCGGTGCTGCTGTTCCAGCGCGTCCTCGGTCCCCGCGCGGACGCCGAGCCGGAGGCGGTGGCGGCCATCGTGGAGCTCTGCGGCCGACTTCCGCTGGCCATACGCATCGCCGCCGCCCGGCTCAGGCACCGGTCCTCCTGGTCCGTGGCCCTGCTGGTGGAACGCCTCAGCGACGAACGCCGACGGTTGGGCGAACTGGCGACCTCCGACCTGGCGGTCGCCGCGGCCTTCCAGACCTCCTTCAACCACCTGGCCTGGCAGGAACAGCGGGTCTTCGCGCAACTCGGCCTGGTGCCCGGGGCCGACGTCGACGCCCGGGCCGTGGCGGCCCTGGTGGGACTGCGGACCGACGACGCCGAGCGGAGCCTGGAGGAACTGCTCGACGCCCATCTGGTCGAGCAGTTGCAGGCCGACCGCTACACCCTGCACGACCTCCTGCGGATCCACAGTGCCGCGCAGGCCGCGAGCCTTCCGGAAGCCGAACGCGAGAATGCGCTGCGGCAGTTGTTCGACCACTACCGGTACTGGGCATCGATCGCGATGGACGCGATGTTCCCGCACGAACGCCACCGCCGTCCCGAGATCAAACCACCCAATGGCGTGACCGAGGAATTCACCGACCGTACGGCCGCCGTCAATTGGCTGGACACCGAACGCTCCAACCTGGTCGCGGCGAGCGGACTGCCCGGACTCCCGCAGCACGCCATCGACCTGTCGGCGATCCTGGCCCGCTATCTGGAGCGCGGAGCCCACGGCAAGCAGGCGCTGGTGCTCCACGAACGGGCCCTGCGGTTGGCGCGCGCGGCGGGCGACGTGGTGGCCGAGGCCGGAGCGCTGCGCTTCATCGGCCTCACCCATCTGCAGCTCCGGGACTACCAGTCGGCGCTCGCCGCACTGGAGGAGGCGATGGCGGTCCTCCAGGAGCACGGCAGGAGGGACTCCCTGGCGGCCGTGCTCAACAACCTGGGCGCGGTGCACGGACTGCTCGGTCGGCTGGACCAGTCGTTGCACCACTTCGAGCAGGCGCTACGCCTGAGCAGGGCGGAGGGCGACGACTCCAACGAGGCGATCGCGGTCGGGAACCTGGGTCTGATCCACCGTCGGCAGGGGCGTCTGGAGGAGTCGCTGGCCCTCAACCGCGAGGCGCTCGAACTTCAGCGGCGGCTGGGCAACACCATCGGTCAGAGCATCTCCCTCGACAACCTGGGAGTGACCTGCCGTCATCTGGGCCGGCTCGACGAGGCACTCGAACACCACCGCCAGGCCCTGGTCCTCGATCGCGAGGGGAACGACCGGACCGGGGAACTGATCACCATCGACAACCTGGGGCTGATCCACTTCCTGATGGGCGACCACGCCGCCGCCCTGGCCCGCTTCGAGGAGGCCGTCACCCTCAGCGGGCAGTTGGAGGACCGCACCAGCGAGGGCATCGCCCTCGGCAACATCGGCAACGTCCGCAGGGAGCAGGGCCGGACCGAGGAGGCGCTCCGGCACCACCGGACGGCACTCGACCTGATCCGGGCACACGACGGCACGCTCAACCTGGCGGAGGCGCTCAACAACCTGGGCGAGACGCTGAGCGCGCTGGGCACGCCCGAACCCGCGCTGCCGCTGCACAACGAGGCCCTGGAGATCGCCGAGACCTGCGGCGACCCCATCGAGACGGCCCGCAGCCGGGATCTCCTCGGCCGGGTCCAGCACCAGCTGGGGGACCAGCGGGCCGCCCGTGAGCTGCACGCCCTCGCCCGCGAGGCGTACCTGCGGATGGGGCTTCCGCAGGCTGCCGCACTGACGGCCCGGGGGTGCTGCCCGTGATGCCGGCGGTGCGGCACCACGGGCCTCAGACGCCGGCCTGGTCGGCGATGTCGTTGGCGGCGACGTAGCCGAAGGTCATCGCGGGGCCGATGGTGGAGCCTGAGCCGGCGTAGCTGTGGCCCATCACCGCGGCGCTGGCGTTGCCGGCGGCGTAGAGGCCGGGGATGGCGGTGCCGTCGGCGGTGAGGACGCGGGCACGGGCGTCGGTGACCATGCCGCCCTTGGTGCCGAGGTCGCCGGGCACGATCTTGAAGGCGTAGAAGGGCGGCTCCCACAGCGGGGCCAGGCAGGAGTTGGGCACCACCGCGGGGTCGGTGTAGTAGTGGTCGTAGAAGCTGACGCCGCGGTGGAAGTCGGTGTCGTTGCCGGCCAGCGCGAAGCCGTTGAAGCGGCTGACGGTGGAGCGCAGGGCCGCGGCGGGGACGCCGATCTGACCCGCCAGCAGGTCGATGGTCCAGGCCTTGTACACCGCGTCCGCCTGGTACCAGGAGTCGGGGAAGGGCAGGGTCGGCGCGACGTCCCGGAACAGGTAGCGGTTGCGGTAGTTCTGGTCGACGATCAGCCAGGCCGGGATGTCCGGCGCGGTGGGGTTGCGCTGGTACATCACATGCACCACGTCGCTGTAGGGGGCGCCCTCGTTGACGAAGCGCGACCCGCCCGCGTTGATGATCAGGCCGCCCGGCAGGGTGCGCTCGGAGAGGCAGAAGTAGGCCTGGTCGGGCAGCGGGATGGCCGGTCCCCACCAGGCGTCGTCCATCAGGGCCAGCGCGGCGCCGGCCCGCTGCCCGGCCTGGATGCCGTCGCCGGTGTTCTCCTTGGCGCCGACGGTCCAGCTGGTGCCGATGGGCTGCTGCTGGTACTGGTTGCGCATGGCGGCGTTGTGCTCGAAGCCGCCGGAGCCGACGATCACCCCGTACCGTGCCTTGACCAGCCCTTGGGCGCCGTTCTGGGTCACCAGCGCGCCGGTGACGGCGCCGGACTCGACGTTCAGGTCGACCAGCGGGGTGTTCAGCCAGACCGGGACGTTCGCGGACAGCAGCCCGGCGCGCAGTCCGGCCGCCAGCGCCTGGCCCATGGTGAGCGGCTTCTGGCCGAGCAGGGCGGCCGCGGTGCCGCGGGCCAGGCACTCGGCGGCGACGGCCGCGCCCTTGGCGTTGACCAGGGACAGCGCCAGCCACTTGTAGTCGGCGCTGAAGACCACCAGCCCGGCCGGGGTGGCCAGATAGGGCGGGTTCAGATGGGCCAGCTCGGCGCCGAGGATGTTGCCGTCGATCTGGTCCGGCTCCATGGAGCGGCCGTTGGGCATCCCGCCGGGAAGCTCCGGGTAGTAGTCGCTGTAGCCCTCCATCCAGCGGAACCGCAGCGGGCTGTTGGCCATGACGAAGGAGATCATGGCGGGCCCGTGCTGCAGGAAGGACTGCTGCCGGGCCAAGGGGACGTCGCTGCCGACCACCGCGGCCAGGTACTCCGCGGCCAGTGCGGGGGTGTCCGGGACGCCGGCGGCGAGGATCACCTCGTTGTTGGGTATCCAGACCCCCGCCCCGGACCGGGCCGCCGAGCCGCCGAAGGTGGGCGCCTTCTCCACCACGACCACGGACAGGCCCCGCTTGGCCGCCGTCAGCGCGGCGGTCATCCCGGACGCCCCGGAGCCGATCACGACGACGTCGTACTCGCCCAGCACCGGCACGTCCGCGTAGGCGGGGGTCGGCTCCAGCAGTCCCGACGCCAGGCCGGAGGCCAGCAGCACCCCGGCTCCGGCACCGGCACCGCGCAGCACCTGACGCCGCGACGGACGGTGGCTCGCCGGGTCGTGGGCGGATTCCGCGTGCTCTGACATGGGAGGGCCTCCATCGGGCAGGGCGGGACGGGGCTGGCGCCCGGTCGACCTGACGCTGCGTCAGGAATGTGGCCCGATGACCGTGCAATGTCAAGTGCCGTGCGCGGAACGGCCTCCGGCGAGACGGCCCACCTGCTCCAGCAGCTTCGCCCCGTCCGGTGTGGCGAACCACTCGGCGTGGCCGACGAAGTACTCGTAGGCGAGAGCGGCGTTCTCCGCCGAGCCGGTGACGCCGTGGAAGTAGCCCAGCTCCGACAGCGCGAACTCGGCGTGGACCAGGGGCAGCAGCAGCGGCAGCGCCTCCGCCTCGGCCGGGGCCAGCGGGCGGACCGAGGTGTAGCCGTCCAGCAGTGCCTCCAGGTGCTCCCACTGGACCGGGAAGGAGGGCTGCAGCCACTGGACGGTGTTGCGCTCGATCGCGGTGGCGAGGTCGTGGACGGCGGTGGTGCGGTCGCTGAGGCCGAAGTCCAGCACCGTCGACACCTCGTCCTGCGGTCCCGAGGTGTCCCAGAGCAGGTTGGAGGCGTGCCAGTCGTTGTGGGTCCACAGCGGTTCGAGCGAGCCCAGCAGCGGCGCCAGCCGGCGGTGGAACGGCAGATGGACCCGGTGGACGTCGGCACGCCATGGACGCTCGGCCAACGCCTCGGCCAGGGACGGCCGTTCGGCCTGGTAGCGCTCCAACTCCCGGACCGGGTCCGCGGCCGCGAACACGGTGAAGGAGGAGACCAGCGGCTGCACCCGGCGGCGCGGCGCGAGGTATCCGGCCGAGGCCAGGTGCAGCCGGCCCAGGGCGGCGCCGGCGGCCCGGGCGTGGCCGGGCGAGGTGAAGGCCGACCAGGACAGCGCGTCCTGGTAGAGGTCGGTGCCGGTGCCGGCGGTGTGCACCTCGTAGACCCACTCGCCGAGGGCGACGGCTGATGCACCGTCAACCGTGGTCAGCACCTGCACCACCGGGGCGCCCCGGTCCCGCAGGTGGCGCAGGAAGGCGTGCTCCTCGGCGAGTCCGGCCACCGTCCGCACCGCGGAGTGGTGCCGCTTGACGAAAAGGATCCGCTCCCGGGCCACCAGCGCCGCGGCCGAGAGCGGACGGGGGCTGCGCCACAGGATCCGGGGCTCGGCGCCGTCACCGCCCGGATAGCGGCCCAGCACCTCGGCCACCTCGGCCTCGGTCAGCGGCGGCCAGTCCGGGTCGACCGGCTCGGTGCCCATGCCGTGGGCCAGCAGCCGGCTCATCGGACGCCCGCCCGGGCCGGACGGTCCTGCGGCACGTGACGGTCAGTCAGCACGTCACGGTCCTGCAGCACGTCCAGGATGCGCCGTTCGGTCTCCGCGAACGCGGGGTCGGCGAGAGCGGCCAGACCCCGGGGGCGCGCCAGCGGCACCTCGATCGTCTGCACCACCCGGGCCGGTCGCGGTGACAGCACATGGACGGTGTCCGCGAGCATCACCGCCTCGCGGATGTCATGGGTGACCAGCACCACGGTCCACCCGTACCGCTGCCACATCTCGGCCAACCACAGCTGCATCTCCGTACGGGTGAGCGAGTCCAACGCGCCGAAGGGCTCGTCCAGCAACAGTACCGGCCGCTCCAGCACGACCGTGCGCAGCAGCGCCGCGCGCTGCCGCATGCCGCCGGAGAGCTGGAAGGGGTAGGAGCCCTGGAAGCCGTCCAGGCCGAACGCCTCGAAGAGCCCGCCGGCCCGCTTCCTGGCCTCCCGTCGGCGGGTGCCCTGGGCCTCCAGGCCGAGGGCGGTGTTGTCCAGCACGGTGCGCCAGGGGAACAGCAGGTCCTTCTGCGGCATGTACGCCACCTGGCGCGAGCGCAGGTCGGCGGGGGCGCCGTCGACCAGTACCGTGCCGGCGTCCGGTGCGTCCAGCCCGGAGACCAGGTTGAACAGGGTGCTCTTGCCGCTGCCGCTGGGGCCGATGACGGCGGCGAACTCGCCGGGCCGGACGGACAGGTCGAGGCCGCGGAGCACGTCCAGCGGACCGAAGGACTTGCTGACGCCCCGGACGTCCAGCCGGGGCAGGTCGGGGCCGGGTGCGTCGGTACCGGGGTGCTCCCCGGCCGTGGTCGGGCTCACGATCGTCCCTCCTGCTTCATCGCCCGCTCCCAGGGCAGCACCAGCCGCTGGAGCAGGTAGGTGGCGCCGAACAGCGCGATGCTCAGCAGCGCGGTGACCGCGACCGCGGCGAACACCAGGTCCGTCCGGAACGCGCTCTTCTGTTCCTGCATGTAGATCCCCAGGCCGCTCTCGGCACCCGCGTACTCCGCGAAGACCGCGCCGATCACGGCGTAGGTGATGCTCACCCGCAGCCCGGCGAAGAAGTACGGCAGCGCGCTGGGCACCCGTACCAGCCGGAAGGTGCGCAGCCGTCCGGCGCCCAGCGACCGCAGCAGCCGCATCGCCTCGCGGTCGGTCGCCGCGAAGCCGGCCGCCAGGTTGGCGGCCAGCGGGAAGAACGTGGTCAGGGTGACCACCAGCATCTTCGGCAGCAGTCCGAAGCCGAACCAGATGATCAGCAACGGGGCCACCGCCACGATCGGAATCGTCTGCGAGGCCACCAGCAGCGGATAGAGGCCGCGGCGCGCGATGGCGGAGAAGTCCAGCAGTACCGCGACGGTCCAGGCCGCCAGGAACGAGAGCCCGAAGCCGAGCAGGGTCTCCTGGAGCGTGGGCAGGGTGTTGGCCCACAGGTCGGCCCGGTTCTCCCAGCCCTGCTCCCAGACCCGGGCGGGGCTGGGCAGGGTGGTCGGGTCGACGTGCGCGGCGGTGGTGTAGAACTGCCAGCCGGCCAGCAGCAGCACCGCGACCAGCACCGGTGGCCAGGCCGCCGTCAGGGCCTGACGGGCCCTCACTTCTGGTCCGGGAGGTAGGCGTTGGTGTAGAAGGCGGAGACGTCGGGGGACGCGGTCAGCTGCTTGCCGTTGGCGTCGGCCAGCAGGCCGGCGTTGAACTGGAAGTCCGTGTAGTCCTGCCAGGTCTTCGCGGTCTGGGTGCCGACGCTGCCGTCGCTCGCGCGGTAGTACTCCTTGGCGAGCAGTTCCTCGCTCTCCTTGACCAGTTCGGTGTTGGTGAGCACGCTCTTGTTGGCCTTCACCAGCAGGTCCGCGGCCTGGTCCGGGTGGTCCAGCGCATAGGTGTAGCCCTTGACCACCACCGCCAGGAACTTCTTCGCCAGGGCCGGGTTCTTCTTCAGGAAGTAGTCGGAGGAGGCGATCAGCGCGGAGTAGGTGCCGGGGAAGCCGTAGTCGGACAGCTGGAAGTCCTTCAGCGGCTTGCCTTCGAGCTTGGCCTCCAGCCCCTCCCAGGTCGGCTCCGGCATCGCGAAGTCGGCCTTGCCGGCGTAGAGCGCCGCGTAGGCGGAGGTGCTCAGCACCACGGTCTTGAAGTCGCCCTTGCCGCCGGCGTTCCGGATCACCTTCTGCAGCAGCGGCTTCTCGTACGGGGCGCCGAAGCCGGCGTAGGTCTTGCCGTCCAGGTCCTTGGGCGAGGTGATGTCGGTGCGGTCGGCCCGCACCGAGATGGTGACGTCGGTCTTCTGGGTGATCGCGAAGACCGAGACCACGTCCTGCCCCGCGGCCTGCGCGGTGCTGACGCCGTCCTGGTAGGAGATGCCGAAGTCGGCCTGGTGGGTGGCGAGCAGCGTCTCGGGGGCGGTGCTGCCGTACGGCAGGATCTTCAGGTCGATGCCCGCGGCCTTGAACCAGCCGAGCTGCTGGGCGACGTAGATACCGGTGTGGTTGGTGTTCGGCGTCCAGTCCAGGGCGAGGGTCACCCGGGTGGTGGCCGCGCCCGCGGCGTCGGCGGCGGCACCGGTGCCGGAACCCGCCTGCGAGGAGCAGCCGGTGGCGACGAACACGGCGGCCGTGGCGGGCAGGAGGGAGCGCAGGAGGGTACGGCGTCTCATGGTTCGGGGTCCTTGGGGTGCGGTACGGCGGGATGCGGGCGGCAGGGTGGCGGGGCGTCAGGACGTCGGGACGTCACGGCGTCAGGACGCGAGCGCGTCGGGGCGTCAGGGCGCTGTCAGTGCATCCGACACAGCGCGCTGCTGACCCGCATCAGGTCGACCGCCATCCGCCGGGTCAGCTCGCTGGCCTGGCAGGTCATGCCCCACTCCCGGTGCGGGAGCCGCGCCGCGCCGTCGGTTCCGGCCACCGGGTCACCGCGCCCCGGCGCCGAGCAGCGGCGCTCCGGTGAAGGACTTCTCCCAGTCGCGGGCGTGCGGGATCGCGCCGTGCTCGGCGAGCCAGTGGGCGTAGGGGCCCATCCTGGTCCCGTCGATGACGCCCCAACGGCCGTCCTGGTCGGTCCAGGTGGGGGCGATCAGGGCCAGCGAGCGGGCGATCAGCGGGCGCGGGAAGTACGGGATCACCCGCTCCAGCGACGCCAGGGTGCGCTGCTGGTCGGCGGCGGCCGAGGCGAAGCCGCGGGCGGTGGCGCCCAGGAACGCCTCGACCAGGGCCGGGTCCCGGGCGAGCAGGTCCTCGGAGGTGCCCAGCAGGTAGCTGTGGTAGCGCGGGGCACCGATCTCGTCGACCGGCCAGGTCCGCCGCTGCTCCTCGGGCAGGTCGCCGCGGAGTGCGTCCCAGGCCCAGTAGTTGCCGAAGGTGGCGTCCGCCTCGCCGGCAGCGAGGTCGTCCACGGTCAGTTCGCGCGCGCCGGCGTCGACGGTGACCACCGCGTCCGGGTCGCCGCCGTCGGCGGCCACCAGGTGGCGGACCATCGCCACGCCGCGCGGCGTCGGGTTGTAGGCGAGCCGGCGTCCGGCCAGCTCGGCCGGGCGGGTGATCCCGGTGCTCGCGACGGTCTGGATCGCTTCCAGCGCACGGTGGTTGACGGCGGCGACGGCGACCAGCGGCTGTCCCTGCGCACGCCGGGCCAGCAGCCGGTTGGGCGGGAAGACCCCGAAACCGACCTCCTGCCGGGACAGGTACTCCAGGGTGTCGCCGCGCCCCGGGTCCTGGACCACCAGCTCGACGTCGAGCCCGGCCTCGCGGTACCAGCCGCGCTCGCGGGCGACGTAGAAGCCGGCCGAGTTGGGCCAGGGGTGGAAGTAGTCGAGCATCACGCGGACAGGTCGGACGGGTCGGACGGCTCGGTCGGGTCGGACCGGGGGCAGGGGCATGGGGGTACTCCGCAGGCGGCACACGGGCGGCAGGGCCCGGTGGGAGGGAACGCAGAAGGGGGGTGGGGAGGGGGAGGCCGATCAGGTCAACAACAGGAGGAGGTCGCCGCGACTGCCGTCGGGGGACGCATCTGCTCAAGGACTGCTGCTGACATCGGTACTCCTACGCGGGCACTGAAGTGCTCAAGTGATGCGGTCGGCGTCCCCATGGGGTCCGCCGCGCACATGCACGACCGGACCCAGACGCCCTCTCAGCCCCATCGGGTTGGGGGCTCCCGCGTAGATGGTCGAAACCTTAACCGGAGGAGACCGATCCTGTGCAAGCCGCGTCCGTACAGCGAGACAAATATGTCCCGCTGTACGAGACGCCACGCGATGACCGCTGATCGGCGGGGCTAGCATCCCCCCATGGACGCTTCCCTCCCCGGCCCGCTCGTCGACGCCGCCTGGCTCGCCGCCCACCTGGGCGATCCCGACCTGGTGGTGCTGGACGCCACCGCGCTGCTGCCGTCACCGCGGTACGACGGCGACTACCAGGTGGGCAGCGGGCGACCGCAGTGGCTGGAACGGCACATCCCCGGGTCCCAGCATGCGGACCTGACCGCGGACCTGTCGGACCACGCGGCGCCGTACCACTTCGCGATGCCCTCCCCCGAGGCGCTGGCAGCGGCGCTGCGTCCGCTCGGCGTGGGCGACGGCACCGCCGTCGTGGCCTACGACAGCGGCGGCGGCATCTGGGCGGCCCGGCTGTGGTGGATGCTGCGGAGCCTGTCCGTCCCGGCCGCGGTCCTGGACGGCGGCTGGGAGGGATGGACGGCCGCCGGGCACCCCACCGCCTCCGGCGAGCCGGCCCCGGCCCCCGACCGCGGCCCGCTCACCCCGCGCCCGCGCCCCGAGCTGTGGGCCGGCATCGACGACTTCGCCGCCGTCAGCAGCGGCGAGCGTCCGGGCACCCTGGTCTGCGCCCTGCCGACCCCGGCCTTCGAGGGCACCGCCCCGACCCGCTACACCCGCCGCGGCCACATCCCCGACAGCCGCAGCCTCCCGGGCCGCGGCCTGCTGGACGACTCCGGCCACTTCCTGCCCCCGGCCCGCCTGGCGGCCCTGGTCGACCCGGTGCTCGACGCGGCCGGCTCCCGCACCGTCCTGTACTGCGGCGGCGGCATCGCCGCGGCCGGCGCCGCCCTCGCCCTCACCCTGCTCGGCCACGACGACGTCAGCATCTACGACGGCTCGCTGGAGCAGTGGTCCGCCGACCCGGCCCGGCCGCTGGCCCTGGGCGCGGCAGACCCGCACTGACCGCTCGTCATCCGGCAAACCCGCTGGCCGGGTCGTCGCTCCGGCCGGTACGGTCACTGCCGGCACGCGAACTGACGATCGGGGAGACGGACATGACGGACCAGCGGCGACTCGACCGGATCCAGGGCTGCCTGCTGGGTGGAGCCATCGGCGACGCCCTGGGATGGCCGGTGGAGTTCCAGCGGCTGGACCGGATCCTCGACGACCACGGCCCCGATGGGGTGACCCGTCTGGTACTGCGAGCCGACTCCGGTCTGGCCGAGGTCACCGACGACACCCAGATGACGCTGTTCACCGCCGAGGGCCTGCTGCTCGCCGAGGGCCGGCTCGGCGGTGACACCGGCTCGGAGTCGGTCGTCGCGGCGGTCCATGCTGCCTACCAGCGCTGGTTCCTGACGCAGCGTCTGTCAGGCCCGACCGGCACCCTCGACGCGGAGGAGGGCTCCCTGCTGCGCGAGCCGTGGCTCTACGCCTCCCGGGCGCCGGGGAACGCCTGCATCTCCGGACTCGTCGAGAACCCGCAGCTTCCAAGGATCATGACGACCGGTCAGGTCGGCGTCGTCAATCCCGACTCCAAGGGCTGCGGCACGGTGATGCGTTCGGCCCCGTTCGGACTGCTGGGCCTCGGGCCCGAGCAGGCGTTCCGACTCGCGGCGGACTGTGCGCAGTTGACCCACGGCCACCCCACCGGCCAGCTGGCGGCCGGGGCCTTCGCCGCACTGGTCCAGCGGCTGGTCGACGGCGTCGACCCGGGCGAGGCGGTACGGCGGACCATCGCCCAGACCGCCGCCTGGCCCGACGCGCACCCCGGCGCCACGGAGACCGTCACCGCACTGGAGCGAGCGGTGCGCCTGGCCGAGAGCGGCGCTCCGGGCTTCGACCTGGTGGAGCAGGTCGGCCTGGGCTGGATCGCCGAGGAGTGCCTGGCCATCGCCGTGCACTGCCTGCTGGCCGCCGCCCCCGGCCCGGACGCGACCAGCGCGGACCTGCGCCGTGCGCTGACCCTGTCGGTCACCCACTCCGGCGACAGCGACTCGACCGGCGCCGTCTGCGGCAACCTCCTGGGCGCCGCGCACGGCCTGGCGGCGCTGCCCGAGGACTGGGCGGTCCAGGTCGAGGGCCGGGCCACCGTTCTCGCGACCGGCGCGGCCCTGCACCTCCGCTCGGCCGCCGTTTCCGGGTCCTGATCCCGCACCGAATCAGGATTGTGCATATGCCAATCGAGGGCCTATGCACACAGTTACTGCACGGTTGACAAAAAGGTCGCGGAAACAAGAAATTATCAGCGCCGCCGCTACTCATGTCGACCCCGAACCACTAGAGTCCGGCTTGCGTCGGCGCGTCAGCGCGCTGTGCCCCAACTTCACTGCCGGCCACAGTACTTGGCCCATCGGCATACAGCACATTCGTGCACATAGGTCTTGGCGCGCATTTCCCTGGCCCCTGGTGGGCATTGGAGGATTGTCATGCCCAGTTCACACAATTCAGACCTCTCCGGCCCGAACGTCACCAGGCGGACGGTGATCCGTGCGACCGCCGCCGGTGCCGTGGTGGCCACCGTCGGCCTCGGCCGGGCCGCGCAGGGCGGCGCCCGGCCGACCGCAGCGTCCCTGGTCGCCGCGGTCACCTCGCCGAACCCGCTGCCCGGCGGCACCCTGGACCCGCTGTCGGTGCCCAAGTACCGGACCGAACTGCCGAGACTGCCGGTCATGCCGTCCACCGGCACGACCAGCTTCGGCGGGGCCCAGGTGGACGTGTACTCGATCGCGGCCCGCCAGTTCAGCCAGCAGATCCTGCCCGGCTCCTACCCGAGGACCACGGTGTGGGGTTACGGCGTCCCCGGCGTCGCGGGCAGCTTCAACGCCCCGGGGCACACGATCGAGGCGCGGGTCGGCCGCCCGGTCCGGGTGACCTGGACCAACGGCCTGGTCGACAGCGGCGGCGACTGGCTGCCGCACCTGTTCACCGTCGATCCCACGCTGCACTGGGCCAACCCCGGCGGCGGCACCGCCGCCCGGGACACCCGGCCGACCTTCACCTCGACCCCCGCTCCCTACACCGGACCGGTACCGCTGGTCACCCACCTGCACGGGGCGCACGTCACCCAGGAGAGCGACGGCTACCCCGAGGCCTGGACCCTGCCCGCGGCCGCGGACCTCCCGACCGGTTACGCCGCCACCGGCAGCTACTACGACGCCTACAAGGCGCAGGCGGCCGCCCGGTTCGGCGCGCAGTGGCAGCCCGGCTCCTCGACCTACCAGTACCAGAACGACCAACGCGCGGCCGCGCTCTGGTACCACGACCACGTCCTGGGGATGACCCGGCTCAACGTCCAGGCCGGCCTGGCCGGGATGTACCTGCTGCGCGGCGGCAGCACCGACCTCTCCCCCGGGGTGCTGCCCTCCGGTACCGCCGAGATCGCCCTGGTGATCCAGGACCGGTGCTTCAACAGCGACGGCTCGCTCTTCTTCCCGACCAGTCGGACCTTCTTCGGGGACACCACGGCCGGCGGTCCCTGGCTACCCGTCACTGACGTTCCCCCCTACTGGAATCCGGAGTCGTTCGGCAACAC
The DNA here is from genome assembly GCF_042510965.1 of Streptacidiphilus jeojiensis. Taxonomy (NCBI): domain Bacteria; kingdom Bacillati; phylum Actinomycetota; class Actinomycetes; order Kitasatosporales; family Streptomycetaceae; genus Streptacidiphilus; species Streptacidiphilus jeojiensis. Next base: position 127,382 of record NZ_JBEUKS010000013.1, read on the forward strand.
CATCGTGGTCAACGGCGCCAGTTGGCCGGTCTGGCACGCCTCCCGCAAGCGCTACCGGCTGCGCCTGCTCAACTCCTGCAACGCCCGCACCCTGGTGCTCAAGGTCGTCACCGACCCGCTGGCCGACCGACCCGCCACCGCCGCGCTGCCGATCTGGCAGATCGGTTCGGACGGCGGGTTCCTGCCCGCGGCCGCCCAGCTCAGCCAGGCGCTGATCGCCCCGGCGGAGCGGGCGGACCTGGTCCTCGACTTCTCCGCGGTGCCGTCGGGGACCACGCTCTACCTCATCAACGAGGGCCCCGACGTGCCCTACCACGGCGGGATCCCGGACACCGACTTCGCCGCCGCCGACCACTGGACCAGCGGACAGGTCATGCAGATCGTGGTCGGCGCCGCCGCGACCGACACCAGCGTCCCGCCCGCGCAGCTGCAGCTGCCGGCCGTCAAGGCGCTCGGCAGCGCGAGCCAGACCTTCACCGTCTCGCTCAACGAGGCCGACTCCACCGTCTTCGACGGCGCCCCGGTCATCGGCGCCCTGGGCTCCCTCAACGCGGACGGCACCGGCGCCATGGAGATGTGGGACGACCCGGTCTCGGTGAAGCCGGTCGTCGGCACGGTCGGCGCGTGGGACCTGGTCAACCTCACCGAGGACGGCCACCCCATCCACATCCACCAGACCCAGTTCCAGGTCGTCAGCCGCACCGCGGCCGACGGGACCGTACGCGGCCCGGAGGCCTGGGAGACCGGCTTCAAGGACACGGTCATCGCCTACCCGGGCGAGACCACCCGGCTGAAGGCCGCCTTCGACATACCCGGCCGGTACGTGTACCACTGCCACATCCTGGACCACGAGGACAACGAGATGATGCGGCCGTTCGACGTCCAGTCCTGACCCGCGCGGTCGCCCGGTCAGGCGTGAACGTGGTGCGCGTGGTGCGCGTGGTGCGCGTCATGGGCGTGGTGGGTGTGCTCGGCGCCATGGGTGTGGTCGGCGCCATGGGCGTGGTCGGCGTGGTGCGCGAGTCGGGCGTGCGGGTCGGCGCCCTGGGTGAGCGGGTCGGTGTGGACCGTGGCCGCGGTGAGTCTCGGGACCGCGTGGATCAGCGCGTGCTCGGCCGAGACGGCCAGGTCGTGGGCCTGAAGCAGGGTCAGCTGCCGGTCCACGACGATGTCCGCCTCGGCGCGCAGGGCGTGGCCGATCCAGCGGAGCCGTACCTGGCCGACGTCACGGACGCCCTCGATCGCCCGCAGCGCCCGTTCGGCGGCGGCCACCTGCTCGGGGTCGACCGCGTCCATCAGCCGCCGGCAGACCTCGCGGGCGGCCCCGCGGAGCACCAGCACCAGGGCCGCGGTGATCAGCAGGCCCACCACCGGGTCGGCGGCCCGCCAGCCCAGGGCGGCCCCGCCGGCGCCGAGCAGGACCGCCAGTGAGGTGAAGCCGTCGGTCCGGGCGTGCAGGCCGTCGGCGACCAGCGCGGCCGAGCCGATCCTGCGGCCGGTGCGGATGCGGTAGCGGGCCACCCACTCGTTGCCGACGAAGCCCACCACCGCGGCGGCCGCCACGGCCCAGAGGTGGCCGACGTCCCTGGGGTGCAGCAGCCGGTCCAGCGCCTGGTAGCAGGCCAGCGCGCAGGAGGCGGCGATGGTGAGCACGATGGCGATCCCGGCCAGGTCCTCGGCCCGGCCGTAACCGTAGGTGTAGCGACGGTTAGCGGCCCGACGGCCCACCAGAAAGGCCACCCCCAGCGGCAGCGCGGTCAGCGCGTCCGCCGCGTTGTGGACGGTGTCGCCCAGCAGCGCCACCGAACCCGACCAGACCACCACCAGGGCCTGGACCAGTGCGGTCAGCCCCAGGACCAGCAGCGAGAGCCAGAGCGTGCGCATCCCGGCCCGCGAGGTCTCCAGGGCCTGGTCGACCCGGTCCATCGGCTGATGGCTGTGCGGTCGGACCAGATGGCCGAGCCGGTGCCGGGCTCCGGCCCACCGTCCGCCGGCCCCGCCGCCGTGGGCGTGGGTGCCCTCGTGCTCATGGTCGTGTCCGTGCCGCGGTGTGCTCTCCATGCGGTCCACCGTGGCAGCTGGAACCCGTTGCAGCCACTCCCCACCTGGCGGCCCCGAGCAGCTGCGACGTCTGTGCAACTGCGGCCGGACGGCGCGTCAGCCGGCGATCAGCACCGCGGCCAGCGCCAGCGCCCCCGGCAGTGCCTGGACCAGCCAGATCCTGCGGTTGGCGGTCGCGCCGCCGTAGATCCCGGCGACCACCACGCAGCTGGTGAAGAAGATCTGCGCGTCGTGACCGACCGGGTCGGACGCGATCAGCCCCCAGACCAGCCCCGCCGCCAGGAACCCGTTGTAGAGGCCCTGGTTGGCGGCCAGCGCCGCGGTGTCCTTGGCCATGGCGGCGTCGAAGCCGGAGAGTTCACGACCCTTGGGCCCCTGCCAGAGGAACATCTCCAGGACCAGGATGTAGGCGTGCAGCAGGGCGACCGCAGCCACCAGGATTCCCGCGACGATTCCCATGGCCGTACTCTCGCTGCTCACGCGCCCCTCGCGCAAACCCGGAACCAGCCGGTGCTCAGCGCTTGAGCGCCACTCCGCCGTACAGCCCGATCCGGTCGTCGCCGGCCAGGACGTGCTGGTCCGGGCGCCACTGCGACAGCAGCACCAGGCCGGGGTCGACCGGCTCCAGGCCGTCGAAGAACGCCGCGATCTCCTTGCTGCTCCGCACGGCGGTCCGCACCGACGATCGGGCGTAGGCCTTCGCCGTCGCACGGATCCCCTCCGGGTCGAGGTCGGCGGTCACCTGCGACAGCACCAGCACGCTGCCCGGGGCGACGGCGTCCATCAGCGTGCGCACCGCGCCGTACGGGTCGTCCTCGTCGACGACGAAGTGCATGACCGCGACCAGCAGCACCGCGACCGGCCGGTCGAAGTCCAGGCGGCCGCGTACCTCCGGGTTCGCCAGGATCTGCGCCGGACGGCGGACGTCCCCGGCGACGATCGTGGCGCCCGACAGCTCCGGATCCCCGCGGTGGGCGCGGGCGTGGGCCAGGACCGTCGGATCGTTGTCGACGCCGACGATCCGGGCGTCCGGCCGCACCGACAGCGCGGTCTCGGCCGCGCTGCCGGGCGCGGGCAGGCCGATGCCCAGGTCCAGGAACTGGTCCAGGCCGGTCTCCGCCAGGTGCCGTACCGCGCGGGTCAGGAATGCGCGGTTGACGCGGGCGAAGTCCCGGACCGGCATCGCCTCCAGGGCCTTCTCCGCGGCCGCGCGATCGGCCGGAGAGTGGTCCTTTCCGCCGAGCAGATACGAGTAGATGCGCGCCGGCGTGGCCACGGTCGGGTCGATCACGTCATCACCCAGCGGCTCCGGGTCCGGCACGTCGTCCTCCACCCCTTCGGCACTCCCCCGACGACCTGAGCGTAGCGCGGGGCGTCAGGCGATCCGCCCCGCCAGCAGGTCGTGTCCTGACGAGTGCTCAGTGCCGGTGAACTTGGCGCGCAGGTAGCGCAGGTTGTGGCCGGTGGCGAAGACACCGGTGGGGACCCGGTCGCGGACCGGGACGCCCAGCGCGCGCAGCTGCGCCGCCTTGTCCGGGTTGTTGGACAGCAGGTCCAGCTCCCGCACCCCGAGCGTGGCCAGCATCTGCGCGGCGGCGGTGTAGTCGCGGCCGTCCTCGGGCAGGCCGAGCGCGGCGTTGGCCTCATAGGTGTCTAGCCCGCCGTCCTGCAGGGCGTAGGCGTCCAGCTTGTTGTAGAGGCCGATGCCACGCCCCTCCTGGCGCAGGTAGAGCAGGTAGCCACCGGCCCTGGCGATGCGCTCGACGGCCTCGCGCAGCTGCGGTCCGCAGTCGCAGCGGGCCGAGCCGAACACGTCGCCGGTGAGGCACTCCGAGTGCAGCCGCACCAGCGGGACGGCCGCCGCGTCCGGGTCCCCGAGCCGGACGGCCAGGTGCTCCAGCCCGTCCGCCAGTCCGTGGAAGGTGACCAGCTCGGCGTCCACGCCGTAGCCGTCGCCGAAGCGCAACGGCACCCCGACCCGGGTGCGCACGGTGGCCGCAGGAATCTCGGACATGAAGGCTCCGCTCGTTGGACACAGTCGTTCAGATTCGAACCACTTGAACGCCCCGACAGTACCTTCTATTTCAAATTCGAACAACGAACTTTCGAGCGGGGATGCGCCGCGATTCAAATTTGAACAACCAGGAGTAGAGTGGCCCCATGGAAGAACCCCGATGGCTGGACGATCGGGAGAAGGCCGCCTGGATCGGCTTCCTCTCGGCCACCAACCTGGTCGCGCGCAAGCTGGAGCAGCAGCTCAAGGACGATGCGGCGCTCTCCCACACCCAGTACGAGGTGCTGGTCCAGCTGTCCGCGGCGCCCGGTCGCGCGCTGCGGATGACCGAGCTCGCGGACCGGCTGGTCACCTCCAAGAGCGGGCTGACCTACCAGGTCACCCAGCTGGAGCGAGCCGGCCTGGTGGCCCGCCGCTCCTGCCCCAGCGACGTCCGCGGGGTGATCGCCGAGCTCACCGACCGGGGCATGGAGGTGCTGCGCGAAGCCGCGCCGGGCCATGTGGCCGCCGTCCGCGAGGCGTTGATCGACGTGCTCACCGCCGAGCAGCTCGACAGCCTGGCCGCTGGGCTCGGCGAGGTCTCCCGACGGCTGCGCGGGTCCGCTTCATCCTGAATGCACCCGTGCGCCCGCTGTGCGCGGGCCGTGCGCCGGTCACGTGTCAGCGCGAGCCCCGGCCGTCCGGTCCGGCGCTCGCATAAGCTGCACGGATGAGCATTCTTGATGGCGCCCGTGCGGGCATGAACCCCGACATCCGACCGCAGGACGACCTGTTCGGCCATGTCAACGGCCAGTGGCTGGAGACCGTGGAGATCCCGGCCGACCGGTCGAGCTGGGGTCCCTTCGTGCAGCTCGCCGACACGGCGGAGGAGCAGGTCAGACTGATCATCCAGGAGCTCGCCGCGGGTGTCGCGGCGGACCCCTCCGGAGCCGGCGAGAACGCCCGGAAGATCGCCGCGCTCTACACCTCCTTCATGGACGAGGCGACCGCGGCCGAGCGCGGCACCGACCCGGTGCGGCCGCAGCTGCAGGCCGTCGCGGAGCTCGGCGACACCCGCGAGTTGGCGGCGTTCCTCGGCGGGTTCGAGCGGACCGGCGGCTCGGGGCTCTTCGGCCTCTACGTCAACACCGACGACCGGGACTCCGACCGCTACCTGGTCAACATCGTCCAGGGCGGGCTCGGACTGCCCGACGAGTCCTACTACCGCGACGAGAAGTTCGCCGAGGTCCGGACCAAGTACGTCGACTACCTGACCCGGATCCTCGGCTTCGCCGACTACCCGGACCCGGCCGCCGCGGCGCAGACGGTGCTGGCGATCGAGACCCGGCTGGCGTCGGGCCACTGGGAGCGCGCCGAGACGCGCGACGTGCAGAAGACCTACAACCTCACCGGCCTGGACGAACTCAAGGCGCTGGCGCCCGAGTTCGACTGGAGCGGCTACGCCGCGGCGCTGGGCGGCTCGGACCTGACCATCACCGAGACGGTGGTGCGGCAGCCCTCCTACCTGGCCCACCTCTCCACCGTGCTGGCCGAGGTGCCGATCGAGCAGTGGCGGGACTGGGCGACGGCCAGGGTGCTGCGCGCCGCCTCGCCGTACCTGGGCGACGCGTTCGTCCGCGCCGACTTCGAGTTCTACGGCAACGCCCTCAACGGCACCCCGGAGCTGCGGGCCCGCTGGAAGCGCGGGGTCGCCTTCGTCGAGGGCGCGATGGGCGAGGCGGTCGGCGAGGAGTACGTCGCACGGCACTTCCCGCCGACCTCCAAGGCGATGATGGACGAGCTGGTCGCCAACCTGCTGCAGGCCTACCGGGAGTCGATCTCCCGGCTGGAGTGGATGACCGAGGAGACCAAGAAGCGCGCCTACGAGAAGCTGGCCACCTTCCGGCCGAAGATCGGCTACCCGGACCGGTTCCGCGACTACTCGGCGCTGCAGGTGGGCCCGGACGACCTGCTCGGCAACGCCCATGCCGCCGCCGCCTTCGAGAGCGACCGCGAGCTCGCCAAGATCGGCGGCCCGGTCGACCGCGACGAGTGGTTCATGCTGCCGCAGACGGTCAACGCCTACTACAACCCGGGCACCAACGAGATCTGCTTCCCGGCCGGCATCCTGCAGGAGCCGTTCTTCTCCCCCGAGGGCGAGTCCGCCGAGAACTACGGCGGCATCGGCGCGGTGATCGGACACGAGATCGGGCACGGCTTCGACGACCAGGGTGCGCAGTACGACGGCGCCGGCAACCTCAACGACTGGTGGACGGCGGCCGACAAGGCGGCCTTTGAGGTCAAGTCCAAGGCGCTCATCACCCAGTACAACGGCTTCTCGCCGCGCGCCCTGCCCGGCCAGACCGTCAACGGCGCGCTGACGGTGGGTGAGAACATCGGCGACCTCGGCGGCCTGACCATCGCTCACAAGGCCTACCTGATCTCGCTCGACGGCGGGAGCGAGGACAAGGCAGCGGCCGATGCCTCGCAGACCCTGTTCATGAACTGGGCCTACTGCTGGCGCACCAAGCGCCGCAAGGAGCAGGAGGAGCAGTACCTCACCATCGACCCGCACTCGCCCCCGGAGTTCCGGGCGAACATCGTGCGCAATCTGGACGAGTTCCACCAGGCCTTCACCACCGCCGAGGGTGACGGGCTCTGGCTGGACCCGGCGGAGCGCGTACGGATCTGGTGAACCGTCCGGCCCGGTCCCCCAGCGTGCCGCTGTGCGCGCGGGGATCGGGCCGGAATGTGCCTGGTCCCAACATCCCTGGAACAGCTGTGCGTTAGTATCCCCGAGCAGCTGTCGTGAGCGGAGTGGGGCGAGGCGGTATGGCGGAGCACGAGGCGGTCTCCGAGTGGGAGAGGCTCGGCGTCGACACCTCCAAGCCGAGCGTGGCCCGCGTCTACGACGCGATCCTCGGCGGCAAGGACAACTTCGCCGTGGACCGGGCGGTGGCCGCCAAGCGGCTGGAACTCATCCCCGACGGCGGCCAGGGCGCCCGGATCAGCCGCGGGTTCCTCGCCAGGGGCGTGGCCCACATGGCGCGGGCCGGGATCACCCAGTTCCTGGACATCGGCTCCGGACTGCCCACCGCGCAGAACACCCACCAGGTCGCCCAGGCCGTCTCCCCCGGCGCCCGGGTGGTCTACGTCGACCACGACGCGATCGTGCTGGCGCACGCCCGGGCGCTGCTCACCGAGACCCCCGACACCCGGGTGATGCTCGGTGACTTCCGCGCCCCGGCCGAGATCCTGGACAGCGCGACCGTCCAGGAGTTCCTGGACTGGAGCCGTCCGATCGGGCTGCTGCTGGTGGGCCTGGTGCACCACATAGCGGACGCCGAGGACCCGTCGGCGCTGGTCCGCACCTACGTGGACCGGCTTCCGGCCGGCAGCTACCTGCTGCTCAGTCACTTCAGCGACGCCAGCGCGGAGGCCCGCGCCCTGGAGCAGGCCTTCCAGCAGATGATGGGCAGCGGACGGATGCGCAGCCCCAAGGAGATCGAGGGCTTCTTCGACGGCCTGGAACTGGTCGACCCCGGCGTGGTCCCGGTGGTCACCTGGCACCCGGACCAGGCAGTGCCCGAGCCGTCGACGCCCAGCACCCTGCTGGTCTACGGCGGCCTCGGCAGGCGCGCCCAAGCAGGCTGACGGAGGCGGGCCCCGGCTGACGGACCGTCACCCCGCCTACCGCGGGGTCGCCGCCGGCGCGGTCGAACCCACCCGGCTGGACGTCGGCGACGCGCCCGATCCCGTACCGCCGTCCCCGTGGATGCCATGGGTGAGGATCCAGGCCAGCGCGGCAGCCGCCAACAGCATCCCGCCCGCCCCCGCCAGCCTCGGATCCATCAGCAGACTCCGCTGCGGACCCCGGTCGTCGTCCTCGTCCTCGCCCATGCCCCGCCCCCTCCTCAAGCAACTGCGGCCGCGCCGACATTACCCACGCCACCGACCGTGCGGAAGATTTTCCACCTGGGGTGTAAGGGATCGGTGAGTCTCACGCGTCGGTGGAGTGAGGCTGACAGTGGCGACGAGAGGGCTTGTGGGGACATGGCGAACACCGTGGCGACATACCTGGATTTCGCCGCCGCCAGGGCCGGGGACCTCTACCGCTCTGCCTGCCTGCTGACCGGGGGCGACACGCACCTCGCGGAGGACCTCGTCCAGGAGACCCTCGGACGGGTCTTCGTGCGGTGGAGACGGGTCTCCGGGGCGGACAACCCCGCCGCGTACGCGCAGACCATGCTGGTGCACACCTTCCTGTCCTGGCGTCGGTTGCGCCGCAGCCGGGAGCAGCCCACGGAGGTGCTCCCGGAAGCCGCGGCAGCCTCAGCCGGGGACACCGCCCTGCGGATCACACTGATGGACGCCTTGGCCCGGCTGTCCGCCCGGGACCGCGCAGTCCTGGTGCTCCGTTACTGGGAGGACCGCAGCATCGAGCAGACCGCGTCCGTGCTGAGGCTCTCCCCAGGCGCGGTCAGCACCCGCTCCACCCGTGCCCTGAGCCGACTCCGGTCCCAACTCGGTGACGACGTCAACCTCTTCGCCGAGCACTGAGCACATCCACTCGCCTGCCAACGGAACTCCGAATCACGAAACGGCGGATCCCCATGGACTTTGAGGACCGGTTCGGCCGGGCCCTGCGTGAGGCGGGGCAGCAGTACGCCATCGGGGCGGCAGAGCCGCTGCTCGAACGATCCCTGCGACGCGGCCGGACCCTGCGCGGTCGCCGGATCGCCTACGCCGTCGTGGGCGGTGCCACGGCCGTGGCGGTGGCCGTGGCGGGTACCGCACTGTCGTCACCCGCACCATCGGCAGTCACCCGGCCGACGGTGGTATCACCGTCCGTATCCGGCGCGCAGATCGTCAGCCTGCTGGAGTCGATGCTGCCACCCGGCAAGGTCACCGCGACGCGGGGCACGGGTGTCGGCGGTGGGCGGCCCGCCTCCGTGACACCCACCGCCGAGCTCGTCTTCAACGACGGCCACGGGGCCGCGTGGTTGGCCATCACCTTCTCCCGGGCGTCGAAGAGCAAGCTGCCGACCTGTAGCACCGGGGCCGAGTCCGCCACGGTGCTCAGTTGCTCCGAGACCGTGCTCCCCAACGGCTCCACCGTCATGGCGTTGAAGGAGGACTTCGGCGGCTCGGTCCTACTCTGGTCCGTGTGGCTGGTGACCCGGAACGGCGACCGTGCCGAGATCCAGGAGACCAACTCGGCTACTGGTAACCCCAGTTCAAAGGTCTCACGGGCGACCCCGCCGCTCTCGACGGCGCAGTTGTCAGCGATCGTCGCCGACAGCGCATGGTCGCCGGTGTTCACGGCGCTCCGTGCACCGGCAGGGTCCGCCGGCCAACCGACTCAGGCCCAGGTGACGGCCATCGCCAGACAACTGCAACCGGCCGGAGCCGAGTTCGTGACGCAGAACGGCGCAACCGCCTTCCTGGTGAGCAGGAACGGGGTCGTCAGCAATGACATGATCGGGACGCGCCTGTCGATCGCGGTTCAACGATGGCCCGCTCAGGCCAGGAGCGAGATCCGGCCCGACGCGTTCGCCTCCGCGACCCGTCTCCCCGACGGCACCCTGATGACCACCGACCAGTCGGCACCGACGTCCTCGCTCCGGGTGTGGAGGATCAGTGTGCTGAAGCCGGACGGGACGCTCGTCGAGCTCAACGAGCAGACCACCTCCCGAGTCGGGACCACGGCGCATCCCGCCCTCTCCATGGACGAGCTCAAGACCATCGCCCTGAGCCCTCTGTGGAGCCGGTGACCGCACCAGAACCGGCACGGTGCGCCCCTGACCCAGTACCCCTGACCCGCCGGATCCAGCGACTCCGGCGGGTCAGGCTGCCCTGGAGCGGGTGTCACAACTCGCTGCTGCGGGCCTCCACCTGGGCGGTGATGCGGGCCAGGGCGTCGAGGGTGGGGAGTGGGGGCGGGCGGTGGCCGTCGCGGAGGCGTAGGGAGACGTGGCCGACTGCTGCCTCGCGGGGGCCGATCACTGCCTGGTAGGGCACCAGTCGGGCGGCTCGGACGCGGGCGCCCAGGGTGCCCTGTTCCGGGGCGGCGAGCCTGGCGCGCAGGCCCAGGTCCAGGCAGCGGTCCAACAGCTCGGCGGCGGCCGGGAGTTCGTCGTCGGAGACCGGCAGGACCTCCAGCTGCACCGGGGCGAGCCAGGCCGGGAAGGCGCCGCCGTGGGTCTCGATGAGATGGGCGACGGCCCGCTCCACGCTGCCGATGATGCTTCGGTGCACCATCACCGGCCGGTGTTTCGCACCGTCAGGCCCGATGTAGTGCAGATCGAACTGCTCCGGCTGGTGGAAGTCGACCTGGACGGTCGAGAGGGTGGCCTCCCGGCCGGCGCCGTCGGTGATCTGCACGTCGATCTTCGGGCCGTAGAACGCGGCCTCGCCCTCCACCGCCCGGTACTCCACCCCGGCACCGTCCAGCACCTCGGTCAGCAGGGCGGTGGCGCGCCGCCACATCTCCGGTGCGGCGACGTACTTCCCGCCGGGGCCGGGGAGCGACAGCCGGAAGAGCGACGGGCGGATGCCCAGGTCGGCGTAGGCGCGGCGGATCAGCTCCAGGGCGGACCGCGCCTCCTCCGCGACCTGGTCCAGGGTGCAGAAGATGTGGGCGTCGTTCAGCTGGATCGCCCGCACCCGGGTCAGCCCGCCGAGCACCCCGGACAGCTCCGACCGGTACATCCCACCCAACTCGGCCATTCTCAGCGGAAGTTCGCGATAGCTGTGGGAACGTGAGCGGTAGATCAGGGCATGGTGCGGACACAGGCTGGGCCGCAGCACCACCTGCTCGGCGCCGAGGTCCATCGGCGGGAACATGTCCTCGCTGTAGTGCGACCAGTGCCCGGAGATCTCGTAGAGCTCCCGCTTGCCCAGCACCGGCGAGTAGACGTGCTGGTAGCCGGCCCGGCGTTCGACCCCTCGGACGTACTCCTCCAGGGCGTGCCGCACCGCGGCGCCGTCGGGCAGCCAGTACGGCAGCCCCGCGCCCATCAGCGGGTCGGTGTCGAACAGGTCCAACTCGCGGCCGAGCCTGCGGTGGTCGTGACGGTTCTCCTGATGCACCTGCATCTCGTCTGCCTGCATTGTGGTCTCCTCGCTGTCGGTGGAGCGAGTGACCGCACGGCGAAGCCCCGGGGCACTCGCCCCGGGGCTTCGGACAGAACGGCTGTCAGCGCGCCGGGACACTCTCCGGCGTCGTCGTGTTCACAGCAGCGCGCTTGTTCATGGCCGCAGGCTAACAAGAACCCGGGCGACCGGGCGATCGATTTTCGCTAGGCTCCAGCTGGACCTGGAGGGACGGGGCGTCTGATGGCGGATGCGGCGGCAGTGGTCGGGACGGTCGGAGCGCTGTGGCGCTACCCGGTCAAGTCGATGCTGGGCGAGCAGCTGCCCGCCGCGGAGGTGACCGAGCGCGGGCTGGACGGGGACCGCCGGCTCGCCCTGGTCGACCGGGAGACCGGCATGATCGCCAGTGCCAAGACCCCTCGGCTCTGGCGCAGGCTGCTCAGCTGCTCCGCGACCGGCGAGGGGGACGGCGGGGTGCGGATCACGGACCCGGACGGCAAGAGCCGGTGGAGCACCGACCCCGACATCGACGACGCACTGTCGGCCGTCGTCGGCCGGGAGGTCGCGCTGGCGGACCGGCCGCCGGAGCATGCGGCGCTGGAGCGGTCCAGGCCGGAGCAGGTGCTGAGCGAGGGACTCGACGCCGAGGTGGAGGCGGACCTGGTCCGGTTCGGTTCCGGCTCCCCCGACGGGACCTTCTTCGACTTCGCGCCGATCCATCTGATCACCGCCTCCACCCTGCGCCGGATCACCGAACTGCATCCCGACCGGACCTCCGACGTCCGCCGCTACCGTCCCAACATCGTGGTCGACACCGATGGCGTCGGCTTCGTCGAGAACGACTGGTACGACCGGGAGTTGCGGATCGGCGACACGCTCACCCTGCGCGTGATCGCCAACACCCCGCGCTGCGCCGTCCCGACCCTCGCCCACGGCGCCCTCCCCCGCGACACCGCGGCGCTGCGGACCGTCGCCCAGCACAACCGGGTCCCGGTGGTCCCGGGCGGAGGCATCGAGCCCTGCGCCGGGAGCTACGCCCAGGTGGTGCGGCCTGGACGGATCCGTCCGGGCGACCCGGTCCGGCTCTGAGCGCCCGCCGTCACCGGCTCGCGGCCAGCCCGACCTGGTGCAGATGGCGCAGCCCCTGGCGGTAGGACTCGATCAGGCCGGTCTCGGCGTACGGGAGGCCGGCGGCGGCGCAGTGCGCCCGGATCAGCGGCTGGGCGGCCCGCAGGTTGGGGCGGGGCATGCTGGGGAACAGGTGGTGGTCGATCTGGTAGTTGAGGCCGCCGAGGAAGAAGTCGGTGAGCAGCCCGCCGCGGACGTTGCGCGAGGTGAGCACCTGCCGGCGGAGGTGGCCCCAGCGGTCCTCGCCGTCCGGGTCGGGCATCTCCATGCCCTTGTGGTTGGGGGCGAAGGCCGAGCCGAGGTGCAGTCCGAACAGGGCGTGGTGCAGCGCGGCGAAGGCCAGCGCCTGCAGCGGGTCCATGGCGAGCAGCAGCAGCGTGGCGTAGCCGGCCAGGTGGGCCACCAGCAGCGCGCCCTCGACCAGCCGTTCGCGGCCCGACTGGCGCCGCAGGTCCTGCAGGCTGGACACCTTGAGGGCGACGCCCTCCAGCAGCAGCATCGGGAAGAACAGGCCGGCTTGATGACGGGTCAGCCAGCGGGCCAGTCCGGCCCGTTGGGCCGCCTGACGCTGCGTCCAGACGAAGGCTCCCACCCCGACGTCGGGGTCCTTGTCCACGTGGTTGGGGTTGGCGTGGTGCCGGTTGTGCTTGTCGGTCCACCAGCCCACGCTCATGCCGAGCAGCAGATTGCCGTGCACCAGGCCGAGCACCCGGTTCACCCGGCGGCTCGCGGCTATCTGCTGGTGGCCGGCGTCATGGCCGAGGAAGGCGGTCCGCCCGCCGAGGACGGCCGCGGGAAGCGCCAGCGCCAGCACCCACCAGGAGCCGCCGAGCAGCACCACCCCGGTCCAGACGGCCGCGGTCAGCAGCAGGTTGAGGGCGATGCTGCGGGCGTACCAGCCGGTCCTCCGCTCCAGCAGCCCCTCCGCCCGGACCCGTTGCAGCAGCGGGGTGAACTCCGATCCGCGGACGGCGGTGGCGCTGAGCGTGGGCGGCATCAAGGTCTCCAGGGGTGTGCGGGCGGCCGGGCCGACCAGGCGTCGTCCCTGCTCACCAACCTATGGATCACCGAACCCGACAACCATGGAGCGCCCACCCGACCGCCTCGGGGGTTATCCCCCCGCACCCCGGACCGGCAGACCCGAAAACCGCTCGTCCCGACGGGGCCGGCCAGGGCGGGCGGGGTCTGACGGTTCGGTGCGCGTCGTGGGGGCGGCTGCGGCGTGCACCGGATCCCGCCAACCCCATGCGCACGTGCTGTAACTGGTTGACTGCGTTGTGCGTACGCTTTCATACTGGCCCGGGGCGAGGGGTACGGGGCGAGGGGGAAGCCATGATCATCGGTCCGGTCCGAAGGCGGTTGCTGGGGGCTGCCGCGACGGTGTCGGCGGGGGTGCTGCTGGCCGCCTGCGGGGGTTCCGGGGCCGCGTCGAGCCAGGGGACGGCGAGCGGGGGGACGTCGGGAGGGGGCGGTCCCGGCACCACCGCGGCCTCGCCCACGGCCTCGCCGACGCCCACGGAGATGACGACCAGTCAGTACGTCGCCGCGGTCGCCACGATCGACAGGCCGGTCTCGGCCGCGCTGTCGGCGGTCGCCACCGGCGGTTCCAAGGCCCGGCTGAACGCCGCGGCCACGGCGCTGCAGACCGCGGCGGGCCGGCTGGACGCCGTGGCGGCGCCGGCCGAGGCCGCCCAGGACACCCAGGACCTGTCCGAGAAGCTGAAGACGCTGGCCGGCGACCTGCAGTCGCTCGCGCAGGGGCAGGACGGCGACGGCAACCCCGTCTGCGCCGCCGCCTCGCCCGCCGTGCAGGCCGGGAAGGCCGGCAGCCTGGCCGCACTGTCCACCCAGCTGAAGGCGATGGCCGCGGCCGGCCACCCGGCCGGGATCACCCTGCCGAGCTTTCCCAAGCAGCAGAAGCGTTCGCTGTCCACCGGCACCTACCTCAGGGACACCGACCGCAGCGGCAACGGCCGGCTCACCATCGAGAACGGCGGCGACGGCGACGCGGTGATCACCCTGACCAGGAGCGGATCCCGCTCCTTCGCGGTGTACATCCGCAAGAACGGCAGCTACACCGTCCGGGGCGTGCGGGACGGCACCTACACCGTCTACTTCACCACCGGCTCCGACTGGGACTCCGGCCGGAAGGGGTTCACCTCGGGGTGCGCCTACCAGAAGTTCGACGACACGTTGAAGTTCACCACCAAGTACACCTCGACACAGATCGAGTACACGACCTACACGCTCAGCCTCTACGCGGTCGTCGGCGGGACGGCCAGAACCAGCGACGTCCCGCCGGGCCAGTTCCCGGCGCCGTAGGAACGAACCCGCTGCGGCACCGAGGAGACGGAGCCATGAACGATCGGCTTCGCGGTCGTCGGTCACGACAGAATGGACACGACTTTCGCACATCTCCTCTTCAGAACGGCCCTTATGCTCTAGATTGACCACGGCGGAGCCGCTTGGGGATGAGGCACCGTCAAAATCGCGCTACCGTTCCGGTCCGCGTTTGGGGGCCTTGGGTGTGGGGAACGCCCGGGGGTTTCGCGGGTCTGCACGCACGTCGAGAGCCTGGCAGGACAGGCGATTCCACTGTTGCCTGGCCGGGTTGTTCAAGCAGTGCTGAAGTAGCCGGATGTCTCTCACGAGGACGGAGGCATCCCGGTGGGGGAGGGACACAGTGTTAGGCGAACATGTCGAACTCACTGATAACCCGGGGGGGGCCGTGCAGCGGACGGAGTTCGTCAACCCGTTTCCAGCAGAGCGCCAACGGCAGGGAAACGGAGCGATCGGTCGGTATGCGATCTACTGGGAGCAGCGGTACCGCCGTGCCGTGATCGTCAGCGACATCATGGCCACCGGCTTCGTGGTGGCCGCGATCGGCGGCTGCTTCGGGGCCAGGCACGCGTCCAACTGGGGCGAGAAGTGGGGGATCCTCGCCATCGGCACCCAGATGCTGGTGCTGGGAGCGCTCGCGGTGACCCGGTCGTGGGCTCCGGCCGTGCTCGGCCAGGGCTCCGAGGAGTTCCACCGGCTGATCCGGTCGCTGTTCATGGCGGCCGTGGTGCTGGCACTCGCCGGGATAGCCGTCACCTCGCACAACATCAAGCTCTGGGTCTTCGTCGCGGTTCCGACGATCGCGGTGGTCACCATGGTGGAGCGGTACCTGCTCCGGCTGTGGCTGCACAAGCAGCGGAAGCAAGGACGCTGCCTGCGACCCGTACTCGCCGCCGGCAACCTGTCCACCGTGCACGACCTGATCACCCGGACCCGCAAGTTCCCGCACCTGGGCTGGCGGGTGGAGGCGATATGCACCGCGGACGGCCTCGGCCTCGACGGCGACCAGCTGGACGGCGTGCCGGTGGTGGGCCGACTGACCGAGGTCGCCAGCCATGTCCGCCGCGACGGCTACCGGGTCGTCGCGGTCACGGCGGACCCGCACTGGTCGCCTGACCAGCTGCAGCGGCTGGCCTGGAACCTGGAGGGCAGCGACGCCGAGATGGTCGTGGCCCCGGTGCTGATGGAGGTGGCCGGTCCGCGACTGCACGTCGACGCGGTGCTGGGGATACCGCTGCTGCGGGTCAGCATGCCGTCCTTCAGCGGGGGTCGCCGGGTGGTCAAGGAGGTCGTCGACCGGATCGGGGCGGCGGTCCTGCTGCTGCTGCTCGCGCCGCTGATGGTGGTCGTCGCGCTGTCGGTGCTGATGGACACCCGCGGCGGGGCGCTCTACCGGCAGCGCCGGGTCGGCAAGGACGGCCGCGAGTTCACCATCTGGAAGTTCCGCACCATGGTCGTCGGGGCGCACGGGGCGCGCGACGCGCTGACCGACCGCAACGAGGGCGCCGGACTGCTGTTCAAGATGCGCCGGGATCCGCGGGTGACCCGGGTCGGATCGGTGCTGCGCCGCTACTCGCTGGACGAGCTCCCGCAGCTCTTCAACGTGCTCACCGGCTCCATGTCGCTGGTCGGTCCGCGGCCGCCGCTCCCGGAGGAGTCCGCCGCGTACGGACCGGACATCCGGCGGCGACTGCTGGTCAAGCCCGGGCTCACCGGCCTGTGGCAGATCAGCGGACGCAGCGACCTGTCCTGGGAGGAAGCCGTCCGGCTGGATCTGCGGTACGTCGAGGACTGGTCACTCGCCCTGGACGCGGTGATCCTGTGGAAGACGGCGCGAGCGGTGCTCTACGGGCAAGGGGCGTACTGACCCACGGGGGTGGGGTCATCGCACGGGGGTCGCACGAGGGTCGTCACACAGGTGATCGGCGCGTGGAACGCAGGCCAATAGGGCCTGCCTTGGGGGGAGGGACTAGTCATGAGGATCAGCGTATTCGGGCTCGGCTACGTGGGCAGCGTGTCGGCCGCGTGCCTGGCCGGCCAGGGCCACGAGGTCATCGGGGTGGACGTGAGCCGGGCCAAGGTGGACCTGGTGAACGCCGGCCGGACCCCGGTGGTCGAGGAGCGGATCGGCGAACTCATCGCCCGGGTCGTGGAGTCGGGGGCGCTGCGCGCGACCGACGACGTGCGCGAGGCCATCATGGGCAGCGATGTGTCGCTGGTCTGCGTGGGCACGCCTTCGGAGCCCAACGGCAGTCTGAGCACCACCTATCTGGAGCGGGTCGCCGAGCAGATCGGCGCCGCGATCGCCGAGCGGGGCGGCTGGCACACCGTGGTGTTCCGCAGCACCATGCTCCCCGGCACCTGTCTGAACCTGCTGGTGCCGATCCTGGAGAAGTGCGTCGGCGGCACCGCCGGGGTGGACTTCGGGGTCGCGGTCAACCCGGAGTTCCTGCGCGAGGGCACCAGCGTGCGGGACTTCTTCGACCCGCCCAAGACGGTCATCGGCGAGCTCGACCCGGCCAGCGGCGACGTGGTGGCATCGCTCTACGAGGGCCTGCCCGGCGAGGTGTTCCGGGTGCCGATCCCCACGGCCGAGGCGATCAAGTACGCGGACAACGCGTTCCACGGCCTCAAGATCGGCTTCGCCAACGAGCTGGGGTCGGTGTTCCAGGCGCTCGGGGTGGACTCGCACCAGGTGATGGACGTGTTCCTGGCCGACCGCAAGCTCAACATCAGCCCCGCCTACCTGCGGCCCGGCTTCGCCTTCGGCGGCTCCTGCCTGCCCAAGGACCTGCGAGGCCTGGTCCACGCGGCCCAGCGGGCCGACGTCTCGGTGCCCATCCTGGCCCATGTGCTGTCGTCCAACGCCGAACACCTGCAGCGCGCGGTCGAGTTGGTCGAGCGCACCGGCAAGCGCCGGGTGGGCCTGTTCGGGCTGTCGTTCAAGCCGGGCACCGACGACCTCCGCGAGAGCCCGCTCGTCGAGCTGGCCGAGCGGCTCTTCGGCAAGGGCTACGACCTGCGGATCTACGACTCCAACGTGAACCTCTCCCGGTTGCTCGGAGCCAACCGCGAGTTCATCGAGACCCGGCTGCCGCACCTCGCCCAGCTGCTGACGGACTCCATCGACGAGGTGCTGGAGCACGCCGAGGTGTGCGTGGTCGGAACCAGGGACCCGGAGGTGCTGTCGGCGCTCCCCCCTGGCCGGGGCCCGATGCTCATCGACCTCATCCACCTTCCCGACGCCGCGGCGCGTCGGACCGAACCGGGGTACACAGGCCTTGCTTGGTAACACGAACAAAAGCGACGGGCCGGGACGGCGCGCGCTGATCCTGGTGGAGAACCTGTCCGTGCCGTTCGACCGGCGGGTGTGGCAGGAGTGCACCACGCTGCGCGACGCCGGCTGGCAGGTGGAGGTCATCTGCCCACGGGGGAGCAAGCGGGACACCGAACCGGAGGCCGAGATCGACGGGGTGCGGATCCACCGCTACCCGTTGCGCGCGGCCACCGGAGGGCCGCTCGGCTACCTGCGGGAGTACGGTTCGGCGCTGCTGCACACCCTGAGACTGGCCCGCAGGGTCGGCCCGGTCGACGTCGTCCACGCCTGCAACCCGCCGGACCTGCTGTTCCTGCCGGCGCTGTGGCTGAAGCGGCGCGGCGCGCGGTTCGTCTTCGACCAGCACGACCTGGTGCCCGAGCTGTACCTGTCCCGGTTCGACCGCGGCGAGGACCTGATCTACCGCGCCGTGTGCGCGATGGAGCGGCTGACCTACCGTCACGCGGACGTGGTGATCTCCACCAACGAGAGCTACCGGGACGTCGCGCTGCGCCGCGGCGGCAAGCAGCCGGCGGACGTATTCGTGGTGCGCAGCGCACCCGATGTGGACCGGTTCCGCCCGGTTCCGGCCGAGCCGGAGCTCAAGCGCGGCAAGCCCCATCTGCTGTGCTACCTGGGCGTCATGGGCCCGCAGGACGGCGTCGACTACGCCCTGCGGGCGCTGGCGAAGCTGCGCGACGAGGTCGGGCGGACCGACTGGCACGCGGTGTTCGTCGGCGCCGGCGACGCCTTCGACGCGATGGTGGAGCTCGCCGGACAGCTCGGGCTCGCGGACCAGGTCGAGTTCACCGGACGCATCCCGGACGCCGACCTGGCCCGCTACCTGTCCACCGCGGACGTCTGCCTCTCCCCCGACCCGCGCAATCCGCTCAACGACGTGTCGACCATGAACAAGGTCCTGGAGTACATGGCGATGAGCCGGCCGATCGTCTCCTTCGACCTCCGCGAGGCGCGGGTGTCCGCCGGTGACGCCGCGCTCTATGCGCCGGCCAATGACGAGGCCGAATTCGCGGTACTCATCGCACAGTTGATGGACGATCCGGAAGAGCGTGCCAGGATGGGCAAGATCGGGCAGGAGCGGATCAGCGGTCCGCTCTCCTGGCGGAACTCGCAGCGGTCGCTGCTCGACGCCTACGCCTCCGCATTCGCCCGCGGTGGCCGCACCCGGGCGTCGAAGGACGAGCAGGTGCGCACAGGGAAGAGGTCGCAGCGGTGAGCGATGACACCATTCGGCTGGCCACGGTCGGACGGATCCTCCGTCGGCGCTGGCGGCTCCTCGTCATCTTCGCCGTGCTCGGCGCTCTGGCCGGCTACGGCGTCTCGCTGCTGTTCCCGGCGCGCTACGCGACCACCACCTCGGTCGTGCTGTCGGGGACCTGGGACGACCGGGCGCTGCTGACCCAGGCGGAGATCGCCACCAGTTCGGTGGTGATCGACCGCGCCGCGGCCGCGCTCCCCTGGGCCGGCGCCGGCGACACCAAGCTGAAGGACCAGGTCGGCGCCGCGGTCACCGACGGCAACATCATCAAGATCTCGGCCAATGCCGACACCCCGGACCACGCCGCGCAGTTGGCCGACGAGATGGCCAAGCAGTACGTCGCCTTCGCCACCCAGATCACCAACACCAGTTCCGGCTCCACCACGGCGGACCAGTCGGCGGCGCTGCGGAAGCTGGTGACGCAGACCAGCAGCAAGATCACCGCCCTGTCCGAGGGGGTCAACCCGGGGCAGACGGTGGAGGGCGTCCAGGCCCGCACCGAGCTCGAACAGCTGCGCAACGACCTGGAGGAGGCCATCACCAAGCTGGACCAGGCCAATCCGGTGTCCGACCAGGGCACCCTGGTCGTGGTCGGGTCGGCGGCCGTGCCGACCAGTCAGGCACCGCCCACCAGGCCGGAACTGGTCGGCGGCGGCGCGCTGCTGTTCCTGCTGTTCGGCGTCATCGGCCACCTCACCGCCGCACGCTCGGGCCGCCGGGCGCGCACCGAGCGGGAGATCACCTCGGCCCTGGGGTCGGCGCTGGTGGGCACCGTCGACGTGCCCGTCGAAGGACGAGCGCACGGGCCGCAGGGCCACGGTCCCGGCTCCTGGATGAAGTGGCTGGTGGGCGTCGAGACCCGGTGGGACCTGCCGACGGTGCAGTCCTCGGGCGACGAGGCCAGCCGGCAGATCCGCTACCGGCGGGTCGGCGCCCGGCTCAGGGAGCAGCTGTCGGCCCCCCGGCAGCTGCTGGTCGTCGTCCCGGACGGCGACCGGACCGCCGGCCGCGCGGCCGGGCGGCTCGTCGCCGAGGCCGGCGGCGATCCCCAGCTGCGGGTGGCGCTGGTCCCGGTGGACCGGCCGGTGGTGCCGGACCGGATCAGCGAGTCCGGCGCGCTGGTCGTGCTCAGCGCGGGCAGTTGGACCGATGCGGAGCTGGCCGGCATCGCCCAGGCGTGCGAGGAGGCCAGGCACCGGATCGTCGGCTATGTCGTCGCCAGCGCGGTCCGGGCCCGTCCGTCGCGCTCCGCCGACCGTCCCCCGGACAGCGCCGCACCGGCGGTCGCGGTGGGCGCGGACCTGAGCGGAGGCTCGGCATGACGACGACCCTGCCCGAAGAGGCGTCCTCCGCCACTCCGCTGGTGGACGTGCAGGCACTGGTGGTGGCGGTGCGCAGACGCCGCCGGCTCTGGGGCACCCTGGCGCTGCTGGGGCTGATCCTCGGCGGGGCGATGGCGGTCCTGCTGCCGGCGCCGCCGACCGCGGCGACCGAGGTCCTGGTCGCGCACGCGCAGGACCAGCCGAACGACCCCGGAACGCTGATCCGCACCGACGTGGCGCTGCTGCAGACCACGGAGATGGCCGGCAAGGCACTGGCGATCCTCAAGTCCACCGAGCGCCCGCAGGACTTCCTGGCCCAGTACCAGGGCATCGGCCTGACCAACAACGTGCTGCAGATCACCGTGAAGGGCACCAGCCCCGCGGACGCCGAGGCACGGGCCAAGGCGCTGGCGGAGGCCTTCGTCGCGGACCACGTGGCCCGGCTGAACGCGGACGCCAACGCGAACGCCGCCGCCCTGGTAACCCAGGGCAACAGCTTGCGGACCGAGCTCGCCCAGGTCAACAAGTCGATCAGTGACGGATCGTCAGGAACCGACCCGGCGACCCTGGAGTCGCTGTACTCCCGCCGGGCCGCGCTCACCTCGCAGATCGACGACTTCGACCAGCGCGCCCAGGAGGCGCGCGTGGGCACGCCCCAACTCGTCTCCGGCACCCAGGTCGTGGACATTCCGCACCTGGTGAAGCACTCCGTGCCGAAGACCGTGGCCACCGACGCCGGGATCGGCTTCGTCCTCGGGCTCGCCGTCGGCATCGCACTGGCCGCGATCGGCTCGGTGGTGGCGGACCGTCCGGTGCTGCGCCGGGAGATCGCCGCCAACCTGGGCGCCTCGGTCATCGCCGAGCTGCGCGCCGCACCGCACCGGTCGGTCCGGATCTGGCAGCGCCGCAGGAGCAGGGACGCGCGCCAGCGGCTCACCAGGACCCTGGTCCGCACCGTGCTCAGCTCGACCGAACCGGTGTCGCTGCTGGAACTGGGCTGCGCGCAGAACACCGCCGAGATCGCGGTGGACCTGGCCAAGGCACTGGCGCAGGAGGAGCCGCTGGTGGTGGTCGACGGTCTGCCCGGCGGGCGGTTCCCGCGCCGCCAGGAACCGGGAGGCCCGGTGGTGGTCCGCGGCGAGTACCTCGCGACCGTGCCGCCGCAGAGCGACCGGATCGGCGTCGGCTCGGTCGCGCCCGGCACGGCCTGGACCGACCTGCAGTACCTCGGCACCCGCACCGTGCTCGTGGTCCGCGCCGGCAGCGGCAGCGCCGCCTGGTTGCACACCGTGGCCCGGCAGCTCGCGGACCTGCGCATCGCGGTGGCCGGCGTGGTGCTGATCGACCCCGATCCGGGCGACCGGACCGACGGCACCCTGTGGGACGGCGCGCAGAACGCCCTGCGCGGCGTGAACGAGTGGCAGCAGCCGTGGCCGGGTGCGAACGGCAAGCCGGGTGCGACGGGCCGGCCGAGCGGGGGCCCGTTGAAGACCAGACGGCCGGCATGGGCCGTACGGGTCCCGGACAACGACCAGGAGACGCGGTAGACATGTGCGGCATAGCAGGCGCTTACCGATGGCCGGACGGGAAGGCCGTCACCGACCGGCTCACCGACATCCTGGCCCACCGCGGTCCGGACGGCGAGGGCCGGTACAGCCACCCCGTCGGCGACGGCGAGGTGCACCTGGGGCACCGTCGGCTGGCCATCATCGACCTGTCCGAGACCGGCGCCCAGCCGATGGTCTCGGACGGCCTCTCGCTCTCCTACAACGGCGAGCTGTACAACGCGCCCGAGCTGCGCACCGAGCTGGCCGCCGCCGGGGTGCGCTTCCGCGGCACCTCCGACACCGAGGTACTGCTGGAGGCCTGGCGCCGCTGGGGCACCGACTGCCTGCCCCGGCTGCGCGGCATGTTCGCCTTCGCGGTCTTCGACGAGCGCACCGGCGAGCTGGTGCTCGCCCGGGACCAGCTCGGCATCAAGCCGCTGTTCCTGCTCCGGCGCGGTGGCGGCCTGGTGTTCGCCTCCGAGCTCAAGGCGCTGGCCGCCGTCAGCGGCGGGTCGCTGGAGGTGGACCAGGCGGCGCTGGTGGCCTCACTGCTCTACTACTGGGTGCCGGACTCCCGCTGCGCGTTCCGCGAGGCGGAGAAGCTGCCGCCGGGGAGCTGGCTGCGCTGCCGTCCCGACGGCAGCGTGCAGCGCGGCCGGTTCTGGAACCTGAAGGAGGTCGCCGCCGAGGGGCAGCAGCGGGCCCTGAGCGGCGAGCTGCCGGACCTGGCCGCGGTGATCGAGGACTCGACCAGGCGTCACCTGCTGTCCGACGTCCCGGTGGCGACCTTCCTCTCCGGCGGTCTCGACTCCAGCTACCTGACCGCGCTGGCGGCCCGTCACCAGGCCGGGATCTCCGCCTACACGATCGGTTTCCGCGCCGAGGACGCCAGGTTCGAGGCGATGCCGGACGACCTGCGCTACGCCCGGCAGGTGGCCGCACAGTTCGGCGTGGACCTGCACGAGATCGAGATCGCCCCGCAGGTCCTGGACCTGCTGCCGAAGATGACGTACCACCTGGACGAGCCGATCGGCGACCCCGCCGCCATCAACACCTTCCTGATCTGCTCGGCCGCCCGGGAGGCCGGGGTCAAGGTGATGCTCTCCGGGATGGGCGCCGACGAGCTGTTCGCCGGCTACCGCAAGCACCTGGCCAACCGGCTCGCGGTGCGCTACCAGCGCGTCCCGGGGCCGCTGCGGCGCGGGGTCTCCGCGACCGTGGGCCGGCTGCCGGTCGCCACGGCCAACCGCGGCTACCGGTCGGTGCGCTTCGCCAAGCGCTTCCTCTCCTTCGCCGACCTGCCGGAGGAGACCGCGTTCCGGCGCAGCTACACCATGTACGACCAGGACGAGTTGCTCGCCCTGGTCAATCCGGACCTGGCCGGGACCGTCGACGACGTGCTGACCGAGCACGCCGACGTCTACCAGGACAACGAGCTGGACGACGCCGTCAACCGGATGTGCCTGGCCGACTCCCGGATGTTCCTGCCGGGCCTCAACCTCGCCTACACGGACCGGTCCAGCATGGCCGCCTCCACCGAGGTGCGGGTGCCCTACGTGGACGTGGAGGTGGTCAGGGCCGCCTTCAGCATCCCCGGCAACCGCAAGATCGTCGGGCGGCAGGGCAAGGCCGTGCTCAAGGAGGCGGCGACCTCGATCCTGCCACGGGAGATCGTCTACCGGCCCAAGGGTCTGTTCAGCGCCCCGCTGCGGGCCTGGATGAGCCGGGACCTGGCACCGCTGGTGCGCGAGGTGATCAACGACGGCGAGCTGGTCCGCGCCGGGATCCTGCGCCGGGAGGCGCTGGCGCGGATGGTCGCCGAGGACGCCGCCGGGCAGCAGGACTACTCCAAGCACCTGTGGCACGTGCTGACCCTCGAGTACTGGTACCGCGGCGCGATCTCCGGATCGTCCGACCACCACCCGGATCCGACCACCACCCGCACGTGACCGCGTAGGAAACGGCGCAGAAGACCTAGGAGTTCACGTGAAGCAGGTTGTGCAGAACTACAAGAGCGGTGAGCTGGCGCTGCTCGACGTGCCGGTACCGGGGTGCAAGCCAGGCGGTGTGCTGGTCCGGAGCCTCTACTCGCTGATATCCACCGGCACCGAGATGATGAAGGTCTCCGAGGCCGGCATGTCGATGGTGGGCAAGGCCCGCTCGCGTCCCGACCAGGTCGCCAAGGTCATGCAGAGCGTGGCCACCAACGGGCTGGGCGCCACCTACCGCAAGGTGATCAACAAGCTGGACTCCTACACCCCGCTGGGCTACTCGCTGTGCGGGGTGGTCGAGCAGGTCGGCGTCGGCATCGACGACGTGGCCGTCGGCGACCTGGTGGCCTGCGCCGGCAATGAGTTCGCGCTGCACGCCGAACTGAACTGGGTGCCGAAGAACCTCTACGCCCGGGTGCCGGACGGCCTCGCGCCGCGGCACGCCGCCTTCGGCACCGTCGGGTCGATCGCGATGCAGGGGGTCCGTCAGGGCGAGCCGCAGCTCGGCGAGGTGGCGCTGGTCATCGGCCTGGGGCTGATCGGGCAGCTGGTGGTGCAGTTGCTGGCCGCTTCGGGCGTCCGCGTGGTCGGGGTGGACCCGGACCCGACCCGCTGCGAGCTCGCCGAGCGGCTGGGCGCGGCGGCCTGCGGCGATCCCGCCTCCGCCGCCGTGGCGACCGCGGTCGCCGAGCTCACCGACGGCCACGGCGTGGACCAGGTGTACCTGGCGGCGGGCGGCGGCAGCAACCAGCCGGTCGAGCTGGCCGCCCAGCTGAGCCGGGACCGCGGCCGGATCGTCGACATCGGCAAGTGCCGCCTGGACCTGCCCTGGAACGCCTACTACGAGAAGGAGTTGGACGTCCGGTTCTCCCGCTCGTACGGCCCCGGCCGCTACGACCCCGGGTACGAGCTCGACGGCCGGGACTACCCGATCGGCTATGTGCGCTGGACCGAGCGCCGCAACCTGGCCTGCTTCCTCGACCTGCTGGCCCGGGGCAGCGTCGACGTGGAGCCGCTGGTCTCCAAGGTCGCCGACTTCGACGACGCCGTCGAGACCTACCAGCTGCTGAAGGACGGCGGCCTGAAGGCCGTGGCGGTGCTGTTCCAGTATCTCGATGCCGCAGCCCCCGAGGCGGCAGTCCCCGAAGCTGAGGAGGTGGCCGCGCCCGTGGTCGGTCTGCCGGCGGTGGCCGCCGCGCGCCCCGCACCGGCCCGGCCGGCCAAGGCGACGGTGCGGCTGTCGTTCATCGGCGCCGGGAACTACGCGACGTCGATGCTGCTGCCGCACCTGGCCCGGCGCGAGGGCGTCGAGCTGGCCACCGTGGTCACCACGACGGCGCTGTCCGCCGCCAACGCGCAGCGCAAGTTCGGCTTCGCCGAGGCGACCACCGACCTCGACGCGGTGCTGGACGACGCGTCCGTCGACGCGGTGTTCGTGGCCACCCGGCACAGCTCGCACGCCGCACTGACCGAACGGGCGCTGCGGGCCGGGAAGACCGTCTTCGTGGAGAAGCCGCTGGCGCTCTCCGGGGACGAGCTGGCCGGCGTGCTCAAGGCGGTCGAGGAGTCCGGCAACGACCGGCTGCAGGTGGGCTTCAACCGCCGGTTCGCGCCGCTGCTGCAGGAGGCCAAGGGCCGGTTCGGCGCCCCGACCGGTCCGGCCAGCCTGCGCTACCTGGTCAACGCGGGCCGGCTGGAGCACGGCAGCTGGTACCTGCGGCAGGACACCGAGGGCACCCGCTTCGAGGGCGAGGGCGGGCACTTCATCGACACGGCCAGCTGGCTGCTGGGGGCCGACCCGGTCTCGGTGTACGCGCTCACCACGCCCGGCAACGAGGACCTCCAGGTGGTGCTGCGCTACCCGGGCGGGTCCACCGCGACCATCAGCTATGTCTCCAACGGCGCACCCGGCTTCCCCAAGGAGACGCTGGACCTGATCGCGGACGGGCAGGTGCTGCGGCTCGACGACTTCGTCCGCGCCTCGGTGTACGGCCGCAAGCGGTGGGTCAGCTCGCGGCTGCCCAAGGCCAAGGACAAGGGCCAGCGCGCCGAGCTGGACGCGTTCCTGACGGCCGTGCGGACCGGGGGGCCGATGCCGGTGCCGCTGGAGTCGCTGGTCGCCACCACCGCTGCCACCTTCGCCGTGCAGGCCAGCCTGGCCGCCGGCGCCCCGGTGACGTTGCAGACGTCGGAGCCCTCGGAGTCGTCGGAGCGGACGCGATGAGCGGGGCCACGTCCGCAGGCTGGTACCTCCGCCGGCTGTCCCGGATGGGGCCGCAGGAGGTCGGCGGCCGGGTGGCCGACACGGTGCGCCGCCGGCGCTGGCGGTCCGGGCTGCCCGACGCCCCGGGCGTGGCCGGCGCCCGGTTCACCGCGGTGCTGCCCGCCGGCACCCTCGCCGCCGTGCCGCCGGACGCCGCCAAACGCCTGGTCGCCGAGGCGGACCGACTGATGGACGGTCATGCCGAGTACTTCGGGGTGGTCCGCGACGACCTGGTCGCCCCGGACTGGTGGTTCGACCCGAAGACCGGGCGCCGCGCCCCCTCGGGCTACGCCTTCGACGTGCCCTACCGCGACGAGGAGGCGGTCGGGGACATCAAGCAGATCTGGGAGCTGTCCCGGCACCACCACCTGACCGTGCTCGCCGCCGCCTACGCGGTCACCGGCGAGGACCGCTACGCCGAGCGGGTGGCCGAGCACCTGCGGTCCTGGTGGGACGTCAACCCGCCGCTCCGCGGGGTGCACTGGACCAGCGGCATCGAGCTGGGCGTCCGGCTGCTGTCCTGGGTCTGGGTCCGCCGCCTGCTCGAAGGATGGGCGGGCGCGTCCGCGCTGTTCGAGTCCAACCCGGTGGCGCTGCAGCAGATCTGGCACCACCAGCGCTGGCTGGCCGCCTTCCCCAGCCGGGGCTCCTCGGCCAACAACCACGTCATCGCCGAGGCCGCCGGTCAGTTCGCCGGGGCCTGCGCGTTCGGCTGGTTCTCGGAATCGGAGCGCTGGCGGGACGACGCGCTGCGGTCGCTGGAGCGGCACCTGCGCAGCAACACCTTCGACTCGGGGATCAACCGCGAACTGGCCAGCGAGTACCACGGACTGGTGCTGGAGCTCGGCCTGGCCGCGCTGGCCGAGGCGGACGCCGCCGAGGTGCCGGTCCCGGCGTCGGTCCGGCTGGTGCTGCTGCGGATGACCGACGCGCTGGCGGCCGTCGTGGACAACCGGCTGCGCCCGCCGCGCCAGGGCGACGCCGACGACGGCTACGGCCTGGTGGTGGACGGCGCAGGGACGGACCGCTGGTCCTCGCTGCTGGCCACCGGGGACGCCGTGTTCGGCCGACTCGACTGGTGGCCCGCGGTGACCGGCACCGATGTGCGCACCCCGCTGCTGGCCGCGCTGGTCCGGCGCACCGAATCGGCGGCGGTCCGCCCGACCCGGCGGCCGGACCACTTCGCCGACGCGGGCCTGACCGTGCTGCGCGGTCCGGAGGAGATCTGGTGCCGCTGCGACGGCGGTCCGCACGGCTTCCTGTCCATCGCCGCGCACGCCCACGCCGACGCGCTGTCGGTGGAGGTCCGGCACGACGGGGTGGACGTGCTGGCCGACCCGGGGACCTACTGCTACCACGGGCAGCCCGAGTGGCGGCAGTACTTCCGGTCGACGCTGGGCCACAACACCCTGCAGCTGGACGGCGCCGACCAGTCCGGCTCCGGCGGCCCGTTCCTGTGGACCCGGCACGCCCGCAGCCGGGTGCTGACCGCCGGCGCGGCTGACGGTACGGCCGACGCAGGGGTCACCCGCTGGAGTGCCGAGCACGACGGCTACCGGGGCTCCGTGCACCGCCGCCGGGTCGAACTGACCGCCGCCGACCGGCAACTGCTGATCGTCGACGAGGTGCAGGGCCCGCGCCGGGCCGCGAAGCTGGCGTTCCACCTCGGTCCGGCTGTCGCCGCGGAACTGGTGGGGAGCCAGGCCGTGCTCAGCTGGACCGTCGACGGCGAGGACCGCTCCGCGGTGCTCGACCTGCCCGGGCAGCTCGACTGGCAGGCGCACCGCGGTGAGACCGACCCACCGCTGGGCTGGTACTCCCCCGGCTTCGGGCGCAGACAGCCCGCCACGGTGCTGGTCGGCACCGGTGACGTGGACGAAGGGGAGGGGTTCACCACGGTGCTCACGTTCACCTGTTAGGCCGGTAGTTCGCACACAGCTAGGGAGTGGGCACGTGGGGGGGAAGTTGCGGCACTGGGCGTGGTCGGCGGCACTGTCGGCGACGGCCCTGCTGACGATCGCCGGCTGCGGGGGAACACCTGACGTCCAGGTGGCGCCGACCGGCGCGCCGTCCGTCGGAACGTCCGCCGCGCCGACCGCCGTGCCCACCTCCGAGCCCGCCGGGGTGGCGCCGGCGTCGGCGACCCCGGTGTGCGACCGGATCCCGGCCGGACCGGCCACGGCTCCGGCGGGGGCGGTGACGGTCGACCCCGCGGTCGTCGGCGACCTGGTCACGAAGACCGTGAACAGCCCCCCGCACACCACCTTCTGGCTCCTACCGGGTACCCACCGGCTCGGGTCGGGCGCCTTCGACCAGGTCGTCCCCAAGGACGGGGACGTCTACGTCGGCGCACCGGGCGCGGTGCTCGACGGCCAGAACGACAACCAGACCGCCTTCGGCGGCAGCGCCGCCGACGTCAGCATCCGCTATCTGACCGTCCAGCACTTCGCCGCGCCGCAGGACGAGGGCGTGGTCAACCACGACTCCGCCGACGGCTGGGTGATCGAGCACACCACCGTCCAGGACAACTCCGGCGCCGGGCTGATGGCCGGCGCCCGCGAGCAGGTCCGCTCCAGCTGCCTGCGCCGCAACGGCCAGTACGGCATGAACGCCTACAAGGGCGACGGCACCATCACCGGTCTGGTGCTCCAGGGCGACGAGATCACCGGCAACAACACCGGCGACTGGGAGCGGCGCCAGCCGGACTGCGGCTGCAGCGGAGGCGTCAAGTTCTGGGCCGTCAACGGCGCCGACATCACCGGCAACTGGGTGCACGACAACCGCGGCACCGGGCTGTGGGCGGACACCAACAACAACGACTTCCTTATCGAGGACAACGTCATCGAGAACAACGACGGTGCCGCGCTGATCTACGAGGCCAGCTACAACGCGGTCATCCGGTACAACACGATCCGGCGGAACGAACTGGTCGAGGGGCGGACGGCCGCCGCCGGCGGCGACGACTTCCCCTACGGGACCGTCTACCTGTCGGAGTCCGGCGGCGAACCCCGGATCAAGGCCCGTACCACCCGGATCGACATCTACGGGAACGTGCTGACGGACAACTGGTCAGGGATCACCCTGTGGGAGAACGCCGACCGGTTCTGCAACAGCCCGGCCAACACCTCGTCGGGTGACTGCACCCTGCTGGTGCCGGACGTCAAGACCTGCGCCCAGCCGGCCATCGCCCACGCACCGCTCTACTCCGACTGCCGCTGGAAGACCCAACGGGTGGACATCCACGACAACCGCTTCGTGCAGAGCGGGTCCACCGCCGGGTGCGCGGGCCTGTGCGGCCGGATGGCGGTGCTGTCCAACTACGGCAGCTATCCGGACTGGTCGCCGTACAAGGGCGACCCGGTGGCGCAGGCGATCACCTTCGACCAGCAGAACCGCTGGTACGACAACACCTACAGCGGACCGTGGAGCTTCGTCGCCCACGACCAGGGCGTGGTGCTGAACACCGGGCAGTGGCAGGCGGCGCCGTACCGGCAGGACACAGGCAGCACCTTCGGCCCCAAGGCCGGTGGTTGAGATGGGCCTGGACCTGATGCGCAGCGGCACGCCGCAGGAGCCGGACGACAACGGCGCGGAGCTGGACACCGGTCGGCGCCCCGCCGAACCGCCGAAGCTGGTCGGGACGGCCTGGGGCCTGCTGATCCTCAACACGCTGGGCTCGGCCGGGGCGAAGACCATCGTCCCGCTGCCCCGCTCGCTCATCCAGGCGGTCACCATGGGCGCGCTGGTCACCGCGTTCGTGCTGGCGCTCACGGTCAACCTGCGGCTGCGGATCCGCCCCAGCGCCTACATGCTGCTGCTCTCCCTGCTGCTGGTGGCGAGCGTGGTCTCCAGCGCGCGGCTGGAGTCCGGGTACGGCTCGCTGTTCCGCTGCTTCCGGCTGCTGCTCTTCGTCGGCGCGCTGTGGCTGCTGAGCCGCTGGTGGGACGGCAGTCTGACCTTCGTGAGACACCACATCCGGATGTACTTCCTGGTGCTCATGCCGGTGGCGGCCGGTCTGGTCATCTCACCGGGGGCGGCGCTGCCCGGCCTCTACGGCGGCCGGCTGGTCGGCGACCTGTGGCCGCTGACGCCACCTCAGATCGGCCAGTACGCCGCAGTGATCATCGGGCTCACCGTGCTGCTCGCGGTGGGACGGCGGACCACCAAGACCGGTGCGGCGGTGATCATCGTGCCGTCGTTCGTGCTGCTGGCGCTGACCCACACCCGGACCGCCACCCTCGGCCTGCTCATCGGGCTGGCGCTGGCGATCAGCTCGCTCATCCTGACCAGCGGGGCCGCCCGCCGGTTCTTCTCCTGGGTGGTGGTGCTCGCGCTGGTGGCCGCGATCGGGTTCAGCTCGGCGCTGCAGACCTGGTTCCTGCGCGGACAGAGCCAGGAGAACTTCGCCAGCCTCACCGGCCGGGCCAAGGTCTGGGACGCCCTGCTGAGCGCCCCCAGGACCGTCTCGCAGGACATCTTCGGCGTGGGCCTGGGCGACAAGTCGTACGGCGGCCTGCCGATCGACGACAGCTGGCTGGCCATCTTCCACGAACAGGGCCTGCTCGGCGTCGCCCTGGTCGCGGCGATCGTCCTGGTGCTGGGCGGCATCGCACTGCTGCGGCCGCCGTCGCTGCCGCGGGCCTGCGCCATCTTCCTGATCAGCTACTGCGTGATCGCCTCGTACACCGAGGTCGGGCTGGGCGACGCCTCCCCGTACCTGCTGCACCTGGCCGTGGCCGCCTCACTGCTGGTGGCGCCCGCCGAAGCCGTACCCATACCAGCGCCCCAGGGCCGCCGACGGCGACTCACGCTGCCCCGCTCCCGGGAGGCGATGCGCACCGCAACCGAGGGACCGGAACTGGAGGTGGCCTGATCATGCATGTCCTAGTCGTGCACAACCGCTACTCCTCGGCGCAGCCGAGCGGGGAGAACAACGTCGTCGACCAGGAGCTGGAGCTGCTGCGCGGGGCCGGCCACCGGGTCGACCTGTTCGAGCGGCGCAGCGACGACATCGCCGCCCGGTCCCTGCCGGGCAAGGCCGCGCTGCCGCTGCTGGTGCCGTGGAACCCGGCGGTCCGCTCCGAGCTCGCCGCCCGGCTCCGCGCCGAGCGGCCGGACGTGGTGCACGTCCACAACGTCTTCCCGCTGCTGTCGCCGGCGGTGCTGGCCGGCTGCGCCGACGCCGGCGTGCCGGTCGTCGCCACGCTGCACAACTACACCCAGGTCTGCGCGCCGGGCACGCTGCAGCGGGACGGCCGGCCCTGCACCGAGTGCGTCGGGCCGAAGCTGCCGCTGCCCGCCGTGCGGCACGGCTGCTACCGCGACTCCCGGCTGGCGACGGTGCCGCTGGCGGTCAGCCTGGCGGTCAACCGGCGGCGCTGGTGGTCCGGCGTGGACCGCTTCTTCTGCATCTCCGCGGCGCAGCGCGACGTCCTGGTGCGCTCCGGCATGCCGCCCGAGCGGCTGACGGTGAAGCACAACTTCGTCCCGGAACCGGGCGCGCTGCGCGAGGGCCCCGGCGAGCACCTGCTCTACCTGGGCCGGCTCGCCGAGGCCAAGGGGGTCCGGCTGCTGATGGCCGCCTGGGACGCAGTCTCCGGGGCGGGCGGTGTCGGTGTGCCGCTGGTGGTCGCCGGTGCCGGGCCGCTGGAGCAGGAGGTGGCCGAGTGGGCCGCGGGCCGGGACGACGTGCGGTTCATCGGCCTGTGCGACCCGGCGGAGAGCCGCAAGGTCGTCGCCCGGTCGGTCGCCGTGGTGGCGCCCTCGACCTGGCTGGAGGCGTTCGGCCTGGTGGTCGTGGAGGCGATGGCGGCCGGGGTGCCGACCGTCGCAGCCGGCCACGGGGCCTTCGTCGAACTGGTCGAGGACGGGGTGACCGGGCTGCTGCACAAGCCCGGTGACGCCGCGTCACTCGCCGAGTGCCTGCGCCGGATCACGGCGGACGGCGGCGCGGAGTCCGGTCCGGCGGCCCGAATGGGTCAGGCGGCCCGGCGCCGATATGAGCAGGGCTTCAGTCCGGCGGTCGGACTGGAGCGTCTGGAGGAGGGATACCGGGCGGCGATCGCGGCCCGGTCCGGCGACGGGGACACCCGCGCGACCACGAATGGGAGCAAGCGATGACACGATGCCGACTCTGCGGCTCGGCGGCGCTGGAGAGCGTCGTCGACCTGGGGGCGACCCCACCGTGCGAGAGCTTTCTCGCCGCGGACCAACTGGACCAGCCGGAGCCGGCCTACCCGCTGCACCTGCGGGTCTGCACCGAGTGCTGGCTGGCGCAGATCCCGCCGCTGATCACGCCGGAGGAGACGTTCACGCAGTACGCGTACTTCTCCTCCTACTCGACCTCCTGGGTGGAGCACGCGCGCAGCTTCGTGGCCGGCGCCGTGGAGCGGCTGGGCCTGGGCCCCGACGCCTTCGCGGTCGAGGTCGCCAGCAACGACGGGTACCTGCTCCGGCACATGGTGGACCGCGGGATCCGCTGCCTGGGCATCGAGCCTTCGGTGAACGTGGGCGCGGCGGCACGGGAGGCGGGGGTGCCCACCCTCACCGAGTTCCTGGGCCCCGAGGTCGCCGCCGCCGTCCGTGCCGAGCACGGCCCGGCGGACCTGGTCGTGGCCAACAACGTGTACGCGCACATCCCCGACGTGGTCGGCTTCACCCAGGGGCTGCGGGCCCTGGTCGCCGACGACGGCTGGGTCTCCATCGAGGTGCAGCACCTGCTCACCCTGATCGAGGAGAACCAGTACGACACCATCTACCACGAGCACTTCCAGTACTACACGGTGGCGTCCGCGATCCGGGCGCTGGCCAGCGGCGGGCTCGCGCTCGTCGACGTCGAACTGCTGCCCACCCACGGCGGCTCGATCCGGCTGTGGGCCCGGCCTGCCGAGGCGGCCGGTGAGCCGAGTCAGCGCGTGTCCGACGTGCTGGCCCGGGAGAAGGCCGCCGGGTTGCAGGAGCTGTCCGGCTACACCGAGTTCTCGGCCCGGGTGGCGAAGGTGCGCCGGGACCTGCTGCGGTTCCTGATCGAGGCAGCCGACCAGGGCAGGACGGTGGTCGGCTACGGCGCCCCCGGCAAGGGCAACACCCTGCTCAACCACTGCGGCATCCGGCCCGACCTGCTGCCGTACACGGTCGACCGCAACCCCTACAAGCACGGCAGGTTCACCCCGGGCACCCGCATCCCGATCCTGTCGCCCGAGCAGATCGGCATCGACAAGCCCGACTACGTGCTCGTCCTCCCGTGGAACCTGCGGGCCGAGCTGGTCGAGCAGTTGTCCTTCGTGCACTCCTGGGGCGGCCGGCTGGTCTTCCCCATCCCGGAACTGAGCATTGTCGAACCCCCCGCCGTCGAACCGCCAGTCATGAAAGAGGTCACAGCATGAAGGTCGTACTCTTCTGCGGCGGATACGGGCTGCGCATGCGCAACGGAACCTCCGACGACACCCCCAAGCCGATGGCGATGGTCGGCCCGCGGCCGCTGATCTGGCACGTCATGCGCTACTACGCGCACTACGGGCACAAGGAGTTCATCCTCTGCCTGGGCTACGGGGCCCACCACATCAAGGACTTCTTCCTCAACTACGAGGAGACCACCTCCAACGACTTCGTGCTGCGCAACGGCCGGGCCGAGCTGCTGTCCACCGACATCGCCGACTGGACCATCACCTTCGCGCAGACCGGCACCGAGTCGCCGATCGGGGAGCGGCTGCGCCGGGTGCGGCACCACCTGGACGGCGACGAGATGTTCCTCGCCAACTACGCCGACGTGCTCACCGACGCCCCGCTGCCGGAGATGATCGACCGGTTCACCCGGACCGACGCCGGCGCGTCGATGATGGTGGTGCCACCGCAGTCCTCGTTCCACTGCGTGGACCTGGGCGAGAACGGCATGGTCGGGGGCATCACCGCGGTCAGCGAGATGCCGCTGTGGGAGAACGGCGGCTACTTCGTGCTCCGCCAGGAGGTCTTCGACCACATACCGGAGGACGGCGACCTGGTCGCCGACGGATGCGCCGGACTGGCCAAGGGCGGCCGGCTGCTGGCGTACCAGCACCGCGGCTTCTGGAAGCCGACCGACACCGTGAAGGAGCGGGCCGCGCTGGACGCCGCCTACGCCCACGGCAACCGTCCGTGGGCCGTGTGGGAGCAGGACGGCCGGACCGCGGTGGGGGCGTCATGATACGGCTCGGAACCGGGCGGCCGGACCGGATCGCCGCGCTGGCCGCGCACTGCGACGACCTCGCCATCGGGGCCGGCGGAACGCTGCTGACACTGTGTCAGGCCCGGCCCGGCATCCGGGTCGACGCGCTGGTGCTCTCCGGCGGCGGCAGCGAGCGGGAGCAGGAGGAGCAGGCCGCGCTGGCCGCCTTCTGCCCCGGCGCCGACCTGCGGCTGACCGTCCTCAAGCTGCCGGACGGCAGGCTGCCGGCCTACTGGCAGGAGGCCAAGGAGGCGGTCGAGGAACTGCGCGCGGGTATCGATCCGGACCTGGTCGTCGCCCCGCGCACCGAGGACGCGCACCAGGACCACCGCGGCCTGGCCCAGTTGGTGACCACCGCGTTCCGGGACCATCTGGTGCTCGGCTACGAGATCGTCAAATGGGACGGCGACCTCGGCCGTCCGACGGCGTACCAGCCGCTGTCGCCGGCGACCGCGGAACGGAAGGTGCAGCTCCTGCAGGAGCACTACCCTTCGCAGCAGCATCGGCCCTGGTACGACCGGGAGGCCTTCCTCGGGCTGGCCCGGATCCGCGGCATCGAATGCAACGAGCGGTACGCCGAGGCGTTCGCCGTCAGCAAGCTCACTCTCGACCTGGGGGCATGACCCATGCGCGTACTACTGACCGGACACCAGGGCTACTTGGGCACCGTGATGGCCCCGGTGCTCGCCGCCGCCGGCCACGAGGTCGTCGGTCTCGACGCCGGCCTGTTCGCCGACTGCGTGCTGGGCCCGCAGCCGGCCGACCCGCCGGGACAGCGGGTGGACCTGCGCGACATCACCGCCGAGCACGTGGCCGGGGTGGACGCCGTGATCCACCTGGCCGCGCTCTCCAACGACCCGCTGGGGTCGCTGGCGCCGCAGCTCACCTACGACATCAACCACCACGCGTCGGTACGGCTGGCCGAACTGGCCCGCGACGCCGGCGTGAAGCGCTTCCTGTACGCGTCGACCTGCTCGGTGTACGGCGCCTCCGGCGGCGACGCCCTGGTGACCGAGGACGCCCCGCTGCGCCCGGTGACGCCGTACGCGGAGTCCAAGGTGCGGGTCGAGGACGACCTGCACAAGCTGGCCGACGACGACTTCAGCCCGGTGTACATGCGCAACGCCACCGCCTTCGGCTACTCGCCCCGGCTGCGCGCCGACATCGTGCTGAACAACCTGGTGGGCCACGCCTACCTGTCCGGTGAGGTGCTGGTGCTCTCCGACGGCACGCCGTGGCGCCCGCTGGTGCACGCGGCCGACATCGCCCGGGCCTTCACCGCCGCCCTGACGGCACCTCAGCAGGCGGTGCACGACCAGGCGTTCAACATCGGCACGGAGGCCAACAACGTCACCGTCGCCGAGATCGCCGGGAAGGTCGCCGAGGCGGTGCCGGGCTCGAAGGTGGTCATCACCGGGGAGAACGGCGCCGACCCGCGGTCCTACCGGGTGGACTTCTCCCGCTTCCGCGCCGCGATACCCGGCTTCGACTGCGAGTGGTCGGTCGAGCGGGGCGCGCTGGAGCTCGCCGAGGCGTACCGCGAGCACGGGCTGACCGCCGAGGCGTTCCAGTCCCGCTTCACCCGGCTCGCCGTGCTGCGCGCGGCCTCCGAGGCCGGCGCCGTCGACGACACCCTGCGGTGGCGTCGGTGACCGGGTCCGGCGACCGGATGCACGCCCTGGTGGAGCGGCTGTACCCGCTCTGCCGGAGCATCACCGGCGACGGTGTGCGGGCCACCCTGGACATCGTCGGCGAGCACATCCCGCTGCAGGTGCACGAGGTGCCGACGGGGACCCAGGTGCTCGACTGGACGGTGCCGCAGGAGTGGAACATCCGGGACGCCTACATCGCCGACCCCGCCGGACGGCGGGTCGTCGACTTCGCCGCCTCCAACCTGCACGTGCTCGGCTACAGCGTCCCGGTGGCGGCCACCATGCCGCTGGCCGAGCTGCGCGGACACCTGCACACCCTGCCCGACCAGCCCGACCTGGTGCCCTACCGGACCAGCTACTACACGCCCACCTGGGGGTTCTGCCTGTCCCAGGACACCCTGGACGCGCTGCCGGAGGCCGACTACGAGGTGCGGATCGACTCCACCCTCGCCGACGGCCACCTCACCTACGCCGAGCACGTGGTCCCGGGGCAGGTCGCCGACGAGGTGATCGTCTCCTGCCACACCTGTCACCCCTCTTTGGCCAACGACAACCTGGCCGGCATCGCGGTGGCGGTCTCGCTGGCCCAGGAGCTGGCCCGGCAGACGCCCTGGTACACCTACCGGTTCATCTTCGCGCCCGGCACCATCGGGGCGATCACCTGGCTGGCCCGCAACGCCGAGCGGGTCGACCGGGTGAAGCACGGGCTGGTGCTGGCCTGTGCCGGGGACCGGGGCCAACTGACGTACAAGCAGAGCCGGCGCGGCGACGCGGAGATCGACCGGGTGCTGCGGCACGTCCTGGCCGCCTCCGAACGGCCGCACCGGATCAACGGGTTCACCCCGTACGGCTACGACGAGCGGCAGTACTGCTCGCCCGGGTTCGACCTCGGCGTGGGCTCGCTCTGCCGGACCCCGTACGCCGGGTACCCGGAGTACCACACCTCGGCGGACAACCCGGACTTCGTCAGTCCGGAGGCGATGGAGGACACCCTCGCCGTCTGCCGCGAGGCGTTCGCCGTGCTGGACCGCAACCGCCGGTACACCAACCTCAGTCCTTACGGCGAACCGCAGTTGGGCAAGCGCGGGCTGTACGACTCGCTCGGCGGCCGCAGCGACGCCAAGGAGGCCCAGCTGGCCATGCTCTGGGTGCTCAGCCTCTCCGACGGCGAGCAGAGCCTGCTGGACGTCGCCGAGCGGTCCGGCCTGCCGTTCGACACCGTCGCCGTGGCGGCCGACGCCCTCCGGGACGCCGGACTCATCAAGGCGGGGGGCGGATGACCACCGAGAGCGAGACGGTGACGGCGCCGGTGGCCCGGGGCAGGCACGCGCGGCAGAGCGCCAGGCGGGCCGTGGCCGGCCGGCTGTCCTGGGGCCTGGCCGACCAGGCGGCCTGCAGCCTGAGCAACTTCGCCGTGGGCATCTACGTGGCCCGCGAGCTGGGACTGACCGCGTTCGGCGTGTTCAGCCTGGCCTGGGCGACCTACGGCGTGGTCCTCAACGTCTCCCGCGGGCTGGCCACCGACCCGCTGGTGGTGCGCTTCAGCGGCGTGTCGGTGGAGTCCTGGCGCGGCGCGGTGGCCCGGGCGACGGGTACCGCGCTCGGCGTAGGTCTCGCCATCGGCGCGCTGAGCCTGGCGGCCGGGCTGGTCGTCGGCGGCCGGGTGGGGTCCGCCTACGCCGGGCTGGGCATCATCCTGCCCGCGCTGCTGCTGCAGGACGCCTGGCGGTTCTCCTTCTTCGCCGCCGGCACCGGGAAGAAGGCCTTCTTCAACGACCTGGTCTGGGACATCGCGCTGATCCCGGCCATGGTGGTGGCGGCCCGCGTCGGCAGCGTGCCCGCCTTCCTGCTCGCCTGGGGCGCCTCCGCCGGGGTCGCCGCGGGGTTCGGCTGCCTCCAGTCCGGCATCCGGCCCCGGCTGACCGGAGCCCGCGAGTGGCTCCGCGAGCAGCGCGACCTCGGCTACCGCTACCTGGTCGAGAACGTCAGCCTCAGCGGCGCGTACCAGCTGCGGGCCTGGGGGCTGGGCGCGATCGTCGGGGTCAGCTCGGTCGGCGTGGTCCGCGGCGCCGAGCTGCTGCTCGGCCCGTTCTACGCGGTGCTCACCGGGCTGGCCCTGGTCACCGTCGCGGAGGCGGGACGGGTGCTGCGGCGGGCCCCGCACCGGCTGGCCAGCTTCTGCTTCCTGCTCAGCATCGGGCAGGCGGTCGCCGCACTGCTCTGGGGCGGGGCGCTGCTGCTGCTGCCGGACCGGGTCGGGGTGCTGGTGCTCGGCACCGTCTGGCACTCCGCCTCGGCGCTGATCGTGCCGGCCACGCTC
Organism: Streptacidiphilus jeojiensis; assembly: GCF_042510965.1. Taxonomy (NCBI): domain Bacteria; kingdom Bacillati; phylum Actinomycetota; class Actinomycetes; order Kitasatosporales; family Streptomycetaceae; genus Streptacidiphilus; species Streptacidiphilus jeojiensis. Next base: position 165,892 of record NZ_JBEUKS010000013.1, read on the forward strand.
AGCGTCGCCGGTGCCAGCCTGGGCATCGGCGCCACCGCCGGACTGCGCGCGCTGGGCGCGGCCCGGCTCAGCCTGCGCTGCCAGCTGTTCGCCTCCGCCTGCTACGCCGTCGGCGGGATCGGCGGGGCGGTCGTGGGCGGCACCGTCGGCTCGGCCTGGGGCGTGGCCGCCGCGACCATCAGCAGCTCGGCCGTGTGGTGGCTGCAGCTGCGGTCGGCCCTGCGCGGGCGCGACCTCCAACCCATCCCCGAAGTGAGGACGCCATGACAGCGCCCAGGACCGCCCGGCCCAGGCTGAGCATCGGTCTGCCCGTGTACAACGGCGAGGAGTACCTGGCCGAGTCGTTCGACGCCCTGCTCGGCCAGACCTACGAGGACTTCGAGCTGGTCGTCTCCGACAACGCCTCGACCGACGGCACCGAGGACATCTGCCGCCGCTACGCCGAGAAGGACTCCCGGATCCGCTACCTCCGGCTGCCCCGGAACATAGGCGCCACGCCCAACCACAACCATGTGTTCGACGAGGCCCGCGGCGAGCTGTTCAAGTGGGCCTCGCACGACGACCTGTACGCCCGGGACCTGCTGCGGCTCTGCGTGGAGGCGCTGGACGAGCGGCCCGACGTGTTCCTGGCGCACACCGGCCAGGCGGTCATCGACGGCGACGGAAAGGTGAAGGTCCCCTACGAGTACACGCTCGACACCGACTCGCCGCACGCGCCGGTGCGCTTCCGCAGCCTGCTGTTCCAGCCCGGCGGCGACGACTTCTACGGGGTGATGCGCACCGACGTGCTGCGCCGGGTGAAGCCACTGGACAGCTACCACCACGCGGACCGCACCTTCGTCGCCGAGCTCACCCTGTACGGGCGCTTCCACCAGGTGCCGGAGGTGCTGTACTTCCGCCGGGACCACCCCAACCGGGCCGAGCGGGCCAACCCGAGCAAGCGCTCCCGCTGCGTCAACCTGGACCCGCGCCGGGCCGGGCCGCTGCACCCGACGCCCCGTCTGCTCACCGAGTACGTCTGGGGCTTCGTCTCGGCGATCCGGCGGGCACCGATCTCCCCGGCCGACCGGCGCGAGTGCTACCGCCACCTGGCCGCCTGGATGACCAGCCGGGCCAGGCCCGGCGCCGCCGGCGAACGGGTCGAGGACCGCGCCCCGGTCGACCCGGCCGGGCCCACCGTCTCCATCGACGCCCTGGTCGCCGGCCGTGAGGGGAGGCAGGCATGACACCGACTCAGGAAAAGGGTGCGCGGCGGACCCCGGTGCGGGTCGGGGTGTTCGGCCTGCTCGGATCCGGCAACCTCGGCAACGACGGGTCCCTGGAGGCCGTGCTCGGCTACCTCCGCGCCCAGCACCCGGAAGCGCGGGTCGACGCGCTGTGCGGCGGCCCCGAGGCGGTCACCACCCGGTTCGGGATCCCCGCGGTGCGGATGCACTGGTACACCGGGGAGTACCGGACCGCGTCCCGTGCCGGTGCGATCGCGGGCAAGGGCCTGGGCAAGTTCGTCGACATCGTCCGCACCGCCGCCTGGGTACGCCGCCACGACGTGGTGATCGTGCCCGGCATGGGCGTCCTGGAGGCCACGCTGCCGCTGCGGCCCTGGGGCTTCCCCTACTCGCTGTTCCTGCTCTGCGCCTCCGGGCGGCTGTTCGGCACCCGGGTCGCACTGGTCAGCGTCGGCGCCGCCACCATCGGCCGGCGCTCGGTCCGCACCCTGGTCAGCTGGTCCGGACGGCTGGCCGCGTACCGGTCCTACCGGGACGCCCAGTCCCGCGACGCGATGCGGGCGATGGGCGTGGACACCTCGCACGACGAGGTCTACCCGGACCTCGCCTTCTCGCTGCCGGCGCCGCAGTCGAGCGAGCCTCTGGGCCCCGGGGGCCCGGTCGGCGTCGGCGTGATGGCCTTCCACGGCGGCAACGACGACCGCGCCCGGGCCGAGCAGATCCACCGCCGCTACCTGGACGGGATGACCCGCTTCATCCGCACGCTGGTCGAGGAGGGCCGGACGGTCCGGCTGATCACCGGCGACGACGTGGACATCCCGGCGGTCGCCGAGGTCCTGGACGCGGTGGACTCGCCGCTGGTCACCCTGGCCGAGATGGCCTCGCTGGCCGACCTGATGAAGGAGGTGGCCGCCGTCGACACCGTGGTGGCGACCCGCTACCACAACCTGATCTGCGCGCTGAAGGTCGGCACGCCGACCCTCGCGCTCTGCTACGCGGCCAAGAGCGAGGCGCTGCTGCAGGGCATGGGACTGGGCGAGTTCTGCCACCCGGCCCGCGAGGTCGATGCCGACCGGCTGCTGGAGCAGTTCCGGGAGCTGGAGCGGCGCTCGGCGGAGCTGCGCCGGGAGCTCCCGGAACGGACCCGGGCCGCCGCCGAGCAGCTCCAGGACCAGTTCGCCGCCCTGAGCGCGGTCCTGTACCCGGGGACCGGCAACGTCCACGCCTCGCCCGAGGCGCCATGAGAGTGGAAGGAACACAGGCAACTGCCATGAAAGCCACCGAAGTCCCGGCGATAGCCGGCGCATACCTCTTCGAGCCGACGTCGTACGCCGACGAGCGCGGCTTCTTCTGCCGCACCTTCGACGCCGACTTGGTCCGCTCGGTGGGCCTGGACCCGGACGCCTTCGTCCAGGACAGCGTGTCCCGCTCGGTCCTGGGCGTGCTGCGCGGCCTGCACCTGCGCTCCGGCGCCGGCGAGGCCAAGCTGGTCCGGTGCTCCTACGGGAGGGTCTTCGACGTCTTCGTGGACCTGCGGACGGACTCGCCGACCTACCGGAACTGGGCTTCCTTCGAACTGTCCGGGGAGACCCAGGCGTCCGTCTACATACCGGCAGGATGCGCCCACGGCTTCCAGGCTCTGACGGAGACCGCCGACGTCTCCTACCGGATCGACCGTCCTCATGATCCGACCGAGGACGTGACGATAGCGTTCGACGACCCCGACCTCGCCATTCCCTGGCCACTGCCGATCACGTCGATGTCACAGCGGGACCGGGAGGCACCGAGCCTCGCCGAGGTCCTGGAGCCCAAACAGATTTGAGGTCCGCATGGACACCAGAGAACTCCTTCTGACCCGCTCGAGTCAGGCGAACGAGCGCCTGCACGCCATGATCCCCGGCGGCGCGCACACCTACGCCAAGGGCGACGACCAGTACCCCGAAGGCCTGGCCCCGGTCATCAGCCACGGCCACGGCGCCCACGTCTGGGACGTGGACGGCAACCGCTACCTCGAGTACGGCTCCGGCCTGCGGTCGGTCAGCCTCGGCCACGCCCACCCGCGCGTGATCGAGGCGGTGCGGCGGGAACTCGACCGCGGCAGCAACTTCGTCCGGCCCTCCATCATGGAGGTCGAGGCCGCGGAACGCTTCCTGGCCACGGTGCCGACCGCGGAGATGGTGAAGTTCGCCAAGAACGGCTCGGACGCCACCACCGCCGCGGTGCGCCTGGCCCGCGCGGTCACCGGTCGCCCCCGGGTGGCCGTCTGCGGCGACCACCCGTTCTTCTCGGTCGACGACTGGTTCATCGGCACCACGCCGATGTCCGCCGGCATCCCCGCGGCGATCACGGATCTCACCGTGGCGTTCCCCTACGGTGACCTGGCCGCCACGGAGGCGCTGCTGACCCGGTTCCGGGGCGAGATCGCCTGCCTGATCCTGGAACCCGCCACCTACGCGGAACCGCCTGTCGGGTACCTGGCAGGCCTCCGCGAACTGGCCCACCGCCACGGCTGCCTGCTGGTCTTCGACGAGATGATCACCGGCCTGCGCTGGTCCGAGGCCGGCGCCCAGGGCCTGTACGGCGTCGTCCCCGACCTCTCCACCTTCGGCAAGGCGCTGGGCAACGGCTTCGCCGTCTCCGCGCTGGCCGGGCGTCGCGAGGTGATGGAGCGGGGCGGGCTGCGCCACCCCGGCGACCGGGTGTTCCTGCTCTCCACCACGCACGGTGCGGAGACGCACTCGCTGGCCGCCGCGATGGCCGTGCTCGACACCTATGTCGAGGAGGGCATCACCGCGCAACTGCACGCCCTCGGCGAGCGCTTGGCCGCCGGCGTCCGGGACGCCGCGGCCGTCCACGGGGTCGCCGACCACCTCGTCGTCCGGGGCCGGGCCAGCAACCTGGTCTTCGCCACCCTCGACGAGAAGGGGGAGCCGTCGCAGGAGTACCGCACGCTGTTCCTGCGGGAACTCCTCGCGGGCGGGGTGCTGGCCCCGTCGTTCGTGGTGAGCAGCGCCCTCAGCGAGGACGACATCGACCGTACCGTCGACGTGGTGGCCCGGGCCTGTGCGGTGTACCGGAGGGCACTGGACGCCGCCGACCCGACCCCCTGGGTGCTCGGACGGCCGGTGAAGCCGGTGTTCCGCCGACTGGCCTGAACCGGTGTGACACCCCGTCAGCGCCGCTCCCGGCGACCGAAGTCGATGGTCCTGTCCACCAGCCACGCGGTCGCCGGCACCACCGCCAGCGCGGCGCACCAGCCGCCGAGGACGTCGGTCGGGTAGTGCGCGTCCAGGGCGACCTGTGCCCAGCCCATGGCGGCGCCCGCCACCAGCGCCGCCGTGAGCACCAGCAGGCTGCCGGCCAGCGCGCCCAACCACTCGGCCGCCAGCAGCGCCACCGCGAGGGCCAGGGCGGTGGCGAAGGCGGTGTGTCCGCTGGGGTAGGACAGGTTCGCACCGTTGATGGTGCGTCCCACCACGTGCTTGAGCAGGCTCGTCGACACCACGGCCAGGCCGGTCCCGGCCGCGGCGAGCACCGCCGCGCGCGGACGGCGCAGCAGCAGGCACACCAGCACCACCGCCACGACCAGCGTCACCGCCCCGGTGGGCTCCCCCATCGCGTCCAGGTCCAGGGCGACGGACAGCCCCCGGGGTTGCGGACCGACCACCGCCGACCGGATCCAGGCGTCCGCCGCCCCGGGCCGGTGGTGGTCGGCGTAGCAGACCCCGAGCACCGCGACCACCAGCGCGGCGAGGCCGGCGACCAGCCCCAGCCAGGTGCGCAGCGCCGGGGGGAGCGCCGGGTGCACCTGGCGCGCCGGTCGACCGGCCCCCCGCCCACGCACGTCGTCGCCCTCCGCCTGCCGGATGTCCGCCTGCCGGATACGAATCAACTCCCGCTCCCGTCCGGCCGTCGACGTCATCCCGTGCGCCGCGGCCGTGGCACCACCCCCTGCGCAAAGGTACGTCAGAACCGCAGCCGTCGGACGGGTTGCGGCCGGAGAGGGAATCGCATAGCCGAACTCTTACCGGTGGGCTCCCCTCGCGCCGGGCGCGGGCGGTCGGCTCAGCGCAGGTGCCGGGAGATCCACTGGAAGGCGGTCGGCAGCATCTCCTGCCAGACGTCCATGTTGTGGCCGCCGCGGGCCACCGTGGCCACGTCCCCGCTGGCCGGCGCCCGCAGCGCGCCGACCAGGGCGCGGGCGTCCGACACGGTGTCACCGTCCTGCAGGCTGCCGGTGAGCAGCAGCGCGATGTCCGGCTGGCGGGCGGTCCGGCGCAGCACCAGCAGCGGGTTGTTGGCCCTGGTCAGCGCGGGGTGGTCGGTCACCGCCGGGGCCTCGGGGGCGTTGTAGCCGGAGATGCTGACCGCGGAGTGGTAGACGCCGGGGTGGTGCACCGCCAGGTCCGTGGCGCAGTACCCGCCGGCCGAGTAGCCCATCACCGACCAGTCGTAGGGGTCGTTGGACACCCGGAACCGGCTCTTGACGATCGCCGGGACGTCCTTGGCGAGCCAGGTGTCGGTCTTGGGTCCGCCGGGGAGGTCGGCACAGCCCGCGTCGTCGGTGCCGAGGGTGTTCGACTTGGCCGCGACCAGGATCATCGGCCGGGCCTGGTGCGCCTCGACCAGCCGGGCCAGCTCGTCCTGCCCGTTCATGGCGTCGAACCAGGACATCGGGGTGCCCGGCTGCCCCGGCAGCAGCACCACCACCGGGAAGCGCTCGCCGGCATGGGCCGGGTCGTCGTACTCCGGCGGCAGCCAGACCAGCAGCTGGCCGTGGATGTGCGACCGCGGCCCGATCGGGTCGGCCACCTGCAGCCCCTGGGACCCGGTGTGGAAGCTGGCCAGCACCGGCATCGCGGCGCTCAGCGAGCTCTGCCGGACGCCCGCGGTCCCGTCCTCGAACGACGCCGCCCCGGTCTGCGTCCCCATCAGGTCCGACCAGGAGTCGTAGAAGGCGTAGCTGTTGTTCACGCACACCAGCACCACCAGCACCGCCGCACCCTGGGTCACCGCCAGCATCAGCAGCCGGACGCCGACCCTGACCGCCTTCGGGCCGGGGAGCCTGTTCCAGACCACCAGCGTGAGCAGGGTCAGTACCAGTGCGAACACGATGGTCGCGACGAGGAACGGAGAACCGTTCAGGGCCATGCGTCACCCTCCGGGTGCGTTCAACCGCTGTGGCAGTCGGATGCTGTCCGTCGTGGCGAAAACCCAACCTCAAGATCGGCTGCGCGGGTGGACGCCGTCAGCCAAACCTCTCCCGGCGGCCTTTCGGACGCATGGTCAGATTGTTCCTGACGGTCCGCCACGTGACGACAAAACAGCAGGTCAGAGCGGTTTCACTGGCCCCCGCGAGACCCTCCCCCGCGCTGCTCCAAGCAGGTGGCCGACAGCCGACACCCCGTCAGGGCGCGGTCAGCCGGCGCACCGCCTCCACCACGGCGGCCCGCTGCGCCGCGGCGTCCGCGAAGGTGGGCCGGGCCAGCGCGCCGTAGGTGCTGGGCCAGGCCCGCACCAGCGCCATGATGAACACCAGCAGCGACGTCGGATCGAGACCGGTGTCGTGCTCCCGGGCCGTCGAGAGCACCGCCAGCTTCTCGGCGGTGGAGCGCTCCTCCGCCTCGGTGGACGGCGAGCCCTCCAGGGTCCGCCACAGGGCGATCCGGTGCCGTTCCGGATGGTCGATCAGGAAGTCGAAGAGCCGCCCCGCGTAGCCGGGCAGGTCGTCGGCGGTGAGCGGGACCGCCTCCAGCAGCTCGCCGAGGGAGTGCTCCTGGACCGCGGCCAGCAGCCCCTCCTTGTTGCCGAAGTACGCGTAGATCATCCGCTTGTTGACGCCGGCCTGTGCGGCGACGCGGTCGATCCGCGCGCCGGCCTCGCCATGGGCCGAGAACTCGGCGGTCGCAGCGAGGAGGAGCTTCTCCCGGGTCAGGTCAGGATCACGTGCCATGCCTTCGATCATAGGTAACCAATTAGTTCTTGACAACCATTGGGCCCCAGAGTAGACAAGTAACCACAAGGTTACTTCAAGGAGGTTGTCGTCATGACATCCAAGACCGCTACATCCAAGACCGCCACATCAAAGACCTGGTTCGTCACCGGGGCCTCGCGCGGCTTCGGCCGGGTGTGGACCGAGGCGGCGCTGGAGCGCGGCGACTCGGTCGCCGCGACCGCCCGCGACATCAGCACCCTCGCCCCGCTGGTCGAGGCCTGGGGCGACGCGGTCCTGCCGATCGAGCTCGACGTCACCGACCGGGAGGCCGCCTTCGCCGCCGTCGAGAGCGCCCGGGCCCGGTTCGGCACGCTCGACGTGGTCGTCAACAACGCCGGCTACGGACTGTTCGGCATGGTCGAGGAGGTGACCGAGGAGCAGGCGCGGCGGCAACTCGACACCAACCTGCTCGGCCCGCTCTGGGTGACCCAGGCGGTGCTGCCGGTGCTGCGCAGCCAGGGCCACGGGCACATCGTCCAGGTGTCCTCGGTCGGCGGCGTGTTCTCCCTGCCCGGGCTGGGGATCTACCACGCCTCGAAGTGGGGCCTGGAGGGCATGACCAGCAGCCTGGCGATGGAGGTCCGGTCCTTCGGGATCAAGGTGACCCTGGTCGAGCCGGCCGGATTCGCCACCGACTGGCAGGGCCCCTCGGCCGTGCGGGCCCCGGAGTCGCCGGCCTACGCGGACTTCCGGGCCGACCTGCCGGTCAGCGCCTCGCCCCGGCGCGGCGACCCCAGGGCCACCGCCCAGGCGATCCTGGCGATCGTCGACGCCGAGGAGCCGCCGCTGCGCCTCTTCTTCGGCGACCAGCCGCTACCGCTGATGCGCGCCGAGTACGCCAGGCGGATCGAGGAGTGGGAGGCCTGGGACGAGCTGGCCCGGAAGGCCTTCGGCTGAGACCGCCACGGCCCGGTGTCCGGAGGTCTCAGCCCTCGACCGGAGCCGGACCGGCGTCAGCTGTCCGGGCGGCCACGAAGCCCGCGACGACCTCGGCGAACCGCTCCGGCTCCTCGATGTGCGCGAAGTGCCCGCTGTCCTCAAAGACCACCAGCTCCGACCCGGGGATCAGGGCGTGCAGTTCCTCGGCCCAGCGCACCCCGCAGATGAAGTCCTGACGTCCGACCAGGACCAGCGCGGGCGCCCCCAACCCGCCCAGCGCGCCCCGGTCGTCCACGGTGTCCGGCACGCGGTGATCGTCCTCGGCACGGATGAACGCCGCCGCAGCGGCGGACCGGAAGGCCGAGAACTCCTGCTCCCGACCCCAGAAGTCCGCGAAGTACGCGGGAATCACCCCGCGCACCACCCGGGTGATCTCGTCATCGCCCGTCGCCGCCGGCAGGGACTGCAGGGCGGCGACCACCTCCGGCAGCTCCGGCCGGTCGGCGTTGCGGGCAGCGAACTCCTGGAACCGCGCCATCGCCTCGGCGACGTGCTCGTCGCCGGTGACCGGGGCGCTCTCGTAGAGGATCACGCTCGCCACCTGCTCCGGGTGGCGCAGCGCGAGGTACTGCGCCACGAAGCCGCCGTGCGAGTGGCCCAGCAGATGAACGCGGCCGACCCCGAGGTGCTCGATGACGGCATCGAGGCAGCGGCTGTAACGGGCCCGGGTGTATCCGGCGGGATGTGCGGCCAGCCTGCCGGACGCACCGGTCCCGATCGGCTCCAGGTACACCACCGTCAGCCGCCGCTCCAGCTCCGGCATCCGCAGGTACTCCCAGGCGATACCGGGCCCGCCGGAGTGGGCCACGCACACGGGGCCCTGACCGTGGACGTGGTAGCGCTGGACGATGCCGTCCACCTCGATGCTGTGCGTGCCCGTGGTCAGCGGGGCGATGTCCTGCGTGGTCATGCTGGAACTCCTGAGGTCGGGTCCGAAGGGGGACACCGACAAGATGCGGGCCGACCGCAGAAGTTCGATCCACGGAGTGTGACCTGCCTCACCACGCACCAGCTCAGCCGACGGCCTGAAGCCGCTCCGCAGGCAGCGGCTGCGCATGGTGCAACCGCACCCTCTGCACCCGACCCGCGCCGTCGAGCGCCAACACCCAGGCCACCGCGGTCGGGCAGTGCTGCGGATCGTCCGCCGGACTGATCAGGTCCATCTCCCAGACGGCCAACGAACGACTCGCGACGATGTTGACCGGACGCTGGCGGACCCCGTCGGCGAGATCCCCCTCCATCCCGCGGACCAGCAGCTCACGCCCGCCCAGCCGCTGGGCACCGACATACAGGTCCACGTCAACGGTCCAGCGCTCCGCGACAAACGCCTCGAACCGACCCTGCTCCGCCGCCGCCAGGGTCTCCCCCGCCTGCCGCCGGCTGGCGTCGGCAAGACCCGAGGCATCACCGTGCGCAGCGCTCGCAATACCGGCCAACTCCTCGCAGAGCCTGGCCCGCGCCTGACTGAGCCTGCTCCGCACCGTCCCCACCGGAACACCGCAGGCCCGGGCGATGTCGTCGTACGAGGTCACCCCTTCGCTGAAGTGCCGCAGCACCAGCGGCAACCGCAGGGTCGGCGAGAGCCGCTCCACGGCCTCCCACACCCAGTCCCGCATCGCGTTCCGCTCCAGCCACCGCTCCGGATCCGCAGCGTCGTCCGGGACCGGAACCCACTCCCCCACGGACCCCAGCGCCCGCCTCTGCCGCAGCAAGGCCCGGCAGCAGTTCCGCACGACCATCCGCAGCCACGCCCCGACCGCCTCGGGATCACGCACCTCCGCGACCCGCCGCAACGCGATCAGCGCCGCATCCTGCAACACGTCCTCAACATCCGCCCCCGGCCCGAGCAGACTCACCGCCACCGCCCGCATCCCCGCACCATGCCGCTCAAGCAGCAGCCCCACGGCCGCCACCTCACCACCCCGAGCGGCCTGCACGAGATCCACATCCACCTGCGCGTCGACATCCACAACCCTCAGCCGTCCCGATCCCGCCGGCCGGTCTTCCTGGGTTCGCCGGTCCGAAAGGCGATCATGCAGGCCAAGGTGAAGAGCAGACTCGCCAGTCCGACTGCATTGTCCGCGCCGGGCGCCACACCAGTGAGGTGCCAGACCCCGGCTCCGACGAGGACGAGAGCACCGCCGAAGAAGCCGAATGCGGCCCCCAGCCGAAACCGGGCCGCCCAACTCAGCGGGGCACTGACCACGGCGGGCACGTCCTTCGCCTGCCGCAAGGTGATGTAGGCGTCCATGCCCGCGGTCACGGCGCCGACCGCCTCGGCCGCCCCACCTCCCGGTGCACAGACGAAGCAGACGTCCTCGCCGGCCTCGACGACAGCGGTCAGCGGCACGCTCGAACACCAGTCGATCTTGAGCTGAAGCCGATGCTCGCCGGCAGCTACAGCGAGACGCAGCGTCTGCCCCCGTCCGATCAGCCCGACCTGAACGCCGTCGACGAGCACCGCATAACGCCGGAGCACATCCCGGTAACCGCCCCTGTCCCTCGACAACACGATGCTCCCGCGCGCACCCGGCGAGGCTTCCCCGTCATCCATCGTCACACCATGCCCCCACTCTCAACTGCACCACCCGCGCGCCGGAGCATACTCACGCGGCAACCGGTCAGCCCGCCAAGGGCGTGACCCAGGGGGTGCACATGCATTTCACAGGAATATCGAATCCATTCCCATGTGCCCACGCGAGGCAGAAAGAGTAAGAGCACGGAAAGAAAGCAAGGTTGAAGAATCGTCAAATAGCTGGAGAGGCGGACACATGGGACACCCTCGCACACGCGAGCCGCGCAATACTGTGATCCTTTGCATCTCCGCTGGCCACCGGCATGCTCGACAGTGCCGTGACTAGCAGGATGCTGTGTCAATCCTGTCTCCGGGGGGCTGTCGACCGGCAACCAGTCAGCCAGTCTCTCGCAAATGAAAGTACGCATACCCCGCACATGGCATGCCGACTTTCTCTCAGCTACCCACCGGTGCACCAGTGCCTTCCTCCCGGAGTCCTCGATGCGTTTTCGTCCCCTGGCCGTCTCCACCGTCCTGGCCCTGACCGGCGCCGGCCTCACCCTGGCCAGCCCGGCGGCCAACGCCGACAGCACCACCCTGTACGTCAGCACCGCCACCGGCTGCTCCGACACCGGTCCGGCTACCGCGGCCGAGCCGCTGTGCACCATCCAGGCCGCCGCCGACCAGGCCGGGCCCGGGACCACCGTGCAGATCACCCCGGGCATCTACCGTGGCTTCACGGTGACTCGCTCGGGTACACCGGACGCGCCCATCACCTTCACCTCGACCAACTCAGTGACGCTGATCCCAGTCAGCGGGCCCTCGTTGAGCATCACCGGCGCGCATGACATCGACGTCAACGGCATCTTCCGCATCGACAACCCGGGCACCGCCCTGTCCATCACGGACTCCAGTCGAATCACCGTCCAAGGCGGATACATCGGCGTGGCCAGCAACGTGGAAGAAGCCGTCGTGCCGACCGTTATCCTGTCCGGCAGCACCACTCAGGTCACCCTCGCCCATGAGTTGATCGCCCAAGCCACCCTGGACCAGGTCAGCATCGGCGCAGGGGTCAGCGGCACTGTGCTGGCCGATGACTTCATCAGGAGCCCCTTTGGCGGCTCCGCCGTCACCGCGACCGATGCGCCAGGCACCGTCCTGGTCAACGACACCGTGCTGGACCCCTGCGCGGACGCGGTCCACCTGGCCGGAGCCTCCACCGGCTCCACGCTGACGAACAACATCGTCAGCACCATGGCGACAAGCATCTCCTGCCCGGCCGACACCGATACGTCCCAGATCACCGTAGACACCGCCGCCGCTGCTGGAACCACCTCGGATTACAACCTGGTCCACCCTGCCGCCGGAATCTCCCCGTACCAGTGGGCCGGTACCGACTACTCCGACGCCACCGTCCTGAACAGCGCCACGGGACAGGGCGCCCACGACCTGGTGGCCGACCCCCTGCTCAACAGCGCCGGCTCACCCACCGAGGGCTCACCCGCCATCGACTCGGCAGACGCCACCGCCATCGACGCCCCCAGCACCGACTTGCGCGGCAATGCCCGGCGCGACGACCCGCTGGTGACCAACACCGGGACTGGCCTCGGCTATACGGACCGCGGTGCAGTCGAGTTCCAGGACCCCTTGGCCATCTCCGGTATTGCACTGACCCCCGCCGCGACCAAGGGCCCCTATCCGCTGGATGTCACCGCCACCGCCTCGGTGAACAATCCCTGGGGCGCCGCAGTCTCCTACACCTTCGACTTCGGCGACGGCTCCACCCCGGTCAGCAGCGACAGTCCCACCGCCACCCACACCTACACCACCGCAACCCCCAAGAGCGGCGATCAGATCACTGCAACCGCCACCACCGCGGACGGCAGAACCAGCACGTACTACGTCGCCGCCCCCACTGTCGTCGCACCGGCCCCGCTCACCCCGAACCTGGTCATAACGCACTCCCCCGCCACGCCCTATATCTACACCGCGGACACCACCGGCTCCGCCGACGCCTGGCAGATCACCGACACCCGAATCGACTTCGGCGACGGCACCCCCGTCACCGACTCCACGACCCTCGGCCAGACCAGCCACACCTACACGGCCCCGGGCCACTACACCGTCACCGCCACCGCCACCGACTACACCGGCGCCACGCTCACCACCACCCAACCGGTGACCGTCGGCAGCTCCTACGTCCCCGCCGGACCGGTGCGCATCCTGGACACCCGCAACGGCACCGGCGCCACCAAGGCCATCGTCCCGGCCGGCGGCACCCTGAACCTCAAGGTCACCGGCGCCCACGGCGTCCCCGCCACCGGTGTCACCGCCGTGGTGCTCAACCTGACCGCCACCGCCCCCACCGCCGCGGGCTACACCACCGCCCATCCCGGCGGGACCGCCACCCCCACCGCCTCCGACCTCAACTACACCCGCGGCCAGACCGTCGCCAACCAGGTCACCGTCCCCGTCGCCGCCGACGGCACCATCGCCCTCACCGCCAGCCCCGGCGCAGCCGTCCACCTCATCGCCGACCTCCAGGGCTACTACACCACCAACACCAACTCGGCCGGCGCCAGCTATGCCAGCATGATCCAGGATCGACTGCTGGACACCCGGCAGAGCAACACCGTCCACACCGGCCCGCTCAGCGCCGGACAGACCATCACCCTTCCGGTCGACGGCGACCAGCCCACCACCTACGCGGCGCTGCGCGTCACCGCCACCGCACCCACCACCGGCGGCTACCTGACCGTCTACTCGGGCGACGCCGCCCGACCGACCATCTCCACCGTCAACTTCGCCGCCGGGCAGACCGTCTCCAACCTCGTCATCGTCCCGGTCGCCTCCGACGGCAGCATCAAGGTCTACAACAGCACCGGCAAGACCCAGGTCCTGGTCGACCTCGTCGGATCCTTCACCGATGCCACCATCCCCAGCTACGCGATGGGCAATCCCTTCACCCCCACCACCCCCACCCGCATCCTCGACACCCGCAACGGCACCGGTGTCGCGGCCGGCGTCCTGGGTACCAACAAGCGGCTCGACCTCAAGGTCTCCGGCACCGGCACCGTCCCCGCAGGGGCCACCGCCGTCCTGGTCAACCTCACCGCCACCGGGGCCAGCGCCGGGGGCTACCTCACCACCTACGCCCTGGGCACCCCCCTGCACACCAACTCGACCCTCAACTTCACCGCCGGCGAGACCGTCCCCACCCTCGCCCTGATCCCCGTCAGCGCCAGCGGGTACATCAGCATCTACAACCACACCGGCACCACCAACGTGGTCGCCGACCTGGAGGGCTACTACGCCCCCTGACCGACCGTCACCCGCTAGCCCTCCTTCCAGCAGATCAGCACCGTGGTGGCGACGGTCCTGGCCGCCGACGCGCGCGGCCGGACCGGCTTACCGAAGGTGGTCGGGAGCGCGCTGACGTCCACGGTGAGCACGGTGGCGTCCTTGCGGAGCACCACCGTGCCGTCCGGCTCGGCGAAGGCCGCGTCGCCCAGGCCGGTGAGCGGGGTGGCGCCGGGGGCCGCCTGCCTCAGGCCGTCGAACCAGGCCCGGGTGGCGGCGCCGTCCGGCAGGTCCTTGACCGAGAGCAGCATGGAGCCGTCGCGGTAGACGTAGCGGCAGGAGTAGAGCCGGTCCTTCCAGTTGGGGCTGACCGGTTCGGTGGTGTCGATGCCGAGGGCGCCGGAGATGTCCTCCTGGGCCTCGGCCGCGCAGACGATCCTGGCCGCGGAGGAGGGGCCCGCCGTACCCACGGCCGTAGGCGTCGCGGATGCGGCGGGGCGCGCCGAGGCGCACCCCGCCACGGTGAGCAACAGCAGGGCGGCCCCCACCAGGTGGCCCGTTCGTCGGTTCATGCCGGTTCCTCCCAGTGGGGGCAGCGGGGCACAACTACTGTCGGTTCGTCAGGAAGGCAGCAGGTACTGGTCGTTCAGTACCGCGCCCTTCTGCGGCTGGTTCTGGTCGTAGCCGCGGTCGTCGCACTGCAGTCCGCCGACGATGCAGTGGGTGACCATCGCGGCCAGGGTCGCGGTGTCCCATCCGTTGTAGAAGTCGTAGTGGAAGGAGAATCCGCGACCGCTGGACAGGTGCACCTGCGACATGTCGCCGTTCACCGGGAAGGCCATCTTGAACTCGATCATCGGCACGGCGACCGGGTGGTCGGCCGGGCAGACGCCGTTGATCGGGTAGGCCATGTGGCTCTTGTGGTCCGGGGTGTCCAGGTGGATCCCGTCCCAGCAGCTGGGAGCCTGGTAGCGGATGTCCAGCTCGCTGCCGGCCGGGCAGCTCGGCGGGATGTCGATGTTCCCGTAGCTGTTGCCGCACTCCCAGCCGGAGACCCAGCCGGGGTCGGTGGAGAACTGGGTGGCGGTCGCGGCCGGGCTGCCGACCAGGAAGCGCAGCCCGGTCGGGAACGGCCGGACGCTGGTGTAGTCGATCACTCCTGACTTGTAGTAGATGGTCTGGGTGCCGACCGGCAGGACCTGGGTCGTCCCGTTGAGCAGGGTCGGCATCCAGTAGCCGGACTTGTCACCGGGCGCCATGCAGGTGGTGCCGCCGGCCTGCAGCGAGGCCTCGGTGGTGGCCGCATTGGTGCTGGTGTTGCCCATGAAGGTGTGCAGGTGCGAGGCGCCGGGCTGCCCGGGGAAGACGATCGGGTCGTCCGGGAGCACGTGGTTGGCACTGCACTGCGCCTGGAACTCGTGGAAGTACGCGTTCGGCGGCACATAGGTGGACGGGGTGACCCCGGTGACCGGCGGGTCGGCGAGGACGTAGCCGGTGCCGCTGAGCGTCACCGAGCCGTACACCTTGAACTCGTAGAGCGAGTAGCCGTACTGGGTGCCGCGCGCGGTGGCCAGCATCCTGATGTAGCGTCCGGTCCCGCTGACGTTCAGCACCTGGTTGCCGCCGGTGCTGGTGGTCGTCGAGTAGATCGACGTCCAGGTGCTGGCGTCCGGCGAGGTCTGGATCTGGTAGGCGCTGGCGTACGCCGCCTCCCAGTCCAGTTCGACCTGGCTGACGGTGGCGGTGCCGCCCAGGTCGATCTGGATCCACTGCGGGTCGCTCCAGGCACTGGCCCAGCGGGTGGTCGGGTCGCCGTCGACGACCGCGCCGGCCGGGAAGTTGGCGCTCTCCAGCGACGAGGCGACGACCGGACGCGACTGCGAGATCAGCGTCCCGGTGGCCGCGCTGGCCCCGGCCATCGAGGCGCCGAGGCCGATCAGCGACAGCAGCAGCGCGAGCACGACGGGCAGCGCTGTCCTGCGCGGCGGCAGCCGCCTGGACCCGGAGCGGGTCCGGTGACGGACTTTCATGAAGACCTCCTGGTGGGTGGGTTGGTACCGCAGCCGCAGCGCCTGCCTCAGGCGTAGACGCCGAACTCGTACAGCGAGTAGCCGTAGGCGCTGCCGCGCTGGGTGAGGTTCAGCCGCACGTAGCGGCCCGACCCGGAGACGTCGAAGTCGTCGACGCCGCCGGTCGCCGTGGTGGTGGAGTAGACCGTGGTCCAGTTGGTGCCGTCGTTGGACACCTGGACCTGGTACGCCTTGCCGTACGCGGCCTCCCAGCCGAGTTGGACGTGGTGGATCGCCGTGGTCTGGCCGAGGTCCACCTGCAGCCACTCGGCGTCGTCCCAGTTGCTGGCCCAACGGGTGGTCCAGTCACCGTCGGTGGCCTGGCCGGGGGTGAAGTTGCCGTTGGCGGTCTGGAAGGAGGAGGCCGTGGTGGGCTTGCCCTTGGCCACGTCGGTCCCGCTCACCGGCGGCGCGACCACCTTGAACGAGCGGGTCTCCACCCCGACGTTGCCGTGGCCGTCGTAGGCGTAGACGTAGACCTTCCAGACGCCCAGGGTCTTCGGCGCGGTGACGGTGAACTGCCCGTTGCCGGTCTGGGTGAAGGTCACCTGCTGCAGCCCGGTGCCGCCGTCCACGTACTTGCTGGTGTACATCAGGTTGTAGCGGATCAGGTCGCCGTCCGGGTCTGTGGCGTTCGCGTTGACGGTGAAGGTGCCGCCGGACGGGACCGCGGTGGTGTTGCTCAGCGTCATACTGCTGATCACCGGCGGGGTGTTCTGCTGCGGGGTGCCGCCGTAGTCCTTGGCCACCGCGTAGTAGGCCAGCCGCTTCCAGGCCTCCGGGATCAGGTTGAACCAGATGCCGCCGAAGTCGTTCTCCTGGCCGTAGTTGAACAGGGTCCCGCCGAAGGAGACCCCGGTGTGGCCGGAGATGCAGTTCCAGGCGCTGGTGTAGCCGTCCCGCATCTGCACGTCGGTGGGCTGGGTGGGCACGCCGTTGGCGTCGTTGGGGACCTCCCACTCCCCGGAGTCGCCGGACTCGGTGACGATGTAGGGCTTGGTGTAACCGCCGTTGACCCAGTCGGTCTTGACGCTGCACACCGCGCCGTAGGAGTTGACGGCGTAGAGGTCCAGGTCCGGGGTGTACTGCTTGTAGTACGGCCAGGCGCCGGTGTAGGCGTCGGTCGAGGTCACCGGGTGGTTGGGGTCGGCCGCGTGGATGGCCTGGACGATCTGCTCCACGTACTGGGCGTAGGCGATCCGCTGCTGCTCGACCGCGGCGCCGGTGTAGTGGTCCTGGGTGGTCAGGATCACCTCGTTGCCGACGTCCCACATCAGCACCGCCGGGTCGTTCTTGTAGGCGTTGACCCAGGCCACGATGGAGTTGAGGGTGCTGGTCTTGTACGCGGTGTCATTGACGTAGTCGGCGCCCTGGTTCAGCCAGAAGCCGTTGATCACCTTGACCCCGTACGCTGCGGCCGCGTCCAGCAGCGGCTGGGTGGTGCCGTCGGTGCCCCAGGTGCGGACGGTGTTGACGCCCAGTGACTTCAGGTCCCGCATATGGGCGGCGGCGGTGTCCGTGGACGGGCCCCAGGTGACGCCCTTGACCTGGTACGGCGCCCCGTTGACACTGAGCTGCCAGTTCCCCTGCGAGCCGGTGACGTGGACGTTGCTGGCGCCGGTCGGCACCGCCGGGTCGGTCAGCGGGGTGGGCGGGGTGCCGGTGGTGGTGGACACCGTGACCGCGCCGATGCTCAGCGTGCCGCCGGAGCTGGTGGCGCTGCTGGGCGAGGTGCAGCCGCAGACCGCGTTGGGGTACGAGCCGCCGATGGCCAGGTCGGCTACCAGGTAGAAGCCGTGGTCCACGGCCGCCTGCCAGGTGGCGACGCCGACCTGGGACTCGTTGACCTGCCACACCTGCTGGTTGTCCAGGTAGTAGCGGATCTGCTCGTCCGACTGGGTGCGGTCGATGATCTCGGTGTAGGTGTGGTACCCGGTCTGGCAGTTGGTGCAGCTGGCCAGTCCGCTGGTCATGCCGTTGTACTCGTTGCAGTTGCCGTTGGGCGCGGTCCCGCAGTGCAGCGTCGCCGAGAGTTGGCTGCGGCCGTTGACGTCCTCCAGGATGTCGCTCTCGCCCATCTGCGGCCAGGTGGTCATGTCGCTGCGGTACTGGGCGCCGACCGCCTTGAAGGCGGGCCAGTAGCCCAGCCCGTTGGCCGGATTGGGCTGCTTGACGGAGGCGGAGATCATCAGCTGGCCGCCGGCGGGCGCGGCGAAGTCGCTGCGCTGGGTCTCCACCCGGCCCGAGGTCCAGTTGCCACTGCTGTCCCTGACCGCGGTGAGGTTGAGGTGGCCGCTGCCGTCGACCGCGACGTTGGCGGCGCTGTTGGTGTCCGTCTCGACCTCGCCGGTGCCCCAGTTGGCCGAGCCGTTCTGGTACTGGGTGCCGGTGTCGGTGATCCAGTTGGCCGAGGAGGGTGCGCTGCCGGAGCCGCCGGCGAAGTTGTCGCTCCAGACGGTGGTCCAGTTGCCGGGCGGGGTGGTCCCGGTGGCGGTCGGCGTGGGCGTCGGGGTCGGCGTGGGCGTGGCGGTCGGCGTCGGGGTCGCCGACGAGGCCAGGCCGTACACCTGGAACTCCCACAGCGAGTAGCCGTAGCCGTTCTCCCGCACCGTCCCGTACATCCGGACGTAGCGGCCGGTGCCGCTGACGTTCAGGGTCTCGGTGCCGCCGGCACCGGTGGTGGTGGAGTAGACGCTGGTCCAGTTGCTGCCGTCGTTCGAGACCTGGATCTGGTACGCGGTCGCGTAGTTCTCCCAGTTCAGGACGACCTTGTCGATGCTGTAGCTGCTGCCGAGGTCGACCTGCAGCCACTGCGGGTCGCTCCAGGCGCTGGCCCAGCGGGTGCCGGTGTTGCCGTCCACGGCGTTGGCCGCGGCCAGCCCGGCGCCGGTGGTCTCGGTGGACGACGAGGTGGCCGGCTTGCCCTGGGAGAGCAGGGTGTCGGCCGCACGGGCCGTGATCGGCCCGGCGACCAGGGCGTAGAAGAACAGCGAGAGCGCGACGACGGCCAGCGCCGCCGTTCTCAGCACGGTGCGCGCGGAACCGTACGGCGCGGAACCTAGGGGTGGGGCTCCCATGGGGACTCCTGACAGGGGGCGGGTCCGGTTTGGAGAGCGCTCACCCAGAGAGCGCTCTCCCATCTGGGCGATGGTTGCGCTCTTGTTTCACGGTCGTCAAGAGTTTTGTCAGAAGAGGGTGTTCCGGTACTGAGCGGCCGTCATAACTGGCTGCATTAGCAGACATTCAGGACACAGCAACCGTGTCACAGCCCTTGACGGACCGCACCGGAATACGGAATCTTGAGCCGGATGGAGAGCGCTCTCCATTCCCCTGGAGCACGCTCCGGGCGGGGGTGCCTCCCCGCCCGGAGCGGAGGGTCCGTCCGGGGTGGAGGCCCGCTCAGCCGGACTGCCGCACCACCAGCACCGGGTCGAACACCGCCGACCTCGGCCCGTCCGCCCGCCCCTCGATCCGGTCCAGCAGCAGCCGCGCCATCTCCGCCGCCATCTCCTCCACCGGCTGCCGCACCGTGGTCAGCGCCGGGCGGCTGGCCACCGCGGCGCTGCTGTCGTCGAAGCCGACCACCCGGACGTCCTCAGGAACCCGCCGCCCGTGCTCGCGCAGGATGTGCAGCGCCCCCTGGGCCATCAGGTCGTTGGCGGCGAACACCCCGTCCAGGTCCGGCCGTTCCAGCAGCAGCCGCTGCATCGCGGCCTCCCCGCTGGCCTGGGTGAAGTTGCCCTCGGCCGTCGGCACCAGCGGCTCGCCGTGCCGGGCCATCGCCTCCAGGAAGCCGTCCTGGCGCTCCCGCGCCGCCCTGATGTCCAGCGGCCCGGAGATCACCGCCACCCGCCGGCAGCCCTGGCCGACCAGCCGGTCGGCGGCCAGCCGGGCGCCCTCCTGGTGCGCCAGGTCCACGAAGCCGATCGGGACCGGCCGGGCCGGCCGGGCGAAGAGCACCGCGGGCAGGCCGGCCGCCACCAGCTGCTCCGGCAGCGGATCGTCGGCGTGGGTGGAGACCACCAGCGCCCCGTCCGCGCTGCGCTGCCGCAGATAGGCGATGACCTCCGCCCTGGCCTCCTCGGTCTCGGCCAGCATCAGCACCGGGTGCATCCCGCGCGGCCGCAGGAAGCCCATCACCCCGTTGACCACCCGGCTGAAGAAGGGGTCGGTGAAGAACCGGGTGCGGAACTCCTCCTCCTGCCCCTCCCCCGCGCCGGAGGCCACCAGCGCCACCGATCCGCTCCGCCGGGTGATCAGCGAGCGGGCCGCGCCGTTGGGCACGTAGCCCACCGCGGCGACGGCCTGACGCACCGTCTCCTGGATCGCGGGGTCGACATTGCGGGTGCGGTTGACCACCCTGGAGACCGTGGCCCGGGAGACACCGGCCACCCTGGCCACGTCCTCCAGAGTCGGAGCGGTTCCGGCGGCGGCGCTGCGGGGCTCGTCCATGCCGTGTTTATAACAGAACCGGAGAGCGCTCTCCACCCCCTTCCGGCAACCGCCGGGTTCCACCGGAGGCATCACTGAGCCTAACTCACTATTAGCCGGAATAAAGATGAGCTATGCTCCGTTGGACGGGAGGAAGCAAGCCCGTCCTCCCTACTTCCCGGAGCCGCCCATGCGCACCCCAGGTCCCGACTGGACTCCACCCGCCCGCAAGCCGGGCGCCCCCAAAGCACCCGTGCAGCTGCGCCGCATCCTGCGCCTGTTCCGCCCCTACCGCGGGAAGCTGATCGCCGTCGGCGCGTTCGTCGGCCTCTCCTCGCTGGTCTCGGTGGCCTCGCCGTTCCTGTTGCGCGCCGTCCTCGACACCGCCATCCCGCAGGGCCGCACCGGCCTGCTGAGCCTGCTGGCCCTCGGCATGATCGCGGTCGCGGTCGCCAACTCCGTCTTCAACGTGCTGCAGACCTACCTCAGCACCAGCGTCGGCCAGCGGGTCATGCACGACCTGCGCACCAGCGTCTACGCCCATCTGCAGCGGATGCCGCTGGCCTTCTTCACCCGCACCCGCACCGGCGAGGTGCAGTCCCGGATCGCCAACGACATCGGCGGCATGCAGTCCACCGTGACCAGCACCGCGACCGCGCTGGTCTCCAGCCTCACCACGGTGGTCGCCACCGTGGTCGCCATGGTGGCCCTGGACTGGAAGCTCACCATCGTCTCGCTGCTGCTGCTCCCGCTGTTCGTCTGGATCAGCCGGCGGGTCGGCAACGAGCGCCGCAAGATCGCCACCGAGCGGCAGAAGCAGCTCGCGGCGATCTCCTCGATCATGCAGGAGTCACTGTCCGTCAGCGGCATCCTGCTCGGCCGCACCATGGGCCGCTCCCGCGGCCTCAGCGACGAGTTCGCCCGCGAGTCCGACGCCCTGGCCGACCTGGAGGTCCGCGCCGACATGGCGGGCCGCTGGCGGCAGTCCACCATCCAGATCGTGATGGCCGCAATGCCTGCGGTGATCTACTGGGCGGCCGGCCTGACCAGCGGCTCCGGCCACACCACCGCGGTGTCCATCGGCACCCTGGTCGCCTTCACCTCGCTGCAGCAGAGCCTGTTCCGGCCCACCGTGCAGCTGCTCCAGGTCGGCGTCGCGGTGCTGGTCTCGCTGGCGCTGTTCCAGCGGATCTTCGAGTACCTGGACCTGGTCCCGGACATCACCGAACGCCCCGACCCGGTCACCCGCAGCTCGGGCGCCGGCGAGGTCCGCTTCGACCACGTGGGCTTCAGCTACGAGCCCGGCAGCGGGACCCGACCCACCCTGGACGATATCGAGCTCACCGTCCCGGCCGGCACCAGCCTGGCCGTCGTCGGCGAGACCGGCTCCGGCAAGACCACCCTCAGCTACCTGGTCCCCCGGCTCTACGACGTGACCTCGGGCCGGGTGCTGATCGACGGCACCGACGTGCGCGACCTCAGCTTCGCCTCGCTCGCCGAGACCGTCGGCGTGGTCTCCCAGGAGACCTACCTGTTCCACGCCTCGGTCGCGGACAACCTGCGCTTCGCCAAGCCCGACGCCACCGACGAGGAGCTGTACGAGGCGGCCCGCGCCGCCCAGATCCACGACCACATCGCCTCACTGCCGGACGGCTACGAGACGATGGTCGGCGAGCGCGGCTACCGCTTCTCCGGCGGCGAGAAGCAGCGGCTGGCCATCGCCCGCACCATCCTGCGCGACCCGCCGGTACTGGTCCTGGACGAGGCCACCAGCGCCCTGGACACCCAGACCGAGCAGGCGGTGCAGCAGGCGCTGGACACCCTCTCGGCCGGCCGCACCACCATCACCATCGCGCACCGGCTGTCCACGGTCCGCGACGCCGACCAGATCGTGGTCCTGGACGAGGGCCGGATCGCCGAGCACGGCACCCACGACGAGCTGCTCGCCCTGGGCGGCCACTACGCGGCCCTGGTCTCCCGGGACAGCACCCTGGAGCCGGCGGCGTGACCGGAGCGGGCCGCCCGGCCCCGGTCGGTTTCTCCGGAAGGGTCTGCCGGCCTCAGGAGGTCAGCGTGAACGTACCGCTGCCGCCGTTGGCAAGGCAGAAACCGCTGTCCGTGACAGCTTCGGCGTTGAGCGAGTAGGTGCCCTTCGCCGAGTAGCGGTGGGTGGCGATCGTGATGGGGGCGGAGCTGCCGGGGAAGTCGGATGACGTGGTGGAGCCGTCGCCCCAGGTGATGGTGGCCGTGTAGGTGCAGCCGCCGGGCTCCTGCGCCTGCACCTGGACCGTCGGGTTGTTGCTGCTGCACGTGGTCGCCCCCGGCGTCAGCACGCACTCGGCCCCCATCGTCTTCGTCGGCGAGGCCGCGGCCGTGGTGGCTGCGGCGGTCGCCTTCGCGGTGGTGGCGGTCACCGACGCGGGCTGGGTGGCGGCCTTGGTGGAACCCTTCGAGCCGGAACCGCTGCTGCCACCGCTCCCTGCGGTGCCACCGCCCGTGCTGGACCCGGAGGAGGTCGGCGCCGCCGACGAGGAGGCGCCCGCGGCGGCGGATGCGGTGCTGGAGGCGGACCCTCCTGCGGAGGCCGAGGCCGTGGAGCCGACAGTGGCCGGGGCCGAGGACGATGAGCCCGGTCCCGAGGCGGTCGGCGCGCCGCCCGCGGTCTGGGCCTGGGTGACCTGCGGCAGGAGCTCCACGGTGAGGACGGCTGCGGCGGCCACGACCACCGGGAGCACGAACAGCAGCAGGCGCCTGGAGCGGCGGCGACGCCGGACCGAGGTGGGCTGTTCCTCCGGCGCGGCCCCCGGCCCGGCGTTCGACCCGGCGCTCCGCCCGGTATTCGGCAGGGTCGGGGACGGCACGGGAAGGACGTGCCGGTCCGGTGGTGTGGCGGCGAAAGCTGCCCGCTGGGCCAGCAGCTCCACGACCGCCGGCGGCCAGCCCGGGGCGGGTGAGGCGACCTTGCCGTCCGCGAGGCGGTGCAGCCGCTCCGCGGTGGGTCGTGCCTGCGGGTTCTTGTCCAGACAGGCAGCGACGGTCTCGGCCAGTTCGGGGTCCACCGCGTGCACTGCCGCGAGGTCCGGCTCGCCGTGCACGATCTGGTAGAGCAGCCCGACTCCGGAGCCGTCCCCGAAGGGCGGCCGCCCGGTGGCGGCGTAGGCGATCAGCGAGCCCAGCGCGAAGACATCGGTCGCGCCGGTCAACTTCCCGGTCGCGTTGGCCTGTTCCGGGGACATGTAGGCGGGTGTGCCGACCGCCACACCGCTCTGGGTGAGCCGGCTCTGGTCAGCGGCCCGGGCGATGCCGAAGTCGATCAGGCTGACACCGTCCGGGGTCAGCATCACATTGGACGGCTTGAGGTCCCGGTGCACCATGTCCAGCGCGTGCACCATCCGCAGTCCTGCCGCCGCCCCGCGCAGCAGCAGCCACAGTGCGTCGATCGGCAGCGCACCGCCGTTCAGGGCCAGTGCCTGGGTCAGGGTGATGCCGGGTATGTAGGCGGTGGCGAACCACGGCGGCCGGGCCTCCCGGTCGCCGGCCAGCAGCGGCGCACTGGCCGCGGCCGGCAGCCGGGCGAGATTGTCCAGCTCGTGGCCGAAGTGCCGCCGGAAGTTCTCGTCCTCGGCGAGGTGCGGCAACACCTGTTTGACCGCCGCGTACCGGCCGTCGACCACTCCCAGGTAGACCCGGCCCATACCGCCGGACCCCAGTCTGCCGAGCAGTGGAATCGTCCCGACAGCAGCCGGATCGTCGGTCTCCAGCGGCTCGGCCCCGCTGCCGGCGAGATCGAGCCGGCTCCCCCTGTTCCCCGTCACAGCCCGACACCCTACGACACCGAACTGAGGATCACTCACAGCGGGCCGCGACGCGCCGACTTGGCGTGCCCCCTGCCCGGCGCCGGGCTGCGGCGCGATACTCCGGTTCATGACATCGACTCAGGAGTCGTCCCCGGTTCGCCTGTTGATCGTCGGCGCGGGCTCGCGCGGCAGCGGCTACGCCCGCTACGCCGTCGGCACCGGCCGTGCCGTGGTCACCGGCTTCGCCGATCCTGATCCGCGCCGCTTCGCCGAGGCCGCCCGCGAGCACCCGGCAGCGGCGGCCTTCGCCGACTGGCGCGACCTGGCCGCCGCCGGCGTCGGGGCGGACGCGGTGGTCATCGCCACCCAGGACGCCGACCACGTGGAACCCGCCCTCGCCTTCGCCGCCGCCGGCCTGCACATCCTGCTGGAGAAGCCGATGGCCACCAACGAGGCCGACGCCCGCAGGATCGTCGAGGCGGTGCGACAGGCGGACGTGCTGCTGGCGGTCTGCCATGTGCTGCGCTACACCGCCTACACCGCCGGGGTGCGGGCCATCGTCCAGTCGGGCCTGCTGGGCGAGATCGTCTCCGTGCAGCACCTGGAGCCGGTCGGCTGGTGGCACCAGGCGCACTCGTTCGTCCGCGGCAACTGGCGCCGCGAGGACCGGGCCACGCCGATGCTGCTGGCCAAGTCGGGGCACGACCTGGACTGGCTGTCGTTCATCGTCGGCCGCCGGGTGCACAAGGTCTCCTCGTTCGGCGGGCTGCGGCACTTCCGCCCGGAGCACCGGCCGGAGGGCGCCGCCGACAACTGCCTCGACTGCCCGGTCGAGCCGCAGTGCCCGTACTCCGCGCCCCGGCTCTACCTCCGGGTCCTGGCCGAGAGCCTCGCCGATGGCGAGGAGGGCCGGCTGCACTGGCCGCTGTCCGTCGTCACCGCGGAGCGGAGCCCGGACGGCGTGCTCCAGGCGCTCCGCGAGGGCCCGTACGGGCGATGCGTCTACGGCTGTGACAACGACGTGGTGGACCACCAGGTGGTGAACCTGGAGTACGAGGGCGGCACCACCGCCTCCTTCACCATGACCGCGTTCACCGCGATGGGGCCGCGCCGCACCCGGATCTTCGGCACCCACGGCCAGTTGGAGGGCGACGGCACCACCGCCACCGTCACCGACTTCCGCACCGGCGCCGGCACCGTCCACTCCTTCGAGACCGACCCCGACAGCGCCGCCGGCGGCCACGGCGACGCCGACGACCGCCTGGTCGACGCCTTCCTCGCCGCAGTGAGCAGCGGCGACCGCACCCTGATCCACTCAGACCCGGAGACCAGTCTGGAGGCGCACCTGACCGCCTGGGCGGCCGAGCGCGCCCGTCGCAACAGCACCGTGGAATACCCCTGGGGGGTATAGTCGTTCGTCAGGACGCAGACACCCTGACGCGACTACTCACCCCGGACGGCGCGAGATGAACGACCTCTGGCACGCCCTCACCCATGCACTCTCCATCACCGGAGCCATGACCTGGGAGATCACCTGGGCCCTGATCCTGGGATTCACCCTCTCGGCCGTCGTCCAGGCGGTGGTCCGCAAGTCCACCGTCGTCCGCCTGCTCGGCGACGACCGTCCGCGCACGCTGGCCGTCGCCTCGCTGCTCGGCGCCGCCTCGTCCTCCTGCTCCTACGCCGCGGTGGCACTGGCCCGCTCACTGTTCCGCAAGGGCGCGAACTTCACCGCGGCGATGGCCTTCGAGATCGCCTCGACCAATCTGGTGGTCGAACTGGGCGTGATCCTGGCCCTGCTGATGGGGTGGCAGTTCACCGCGGCCGAGTTCGTCGGCGGCCCGATCATGATCGTCGTCCTGGCCGTCCTGTTCCGGCTGTTCCTGCGGGACAAGCTGCTCCGCGAGGCCCGCGAGCAGGCCGACCACGGCCGGGCCGGCTCGATGGAGGGCCACGCCGCGATGGACATGTCCGTCGGCGGCGAGGGGTCCTTCGCCCGACGGCTGCTCTCCCGCGAGGGCTGGACCTCGGTCGCGCACGTCTTCGTCATGGAATGGGCGGCGATCCTGCGCGACCTGGTGGTCGGCCTGCTGGTCGCCGGGGCGATCGCCGCCTGGGTCCCGGACAGCTTCTGGCGCACCTTCTTCTTCGACGGCCACCCCCTTGCCGCGAAGCTCTGGGGCCCGGTCGTCGGCCCGCTGGTCGCGGTGTTCTCCTTCGTCTGCTCCATCGGCAACGTCCCGCTGGCGGTGGTGCTGTGGAAGGGCGGCATCAGCTTCGGCGGCGTGGTCGCCTTCATCTTCGCCGACCTGCTGATCCTCCCGATCCTGAACATCTACCGGAAGTACTACGGCCTGCGGATGACCGCCTTCCTGGCCGCCACCTTCTACGCCGCGATGGTCGTGGCCGGCTACCTGGTCGAGTTCGCCTTCGGCGGCCTGGGCCTGATCCCCGACCAGTCCCGGGCCAGGATCCCCATGGACGGCGTCAGCTGGAACTACACCACCTGGCTCAACATCGCCTTCCTGCTCCTCGCCGCCGCCCTGCTCTACCGCTTCGCCCGCACCGGCGGCCGCCAGATGCTCCGCATGATGGGCGGCGCCCCGGAATCCCCCGACAGCGCCGGCCACGACCACACCGCCATGGACCACCACCTCATGTGAGCAGGCGTCAGTTACCGTGTCGGCCCGCGTAGTAGATCAGCATCGCGAAGCCGGCGAACACGTGCAGGCCGATGACGTAGATGAAGACGCGGATGCCGACCCGGCGCTCGGTCCGGGTGCTGCCGTCCTCGACGGGGTACTGGGTGGTGGCCATGGTGACGGTCCCTTCGATTCGGTTCAGTGGATGCAGAGGTCGGCGGTCGGCGACTGCAGCAGGGTGTGGACGAAGAGCAGCTCGACTCCGGGCTGCTCCTCGGCGACCAGGCGGTGCGGTCGCATGGAGTCGAAGTGGGCGGAGTCCCCGGGGGCGAGGAGGTGCTGCTCGCGGTCGAGGGTGAGCAGCAGCCGTCCCTCCAGGACGTACAGCCACTCCTCGCCCGGGTGGACCCGGACCACCGCGTCCTGCACGAGCATCGGGATGTGCACCCGCAGAGCCTGCATCGCACGCCCCGGCACCCCGGCCGGACGGTAGGTCCAGCCCCCGGCCACGGTGGGCTCGCCCTCCCCCGCCCTCAGCACCGGTGCCCTGACCAGCGGCGACACCTCGCTCTGCTCCCCCAGCAGGACTTCGACGGGGACGCCGTACGCTCGGGAGAGGCCCAGCAGCACCGGTAGCGAGGGCTGGCGCTTGGAGGTCTCCAGCCGGGAGAGGTGCGCGGGCGACAGCCCGACCCGCGCGGCCGCCGCCTCCAGCGTCAGCCGACTGCGCAGCCGCCGCTCCCGCAACCGGGCCCCGAGCCCGGGCACCTCACCGGTGATGTCCACGTCCATGGCATCAGCGTCACACCGGTTGCGGGGCGCTGGCAAACATCTTGCCTCTGAGGCAAAAGGCCCGGGGGCCGACCGCGCCCCACTACGGTTGCGCCATGAACGTCATCATCTTCGGCGCCTCCGGCATGGTCGGCCAGGGCGTGCTGCGCGAGTGCCTGTTGGACGAGCGGGTCGGGCGGGTGCTGGTGATCGGCCGTACCGGCACCGGGGTCGAGCACGCCAAGCTGCGGGAGCTGGTGCAGGCGGACACCACCGACCTGTCCGCGGTCGCCGACGAACTGGCTGAGTACGACGCCTGCTTCTTCTGTCTGGGCGTCTCCGCGGCCGGCATGAGCGAGGACGCCTACCGGGCGATCACCTACGACCTCACCCTCACCGTCGCCCGCCCGCTCGCCGAGGCCAACCACGGGCTGGTGTTCTGCTACGTCTCCGGCGCCGGGACGGACAGCTCCGAGCAGGGGCGGGCGATGTGGGCGCGGGTCAAGGGCCGTACCGAGAACGAGCTGCTCAGGCTGCCCTTCCGGGCCTACATGTTCCGTCCCGGGTTCATCCAGCCGCTGCACGGCGCGGTGTCCAAGACGCGTTCCTACCGCATCGCCTACACCGTGCTGGGCCCGGTCCTCCCGCTGATCCGCCGCCTGGCGCCCAACCACGTCACCAGCACCGAACAGCTGGCCCGGGCCATGCTCGCGGTGGCCACCGCCGACCCCGTCGACCCGGCCGACACCCCGCACGTCCTCGACCCGGCCGCCATCAACCGGCTCGCGGCGCAGCACCCGGCCTAGGAGGCAGCCCTCGCCCGCCGCACCGCCCTACCGGCGTGCGAAGATCGACGGAGGTTGACGTCAGAGCGCGTGGGAGTGATGAGCGGCATGGGCGATGTGATCCTGGTCCGGCACGGCGCGACCGACTGGAGCGAGGCCGGGCGGCACACCAGCTACACCGACCGGCCGCTGACCCCCAACGGCGAGCGGCAGGCCCGCGCGCTGGCGGGGATGCTGGCCGAGCACCCGATCGCGGTGACGCTGTGCAGCCCGATGCTCCGGGCCCGCAGCACAGCGAAGCTGGCCGGTCTGGAGAACCCCCGCATCGTCGAGGACATGCACGAGTGGGACTACGGCGGCTACGAGGGCATCACCACCGCCGAGATCCACCGGACCCGCCCGGACTGGGACCTCTGGACGGACGGTGTGCCGCCGGGCCCGGAGGGCCACCCGGGTGAGTCGCCCGAGGAGATCGGCGCCCGCACCGACCGGGTCCTCGCGCTGGTCGACAAGGAGCTCCGGGCGGCCGACGGCGGGGACGTCGTCCTGGTCGCCCACGCCCACTTCCTGCGCGTGGTGACCGCCCGTTACCTGGGGCTGCCGCCCGCCGACGGCTCGCTCTTCATGCTGGCCACCGGCACGATCAGCCGGCTCGGCGTCGAGCACGGCAAGCACGCCATGGCCGCCTGGAACGAGCGCCCGCGCGGCTGAGTCCGCGCGCCGCGCCCTCCGCCGCACGTCCGCCCCGCAGACCCGCACCACGCCCGCACCACGCCCCGGCGCACACCCCCGCCGCACCCGTCCCCACACCCCCGCCTCCCTCCGCCACGCGGACCCGCGCCTGCCGCTGCGTGGTCCCGGGCCCTCGCCTATGCTCCTACTGATCTCAAGTCAGACATATGGTGCAAACGGGGCCCGACCTGGCTGCGCCACGGACGGAGGCAGTTCTCTTGGGCGCGAGCGAGGCCACCCCTTCGGCGGAGACCGACCCGACTCAGGACCACTCCTTCTTCGGCCATCCGCGCGGACTGCTCACCCTCTTCGGCACCGAGATGTGGGAGCGTTTCTCCTACCTCGGCATGACCGCGATCCTGACGCTCTACTTCACCGCCTCGGCCGCCGACGGCGGCATGGGCATGGCCGACGGCACCGCCTCCTCCGTCTACGCCGCCTACAGCACGATGATCTACCTGATCTCGGTGGCCGGCGGCTGGCTGGCCGACCGGCTGCTGGGCTCCTACCGGTCGGTGCTGTACGGCGGCATCTGCATCGCCTGCGGCCACTACGTGATGGCCGTCCCGACCACCAGCATGACCTGGATCGGCCTCGGCCTGATCATCGTCGGCACCGGGCTGCTCAAGCCCAATGTCTCCACCCTGGTCGGCAAGCTCTACAGCACCGAGGACGAGCGCCGCGACGCCGGCTTCGCGCTGTACTACATGGGCATCAACATCGGCGCCTTCCTCGGTCCGCTGGTGGCCGGCTGGCTCGGCCAGAAGATCGGTTACCACTGGGGCTTCTCCGCCGCGGCGATCGGGATGACCTTCGGCGTCGTCCAGTACGTGCTGGGCCGCGGGCACCTGGCCGGGCGTCAGGACGGTGCCGAGTCGGCGCTGCCGCCGGAGGCCATGCGCCGCGCGGTTCGGATGATCCTGGCCGGCATCGCCGCCGTCGTGGTGGCCTTCGGCATCCTCGCCCTCGCCGGCGTGCTGACCATGGACCTCACCGTCAACATCGTCACCGGGGTCTCGGTGGTCACCCCGATCGCCTACTTCACCTTCCTCTTCCGCAGCCCGCGGGTCACCGCCGCGGAGCGCGGCCGGCTGCGGCCCTACCTGGTGCTCTTCGGCGCCTCGGTGGCCTTCAACCTGGTGCTGTTCCAGTCCTACTCGACCATGAACCTGCTGGCCCTGGACCATGCCAACACCGAGTTCTTCGGCTGGCACTTCCCCTCCTCCTGGTACGGGTCGGTGCTCGGCGTCGCCGAGGTGGTGCTGGCGCCGGTGGTCGCGGCGACCTGGGTACGGCTGGGGCACCGCCAGCCGCACGCCTCCAACAAGATCGCCTACGGTGTGATCCTCGGTGGCCTGTCCTTCCTGATCATGGTTCCGGCCACCATGAACCGCACCGGCGACTGGGTGATGTCCGGGGCCTGGCTGATCACCTGCTACCTGGTGCTCGGCCTCGGCGACATCCTGCTGGAGACCACCGGCATGTCGGTGACCACCAAGCTGGCCCCGGCCGCGTTCGCCAGCCAGTCGATGGCGCTCTGGTTCCTCTCGCTGGCCCTGGCCAACGGCATCCAGGCCCAGTCGGTGAAGCTCTACGGCGCCATCTCCGACCCCGCCTACTTCGGCCTCAACGGCGGTTTCGTGGTGCTGGTCGGTCTCGCCGTGATCGCCGCCGGTCCGTGGCTGCGCCGCACCATGCACCCCGTCCGCTGAGCACCGTCCGCTGAGCACCCCGTCCGCTGACGCCCAGCCAACCGACGCCCATCCAGCCGAAGGAGCCGGCAGATGCACTACCGCGAGGACTTCCCGTACCCGATCGTCTGCGAGGACGTCACCATCCCGGTCCGGGACGGGATCAGGCTCTACGCCCGGATCTGGCGCCCCGTCACCGACGAGCCGGTCCCCGCGCTGCTGGAGTACCTCCCCTACCGCCTCGGCGACTGGACCGCGCCGCGCGACGCCCAGCGGCACCCCTGGTACGCGGGCAACGGCTACGCCTCGGTCCGGGTGGACATCCGCGGGCACGGCAACTCCGAGGGGATGCCCGGCGACGAGTACGACGCCACCGAGCTGGCCGACGGCGTCGCGGTGGTGCACTGGCTGGCCGAGCAGCCCTGGTGCAGCGGACGGGTCGGCATGTTCGGCATCTCCTGGGGCGGCTTCAACAGCCTGCAGATCGCCGCCCTCGCCCCGGAGCCGCTGAAGGCGATCGTCACCGTCTGCTCCACCGACGACCGCTACGACAACGACGTCCACTACATGGGCGGGTCCGTGCTGGCCGTGGACATGCACGCCTGGGCCGCGACCATGCTGGCCTTCGTCTCCCGCCCGCCCGACCCGGAGTTCGTCGGCGACCGCTGGCGCGGGATGTGGCTGGAGCGGCTGGAGCAGGTCGACCCCTTCATCCACACCTGGCTGGACCACCAGGCCAGGGACGGCTACTGGCGGCACGGCAGCGTCTGCGAGGACTACACCGCGATCAAGGCGGCGGTGCTGGCCGTCGGCGGCTGGGCCGACCCCTACCGGGACACCGTGTTCCGCCTCGCCGAGCACCTGGAGGCGCCGATGCGCGGCCTGGTCGGGCCGTGGTCGCACCAGTACCCCGACCGGGGGCTGCCGCCGGGGCCGGCGATCGGCTTCCTCCAGGAGACCCTGCGCTGGTGGGACCACTGGCTCAAGGACGAGCACCCCAGCAGCGACACCGGCGTGATGGCCGAGCCCAGGCTGCGCACCTGGATGAACGAGTCGGTGCCCCCGGCCACCCGCTACGCCGAACGGCCCGGACGCTGGATCGGCGACGACTCCTGGCCCTCCGTCAATGTCGATATGACGCCCTATCGGCTCAACGACGGTCTGACCGCGACCAC
This sequence comes from Streptacidiphilus jeojiensis, assembly GCF_042510965.1. NCBI lineage: Bacteria > Bacillati > Actinomycetota > Actinomycetes > Kitasatosporales > Streptomycetaceae > Streptacidiphilus > Streptacidiphilus jeojiensis. The sequence goes on from NZ_JBEUKS010000013.1 coordinate 197,960, forward strand.
CGAAGGACCGGTCCAGGTCGTCTCCCCCCAGCACACCGGGGTCGACGCGGGCCGCTTCTTCCCCTTCGGCAACGACTCCGACCTGCCGCCGGACCAGCGCGAGGAGGACGGCCGCTCGGTCTGCTTCGACTCCGCGCCGCTCGGCGAGCACACCGAGATCCTCGGCAACGCCCGGCTGCGGCTGCGGGTGACCTGCCCCAGCGCCCGGGCGCAGATCGTCGCCCGGCTCTGCGACGTGGCCCCCGACGGCTCGTCCACCCTGGTCACCCGGGGGGTGCTCAACCTGCTGAGCCGGCACGGCCGGGAGCGCAGCGTGGAGTGGGTCCCCGGGGAGACCGAGGACGTCTCCTTCGACCTGGTCGCCATCGCGCACGCCTTCCCGCCCGGCCACCGGATCCGGCTGGCGCTCTCCTCCGCCTACTGGCCCTGGATCTGGCCGCACCCCTCGGACCAGGGGTTCACCGTCGACCCCGGCGCCAGCGCGCTGCTGCTGCCGGTCCGCGACAGCAGTGGTGACGCGGCCAGGGCCCCGATCGCCTTCGAGGAGCCCGAGCAGGCCCCGCCGCTGGGCGTGGTCTACGCCGCCCCGGAGGGCCTCGGCCCGGAGCGGATCGTCCGCCGCGACGTCGCCACCGACGAGTGGCTGCTGGAGGTGGACCCCCGCTACGGCGGCTCGCGCAGCTACCCGGACGGCCTGGAGTTCAGCGAGGACGCGCTGGAGACCTATGCGATCCGCGGCGCCGACCCGCTCAGTGCCCGCACCCTGTCGGTCTGGCGGGTCGGCCTGAGCCGCCCCGAGCTCGGCTGGAACGTCACCGTCACCACCCGCTCCGAGATCCGCGCCGACGCCGGCCACTTCCTGACGGACAACCAGGTGACCGCCGAGGAGGACGGCCGGACCGTCTTCGAGCGCCGCTGGGAGCGCCGCATCCCGCGCACCCACGGCTGACATACCATCACAAGCCGGTCGGACATCTAGGCTCAGCGCCATGCCCTGGACCACGGCCCTCAAGAGCACCGCCCGCACCGGCTTCACCCTGCAGCGCGCCTACAACGAGCCGCTGCGGGCGCTGCGCGGTGCGATCGGGGCCGGGATCACCGCGTTCGGCGCGCTGCTACTGGGCAGTCCGCAGCTGGCGGCCTCCGCCGCGATCGGCGCGTTCATCGCCGGGGTGGCCACCTTCCAGCGCAGCTACCGGCCGCGTCCGCTGCTGGCGCTGGCCGCGGCCGCCGGACTGTCGCTGAGCACCTTCGTCGGCTACCTCGCCTCACCGTGGCCGCCACTGTTCGTGCTGGTCGTCGGCGTCTGGGCGTTCATGGGCGGGCTGGCCTGGTCGCTCGGCCCGGCCGCGGGCGTGGTCGCCACCAACACCATCTCGGCGATGCTGGTCGTGGTCGCGCTGACCGAGAACGTCCCGCAGGCGCTGGCGCACGCCGGGGTGATCGCGGTCGGCGGGGTGGTCCAGGCGCTGCTGGTGGTGGTGTGGCCGATCCGGCGCTGGGGCGCCCAGCGCGACGCCCTCGCCGACGCCTACGCCTCGATGGCCGACTACGCCCGGCGGCTGCGGCACGACCCCTTCGCCGGATTCGACCCCGACCCGCTGATGGCGGCCAGGAACGCGGCCACGGTGACCCGCCGTCAGGCCCGGAACCGGCCGGCCGAGCTGCGCGGCCGCCGCGGCACCATGGAGCGGATGCGCCCGGCCATGGCGGCGCTGGCCGACCCCCGGGTCGGCGCCGCCGAGGAGGGCCCGGAGCGGGACCGGGCCCGGGAGATCCTCGGCGCCGCGGCCGAGGTGCTGGACGCGGTGGCCCGCGCCATCCGCACCGGGCGCCCGGTCGAGGTCCCCGAGCGCACCTACCGGGCGCTGGCGCTGCGCTCGACCGGCCCGGTCCTCGCCGGAGCCGCCCGGCAGTCCGGGCTGGTGCTGATCGGGCTGCTGGCCGACACCGCGGACTCGCTGGAGTCGCCCGGCGGCGACGGCGACGCCTCCGCCCCGCTGGGCGGCCTGTCCCGTCCCTCGGTGCACGAGCTGCTGCCGGTGGCCGCCCATGCGGTGCGCCGCAACTGGCGCTGGTCCTCCCCGGTGCTGCGGCACGCGGTCCGGGTGGGGGTGGTGGCGGCGGTCGGCGAGACCATCGGCATGCTGCTGCCGTTCGGGCACGGCTACTGGGCGCCGCTGACCGCGGTGATGGTGATGCGGCCCGACTTCTCGCAGACCTACTCCAGGGGCGTGGGCCGGATCGTCGGCACCGTCCTCGGCGTGGTCTTCGCCTCCGTGGTCATCTGGTCCGCCGCACCGAACGACTGGGTGCTCACCGCCCTGGCCGTGACCGCCATCGGCGGCGCCTATCTGACCATCCTCACCGGCTACGCCGCGATGAGCGCCTGCATCGCCGCCTATGTGGTGTTCCTGCTGGCCATGGACAGCAACGGGCTGGTCAGCACCGCCGAGGAGCGGGTCGGCCAGACCCTGCTCGGCGGTGCCCTGGCACTGATCGCCTACGCCGTCTTCCCGACCTGGCAGACGGTACGGCTGCCGGACCGGCTGGCCGCCTACATCGAGGCCGGCGGCCGCTACGCCGCGGCGGCGGTGGCCGCCTTCGGGGCGCCGTCGGCGGACTCCTACCGCGCCGTCAGGGAGGCGCTGCTGGACCACCGCCAGGCCAGGGCCGAACTGGTGACGGCCACCGGCCAGGCGGCCGACGAGCCGGTGCGCCACCGGGGCCTGCGGAACTCGCAGCTCAGCGGGGCCCGTTCGGCGATGGCCGGGCTGGGCCGCGCCGCCCTGCTGCTGGAGGCGCACCTGCCGCCGCTGGGCGACGGCGAACCCGTCCCGGGCGCGGAGCGCTTCGCCGCGGTGCTCCGGCAGGAGACCGCCCGCGCCGCCCAGGCGGTCCGGCTGGGCCAGCCGGTCGACCTGACCGCGGTCCGGCTCCAGTACCAGGCCTGGGCGGAGGAACTGCCGGACCCGGACGAGGACAGCACCGACCCCCGGCACCTGGTGGCCCGGGACGCCCGCTTCCTGGTGGTCGCGCTGGAGGGGCTGCAGCAGGCACTGCGAAAATGACGGCTTCCCCGATTGAGACGACGGTGAAGCAGGCGATGGTGCAGCGCCACCAAAGCGGATCTCCGTGAAGAGCGACGAACGACGTCGGACCGTCGTGGCCGCGGCGATTGACTGCTTCGCGTAATGGGTTTCTGCGGCACGACGACACACGAGGTAGCCGCGTGCGGGGCTGGAGTGTGGGCAGGGGAGGCGGGGCGGCGTTGGAGACTCGCCGGTTGTCCCGTTTTCGGAGACAGATTCGGCCGGAGCGCGGGGGCGGCAGTTGTGGGTGGCTTACATGGCGGGTTCGTTGCCGCCCTCCGCCGTCCATGGCTTGTTGCTGTTGCTCGCTGCGCTCGCGGCGACAAGGGCGGGAGGGCGCGGGCGCCGTTGCCGGGCGGCGGGTCGGTGCGGGGAAAGCCCGCCCCAGGCCGGAACCGGGGTCACTTTCGGGACAAGGCGTCACTTGATCATGCCGTAATGCCCCATTTGCCCCAGCCCTGGCGTACCAAAAGTGACCCGACGTACCAACATCGACCCCGGTTCACCCGAACCACGCCCACACGACCATTTCTGCATGCCCCACCCCCAACCCCAAGCCCGGGAACGGCGCCAGACACCGCGCCCGCTCCCCCGCTGCAGTTGGCCCGCGAGCGCAGCGAGCAACAGCAACAAGCCACGGACGGCGAAGGGCGGCAACGAACCCGCCATGTAAGCCACTCACAGCGGCCGCCCGGCAGCGATGCCGCCCGTCCCCGCCTCCCCACAGCCGAGACATCGGAACTACTCGTCTGGGAAGCAGGCAAGCCGTACGTCGGTGCTACGCCAAGCAGATTGACGCCGTTCGGCAGCAGCTGGGCGACGACGCCGTGCGACGTTGGTTCGGCGCCGGAATGCTCGACAACGTGAACTCTGTGCTGGGTCTGGTCGACATCGATGAGCCGTGGGCTCACATCCTCACCGCTCAATGATCCGCGGGAAGCGTGACACGGCGGTGGCTGTCGGACCGGTCGCTGCGGCTGACGCTCAGTACGACGAACCTCAGGCTTTCGCCCCACGACAACTACCAGCCCGAGGCTGCACCAGGGCCACGTCCGCAGTCGCGAAACCAACCGCCTGCTGGGAACCGTCTCTCCCCTTGGGCCGCAGCGGATCCCAGGCCCAGAGTTGGTCACCGCTACCGCCAAAGGTGAGCACGGGATGGCCGGTCGGCAGCGGTCCATTGAAAACGGGCACCTCATCATTCAGAGGAATCAGACACATGAGCTGCCCCTGCAAACCGAAATAGCGATCTGGCGTACGCCCTCCCGACACGTCGTCAGCAGCACGTCCAGCAGCTTTGGCCGCCCCCTGCATGCCGACGAGGATCGCCGTCAGTACATAGACGACGCAAAGGACGGGTACAGCCACGGCCATGGCTCCCCGGGACACTGACGAATGGTGGAAGTGACGCACCCAGCCGACCAGCCCGATGAAGAGCATCACGAAAAGCCCGGCAATACCCGCCGGCTCTAGTGCGACAGCAAAGGTCCAGTAGTACGGGATGTCGATCGAGGAAACAGGGATCCCGAATCCGTCCGACAGATACACGGCGTTGAGCAGGCCGCCGAGCCATGGAAGGGTCAGGGGAAGCAAGGTGAGCAAGCCGGGGACCACCCAGGAAGCGTTCCGGCTGAACCAGGAATATCTGACTGCCAACCAACAGCCTGCTACGGCCAGTCCGAGAAGAAGCACGACACCCATCGACCGGCATGCCTGCGTCACGCCAGCCCTGCCAACATTCTCCGCCTCCAGACCGCCCATGTAGGCCACTATCGCTACGCACGACACTCCGACGAATGCCCGCACAGCCAACGTCTGTGGGAAATTGCCGGTCATCCAGGTGCCGATGGGTACAGCGATCAACAGTCCGGCGATGACGGGAAGCACCTTCCAGAGGCCGGGGAGTGCCTCGACTGCGGCCCCGCAGCCGAACACCAGAGCAGACGCGGCCAGAGCGACGAGCACGGCCGCCAGCCTCCGCCACCGTTGCCGTCCGCCTCCTGACCTCGAGAATGGCCTTGGAGCCATGGCAACTCTGAGTTCATGCCTACCCGGATCGAAGACCTGTCCCGCCAAGGGACGTCGGCTCAGCTCCGCGACAGCCGCGACAGGGTCCGGAGGCCCTGGCAGGGTCAGCGACCTTCCGATGTCCAGTAACCCGAGAACTGCGAGAAAGCCGAAGATCCACCTCTCGACCCCTCTGCGGCCAGCCAATGTCCGCCGCACATGATAGGTCGTTCGCGTCTCACCCTTGCGATCTTTGACCGCAGCCTCACGCGCCCACATTTCGATCTTGGACTGCTCGGCAATCAGGTCGATCTCCCGCACCGCGCCCTGCTCCGCGCCGCTTCGGGCGCCACGGAGTCGCGCCTCCACCAGCAGCGCCGTCCGCCCGGGTTCCACGCCGACGTGGTCCGCCGGCTCCACAGGTCGTACAGACCAGCCCAGCGATCCGATTCGCTGTATGGCGAGGGCTACCTCGTCAGCCCGGTCAACAATCGACACCACAAGATGCACTCGGCGATTGAACGGCTCTAGCAGCGGTGCTGCCGCGACCGTCGGGGAGCCGGGCGTGACCCCGACCGCCGAACCCGCCCCCGCACCAAGCCCGGTCACCGCCCGCCGCTGACCGACAATCCTCGCCACCGGGTTGAACACGGACACTCTCCCATCATCAGATCGGCCTGAACACATCGAACGCCGCCCGCCGACCGGACCATCCAGTCCATTGATCAAGGCCCGTAGCATCAACGTGGACCTGACCCCGATCCGGGTCCACTACCAGTCCCGCACCGTGCGCGATGGACCGTGGCGGGCTTCCCCAAAATAGGGGGATTTTGCAATAGCCAGCGCGTGCAACTATATTAGTCCGCAGGTCACGTCGCTCCCATGGCTGACTCCCGGTTAGGTGTCTGGGATTGGGACGCGTGGCTCACGCGGTGTATTCCACGCGTCAGCGCCCTTGCGAGCGATGTTGCGGGAAGCATTTCGGTCTGCATGCGCAACAACCCCGCAGGACCGGCACGCGAATCGGGCCTGTGAGGCCCGGTTGCGTCGCAACTTGACCCCCACGACCAACTTCATGTCCGGCACCTTAGAAGGAGCCACTGACATTGCCCGACGCACCTACCCCCACCAGCAACAACGCCCCAGCGCCCCGCGCCGTTAGGCCCCAGGACCCGGTTCCTCGCAGGTATGAGCGCCGGGGCAACTTCACAGGAGATTCCTTGAACCAGCCCGTCATCACCCTCAACAACGGCGTCCGGATCCCCCAGCTGGGCTTCGGTGTCTGGCAGGTGCCGGACGCCGAGACCGCCGCCGCCGTGGGCACCGCCCTGGAGGCCGGCTACCGCAGCATCGACACCGCCGCGATCTACGGCAACGAGAAGGGCACCGGCGCCGCGATCGCCGCGTCCGGGCTGCGCCGGGAGGAGCTGTTCGTCACCACCAAGCTGTGGAACAGCGACCAGGGCCACGACCGGACCCTGGCCGGCTTCGAGGCCAGCCTGGACAAGCTCGGCCTGGACCACGTCGACCTCTACCTGATCCACTGGCCCACCCCGGAGCGGGACACCTACCTGGACACCTGGCGCGCGCTGGGCAAGATCCTGGCCGACGGCCGGGCCCGCGCCATCGGCGTCTCCAACTTCAAGCCCGCCCACCTGCGCCGGCTGATCGACGAGACCGGCGTGGTGCCGGCCGTCAACCAGGTCGAGCTGCACCCGCTGCTCCAGCAGCAGGAGCTGCGCGCCTTCCACGCCGAGCACGGCATCGCCACCGAGGCCTGGAGCCCGCTGGCCCAGGGCTCGCTGCTGCAGCACCCGGTGATCACCGGCATCGCGCAGCGGCTGGGCCGCACCCCGGCCCAGGTCATCCTGCGCTGGCACCTGCAGCAGGGCACCGTCGTGATCCCCAAGTCGGTCACCCCGGAGCGGATCCGGCAGAACCTCGACGTCTTCGGCTTCACCCTGGACGAGGCCGACCTGACCGCGGTCACCGCCCTCGACCAGGGCGACGCCGGACGCATCGGCCCCGACCCGGACACCCTCAACTGACCTGCAGCCCTGTTTGACCCTAGGGCCGGCCGGCGAACCAGCTGGCCGCCATGTCCTCGCCGCCGTGGCCCTGGGCCTGGGCCCGGGCCAGGCGGGTCACCGCCGCCGGGGCCAGGTCCAGCAGGACCCCGGCCTGCTCGCCGGCGGCGGCGATCAGCCGGGCGTCCTTGAGTGCCCCGTCCAGGGTGAAGCTGGGGGTGAAGTCCCCGCTCAGCATCGCCTTGCCCTTGGACTGGAGGTAGGGGACGTCGAGCCCGCCGCCGGCCACCGTGTCCAGGAACAGCTGCGGGTCCACGCCCAGCCCCTCGGCCAGGGTGAGCGCCTCGGCGGTGCCGTTGACCAGGGTCAGCACCCAGCCGTTGAGCACCAGCTTGAGCCGGGTGGCGGCTCCCCCGGCGGCGTCCTCGGACAGCCAGCGGGTGGACCCGCCGACCACGTCGAACACCTGGTCAGCCAGCGGGCGGGCCTCGGCCGGACCAGCCGCCAGCACCGCGAGCTGCCCGGCCTCCGCGGGCTGGCGGGTGCCAAGTACCGGCGAGTCGACCAGCACCAGGCCGTGCTCCGCCGCGAAGCCGGCCAGACCGTCCAGGGCCTCCAGGCCGACCGTGCTGCACTGGGTCCACACCGTCCCGGCCCGCAGCTCGGGCGCGGCGTCCCGCATCGCCGCCAGCACGGCGGGCCCGTCCAGCAGCATGGTCAGGATCAGCTCGGCGTCGCGGACGGCCTCGGCCGGGTCGGCCGCGAAGCGGGCGCCGTCGGCGGCCAGCGCCTGCGCCCGCTCCGGCGTGCGGTTCCACACGGTCACCTGGTGACCGGCCTTCAGAAGGTTGCGGGCCATGGCCGCGCCCATGATCCCGGTCCCGAGCAGAGCCACCCGGAGCGAACGCGCGTCAGTCGATGAGGTCATGCCCCCACCGTACCGACCGGGTCGGCACCCGCTACCGAGCCGCGCCCCGGGCGGCCCGGGCCTGCTCGTCGGCGGCGCCGCCGCGGCCGACCAGGCCGCGGCGGTCCTCGGCCGTGGCCCGCAACCGGGGTTCCAGCGAGCGCAGCTGCATCGGCGCCACCCGGCCCAGCACCAGCGGGATCTGACCCCTGATCAACTGGTAGGAGCGGAGCCACCCCTGGGCGTAGACATGGACCGAGCGGCGGGCGATGCCGTCGGCGATGCGCTGGACGGCCGGGGCGAGCGGGTAGGTGCGGTTGGTCGGCCAGGGCAGGTGGGCCCGCATCTCGCGCATCACCTCGTCCTCGTCGGCGCCGCGCACCATGTCGGTGTCGGTCCAGCTGAGGTAGCCGACACCGACCTTGACCCCCTGGTTGGCGACCTCCCCGCGCAGCGCGTGGGCGAAGGCCTCCACCCCGGACTTGCTGGCGCAGTAGGCGGTCATCAGCGGCGCCGGGGTCATCGCCGCCAGCGAGGCGATCTGCAGCAGGTAGCCGCGGGAGGCCACCAGCGCGGGCAGGAAGGCCCGGGCGGTGGTGGTGCTGCCGAGCAGGTTGACCTCGATCACCCGCTGGAAGGCGGCCGGGTCGGAGTCCAGGAAGGTGCCGCCGATGGCGATCCCGGCGTTGGCCACCACGATGTCGACCCGGCCGAAGCGCTCGACGACCTGCTCCGCGACGGCCTGAAGCACCGTCAGGTCGGTGACGTCCGCCTCCCACCAGCCGGCTCCGGGCCCGCACTCGGCGGCGGCGCGTTCCAGTTCCTCCGGTTCGAGACCGACCAGGGCGACGGTGGCGCCGCGCACCGCCAGGGCGCGGGCCAGCTCGGCACCGACGCCGCGCGCCGCGCCGGTGACGACGGCGACCTGGCCTTCGAGGGACTTCTTGGGCATGCCGGTGGGGTCCTTTCAGGCGTCTGCGCGGGCGTCCGCGGCAGCGGGGGCGTCTGCGGCAGCGGGGGCCGACGGGGCCTGCTTGCTGACCAGTCGGTACTCGGCGAGGTCGACGGTCCTGGTCTCGCGGCGGAAGCGGGCGGTGGTGCCGGGCCACAGCGTGGTGTTGGTGCCGTTGGCGTCCAGGTACCAGCTGTTGCAGCCGCCGGTGCTCCACACCGTGGTGGCCATCCGCCGCTGCACCTCCTCGTTCCAGCGCCGCTGGGCCTCCGGGGTGGCGTCCAGCGCGGCGCTGCCGGTGGCGTCCAGCCGGCGCAGGTAGTCGACCAGGTAGTTCAGCTGGGACTCGATCTGCAGCACCATGGAGCTGGTGCCCAGACCGGTGTTGGGGCCGATCACCATGAGCAGGTTGGGGAAGCCGCTGACGGTGGTGCCGCGCAGCGCGACCATGCCGTCCTTCCACTCCTCGGCCAGGGTGCGTCCTGCCGCGCCGGTGATCCGCTCGCCGATGGGCATGTCGGTGACGTGGAACCCGGTGCCGAAGACGATCGCGTCCACCTCGTGCTCGCTGCCGTCGGCGCCGACCACTGTGCTGCCGCGCACCTCCTTCAGCGCGGAGGCGACCACCTCCACATTGGGCTGCGCCAGCGCCGGGTAGTAGCTGGTGGACAGCAGCACCCGCTTGCAGCCGAAGCGGTAGTCGGGGGTGAGCCTGGCCCGCAGCGCCGGGTCCTGGATGTGGGCGTCCAGGTTGCGCCTGGCGAGCCGCTCGGCCAGCCGCAGCAGCGCCGGGCGCTTGGTGAACATGCCGGTCTGGCCCTCCCTGACGGCCCACAGCGCGGTGCGCAGGGCCCGCTGGGTCACCGGCAGCAGCCGGTACAGCCGGCGTTCGGCGGCGGTGATGTCGCGGTCCATCCGGGGCATCACCCACGGCGGGGTGCGCTGCAGCAGCACCAGCTTCCCGACCCGGGGCTGGATCGCCGGCACGATCTGGATCGCGGAGGCGCCGGTGCCGACCACCGCGACCCGCTTGCCGGTCAGGTCGTAGTCGTGGTTCCAGCGGGACGAGTGGAACACCTCGCCGGGGAAGCCGTCCAGGCCGGGAAGATCGGGCACGACCGGGTCGGACAGCGGCCCGCCGGCGGCGACCAGCACCTCGGCGGTGTAGCGGCCCTGGCTGGTGTCCAGCTCCCAGTGGGTCCGCCCGGCGTCCCAGCGGGCGCCCAGCACCTCGTGGTGCAGGCGCAGGTGCGGCCGCAGCCGGAAGCGGTCGGCGATGCGCTCCAGGTAGGCCCGGATCTCCGGCTGCCCGGAGAAGGTGCGCGGCCAGTCCGGGTTGGGCGCGAAGGAGAACGAGTACAGGTGCGAGGGGACGTCGCAGGCGCAGCCCGGGTAGCTGTTGTCGCGCCAGGTCCCGCCGACCGAGCCGGCCCGCTCCAGGACGACGAAGTCGGTGACCCCCGCCTCGCGCAGCCGCACCGCGGCCCCGAGACCCCCGAAGCCGGAACCGACGACGGCGACCCGGACGTGCTGCACCGGTTCTTCGGCACTGCTGCTCATCGAACTCCTCTCGGCGGGCCTGGTCCACCGTGCCGGCAAAACCATGCCAGTAATCAGTGGCGCAATCAGGAGGGTAGGGCACCGCGGCCCGCGCGGGAAGACTTATGACTGGCCGGTAACAAGCGCCGGCGACACGCCCGGGACGCGTCCCAATCCGATCAGCAGTCGCTCCAGTACCAGACCCGCCTCCTGGCGCGCCCTGACGTGGTCGTCGGCGCGGGCGATGTAGAGGCTGGCCTCGGAGATCAGCGCCGCCAGCATCCGGGTCAGCGGCCCGACCGGCAGGTCGTCGACGTTGCCCTCGCGGATGGCGTCGGTCAGCGCCTCGGCCAGCAGCACGTAGCCGTGCTCCTCCACCAGGGCGTCCCAGGCGCTGTGCCCCAGCACGGCGGGGCCCTCGATCAGTACGATGCGCTGGAACTGCGCGTCGTTGCAGGCGTCCAGGAAGGACTGGAAGCCGCTGCGCAGCAGCTGCCAGGCGTCGCCGGGGTTGGTCTCGGCGCGGGCGGTCTCCTGGGCGACCAGGCGCTCCGCCATCTCCTGGGCGCACTCGGCCATCACCGCACGGAACAGGTCCGCCTTGTCCTTGAAGTGGTGGTAGAGCGCACCACGGGTCACCGCGGCGGCGGCCACGATGTCCTCGGTCCCGGTCGCGGCGTAACCGCGCTCGGCGAACAGCTCACGCGCCGCGCGCAGGAGCGCACGCCGGGTGTCCGCAACGTGCTCCGCGCTTCGGCTTCGCCTGATCCTGGGCACTGACATACCTACATCCTGTTCCATACAGACTGTATGTTAGTGGAGGGCACCAACCCTGGGGCCCGGGGGAACGGAGACAGTGATCATGGGACTCCCACTTAATCTGACCGTCAAGATGGGCACGTACCTCCTCAAGCAGAAGATCCTTCGGCGGAAGAAGTTCCCGCTGATTGTGGAGGTCGAACCCCTTTTCGCCTGCAACCTCGCCTGCGCGGGCTGTGGAAAGATCCAGGAACCGGCCAGCATGCTCAAGCAGCGCATGACGGTCGAGAAGGTCGTCGGCGCCGTCGAGGAGGCAGGCGCGCCGATGGTGTCGCTGGCCGGCGGCGAGCCGCTGATGCATCCGCAGATCGCCGAGATGACCCAGGCGCTGCTGGACCGGAACAAGTTCGTGGTGCTCTGCACCAATGCCGTGCTGCTGCCCAAGCACCTGCACAAGTTCAAGCCGAACCGCAACTTCGCCTGGATGGTGCACATCGACGGGCTGCGCGAGCGGCACGACGAGTCGGTGAGCAAGGTCGGCGTGTTCGACCAGGCCATCGAGGCCATCAAGCAGGCCAAGGCGGCCGGCTTCACGGTGTTCACCAACTCCACCTTCTTCAACAACGACAGCCCGCAGGACGTCATCGAGGTGCTGCAGTACCTCAACGACGACCTGAAGGTCGACCGGATGCAGATCTCGCCCGGATACGCCTACGAGAAGGCCCCCGACCAGGATCGCTTCCTGGGCGTGGAGCAGACCAGGGCGATGTTCAAGAAGGCGTTCGCCGACGGCCGCCGCAAGAGCTGGCGGCTCAACCACTCGGCGCTCTACCTGGACTTCCTCGAGGGCAAGGTCGACTTCGAGTGCACCCCCTGGGCGATCCCGTCCTACTCGCTGAAGGGGTGGCAGAAGCCCTGCTACCTGATGTCCGACGGCTACGTGGACACCTACCAGGAGCTGCTGGACAGCACCGAGTGGGACAACTACGGCCGCGGCAAGGACCCCCGTTGCGACAACTGCATGGCGCACTGCGGCTACGAGCCGACGGCCGTGCTGGCGACGATGGGTTCGCTCAAGGAGAGTCTGCGCGCGATCACCGCGGGCTGAGAGCTCCGGAGGCAACCCCTGGCCGTTTCCGGGGTCGGCTCATTAGCATGAGCCGACCTCCGGGGCCGCTGGGGCAGGAGGCATGCTCGCAGAGAAGGGCGGTGGCTCCCCGTGGCAGAGGTCGACGAAGACGCGTTCTACGTGCTCAGCGCGGTACTGCTGACGCCGGGCCAGTTCCCGAGCCTGCTCGGTGACGACTACCCGGCCGCCTGCGCCGCCCTGGGCCTGGAGGCCTGGGCGGACGGCTACGGGCTGCTGTTCGGGCAGGACTCGGACGGCGCCCGCTGGACCGTGGTCTCGGACGACGCCGCCCTGGTGGGCTGTGCCATCGCGGCCTGGGACTGCGGCATGCCCTACGACCTGACCCCGCCCGAGCGCACCGTGGTGGACTCGCTGCCCGGCTGGCCGCTGGCGCTGACGGTGAGCACCACCGGGCTGCCCGAGCCGCACGACCCGGAGCCGGACGAGGACGATCACCCTCTGCTGACCCCGCCCGACCCCAAGCAGTGGGGGCCGGCGCAGCGCCGGATGGGCGCGGACGACATCGCCCACCAGTGGCGTATGTGGCGCGAGCAGATAGCCGACTCGGTGGAGTTCGACGAGCACCCCGAGGAGGTCCCGGAGCGGATCGCCAAGGTGCTCGCCGAGATCCGCGAGTACACCGAGACCCCGCCGCCGGCCGGCCGGGTACGCTCCTCGCCGGCCGGCGAGGACACCCGACTGGTCCGGGCGGACGGCCCCGGCTGGAGCATGACCGCCTGCACGGGCGACCTGGTCGTCCTGCTCTTCGACGACACCCCGCACGAGGTCCTGCCGGTGGGGTGCGGTCCACAGTTCACAGTCCTGCTGAAGGCCCTGGACGAGATGGCCCGAGCCTCGGCGTAGGCAGGTTTCCCGGTGCGGACCGTAGTGGGCCGGTCGCGCAGTTCCCCGCGCCCCTGGGGGCTGCAACTGAACCACTGCGGGACGTTGCAGCCCCCTTAGGGGCGCGGGGAACTGCGCGACCAGCCATCCACAACCCGCAGCCGAAGTCCCCTAGTGCGCGGGCGGTGCTGCCGACGGGTCCATCGTGGCCAGCGGCTTCTCCTTCAACAGCAGTGCGAACACCAGCGCGATGGCGATGAACGGCACCCCGGTCAGGAACAGGTCCCCGATGGAGTGCGCGAACGCATTGGTCACGTGCCCCTTCACCGCCGCCGGCAGGTGCTGGATGGCCTGGACGTTGTTGGCGTCCAACTTCGCACCGCCGCCCCCGGCGCCCCCGCTGCCGGCGAACTCCTGCTTCATGTAGTGGGCCAGCCGGCTGGTCAGCACCGTCCCGAAGATCGCGGTGCCGATGGAGGCACCGATCTGCCGGAAGAAGGTGGCCGAGGCCGTGGCCACACCCATGTCGCGGAAGTCCACCGAGTTCTGGATCGCGGTGACCATGGTCTGCATGGTCAGCCCCAGCCCGGCGCCGAAGGCGAAGGCGTAGAGCGCCACCTGCCAGTACGCGGTGCTGTTGCTGAGCGTGCTGAGCAGCAGCAGCGAGCCGATGATCACCACCGCCCCGACGATCGGGTAGATCTTGTACTTGCCGGTCTTGGCCATCAGCCGGCCCGAGGTGATCGCGGTGGCCATGATCCCGGCGACGGCCGGCAGCATGCCCAGCCCCGACTTGGTGGCTGACATGCCCTGCACGGCCTGGAGGTAGACCGGCAGGTAGATGATGCCGCCGAACATGGCGAACCCGGCGAAGAAGCCGAAGCCGTTGCCCACCGAGAAGATCGGGTTGCGGAACAGCCGCATCGGCAGGATCGGCTCGGCCGCCCTGCGCTCGATCAGGATGAAGCCCGCGGTCAGCAGGATCGAGGCGCCGAGCAGCAGCAGGCCCTGCCAGGAGGCCCAGCCGTAGCTGGTGCCGGCCCAGTTCAGGTAGAGCAGCAGGCTGGTCACGCCGGTGACGATCGCGGCCGAGCCCAGGTAGTCGATGCTGTGCTCGCGGCGGTTGACCGGCAGCTTCAGCGCGAAGGAGCAGACCACCAGGGCGCCCAGGCCGATCGGCAGGTTGATGTAGAAGATCCAGCGCCAGCCGATGGAGTCGGTGAACCAGCCGCCGAGCAGCGGTCCTGCCACGCTGGACAGACCGAAGACCGCGCCCATCAGGCCCTGGTAGCGACCGCGCTCCCGGGGCGGGATCACGTCGCCGATGATGGCGAAGGCCAGCGACATCAGACCGCCGCCGCCGATGCCCTGGATCGCCCGGAAGCCGATCAGCTCGCCCATGTTCTGGCTCAGCCCGGCGAGCGCGGAACCTATCAGGAAGATCACGATCGCGGACTGGAAGATGATCCGGCGGCCGTAGAGGTCGGAGATCTTGCCCCACAGCGGGGTGGCCGCAGTGGAGGTGAGCAGGTAGGCGGTGACCACCCAGGACAGCTTGTCGATGCCGCCGAGCTGGCTGACGATCGTGGGCAGGGCGGTGCCGACGATGCTCTGGTCGAGGGCGGCGAGCAGCATGCCCGCCATCAGGCCGCCCATGACGACCATGATCTGCTTGTGGCTCAGGTAGTTGGGACCGTCGGCGGGCGCCTCCGGTGAGGGCTCGGGCGGGGTCCCGGTGGGTTCGGTCGCTGTGTCGACCGGGGAGTCGGACATGGGTGGCTGGGCTCCTGGGTGGTTCACCGTTCGGTGCTCGGATGCGAGCAGGTGGGCACCGTATCGTGCACCACCGACAACGCGGAACACCAGCCTTGCCTTACGGCAGGCAAGCAGACTGCCCCTGCCGCGGGAGACCCGTGGCAGGGGCAGTCGTACCGGTGTCGCTGCAGGCTGCGTCAGGACGTCAGGACGTCAGGAGACGTTGATCGCCGTGTCGTCGATGACGAAGCTGGTCTGCAGGCTGGAGTCCTCCACCCCGGTGAACTTCAGGGTGACGGTCTGGCCGACGTAGGAGGAGAGGCTGAAGCTGCGCTGGGTGTAGCCGGTGCCCTTGTTGAGGTTGGAGTAGGTCGCCAGGGTCGTGGTGGTGCCGCCGCTGGTCGCCTGGACCTTGAGGGTGTCGTAGGCGGTGCTGGTGGTGGTCTCCGCGGTGTCGATGTGGAGCCAGAAGGTCAGCGTCGCCGTGGTGCAGCCGGCGGGCACGGTCACCGACTGGGACAGGGTGTCGGTGTGGGTGCTGCCGTAGCCGTCCAGCCAGGCCTTCCAGCTGCCGCTGTGGGCGGCCTCACTGCTGGAGTTGTCGATGACGCCGGAGCTGGCGGTCCAGGGCGAGGCGGTGCCGGTCTCGAAGCCGGGGTTGCCCAGCAGCTGGGCCGCGGTGCAACCGCCCCCGCCACCGCCGGAGGTGGCGATGGTCCAGCTGAAGGAGGCGCTGCCGCTGGCACCGGTGGTGTCGGTGGCGGTGACGGTCACCGAGGAGGTGCCCGCCGTGGTCGGGGTGCCGGAGATCAGCCCGGTCGAGGAGTTGATGGACAGTCCGGCCGGCAGGCCGGAGGCCGAGTAGGTCAGCGTGGAGCTGCCCGAGTCGGAGGCGCTGATCTGCAGCGAGACGGCGGTGCCGACGGTGCCGCTCTGGTTGCCGGGCCCGGTCACGGTGACGGTGTTGCCGCCGGTGCCGGTGCCCGCGGTGAAGGCGGTCAGGCCGTTGGGAGTGCCCAGGCCGGTCGGGCCGTCGTAGCCGACGCCGGCGGTGCACAGGTAGCTGGGCGAGCAGCTGCCGTTGCTGCCGCTGGTGACGTCGTTGAGGGCGGTGGTGTGCTGGTACGGGTACTTGGCGGGGTAGTCGCTCGCCCCCGGGGTGCCGGCGTCGGCGTAGACGCTGGCGATGATCGGGGAGGAGGCGCTGGTGCCGCCGTAGACCTGCCAGCCGGAGGCGCCGTAGCTGTCGTAGACGGCCACGCCGGTGGCGGGGTCGGCGACCGCGGAGACGTCGGAGATGGTGCGCTTGGAGCAGCCGGTGTCGGTCTGCCAGGTCGGCTTGGCGTCGTAGGCGGAGCAGCCGGAGCCGGTGCCCTCGGTGCTGCTGGTGGACCAGACGCTCTCGGTCCAGCCGCGGGAGTTGGAGGCGGTGCTCAGCGAGGTGCCGCCGACCGAGGTGACGTACTTGGAGGCGGCCGGGTACTCGGCGCCGTAGGCGCTGTCACCGGCGGAGACGGTGATGGCCACGCCCGGGTGGTTGAAGTAGCTGGAATCGGAGCTGGTGTCGGTGGAGTCCTCGGACCCGCCGTAGCTGTTGGAGACGTACTTGGCGCCCAGCGCGACGGCCTCGTTGACGGCCGTGCCCAGGTCGCTCATGTTCGCCGAGGTGGCCTCGACCAGGATGATGTGGGCGGCGGGGGCGACCGCGGAGACCATGTCGAGGTCCAGCGAGATCTCCCCGGCCCAGCCGGAGTCGGCGGTCGGGTAGCTGGTGCCGCCGGTCTGGTTGACCTTCTTGAAGCAGCCGTTGGCGGTGGTGCAGGCGGACAGCCCGTACTGGGTGCGGTAGGCGGCCAGGTCGGACTCCGCGTTGGGGTCGTCCTGGGCGTCCACGATGGCCACCGTGGCGCCGGCGCCGCCGTTGGCGGGCAGGGCGTAGGCGCTCTTCAGGTTGGACGGGCCGTAGCCCGAGGGGGTGGCCAGCGGGGAGACGGCGTTGGCCCGCAGTGCCGCGGGCTGGGTGACATCGGTCCTGGCCAGCGCGAGGCAGGCCATCTGGTGCACATTCGCCGGAGTGGCGCAGAGGCGCTTGACGTGGACCGCGGCGGAGGACCCGCTCTGGCCGGTGGCGGCGGTCGCCGGGGCGGCGGCCGCGAAGACGCCGGCGACCAGCGCGGCGGCGGAGACTGCGGCGGCTGCGGCTCTGCGCAGTCCGCGACGAGTGGTGCTGGGGGTGTGCAACAGACGGCCCTCCAGGGGGATGAGGCCGGCACCCGGGACGCCTTCGTGGGGCGACCCGCCACCGACCGGGGGTAACGTCAGGCACATGACAAAGCATCCTACCTGACACCCCGTTGAGTGGTGCTCAGCGCCGAGAAGATTAGCGAATGCATGACAACCCCACAAGAAGTTCTCAGCGAACAGCACACTTCCCTTGGAAAAACCTGTGAGAAAGGTCTTTCAGCCACGTCGTGGACACGGCTTGCCAAAGCGGGGACCATCGCCGCTACGGTGCCTGCATGCAAACGGACGACAGGCGCGCAGCGGACCTCGAAGAGCTAGGCCTCACCAACTACGAGGCGCGGGTTTACCTCGCGCTGATCCGGCGCGACGTCTTCACCGCGGCCGAGGTCGCCCGCGAGGCGCAGGTGCCCAGGCAGCGCGTGTACGACGTACTGGAGGGCCTGACCCGGCGCCAACTCGCGGTGCTGCACCCGGGACGGGTGGCCGGCTACTCCGCGGTCGCCCCGGAGATCGCCGTCGACCGGCTGATGGAACAGCAGCGCCGCTCGCTCGGCCGGCTGGAGCGGCTCTCCGACGAGCTCGCCCGGGAGCTGCTGCCGACCTGGGACAGCGGTCGCACCCACACCGACCCGCTGGACTACGTCGAGGTGCTGCGGGACGCGGCCGACATCAGCGAGCGCTTCGCCCGGATCCAGTCCGAGGCCGAGCGCGAGCTGCTGAGCTTCTCCCGGCCGCCGTGGGTGACCCCGTCCGAGAACACCGCCGGCCTGGAGGCCACCGCCCGGATGCACGCGGCCGGCCGTACCAACCGCGCGCTCTACAGCCGCGACGTGCTGGACGACCCGGCGATGCTGGAGGTCATCCGGCGCTTCGCCGAGGTCGGCGAGGAGATCAGGATCGCCGACAGCCTGCCGCTGAAGCTGATCGTCACCGACGGCTCCACGGTGCTGTGCGACATGCCCGACCCGGTGGCCAGGACCGGTGCCACCACCGCGCTGGTGATCCGGCACCCCTCGCTGGCGGAGACGCTGCGGCTGGCCTTCCACAGCATCTGGGAGCAGTCGCCCACCCTGGAGGAGGCGCTGAAGCTGCGTGACGCCGCGTCAAGGGCCGAGGCCGCGCGCGACTCCGAGCCGGTCGAGCCGGTCACCGTGGAGGACGTCGCCGCGGAGGACCCTTCGTAGCGGTGAACCGGAGCTCCCCCGCACCCTGCTGACGTACCATCAACTGGCGTGAGGGGGAGGGGGAACGTTCGTGGTGGTATGGCGCAGGCGGCCGGCGGCTGGCACCGTCGCCACGGCCGCGCGACGGCGTACCCGGTTCTACGTGGTGCTGTACGTGGCCCTGGCCGGGGGCGCCACCTGGGCCGCCGCCGTCTACGCCGCGCAGACCGTGCTGCCCGCGGTGGCCGCGGTGTCGACCGTGGCGGGCGTGGCGCTGGCCTACCGCGGCCAGCGGGCCGACGCCTCGAACCGTGAGGCGACGCGGCTCCAGATGCGGGCCGATCTGACGCTCCGGCACAACCAGTCGTTCTCCGACCGGTACACCGCGGCGGTGCGGCAACTGGTGAGCGATCAGGCCCAGGAGCGCATCGCCGGCATACAGGCGCTGGTGCGGATCGCCGACGACTCGGACCGCGACCGCTCCAACTGCCTGAAGTACCTGTGCGAGTACCTGCGCTTCCCAGCCTCCCCGGCGACCGCCCCGGACGCCGTCGGACAGGACCTGGTCCGTGCCGCTGCCCTCAAGGAGCTGACCGACCGGCTGCACCCGGACCACCTCGGCTTCTGGCAGGAGGCGGAGATCGACCTGAGCGGGGCCGAGCTGCACGACATGGACCTGTCCGGCGCGACGGTGCGCGGGATCCGGCTCGACCGGTGCACCTTCCACGGCGCGGCCCGCTTCGAGGGCACCGACTTCCTCGGCGAGGCCCGGTTCAGCGGGGCCCGGTTCGCGGAACTGGCCTGGTTCAACGGCGCGGTCTTCAAGGACGCCGCCTGGTTCAACGAGACGGTCTTTGAGGACGGGGCCAGGTTCGGCGGCGCCGACTTCCAGGCCACCGCCTGGTTCAACGCGGCGCTGTTCAACGCGCCCGCGCGGTTCAACCGGACCACGTTCCACGGCGAGGCCCGCTTCAACAGCGCCAGGTTCGGTGAGGCGGCACGGTTCACCGGCGCGGCGTTCAGCGGCGCGGCCCAGTTCGACGCGGCCTCGTTCACCGGCCCGGCGCGCTTCGGCAACGCGACCTTCGCCGGCGCCGCGCAGTTCGACGACGCCACCTTCGCCGAGGTCGCCTGGTTCAACGCGGCCTCGTTCGCCGGCCTGGCGCAGTTCAGCGAGGCGGTCTTCTCGGACGCCGCACTCTTCAACGCGGCGGCCTTCACCGGCGTCGGCCAGTTCAACGGCACCGTGTTCGCCCAGGAGGCGAACTTCAACGGGGCCGGCTTCGCCGTGGACGCCCAGTTCAGCGACGCCGTCTTCAGGGAGGTGGTCCGTTTCGGCGAGGCCGCGTTCCACGGCACGGCGTGGTTCGGTGACGTCGTGTTCAGCCAGGCAGCCTGGTTCGGCGGGGCCTCCTTCGCCGGCGTGGCCCAGTTCGCCGGCGCCCGCTTCGCCGCCGAGGCCCAGTTCGGCGAGGCCACCTTCGAGGACGCGGCCCGCTTCGACAAGACCGTCTTCGACGGCCCGGCCCGGTTCGGCGGGGCGACCTTCAACGCGGCCGCCCGCTTCAGCGGCGCCTCCTTCGCCCAGGCGGCCCGCTTCAACGGAGCCTTCTTCCACGGCGGCACCGCCCGCTTCAACGAGGCGCACTTCGCGAGCGACGCCTGGTTCACCGGCGTCACCTTCGAGCAGGCGGTGCGCTTCAACGAGGCGAGGTTCGAGGGCGCGACCCGCTTCGACAAGGCCGGCTTCGCCAGTGACGCCTGGTTCCTGAGCGTCCGGTTCACCGAACCACCGACGCTGCCCGCCGGCTGCACCCTGGACCCGACCACCGGCCTGCTCTCCTGCGGCGGAGCCTGAGCCGGGAACCGCCCGCGTCCGGTCGGGGAACCCCGGTGGGACGGGGCTCACCGACCGGACGGGAAGCGGTGCTCAGCGTGCGGCGGCTGTCAGTACCAGTTGTTGGCCTGCCAGAACTGCCAGGCGGCGTTCGGGCTGCCGTAACGGTCGTTCATGTAGCTGAGCGCCCAACGGATCTGGGTCTCGGCGCTGTCCTGCCAGTCGGATCCGGCCGAGGCCATCTTGGAGCCGGGCAGGGCCTGGCCCAGACCGTAGGCGCCGGAGGAGGCGTTGGTGGCGTGGACGTCCCAGCCGCTCTCGTGGGAGATGATCTCGTCGAAGGAGTCCAGCTGGTCGGCCGGGACGATCTGCGCGGCTATGGACTGCGGGCTGCCGCTCAGCGTGGTCCGGGTCTCCGAGCGGGAGGCGGCCTGCTGCGTGGCAGCGGCGGCGGCCCGGGCGGCGGCGGCCTTCTCCGCGGCGAGCTGGTCGGCGGCGGCCTTGGCGGCAGCGGCCTTCTCCGCGGCGGCCTTGTCCGCAGCGGCCTTGGCGGCGGCAGCCTTCTCCGCGGCCGCCTTCTGGGCAGCGGCCTTGGCGGCGGCCGAGGCGGACGCGGAGGCCTTCACGGCGGCGGCCTTCCGGGCGGCGGCCTTGGCGGCGGCAGCCTTGTCCGCAGCGGCCTTGGCGGACGCGGAGGCCGAGGCGGAGGCCGCGGTCTGCAGGTCGGCGACCTTCTGCAGGCTGTCGGCCTGCGAGACGGAGGAGCTGGGGGCCGCGGCGGAGGAGTCGATGACCACGGCGCCGGCGACGGCCATCCCGCTGACGGAGACAGCGGCGACGATGGCGGCCGTGCGCTTGCGCATACGAAGTACAGGCTTGCGGTGCAGCATGGGAGAGGGACCTCAATCGGCTGGGCTCGGCGGCTGGCCGACTGATTCCTCAGGGCGGGACAGGTGCCCTGGGGAGCCGGATCAGCGCCTGGGGCACCGGTTTCGGTTGGTGCCGGACTGAAGGCGACCCCGCTGCGACCAGCGGGACTGCCGTGACGACTTCGCCATTGTTAGCGGGTCGTCGGCCCAGGTCCAAGGGCCCTATTACTATGCGACTCCGTAGTCGAACACCGTTCGCGAGGCCGTTCCGGAGCCGCGGGTACCCAGCCCCCGGACAACCGAAACACCGGATTCCAGTTGTTCCGGAATCCGGACACACGGGCGTGAGCAGGGGATAAACACCCGCGGGGCCCCGGTTGCCGCGAGGCCGGGGACAGCCCTCCCCCAGATGAACGACAGCTTGTTCCCAGGTAAGGAGTGGATCAACTATCGGGCTTCGTGGACGGCACCGGCCGTGTGGCGGGGGTCACCCGACGGGGGCGCAACCGGAGCCCCGCACGCCTCTTTCAACGCCCTCAGGCGCGGTCCCGGTACCGCCGCACGAACCATCCCAGCAGCATCCCGGCCACCAGCATCACCGCCAGCACCACCCACAGCGGTGAGGTGACCGTGGAGATCCCCCAGAGGTGGATCTTCACCGAGGAGGTGTTCATCAGGATGAACCAGACAGCCAGCACCGCGACGACTGCGAAGACCACCGTCCGCGCATTGACGGTCACCCCGCCGACCTTGCGGCGCTCCGCGGTGTCACTCTTCTTGGCCATGGGCCCATTCTGGGCAGGCCCGGCCTGCCCCGCACGGCGGACTGCGCCGCACGGGGCAACGGACAGCGGCCGCTACGACGCCACCGGCGCGTCCTCCAGCCGCTGCCGCTCCAGGTACTCCTCGCGGATCTCCTTGGGCCCGAACGGCCAGACCTTCTCGAAGCGGGACCACAGCACGAAGGCCAGGCAGCCCGCCGCCAGCCAGGCCAGCGACCACTCGATCGGATGGATGCCCGGCGCCGCCTTGTCGGCGAAGCCGTACACCACCAGCCAGCCGATGCCGGCGAGCACGCCGGGCAGCGGGTAGAGCCACATCTTGTAGGGGCGGTGCAGGGCGGGCTGCCGCCTGCGCAGCACCACCAGCGCCAGCACCTGGGCCAGCGACTGGACGATGACCATCACCGTGGTCAGCAGGCTGATCAGGGTCTGCAGGCTGGTGTGGCGGCCGAGCAGGAAGCCGGCGGCGGTGATCACGCCCATGCTCAGCAGGCCGAGCACCGGGAAGCGGTGCCGCGGGTGCAGCTTTCCGTACTGCTTGAAGAAGACCCGGTCCCGGGCCGCGTCGTAGGGCACCCGGGAGCCGCCGAGCAGCCCGGTGAAGACCGAGGCGAAGGCCGTGATCAGGATCAGCACCGTCACCACCTGCGCGGCGCTGTGGCCCCAGGCCCGCTCCAGCACCACCGAGGCGACCGAGGTGTAGGCGGCCGAGTTGGTGTCCAGCATGTCGTGCCAGTTCACCACGCCCAGCACACCGATCTGCATGAGCAGGTAGATGCACATGATCGCCATGATCGAGTAGACGATGGCGCGGGGCATGACCCGTCCGGGGTCCTTGATCTCGGCGCCGGTGTAGGAGGCGGTGTTGTAGCCGAGGTAGTCGTAGATGCCGATGGTCAGCCCGGAGGCGAAGGCGATCCAGAAGCTGCCGTGGGTGAGCTGGATGGCGTGGGCCGGCCAGTCGAAGGCCTGCGCGGCGTGGAAGTGGCTGTACGAGGCGATGATCAGTGCCAGCACGGCGAGGATCATCACCGCCCACATCACCACGGTGATCCGGCCGATGCTCTCGATCCGCCGCCAGAGCAGCACCACCACCAGGGCGACCACGCCCAGCCCGACCAGGTCGCCCTCCAGCGAGGTCATGCCCGGCCAGAGGTAGCCGAGGTAGGAGACCAGGCCGACCACCCCGGTGGACATGATCAGCGGGATGAACAGCATGGCCGTCCAGACGAAGAGGAAGGGCATCAGCTTCCCGGAGCGGTACTGGAACGCCTCCCGCAGATAGACGTAGGTGCCGCCGGAACCGGGCAGCGAGGCTCCGAGCTCGGCCCAGACCAGCCCGTCGACCAGGGCCAGCGCCGCGCCGGCGATCCAGCCGATGATCGCCTGCGGACCGCCGAAGGCGGCCACCATCAGCGGGATCGTGATGAAGGGACCGACGCCGCACATCTGGCTCATGTTGATGGCGGTCGCCTGGAACAGGCCGATGCGCCGGACCAGTCCTGGGGATTCCGTCGACGGTGGGGCGGGCGCGGGCGTGGGTGCGGTCGGCACTGCGGACCTCCATGAGTGGACGCTGCCCCAGCAGTGGACAGATGGGGTGGGATTAAGTTAAGTATCTTTACTTAGGGCGTCAAGGGTTCGGGCGGGTTCGGTCATTACAGTGATCACCGCAGGAGTCCAGGACTGGTCGCCAGACCGGAGAGGCAGCCGAGGCAGCATGACCGAGCACCCCGCCGATCCCCCGGCCGACCAGCGCTGGAACCGCCGGCGGCTGCGCAGCAACAACGAATGGCTGCTGCTGGAACGGCTGCGCACGGCCGGCCCCGCCTCGCGGGCGCAGCTGGCCCGCGACACCGGGCTGTCCAAGCCCACCGTCTCCGCCGCGCTGGCCGCCCTGGAGCAGGTCGGCCTGGCCCGCGAGGCCGGCACCGTCGTCCCCGAGCGGGGCCGGACCGCGGTGCTGTACGAGGCCGACCCCACCGCGGGGTACGTCCTCGGCGTCGACATCGGCCGGGCCTGGCTGCGGCTGGCCGTCGCCGATCTGGCGGGCACCGTGGTGGCCCGCGAGGACGTCCCCAACAACGGCCGCAGCGGCAGCGCGGTCGCCGAGTCGGTGCTGGCCGCGGCCGAGCGGGTCACCGCCGCGGCCGGGCTCCGGCGGGGCGACATCGTGGAGGCCGTGGTCGGCGCGCCCGGCGTGTTCGACGAGCGGACCGGACGGGTCCGCTACGCGGTCAACCTCCCCGGGTGGGGCCGCAGCGGCCTGGTCGCCGGGATGCGGGAGGGCCTGGGCACCTCGCTGACCCTGCACAACGACGCCAACCTGGCCGCCATCGGCGAATACGCCTGCGGCGCGGGCCGGGACAGCCGGCTCTTCGTCTACATCCTCATCGGCACCGGGCTCGGGATGGGCGTGGTGGCCGACGGGGAGCTGTTCCGCGGGGCGCACGGCGCGGCCGGTGAGATCGGTTTCCTGCCGCTGCTGACCCATCCGATGCCGCCGGCCGGACCCGCCCCGGTCCAGGGCGCTGCCCTCCGGGGGACGCTGGAGGACGCGGTCTCCGGCGAGGCCGTGGTCCGCGGAGCCCGTGAGCTGGGGATGACGGGTCCTCAGCCGCTGACCGCGAAGCGGGTGTTCGAGGCGGCGCGGGAGGGGGAGCCCGCGGCGGTGGCCGCGGTGCGGCAGGAGGGGGAGCGGCTGGCGCACGTGGTCGCGGCAGTGTCCTCGGTCCTGGACCCGGACCTGGTGGTCCTGGGCGGCGGCGTGGGCCACAGCGCGGACCTGCTGCTGCAGACGGTGCAGGACACCCTGCACCTGCTCACCCCGCTGCGGCCGCGGGTCGCCCCCAGCGAACTCGGCGACGACGCCGTCCTCCTCGGCGCAATCACGACCGCGCTGCGCTCAGCCCGCCCCAAGGTCTTCGAATCACACAACGCCGACCATGCAACCACATAGGGGCGCGGGGCTCTGCGCTGCCAACCATGCACCTCCGTAGAGGGCTGGTCGCGCAGTTCCCCGCGCCCCTTGGCAAGTGCAACTGAGCCAGTTGCAGACTCATAGGGGCGCGGGGAACTGCGCGCTCAGCCAGCTACGGTCCTGCATGGTTGGCAGCGCGCGCAGTTGATCAAGCAGAGCCCCGCACCCCTATGGGTTCAGGTGCCGTCGCTGCGCCAGCTCTGCCACAGCGCAGCGTAGGCGCCGTCCGCGGTGAGGAGGTCGTCGTGGGTGCCGTGTTCGGTGATGCGGCCGTCCTCGACGACGGCGATCAGGTCGGCGTCGTGCGCGGTGTGCAGGCGGTGGGCGATGGCGACCACCGTCCGCCCGTCCAGGACCTTGGCCAGGGACCGTTCCAGGTGGCGGGCCGCACGGGGGTCCAGCAAGGACGTCGCCTCGTCCAGGACCAGGGTGTGCGGGTCCGCCAGGACCAACCGCGCCAGGGCCAGTTGCTGGGCCTGCGGCGGGGTGAGCTGGCTGCCGCCGGAGCCGACCGCGGTGTCGAGCCCTTCCGGGAGGGCGTCGAACCAGTGGTCCGCGTCCACCGCGTCCAGCGCCCCCCGCAGTTCCTGGTCGTCCGCGTCGGGGCGGGCCAACCGCAGGTTGTCCCGCAGGGTGCCGACGAAGACGTGGTGCTCCTGGTTGACCAGCGCCACCTCGGACCGCACCCGCTCCGGCGGCATCCCGGAGAGCGCCGCCCCGCCCAGCGTCACCTCGCCGGCCCGGGGGGTGTAGATCCCCGCGAGCAGCCGCCCCAGCGTGGACTTGCCCGCGCCGGACGGTCCCACCAGGGCGATCCGTGCGCCCGGCGCCACGTCGAGGGAGATGCCGTGCAGTACGTCGGCGCCCTCGCGGTAGCCGAAGCGGACCTGGTCCGCCCGCACCTCCCGGCCCTGCGGCCGCAGGCCCTCGTCGGTCTCCGGGTCGGGGATCTCCCGCACGCCGACCAGCCGGGCCATCGACGCCTGCCCGACCTGGATCTCGTCGTACCAGCGCAGGATCAGGTCGATCGGCCCGGTCAGCATCTACGCGTACAGCACGCCGGTGGTCAGCTGGCCCGGGGTGGTCCAGCCGTGCAGGGTGTAGACACCGCCCAGGGTCAGCGTGGCCACCAGGCTCAGCGCGTACGGGAAGTCGATGGAGGGGAAGAAGACGTTGGCCCGCAGCCACAGCGTGTAGCGAGACCAGTCGACCCACTGGCCGATCCGACGGTCCGTCAGCTCGACCCGCTCCGGGCCGAGCCGCAGCGCCTCCACGGTGTGCCCGGCGTCCACGGTCTCGGCCAGCACGGTGTTGATCGCCGCGTACGCCGCCGCCTCGTCCCGGTAGGCCTGCGGGGCCCGGCGGAAGTACCAGCGGCAGCCGCAGGCGATGATCGGCGTGCCGATCAGGGCGGTGACCGCGAGCAGCGGGGAGGTGGCGAACAGCGCGCCCAGCATCAGCACCAGCGAGACCACGGCCACCGACAGTTCGGGGACGGCGTCGCGGACGGTGGTGGCCAGCCGGTCCACGTCGGTGGTGGCCCGGGAGACCAGGTCGCCGGTGCCGGCCCGCTCCAGCACCCCGGGCGGCAGTGCGACCGAGCGGACCAGGAAGTCCTCGCGCAGGTCGGCCAGGATCTCCTCGCCGAGGATGCCGCCGCGCAGCCGGGACAGTCCGGTGAACAGCGACTGCACCAGCAGCGCGGCCAGGTAGAAGAGGACGGCGCGGGTGATGTAGGCGTCGGTGCTGCCGGTGCTGAGGTTCTGCACCACCTCGCCCAGCACCCAGGGGCCGACCAGCCCGGCCGCCGCGCCGACGGCGTGCAGGCCTACGGCGGTGCCGAAGCCGGCCCGGTGGCGGCGGGCCAGCAGCAGCAGGTAGCGGCGCACCGAGGCCGGCGAACCGACCGGGAGCAGCGCCGTGGTCCGGGTCGCGTGCTGTTCCGGGGCCCTCATGCGGTCACCTGGTCCTCAGTGGTCTCGCGGGTCACCACCGCGCGGTAGCGCGGTTCGTCGTGCATCAGTTCGCGGTGGGTGCCCCGGGCCGCTACCCGGCCGTCCTGGATCAGCACCACCTGGTCGGCCCGGTCCAGCAGCAGCGGGCTGGTCGCCAGCACCACGGTGCTGCGTCCCCGCCGCAGCTCGGCGATCCCGGCGGCGATCCGGCTCTCGGTGTGCGAGTCGACGGCGCTGGTGGGCTCGTCCAGGACCAGCACCGGCGGGTCGACCACCAGCGCCCGGGCCAGGGCGAGGCGCTGCCGCTGGCCGCCGGAGAGCGAGCGGCCGCGTTCGGTGATCCTGGCCCGCATCGGGTCGCCGCCGGCATCCGGCGAGGCGTCCAGCAGGGCGGCCAGGACGTCGTCGGCGCAGGCGGCGGCGAGGGCGCGCCCGGGGTCGACCGCGCCGGACCTCGGGACGTCGAACAGTTCGGCGAGGGTCCCGGAGAGCAGCACCGGGTCCTTGTCGTGCACCAGTACGGCCGTGCGGGCCGCCGCCAGCGGCAGCCGGTCCAGTTCGCGTCCGCCGAGGGTGGCCGAAGGCTCCCCCGCTCCCGGGTCGGCACCGCCGGTGACGTGTCCGCCGAGCCGGGCCGCCAGCGCGCCGGCCTGGTCCGGGTCGCCGCAGACCACGGCGGTGAGCCGGCCCGCGGCGGCGGTCAGACCGGTCACCGGGTCGTGCAGGTCGGAGCGTTCGGGCGCGGACAGCGGCACGGTGTCCGTCGGCGCGGACCCCGTCGGCGTGTCGGCCAAGGTATCCGGAGCCGGACGGTCGTCCCGGGTCACCGAGAGCACCCGGACGGCGCGCGCGGCGGCGACCCGGGCCGCCGTCCAGGATTCCGCGGTCTCACCGATCAGCATCAGCGGCCAGGCCAGCGAGGCGCCGGCCCCGTAGACCGCGACCAGCTCGCCCACGCCGATGTCGCCGGACACCACCAGACGGGCTCCGTACCAGGTCACCCCGAGGATGAACAGGCCCGGCAGCAGCAACTGCTGAGCCTGCATCAGGGAGCTGGTCCGGGCGGTGCGCACGGCCGCCCGGCGGACCTGCTGCGAGGCGGCCCGGTAGCGGTCCAGGAACAGCTGCTCGCCGCCGATCCCGCGCAGCACCCGCAGCCCAGCGACGGTGTCGGCGGCCAGTTCCGCCGCCTTGCCGCCCAGCTCGCGCTGGCGGGTGTAGCGCCGCTCCAGCGGGCCCAGCAGCGGCCAGACCGCGACGGCCAGCAGCGGGACGCCCAGCAGCACGGCCAGGCCGAGCCGCGGTTCCCGGTACAGCACCACCGCGGACAGGCCGAGCCAGGTGGTCAACGCCGCGGCGCAGCGGGAGCTGGTCTCCACGAACCAGCCGATCTTCTCGACGTCGCCGGAGCTGACCGCGACCATCTCGCCGGTGGCGATCCGGCGCACCAGCCCGGAACCCAGCTCGGAGGCCTGTCGGGCGACCAGCTGCCGGGTCTGGGCGGCGGCGTGGATCCAGTTCCACACCGCCTGGCGGTGCCAGAGCGAGGAGGCGACGGTCTGCAGCACCCCCAGCGCGAGCGCGGCGGCACCCGCCGCCCACAGCTCGCCGCGGCGGTGCTCGACCACGGCCTGGATGCCGGCGCCGATGCAGAAGGGGACCGCACTGCGGCAGCCCAGGAACAGGGTGCCCCAGAGCATGGACATCCACTGGCCACGGCGCTGGCAACGGGCCAGCCAGGCCAGGAAGCGGCCGGGGGAACGCAGATCGGGGCTGCCCGGATCGGGCAGCGGAATTCGGGCAAGCGGCATGACGCTCCGTCGATGCGGTGGTACGGGCAGGAACAGCCGCTCGCCGGTGTCGTCACGGGGAGGGCGGGGGTTGACATCACGTCAGAAGCTGCGCATAGCCCATGACGATGGCGCCTGCCGCCGCCCTCCGGCAACCGATTAAACGCGGAGCGGCCCCGGTACCTGTCCGGTACCGGGGCCGCGCTGCCTACTCGGTCGAACTACTGCGCGATGCGCGCCACCACGGCCAGCAGTTCGACGCAGCGCTCGCGCTCCTCGGGCTCCAGCGGGGCGAGCATCCGGTTCTGCACCTCGGTCACCCCGGGGTTGACCTGCTCCAGCAGCTGGGCCCCGGCCGGGGCCAGCGCCAGCAGGTTGCGGCGGCCGTCCGAGGGGTCGCGGCGGCGCAGCACCAGGCCGCGCCGGACCAGCCGGCTGATCAGCTCGGCCATGGTGGCCTTGTCCAGCGAGGCCCGCTCCCCAACCGTGCGCTGGTCGATGCCGGGCTCCTCGGCAAGTGCCGCCAGCACCGCGTGCTGCGGCGCGGTCAGCTCGTTGGAGGCGAGCTCGGTCCACAGCCGGGTGTGCACCTGCTGAGCCACCCGGATCAGGTAGCCGACCACCCGGGGCGCGTCCAGGATGGGCCTGGCCTCGACCATGGTCTCCAGCGCCACGTCCTCCATCCGCGCC
This sequence comes from Streptacidiphilus jeojiensis, assembly GCF_042510965.1. Lineage (NCBI taxonomy): Bacteria > Bacillati > Actinomycetota > Actinomycetes > Kitasatosporales > Streptomycetaceae > Streptacidiphilus > Streptacidiphilus jeojiensis. The sequence continues at coordinate 227,280 of NZ_JBEUKS010000013.1, forward strand.
ATCCGGGCCAGCATCGACATCAGGTCGCTGCGCTGGGCCTCGGTCAGCGGCTCCAGCAGGCTCTGCTGAACCCGGGCCACGCCCGGGGAGACTTCGTCGACGATCCGGACGCCGAGCGGGGACAGGGTGAGCAGCTTGCGCCGCCCGTCCGCCGGGTCGCGGCGGCGCAGCACCAGGCCGCGCCGCACCAGCCGGCCCACCATCTCGGCCATCGTCGCCTTGTCCAGCGAGGCCCGCTCCCCGACCGTGCGCTGGTCCGCGCCCGGCTCGACGGCCAGCGCGATCAGCGCGGCGTACTGCGGAGCGGTCAGGTCCTGACCGACGTGCTCGGCCCAGAGCCGGGTATGCACCTGCTGGGCTATCCGAAGCAGCTGTCCCGGTGACTGGGAGAGGCGGAGCGGAGCACCCGTCATATCGATCTCCCCCAGCACCATAGAGAACCGTCCCTCTTGAAACGCCTTCGCACGCCCCCTGTGGGAGGGTGACACGCGGCATGGCAGCGGCGTACCCGCTTCCCGCGTACTCCGGCCGGGGCCGTGCAGTGCGGGGAGGTTTCACCGAGCAACCGACGGCTGCTGGCGCACACTATACAAACCAACCGAAGCCAGACGACACGCCGATCGGACCTGCGGCCTAATCGTGATCCGGGATGGTCCGTTCCGGTCATACGCGATCATCCGGACGGGTCAAGTCCGCGTAGCAACAGGTCGGCGAAGGTCTCCCCGATCGAAGCCGGGGTGAGCTCGCCGTCGGCGTGGTACCAGCTGCCGAGGTGGTGCACCCCGCCGAAGAACTGGTGGGTGGCCAGGTCCGCGGAGACGTCGGTCCGCAGCACGCCCTGGTCCTGGCCCTGCTCGATCAGCGCCCGGAACCGCTCGTGGTAGCGCCGCCGCTCCAGCCGCACCTGGGCCAGCCGCTCCTGCGGGAGCATGTGCATGGAGCGCCAGGAGACCATCGCGTCGTCCAGGTTCTCCAGCGTGCTGACCACCACGTCGGCGGCGGCGGCGCGAAGCCGCTCGCGCACCGGCAGGCCGGCCCCGGCGATCGCCTCCAGCCGGGCCGACTGCACGTCCAGCAGCCGGGTGTAGATCTGCTGGAGCAGGTCGTCCTTGGAGGCGTAGTAGTGGTACATCGCCCCCTTGGTCACCCCGGCGCGCTCGACGATCTCCTGCACGGAGGTCAGCGCGAAGCCGCGCTCGGCGAACAGCCTGCTGGCGGCGGCGAGCAGGCGCTCCTGCACGGGCGGAGCCGCACCGCGCGTTGCTGTGGCCATGGCTTTCCTTTCCGGCGTGTCCGGGACCACTCTAGCCGACATACCTACCAGTCGGTATGGTGGCGGACAGCGGCACCGGTGCCCCCACCATGCGCACCACTCTGCCGTATCCCGAGCCAGGAGGTATGCATGCCCGAGCAATCGCTCGATCCCCCCGGCCTCGACCTGGGCCGCCTGCGCGGCCACCTCGACCGGGTCCGTCCCGGACTGGTCGAGGGCGGCCTCACCGCGGAGCTGATCACCGGCGGCAAGTCCAACCTGACCTACCTGCTGCGCGACGGCGTGCACCACTGGGTGCTGCGCCGGCCGCCACTGGGCCACGTGCTGGCGACCGCGCACGACATGTCCCGGGAGTACCAGGTGATCGCGGCGCTGGCCGGCAGCCGCGTCCCGGTCCCCGCGGTACACCTGCTGTGCACCGACGCCGAGGTGATCGGCGCGCCGTTCTACCTGATGGACGAGGTCGACGGACGGGTCTACCGCTTCGCCGACGATTCCAAGGACCTCGGCGCGGAGCGGGCCAGGGCGCTCTCCTACCGGCTGGTCGACGTGCTGGCCGAGCTCCACGCGGTCGACCCGGCAGCGGTGGGGCTGGCGGAGTTCGGGCGCCCCGAGGGCTACCTGGAACGTCAGGTCGCGCGCTGGTTCCGGCAGTTCGAGGCCTCCCGGAGCCGGGAGATCCCCGGCATGGACGAACTGCAGCAGCGGCTCGGCCAGGGCGTCCCGACCGGCCAGCGGGCCGCGATCGTGCACGGCGACTACCGCCTGGACAACACCGTGATCGCGGCGGACGACAGCGTCGCCGCGGTGCTCGACTGGGAGATGGCGACCCTGGGCGACCCGCTCGCCGACGTCGGCCTGATGAAGGTCTACTGGGACGTCTCCCGCGACCTGCCCGGCAACCCGGTCGCCGGCGCGGTCAGCGCCGCGGCCGGCTTCCCCGCCATGGACGACCTGCTCGACCGCTACGCCGGGCGCACCGGCCTGGACCTCACCCCGCTCCCCTGGTACACCGCCTTCGCCGGCTACAAGCTGGCGGTCATCGCCGAGGGCATCCACTTCCGCTACACCCAGGGCAAGACCGTCGGCGAGGGCTTCTCGCACGTGGGCGACATGGTCGCCCCGCTGGTCACCTCCGCTCTGGAGACCCTTCTCAAGCTGGAGGCAGACTGATGGACTTCCGGTACGACGACCGCACCGTGGAACTGCAGGAACGGCTGCTGGCCTTCATGGACGAGATGGTCCACCCGGCCGAGGCGGTCGCCGCGCGACAGCTCGCCGCCGCCGAGAACGAGTGGACCCGGCCGCCGGTGATGGCCGAGCTGAAAGCCGAGGCTCGCCGTCGTGGCCTGTGGAACCTGTTCCTTCCGGGTACGGAGCACGGCGGCGCGGGGCTGACCAACCTCCAGTACGCGCCGCTGGCCGAGATCACCGGCCATGTACCGCACCTGGCCCCCGAGGCGCTCAACTGCGCCGCGCCCGACACCGGCAACATGGAGCTGCTGGCCGAGTTCGGCTCCCCCGAGCAGCGCAAGCGCTGGCTGGAGCCGCTGCTGGAGGGCGAGATCCGCAGCGCCTTCTGCATGACCGAGCCCGAGGTCGCCTCCTCCGACGCCGCCAACATCGCCACCCGGATCGAGCGCGACGGCGACCACTACGTGATCAACGGGCGCAAGTGGTGGTCCTCCGGGGCCATGGACCCCACCTGCGAGATCTTCATCGTGATGGGCCGGACCGACCCCGACGCGCCGAAGCACAAGCAGCAGAGCATGATCCTGGTGCCGCGCGACACGCCCGGGGTGCAGGTGCTCCGCGGCATGCACGTCTTCGGCTACACCGACGGCGCCCACGGCGGCCACGCCGAGGTCGTCTTCGACGACGTCCGGGTCCCGGCCGAGAACCTGATCGCCGGGGAGGGCATGGGCTTCGCCATCGCCCAGGCCCGGCTCGGCCCCGGCCGGATCCACCACTGCATGCGGCTGATCGGGATGGCCGAGCGCGGGCTGGAACTGATGTGCCGTCGGGCCGTCTCCCGCACCGCCTTCGGCAAGACGCTGGCCGAGCAGGGCGTGGTGCAGGAGTGGATCGCCGAGTCCCGGGTCCGGATCGAGCAGCTGCGGCTGCTGGTGCTGAAGACCGCCTGGCTGATGGACACGGTCGGCAACAAGGGCGCCCACACCGAGATCCAGGCCATCAAGATCGCCACGCCGTCCACCGTGGAGTGGATCCTGGACAAGGCGATCCAGGCGCACGGCGGCGGCGGAATCTCCCAGGACTTCCCACTTGCCCAACTGTGGGCCTCGGCCCGTACGCTGCGTTTCGCGGACGGCCCCGACGAGGTGCACCGGCGCTCGCTGGCTCACCGCGAACTGAAGCCCTACCGCGCCGAAGCCACATCCAACTGACTCACTCCCCCTCAGTGAAGGAATGACAACAGCCATGACCGAACAGACCCCCCGCGTCGCCATCGTCACCGGCGGCGCCCGCGGCATCGGTGCCGCCACCGCGATCCGCCTCGCCGCCGACGGCTTCGCCGTGGCCGTGGTGGACCTGGAGGAGGCGGCCGGCAAGGACACCGTCGAGAAGATCACCGCCGCCGGCGGCACGGCCCTCGCCGTCGGCGCGGACGTCAGCGACGCGGCCCAGGTCGCCGCCGCGCTGGAGCGGATCGTGGCCGAGCTGGGCGCGCCGACCGTGCTGGTCAACAACGCCGGCGTGCTGCGGGACAACCTGCTCTTCAAGATGTCCGAGGCGGACTGGGACACCGTCATGAACGTGCACCTCAAGGGCGCGTTCCTGATGTCCAAGGCGGTCCAGAAGCACATGGTGGACGCCCACTACGGACGCATTGTCAACCTCTCGTCCTCGTCCGCGCTGGGCAACCGCGGCCAGGCCAACTACTCGGCCGCCAAGGCCGGGCTGCAGGGCTTCACCAAGACCCTGGCCATCGAGCTCGGCAAGTTCGGCGTCACCGCCAACGCCGTGGCCCCCGGGTTCATCGCCACCGACATGACCGCGGCCACCGCGGAGCGGGTCGGCATGGGCTTCGAGGACTTCAAGGCCGCGGCGGCCACGCAGATTCCGGTGGCCCGTGTCGGCGTTCCGGACGACATCGCGCACACGGTCTCCTTCCTGGTCAGCGAGGGGGCCGGATTCGTCTCCGGCCAGGTCGTGTACGTGGCCGGCGGACCGTTGGACTAGGTGGTTCTTCGGGTGCGGACCGTAGTCGGCTGGTCGCGCAGTTCCCCGCGCCCCTAGGGGGCTGCAACTGACCCACCGTGAGCAAGTGGCACCTACCCAGGGGCGCGGGGAACTGCGCGACCAGCCCGGCACACGCCGCACCCGAAAATCCTCCGCTCACCGTCGAGAGGGCCCCACCCACATGAGCACACCAGAAGTCACCGAATCATCCCTCCGCGCCGCCGTGCGCGAGCTACTCGCCGAGCACGACCCCGTGCGCACCCCCGTCGCGGAGTTCCTGGGCGCCCGCTACGACGCCGGCCTGGCCTGGATCCACTTCCCCGAAGGCCTGGGAGGCCGAGCCGCGCCGCGTTCCCTGCAGCAGGCGGTCAACGACGAGTTCGCCGCCGCCGGCGCCCCCACCCTGGACCCCGGACGGCACGGCATCGGCCTCGGCATGGCCGCGCCCACCCTCCTGGCCTTCGGCGACGCCGAGATCCACCGGCGCTTCCTGCGCCCGCTGTGGACCGGCGAGGAGGTCTGGTGCCAGCTGTTCAGCGAGCCCGGCGCCGGTTCCGACCTGGCCGCGCTCGGCACCCGCGCGGTCCGCGACGGCGACTCCTGGGTGGTGGACGGGCAGAAGGTGTGGACCTCGCTGGCCCACGAGGCGCAGTGGGCGATCCTGGTCACCCGCAGCGACCCCTCGGTGCCCAAGCACCGCGGCATGACCTACTTCGTCTGCGACATGACCGCGCCCGGCGTCGAGGTCCGCCCGCTGCGCCAGGCCACCGGCGAGGCCGAGTTCAACGAGGTCTTCCTCACCGGCGTGCGGATCCCCGACAGCCGGCGGCTCGGCGAGGTCGGCGACGGCTGGCGGGTCGCCCAGACCACGCTGATGAACGAGCGGGTCGCCATCGGCGGCAGCGCCGTCCCCCGCGAGGGCGGGCTGATCGGTACCGTCGCCCGCACCTGGCGCGAGCGGCCCGAACTGCGCACCCCCGGGCTGCAGGACAGCCTGCTGCGGCTGTGGGTGGACGCCGAGGCGGCCCGCCTCACCGGCGAACGGCTGCGCCAGCAGCTCGCCGCCGGGCAGCCGGGCCCGGAGGGCTCCGCCGCCAAGCTGGCCTTCGCCCGGCTGAACCAGCAGATCTCCGGCCTGGAGCTGGAGCTGCTCGGCGGCGAGGGCCTGGTCTACGACGACTGGACCTTCCGGCGTCCCTCGCACCCCTCCATGGAGGGCGGCACCCCCGGCTACCGCTATCTGCGCACCAAGGGCAACTCGATCGAGGGCGGGACCTCCGAGATCCTGCGGAACATCATCGCCGAGCGGGTCCTGGGACTGCCCCAGGAGATCCGCGTCGACAAGGACGTCGCCTGGAAGGACCTGCCGCGATGAGCGAACCCACAGACCTGCGGACCGACCTGCAGTACTCCGAGGTGGAGCAGGAGCTCCGCGGCAACGTCAGGGCGCTGCTGGCGGCCCGGGCGCCGCAGGCGGCGACGCTGGCCAGGACCGAGTCCGAGCAGCCCGTCGACACCGCCCTGTGGCGGGCCCTGGCCGACGAACTGGGCGTCACCGGCCTTGCCGTGCCGGAGAAGTGGGGCGGCGCCGGTGCGGGCTGGCGGGAGACCGCCGTGGTCCTGGAGGAGCTGGGCCGCGCCGCCGCGCCGGTCCCCTACCTCGGCAGCGCGGTGCTGGCCACGGCGGCGCTGCTGGCGGCCGAGGACACCGAGCTGCTGCCCCGGGTCGCCTCCGGCGAGGTGGTGGCCGCCCTGGCCGTGCCCTTCGCCTCCGCGCCGCGGTCGCCGTTCCCCTCGGCCGTCCAGCTGCGCTCCGACGGCCTGCTGCACGGGACGGTGCACCTGGTCGCCGACGCCCGGACGGCCACCACGCTGCTGGTCCCGGCCCTGGACCAGGACGGCACCCCCGGGCTGTACGCGGTGCGGGACTTCACCGCCGCGCCGGTGGTGAGCCTGGACATGACCCGGCCGCTGGCCGATCTCACCCTGGCCGGGGCGGCCGGTCGCCGGATCGCCTCCGGCGAGGCCGCGGTGGCCGCGCTGGACACCGCCCTCGCCACCGGCGCCGCGCTGCTGGCCTCCGAGCAGCTGGGCGTCGCCGAGTGGGCGCTGGAGACCACCACCGCCTATGTGAAGCAGCGTCACCAGTTCGGCCGCCCGGTCGGCTCCTTCCAGGCGGTGAAGCACCGGCTGGCGGACCTCTGGGTCTCGGTGGCGCAGCTGCGCGCCGTGGCCCGCAGCGCGGCCGGCGCCGCGGCGGCCGGGTCGCCGGACCTGCCGGTGGCGGCGGCGCTGGCGCAGGCCTTCGCCTCGCAGGTGGCGGTGGTCGCCGCGGAGGAGGCGGTGCAGCTGCACGGCGGCATCGGCTTCACCTGGGAGCACCCGGCCCATCTCTACCTCAAGCGGGCCAAGAGCGCCTCCATCGCTCTGGGCACCGCGGACCGGCACCGGGCCGCGCTCGCGCAGCTGGTCGACCTCACGCTCTGAAAAGGACGGACGCATGACTGCAACACCGAACGACAAGGTGTCGCTGGTGACCGGAGCCAGCCGGGGCATCGGCTTCGCCGTGGCCGAGGCACTGGTGGCCAGGGGCGAGCGGGTGGTGATCACCGGACGCGACGCGGAGAGCCTCGCCACCGCCGTGGAGCGGCTGGGCGGTCCGGAGCGGGCCCTCGGCATCGCCGGGAAGAGCCATGACGAGGCGCACCGCGCCGAGGTCGTGGACCGGACCATGGAGCGGTTCGGCCGGATCGACCACCTGGTCAACAATGTCGGCACCAACCCCGCCTACGGCCCGATGGTCGATCTGGACCTGGCCGCGGCCCGGAAGATCCTGGACATCAACCTGGTGTCCACCCTGGGCTGGGTGCAGCTGGTGCACAAGGCCTCGCTGCGCGAGCGGGGCGGCGCGATCGTCAACGTCTCCTCGGTCAGCGCGCTCGGCCCGGCGCCCGGCATCGGCATGTACGGGGCCAGCAAGGCGGCGCTGATCCAGCTCACCCAGCAGCTCGCCTACGAGCTGGCCCCCACGGTGCGGGTGAACGCGGTGGCGCCCGCGGTGGTGCGCACCAAGTTCGCGGAGGCCCTGTTCGTGGGCCACGAGGAGGAGGTGGCGGCGACCTACCCGCTGAAGCGGCTGGGGGTGCCCGAGGACGTCGGCGGGGCGGTTGCCTTCCTGCTGTCGGAGCAGGCGTCCTGGATCACCGGGCAGACCCTGGTGCTGGACGGCGGGCTGACGCTGGGCGGCGGCACGGTCTGACACCCGCCGTGCCCCACGAGGGCCCGGGACCAGGTGACCTGGTCCCGGGCCCTCTTATTTCCGGTGGCGGCGAAAAGAAACGCATGCGCGGCAATTCTCATCCGAAGCTTAACTTCCACGACTGCCCCGAAATTCCCCGATCAAACCTTCGAGCGGCTGATTGCATTCGCTTCTGATCACTATTCAAGCCGACTCCCGTACCACTCCCGGCGCACCGGGACCGTTTATACAGAACTTACGACCGCAGAGGTAACAGCGTTATTACGAAGGCCTACCGGCTGCGGACCACCCCTGGCACCCCCTGTAAAGTCGAAGAGGTGCGAAACCAGCAGAGAGAGGCCCCACCGGCAGAGCCCGCCAGGACGACAGCCCCGCGACAGCCCGCTCCAGCGGCGAATCCGTGGTCCCCGCTGAGTCGCACACACAAAGCCCTCTTTCTCTTCACTTCTGCTTTCTATCTGGCCGTGATCGTGGCCGTACTGGCCACCTCGCGCCTGGTCGCGTTCGACTGGGACGTGATGCTCTACAAGCCGTACGAGCACTGGCCCGAGGCCCAGGGATTCCTCAACTCCTACGTGGTGCTGGGCCAGCGCGGCCCCTCCGCGATCATCGCCACCGCCTGGCTGGGCTGGCGCAGTTGGCGCAGCCGGAGCTGGCGGCCGCTGCTGGTGCTGGGCGTCGCGCTGGTACTGCTGAACATGACCGTGGGGGCGGTGAAGATCGGCATGGGGCGGCTGGGCCCGCACTACGCCCACGTCATCGACTCCAGCGCGCTCTTCCAGGGCGGCGGCATATTCCCCTCCGGGCACACCGCCAACGCCGTGGTGACCTGGGGCGTCCTCGCCTACCTCGCGGTCCGGCACCGCCGGATCGCGGCGGTGCTGGCCGGGTTCCTGGGCACCACCGTCGGTCTGACGACCGTGTACCTGGGCACGCACTGGGTCAGCGACGTGCTGGCGGGCTGGGCGGCGGGGGCCCTGGTGCTGCTGGTGCTGCCGTTGTTCGAACCGGTGATCGCCACCGCGGACCAGCGCATGCGCGCCCTCTGGAACCGGCGCAGGGCGCTGCGCACCGACGCGGTCGCGCCGGAGCGCCCGGTACTGATCCTGCGGCGCGAGGAACTGGCGGCCCGGCACGCCAATTCGAGCCGCTGATCCTGCAGATTCCCTCCGCCCCACTGTTGCGTTCGTCACTTCAAACGCAACCGTCGATATGGCGTTGGTCACTCGGGCGACGGCCGTAAACACCGCCCATTCCCCCGGCCATTCAATACCGGTGCAGCTGGAAGGCGTCCCGCCGGGCCGCGGGTGGATCTTCGAACCGGCCGGACCGCCGATTCAGCGATCTTTATCGGACATTTAGCGATCATAAAGAGTCAAGCGGTGATCCAGCGAGGTTGATCCACCGGCTTCTCCTGATCACTTTCGACCAAGCGGCATGTGCCGCAAGACCCGGCTCCTAGGGTCGTGGACTGCGGGGACCACGAATGGTCCCCCCGTCCGACCCCGTTCAGGAGGATGCCCGCACATGCCGAACATGGAGACCGCGCTCAAGGAGGCCATGAGTGTCGAGGGAGCGCTGGGCGTCGCGATCGTCGACTACAGCAGCGGCCTGGCCCTCGGGACCCTCGGCGCCACCAAGGAACTGGACCTCAACGTCGCCGCCGCCGGCAACACCGACGTGGTCCGCGCCAAGATGCGGACCATGGAGATGCTCAATCTCCACAACGAGACGATCGAGGACATTCTGATCACGCTCACCAACCAGTACCACATCATCCGGCCGCTGACCCGGCACAGCAGCAAGGGCATCTTCTTCTACCTGGCCCTGGACCGGCACCGCGCCAACCTGGCGATGGCGCGGCACCGGATGAAGCAGATCGAGGAGCACCTGGAGGTCTGACGGCCCGTCGTACGAGCCGTCCGGACAGTCCCTAGCGGTTGGCGACGGCCTGCTTGATCAGGGTCTTGCCGAAGTCCCGCATCAGGCCGGTGCCGCTGTGCGCCTCGTCCATGATCTCGGTGAAGGCCGCGACGAAGCGGTCCACCTCGGTCTCGGTGATGGTGAGCGGCGGGATGAGCTTGATGACCTCCAGGAAGTCACCGGAGACCTGGGTGAGGATCCGGTGCCGCTGCATCAGCGGGACCACCACCATCTGCGCGAAGAGCCCCTTGCGGGCCGCCTGCAGGGCCGTCCACCCGGTGCGCAGCTTGAGCGACTTGGGGCGGCCGAACTCGATGCCGATCATGAGGCCCCGGCCGCGCACGTCGGCCAGCATCTCGTACTTCGGCTTGAGTTCGGCCAGCCGCTCGCGGAAGAGGTCGCCCACCCGGCGGGCGTTCGCCACCACCTGCTCGTCCTCCATGACGTGCAGGGTGGCGAGCCCCGCCGTCATGGCCTGGGCGTTGGAGCCGAAGCTGGCGGAGTGCACCAGCACCCGGTCCATCGAGGAGTAGACCTTCTCGAAGATCCACTGCTTGCCCAGGGTGGCGCCGACCGGCACGTAGCCGCCGGACAGGGCCTTGGCCACGCACACCAGGTCGGGCTCGACCCCCGCCTCGTGCTGGTAGGCAAAGAAGTCACCGGTGCGGCCGATCCCGGTCTGCACCTCGTCCGCGATCAGCAGCGCCTTGTGACGGTGCAGCAGGTCCTGGGCCGCCTTGAGGTAGCCGGGCGGCGTGGGGTGCACCCCCTTGCCCTGGATCGGCTCCACGATCAGCGCGGCGACGTCGCCCTTCTTCAGCTCGCGCTCCAGCGCGGCGAGGTCGCCGAGCTCCAGCGCGGTGTCCGGCAGCAGCGGGGCGAAGCCCTTGCGGAAGCCCTCCTCGCCGTTGACCGAGAGCGAGCCGGTGGTCAGCCCGTGGAAGGCGTGGTCGGCGTACAGGATCCGGCGCTTCCCGGTGGCGTAGCGGGCGAACTTCAGCGCGGTCTCCACCGCCTCGGTGCCGCTGTTGCCGAAGAAGACCCGGTCCAGGTGCGGGGCGTAGGACAGCAGCTTCTCGGCGAGCAGGCCCGGCAGCGGCTGGCAGTCGAAACGGGTCAGGTCGGCCAGCTCCAGGTCCATCACCTGGTGCAGCGCCTGACGGACCACCGGGTGGTGCCGGCCGAGGGCGAAGATGCCGAACCCGGCCAGCATGTCGAGGTAGTCGTTGCCCTCGGCGTCGTAGAAGTACGCGCCCTGGGCCCGCTCGTACACCTTGTCGAAGCCGATGGTGTGCAGCATCCGCGGCAGCTGGTGGTTCAGGTACTCGCTGTGCAGCTGGTAGCGCTCGGCCCCGCGCTCCGCCAGCAGTGCGGCGACGTCGAAGGGGCGGCCCGCGGAGGCCGGCGCCGCGGCCTGCTCCTCCGCCTCGGGGGTCCCGTCTGCCTTGGGTGTCACGATGTCAGATGCCACGCTGGGCTTCCAATCCGGTCGGTACGGCTTCTTGCTGCCGGCGCCGCCCCAGCCCGATCGCCTTGGCGAAGCCCGCGGTCTGCGCGGCGACGCCGGGTCCGGTGAGGCCGAGTTGGTCCAGGATCTCACTGCGTGAGGCGTGCGCCAGGAACTCCTGGGTGATGCCCAGCTCGCGGGTCGGGATGTCGATCTCGGCGTCCCGCAGCGCCATCGCCACCGCGGAGCCCACGCCGCCGACGCGGCCGTTGTCCTCCACCGTGACGACCAGCCGGTGCCGGGCCGCCAGCTCGGTGAGCGCCGGGTCGACCGGCTTGACCCAGCGCGGGTCGACCACGGTCGCGGTCAGTCCGTCGGCGGTGAGCAGCGCGGCCGCGTCCAGGCAGGCCGGGGCCATGGTGCCGACCGCGACGATCAGCACGTCCGGCGCGGTGCCGGGCTCGGCGGTGCGCATCAGCACGTCGACGCCGCCGATCCGCTCGATCGCCGGGATCGGCGGGCCGACCTCGGCCTTGGGGAAGCGGACCACGGTCGGCGCGTCGTCCACCTCCAGCGCCTCCCGCAGCTCCGCGCGGAGCTGGTCGGCGTCGCGCGGTGCGGCGATCCGCAGGCCGGGGACCACCTGCAGGATGGACATGTCCCACATGCCGTTGTGGCTGGCGCCGTCGGTGCCGGTGACCCCGGCCCGGTCCAGCACGAAGGTGACCCCGCAGCGGTGCAGCGCCACGTCCATCAGCACCTGGTCGAAGGCCCGGTTGAGGAAGGTCGCGTAGACCGCGACGACCGGGTGCAGCCCGCCGGTGGCCAGGCCCGCGGCGCTGACCGCGGCGTGCTGCTCGGCGATGCCGACGTCGTAGATCCGGTCCGGGAACTCCTTGGCGAACCTGCCCAGGCCCACCGGCTGGAGCATGGCCGCGGTGATCGCCACCACGTCGCTGCGCTCCCTGCCGATCTCCACCAGCTCGCCGCCGAACACCGAGGTCCAGGAGATGCCGCTGGACGGGCGCAGCGGTTCGCAGGTGATCGGGTCGATCGCGCCGACCTGGTGGAAGTGGTCCGCCTCGTCCAGCTCGGCCGGGCGGTAGCCGCGGCCCTTCTCGGTGAGGCAGTGCACGATCACCGGGCCGCCGAAGCCCTTGGCGCGCTTCAGCGCCGACTCCAGCGCCTGCGGGTCGTGGCCGTCGATCGGGCCGATGTACTTCAGGCCCAGGTCCTCGAACATGCCCTGCGGGGCGACGGCGTCCTTGAAGCCCTTCTTGGCCCCGTGCAGCGCCTCGTAGATCGGGGCGCCGACGCCGGGGGTGCGCTGCAGCGCCTCCTTGCCCCAGGACAGGAAGCGCTCGTAGCCCTGGGTGGTGCGCAGGGTGGCCAGGTGGTTGGCCAGCCCGCCGATGGTCGGCGCGTAGGAGCGCTCGTTGTCGTTGACCACGATGACCAGGGGACGGTTCCGGGCCTCGGCGATGTTGTTCAGCGCCTCCCAGGCCATTCCGCCGGTCAGCGCGCCGTCGCCGATCACCGCGACCACGCTGTGGTCGTCCCGGCCCTGCAGCTCGTTGGCCTTGGCCAGGCCGTCGGCGTAGCCGAGCACGGTGGAGGCGTGCGAGTTCTCGATCACGTCGTGCTCGGACTCGGCCCTGGACGGGTAGCCGGACAGGCCGCCGGCCGCCTTCAGCCGGCTGAAGTCCTGACGGCCGGTGAGCAGCTTGTGGACGTAGCTCTGGTGACCGGTGTCAAAGAGGATCCGGTCCTTCGGGGAGTCGAACACCCGGTGCAGCGCGATGGTCAGCTCCACCACGCCCAGGTTCGGTCCGAGGTGTCCGCCCGTTCGGGTGACGGCCTCGATCAGGAAGTCACGGATCTCCTCGGCGAGGCGTGGCAGCTCGTCGGCGGGGAGCAGCCGCAGATCGGCGGGGCTCTGAATGGACTCCAGCAGCGACATGTGATCACCTTCGTTCAGCAGTCGGGCAGTTGGCCGGTTCGGCTGGGGGCTGCGGTCAGCTGACGGCGACGGTGGGCTCGCCGGACGCGACACCCGCGTCCTGCATCTGCTCCGCCAGCTTCAGGGCCTCCTCGATCAGCGTCTCCACGATCTTCGACTCCGGCACGGTCTTGATCACCTCGCCCTTGACGAAGATCTGCCCCTTGCCGTTGCCCGAAGCCACACCCAGGTCCGCCTCCCGAGCCTCACCCGGGCCGTTCACCACACAGCCCATCACGGCGACCCGCAGCGGCACCTCCATGCCCTCCAGACCCGCGGTCACCTCCTCCGCCAGCTTGTACACGTCCACCTGGGCCCGGCCACAGGACGGGCAGGACACGATCTCCAGACCCCGCTGACGCAGGTTCAGCGACTCCAGGATCTGGTTGCCGACCTTGACCTCCTCCGCCGGCGGCGCCGACAGCGACACCCGGATGGTGTCCCCGATCCCCTCGCTCAACAGCGCACCGAACGCCACCGCCGACTTGATCGTCCCCTGGAACGCCGGACCCGCCTCGGTCACCCCCAGGTGCAACGGATAGTCACAGGCCGCCGCCAACTGCCGGTACGCCGCGATCATCACCACCGGGTCGTTGTGCTTCACCGAGATCTTGATGTCACGGAAGCCGTGCTCCTCGAACAGCGAGCACTCCCACAGCGCCGACTCCACCAACGCCTCCGGCGTGGCCTTGCCGTACTTCTCCAGCAGCCGCCGGTCCAACGACCCCGCGTTGACCCCGATCCGGATCGGCACCCCCGCCTCCGACGCCGCCTTCGCGATCTCCTTGACCTTGTCGTCGAACTGCCGGATGTTGCCCGGGTTCACCCGCACCGCCGCACACCCCGCATCGATCGCCGCAAACACGTACTTCGGCTGGAAGTGGATGTCCGCGATCACCGGGATCTGCGACTTGCGCGCAATGGTCGCCAACGCATCCGCATCGTCCTGCGACGGGCACGCCACCCGCACGATCTGACACCCCGACGCCGTCAGCTCCGCGATCTGCTGCAACGTCGCATTGACATCCGAGGTCAGCGTCGTGGTCATCGACTGCACCGACACCGGCGCGTCACCACCGACCGCCACGCTCCCCACCATGATCTGACGACTCTTGCGCCGCACGGCAAGCGGCTTGAGCGGCGTGGACGGCATTCCGAGCGAGATCGCGGTCATGAGGAGGTCACCAGAGCCCTTTCTGAGAACGGCGAGCCGAAAGCGGCGAGTACGGGTGCGGCCGTGCGCAGCGCGCGCCAGGCGCGCAGGCCGTGGAGGAGGGTGCCGGGGCGCAGCAGTTCGTGCTCGGGGGTGTCGACGACCACGCGGACGGCCGCAGCCGGCAGCCCGGCGGGAAGGGCGCGCAGCGCCCCGGCGGTCTCCATGTCGACCGCCGCCACCCCCGCGGCGTGCAGTTCCGCCCGGCGGTCACCGCGCACCACCGCGTCCGCGCTGAACAGCGGGCCGGTGTGCACGGTCAGCCCGACCGAGCGCAGCGCGGCGGCGAGCGTCTCGGGACCGGGCAGCCCGGTCCCGGCCCCGGCTCCGTCCGCACCACCACTGCCGGCATCACGCACCTCAGTGGCAACCAGGACGTCTCCGGGGCGTATTCCCGGCCCCACCGCCGCACCGAAGCCCGCGAAGAGGAAGGCGCCCGGCTCGCGCTCCTCCTGCGCCAGCGCACTGCTGACGGAGCGAAAGGCCTTCTCCCCGCCCATACCGGTACGGAGCAGCCGCACCGACGGGGCGGCGCGCACGCCCGCGCGCAGGGCGGCCTGTTCGGCCCCCAGCGCGCAGGCGAGCAGCAGCCGCCCCTCCGGACGGCCCGGTCTGGCAGGCTCCGTACTCATCCGGTGCTCACCGCGATCGCCTCCCCGTCAGCAGCGGCCGCTGGTGGCGGATCCGCTCCTCCTGTACCGGGACGCCCGCGTCCAGCTCCGGGGTTCCGTGCAGGTAGCGGCCGAGGGCCGTCACCGGGAACACCAGGCGGTAGAGGTTGTAGTTGATGGAGAAGTCCCAGGGGAAGCCGGTGCCGGTGAACTCCGGCTCGTCCCAGGTGCCCTCGGGCAGCTGGGTGGCGGCCAGCCAGCGCACGCCCCGGTCCACGGTCTCGCCGGTCTCGCCGGCCGCCAGCAGCGCCATCAGCGACCAGGCGGTCTGCGAGGCGGTGGAGGTGCCGCGCCCGGCCCAGCTGCGGTCGCTGTAGGAGCGCATGTCCTCGCCCCAGCCGCCGTCCGCGTTCTGGTGCTGCTCCAGCCAGAGCACGGCCCGGCGCACCGAGCTGTGCGTGGCCGGGATGCCGGCCGAGACCAACGCCGGGACCACCGAACCCACCCCGTAGATGTAGTTGGTGCCCCAGCGGCCGAACCAGGAGCCGTCCTCCTCCTGCTCGCGCAGCAGCCATTCGACGCCGCGCCGCACCCGGGGGTCGTCGGTCATGCCGACCGAGGTGAGCATCTCCACGACATGCGCGGTGACGTCCGCCGACGGCGGGTCGACCACCTCGCCGAAATCGCAGAACGGCAGCTTGTTGGGCAGGGTGCTGGTGTTGTCGACGTCGAAGGCGGCCCAGGCCCCGTTCTTGGACTGCATGCCCAGGGTCCACTCGACGCCGCGTCCGACCGCCGCCTCGACCCGCTCGGGCCTGGGGTGCTCCACCCGGCGCAGGGCGAGCACGACCTCGGCCGTGTCGTCGATGTCCGGGTAGTTGTCGTTGTCGAACTCGAACGCCCAGCCGCCGGGCTGCAGCCGGGGGCGCTGCACGCCCCAGTCGCCGCGCTTGACGACCTCCTCGTCCAGCATCCAGTCGGTGGCGCTGACCAGGGCCGGATGGTCCTTGGGGAGCCCGGCGTCGGCCAGTGCGACCACCGCGAGACAGGTGTCCCACACCGGGGACTGGCAGGCCTCGATCCAGCGGTGGCCCTCGTCGGTGTGCACGGTGAAGCGCTCGAAGGCGGCCAGGCCGGCCTTCATCACCGGGTGGTCCAGCGGATAGCCGAGCAGGTGCAGCGCGATCAGCGAGTAGACGGCGGGCGGCTGGATGCCGCCCCAGCAGCCGTCGGCCTCCTGGCGGTCCACGATCCAGCGGGCGGCCTGCTGCAGGGCCAGCTTGCGCACCGGCTTCACCGGCATCCGGTGGTAGAGGTGCAGCACCCGGTCCAACCGCTCGAAGAAGCCGTCCCAGGTGTGCGCGGCGGCGAAGGGCCGCGCCGGGTACGGGTCGGCCGGGTCGGTGTGCAGCTCGTCCAGGGCGAACGGGGCCTCGCGCACCGGGCGGTGCGCGGAGACCACGGTCAGCGGCACGATGGTCTGCCGGGCCCAGCAGCCGAACGAGTAGATGTTCAGCGGGAAGCCGCGCGGCAGGAAGATCACCTCGGGCGGCAGCTCGGGCAGCCGCTCCCAGGGCCACCAGCCGAACAGCGCCAGCCAGATCCTGGTGAACACCCGCGCCGCGGCGATCCCGCCGCCCTTGCGGATGTAGGCCGAGGCCCGGAGCATGTGCGGGGCCTGCGGGTCGTCCCCGGCCAGCTTCAGCGCGACATAGGCCTCGATGGTGGTGGACAGCTCCGACGGACCGCCGTAGAAGGTGGCCCAGGTGCCGTCCGGAAGCTGCTGCGAGCGGATCCAGTCGGCGGTGGCCCTGGTCTGCTCCTCGGTCCTGATCCCCAGGAACTGACGGAGCAGCAGGTCCTCCGCGTCCATGGTGACATTGGTCTCCAGGTTGCCCTTCCACCAGCCCTGCTCGTCCTGGAGGCCGAGCAGGTGCGCGGTGGCGCGCTCCAGGGTCTGCGCGGCCAGCGCGCGGACGTCCTCGGGCAGGCCCTCCTGGGAGGGAGTCGCTGACTCCCCCGGCTCCTCGCCCGCCGCCACCTCCTCTCCGAACGCCGGAGCCGTCTTTCCGGCCTCGGTCGACTTCGCACTCTCCGCAGCAGGCTCTGCCTCGTACTGTGGGTCGAGCCGGCCGTCCGCGGTTGCTGTCATCTCGTCACCTCTCCCTGACCACTACGAATTCGGCGAGCGCTGCGAACTGCTCCCGAATCTTGGCGGGCATGGGCACCTCGTCGAGGGCCGCCAGCGCGGTCCGGTGCTGCCGGCGCGCCTCCTCGGCGGTCCAGGCGCGTCCGCCCGCCTCCTCGATCAAAGCCGCGCGGACCGCGAGTTGTTCCTCGTCCTCGTGCCCGCGTCCTTCCGGATCGGCCAGCAGCTCGGCCAGCCGCACCGAGGCGGGGCCGCCCTCGGCCAGCGCGGCCGAGACCGGCAGGGACTTCTTGCGCTGGCGCAGGTCGCCGAAGTTGGGCTTGCCGGTGACCTCGGTGGCGCCCCAGATGCCGAGCAGGTCGTCCACGGCCTGGAAGGCCAGCCCCAGGTGGTAGCCGTAGCGCTCCAGCGCGTCGGCCCCGGCGTCGTCGATGCCGGCGAGCACCGCGCCGACCGAGGCGGAGGCGGCGAGCAGCGCGCCGGTCTTGTTGCCCTCCATCTCCAGGCACTCCTCGACGCTCACCCGGTCCCGGTGCTCGAAGGAGAGGTCCTGGGCCTGGCCGTCGATCAGCTTGCGGGTGGCCAGGGTGATCCGCTGCACGGCCCGGCCCGCGTCCACCCCGGTGGCGCCGCCCTTGTCGGCCGCCTCCAGCAGCACCTCGTTGGCCAGCGCGAACATCGCGTCGCCGACCAGGATCGCCTGCGCCGGGCCGAACACGGTCCAGACCGTGGCCCGGTGCCGGCGCTGCTCGTCGCCGTCCATGAGGTCGTCGTGGAGCAGTGAGAAATTGTGCACCAGTTCGACGGCAACACCGCCGGGGATACCGATCTCGGCCGGAGCGCCCGCCGCCTGTGCGGAGAGCAGCGCCAGCGCGGGGCGGACGGCCTTGCCGCCGTCGCCCTCGGTGGGCCTGCCCTCGGCGTCGGTCCAGCCGAAGTGGTAGGCGGATACCCGGTCCATGGGTGGCGCCAGTCGTCCGACGGCCTCCCGCAGCACGGGAGTACAGAGCGATCTGCCACGTTCGAGCAGGAACCGTACATCCGCAGCATCCACGGTGCCGACGGACTGCTCCACCGCTCGTGCCGGGCGAGTCTCCTCAGGGCTCGAAACCACGCTAGCTCCCTCTCCGTTCTGACTGTTCGTCCGGGGCTCTGCTGTCGCTGTCATCAACCAACCTGTCTGCGGGTTCGTCAGCCGGTTCGGGAGGCGCTGCCTGCTGCCGTGCCGTCCGCCCCGGCGAGGTCGGCCCGCGCGGCGCCGGCGGCGGCGTTGCCGCTGCGGACGGCGCTCTCCATGGTCGCGGGCCAGCCGGTGGCCGTCCACGCTCCCGCCAGGTAGAGGCCCGGCGTGCGGGTACGGGCGGCGGGGCGCAGCGGCGCCGATCCCGGTGCGGGCGCGAAGGTCGCGGTCCGCTCCCGTGTGACGAAGAACTCGGTGACCCCGGCGCCGCGCGCCGCGGGCAGCAGCCGCTCCAGCTCGGGCAGGTAACGGCGCCTCAGCTCGGCCACCGGCAGGTCGATCTCGTCCTGCGCGGCGGACTGGGACAGGGCCAGGTACTGCCCGGGGCCGCGCAGCCCGGAGTGCGCGGTGCGGTCGAAGACCCACTGCACCGGCGAGCCGAGCGCGGCCAGGAACGGCCGGTCCAGGACCTTCCGGTCGTAGACGACGTGCACGTTGAGGATGGGTGCGTGGCCCAGTTCCAGCAGCCGCTCGGGCCGGTCGATGCTGCCGGGCGGGAGCAGCCCGTGGGCCTCGTCCTGAGGGACCGCCAGCACCACCGTGTCCACGGCCTCCAGCAGCTCCGAGCCGCCGTCCAGCCGCTCGCCGGCCAGCTCCACCCGGTGGCCGCCGCCCTCCGCCGACTTCAGCTGCGTCACCTTGGTGCGCAGCAGGATCCGCACCCCGGCGCGTTCCAGCTCGGTCTCCGCGGCGTCGTGGTGCAGCGCACCGAGCGGGACCTTGGCGAAGCCGATGTCGGACGCGCCCGGGTCGCTGAGCAGCCCGGTCTTGAAGACCATGGCGGCCAGGGCGAGTGACGAGTCGTCGGCGGTCGCGTTCAGGGTGGCCACGCCGACCAGGTCCCACAGCGCGTCGACGGCCCGGGGCGACTGCCCGTGGCGGCGCAGCCAGTCGCCGAAGGACTCCCGGTCCAGCGCCGGGTCCTCCAGGTCGAGACCGCGCAGGGCCAGCGCGGCGCGGCCGGTGGCCAGCTTCTCCGCGGTGCTCATGTGCGGGTACAGGGCCAGGCTCTTGGCCAGGTGCAGCGGCACCGGCAGCCCGGCCCGGCTCAGCGAACCGGTCCGACCGGTCGTCACATCCCGCACCGGGACGTCGAGGCGCCGCTGGATCTCGACCTGGTCGGTGACCCCGAGCCGCTGCAGCAGCCCGCGGTAGGCCGTGCAGCAGCGCAGGAAGACGTGCTGGCCGTTGTCGACCCACAGGTCCCCGCGCTTGAAGGAGAACGCCAGACCCCCGAGCCGGGGACGGGCCTCGACCAGGGTCACCGCCGCCCCCGCGTCGGCCAGGCGCAGCGCGGCAGTGATCCCCGCGAGCCCCCCGCCGACGACCACCGCCGTCCGCCCGTTCATGCGCCTCTCCCTACATGCCGACGTGCCTGCACGCCCGCCTCGTTCTTCAACGACGTGACTCCCCAACGACCCTGTGTGACAAACACGCCACGGTCAGTCGCCGCCGTCCGACGTTCACTCAACTACGACGCCCTCCGGCCAGCCCCGAGAGTGCCACATACGCCTTCTCCCACCCCGGCAGCGACACCCGTCCGCGGAGCACCGCCTCCGGCTCGCGGACGATGCGCTCCAGCAGCCGGTGGTAGATGCCGGCCATCGCCGCCACACAGGCCCGGCTGCGCCGGTCCAGCATCGGCAGCAGCAACAGCCCCTCGTCGAAGTATTCCTGGGCCCGCCTGGCCTCGAAGAGCACCAGTCCGGTGAAGTCGGCCCCGGCGGCGGGACGGCCCAGGAAGCCCTGCTCGCAGCCGAACCTGGCGAGGTCCTCGGCGGGCAGGTAGGTGCGCCCGTTGGCGGCGTCCTCGCGGACGTCGCGCAGGATGTTGGTGAGCTGCAGCCCGAGGCCCAGGGTGTCGGCGAACTCGGCGCCGCGCTTGGGGTCGGTGCAGCCGAACACGCCCAGCGACAGCCGGCCGATGGTGCCGGCGACGCAGCGGCAGTAGACCCGCAGCTGCTCGAAGGTCTGGTACTCGGCGCCGCGGACGTCCATCTCCACGCCGTCGATCAGCTCGTCGAAGGCGTCCAGCGGGATGGCGAAGCGGGAGCAGGCGTCGGCGAGGGCGACCTTCACCGGGTCGACGTCCTCGGCCTCGACCCTGCCCTCGCGGATCTCGTCCAGCAGCGCCCTGGTCAGGCCCAGGTGCTCGGCCTTGCGCTCGTCGGACCACTCGCCGTCACCGATGTCGTCGATCCGGCGGGCCAGCGCGTAGACGGCGGACATGGCCCGGCGCTTGTCGGCGGGGAGCAGTCTGATGCCGTAGGAGAAGTTGCGGGCCTGCGCCCCGGTCACCGCCTCGCAGTAGTGGTACGCCGCTGCCGCCTGCGGGGACACCGGCAGGGAAAGCTCTGAGGCCACCTCCATGCGCCGACTCACCGTCCTCTCACCAGAGTCGCCGCCGCCTCCCGCAGGAGACGGCTCTTACGGGGCTTGGGGGCCCCGGCCAGCACATCGTTGTCGGCCGCCGCGATCGCGTCGAGGGCCGCGTAGCCGCCGGCGGCGAAGCCGGCCAGCAGCAGCCGCAGCCGACCGCCGACGGTACCGACCAGCGGCGCGCCCTGGTCCAGCAGCACCCGGGCCCGCTGCGCCTCGAAGGCCACCAGGGCGCGCAGCGCGGGTCCGGCGTGTTCGGCGTCCAGGTCCGCCTCGGTGACCTCGAACGCGGCCATGTCGGCGGCGGGCAGGTAGATCCGGTCCCGGGCGCGGTCCTCGGCGACGTCCTGCAGGTGTTCGATGATCTGCAGCGCGCTGCAGACCGCGTCGGACTGCCGGACCCGCTCCGGGGTCGCCAGCCCGGCGAGCTGCAGCACCATCAGGCCCACCGGATTGGCGGAGAGCTCGCAGTACCCCATCAGCGCGTCGATGTCGGGGTAGCGGCTGGTGGTCTGGTCCACCCGGTTGGCCTGGATCAGGGCCCGGAACGGCTCGGGGGTGAGTGCGTGCCGGTCGGCCACCGGCACCAGGGCGGCCATCAGCGGATGCCTGGGGGCCTCGGCCCCCGGAGTTCCCAGCACCGTCTCGAACACCCGGTCGAGGTCCGCCTCCAGCGCGTCCAGCAGCGCGGGGGCTTCCGCGTCGGCGGCGCCCAGGACCGCCGCGGTGGCCGCCGGGTCCTCCAGGTCGCCGTCCCCCGCGTCGTCGACCAGCCGGGCGAAGCCGTAGACGGCCATCAGCCCGGCGCGCATCGCGGCGGGCATGAAGAACGGGGCCACCGGGAAGTTCTCCCGGGCCGCCTTGTCCAGCACGACCACGGAGGCCTGCTGACTCCCCGCCTGCTCGTCCGCCTGCTTCTTGTCTGCTGCCTGTCGACGCACTGTCATGACCGCCACCCCCCCGTTCTACACCGATCTTCACGGCCTGCCCACAGCGGACACGCCAGCCTCCCACTGCCGCGCCCGCGCCGCATCCGGTCAGCTCCCCCCGGGGCGATCCCAGGGATCTTGCTCATAGCTTAGGACTCCGGTGTGACAAACCCGCCGCCGGGGGTGGCGACGGCGGGGTGTCACGGCGTCATATCCTGCCGGTACCGCTCTTTACCTGCGCTTACCGGCTCTTCATGTACTTCTCGTACTCGGCGACGATCTCCTCGGTGGGACCGTCCGCCCGGATCACACCGCTCTCCAGCCAGATGGTGCGGTCGCAGGTGTCCCGGATCGACTTGTTGTTGTGCGAGACCAGGAAGACCGTACCGGCCTCCTTGCGCAGTTCCCGGATCCGGTCCTCGCTGCGCTTCTGGAAGGCGCTGTCGCCGGTGGACAGCGCCTCGTCGATCAGCAGCACGTCGTGGGTCTTGGCCGCGGCGATGGAGAACCGCAGCCGCGCCGCCATACCGGAGGAGTAGGTGCGCATCGGCAGCGAGATGAAGTCGCCGCGCTCGTTGATCCCGGAGAAGTCGACGATGCCCTGGTACTTCTCGCGCACCTCGGCGTAGGACATGCCCATCGCCAGGCAGCCCAGCACCACGTTGCGCTCGCCGGTCAGGTCGTTCATCAGGGCCGCGTTCACGCCCAGCAGCGAGGGCTGGCCGTCGGTGTAGATCGACCCGGACTGGGTGGGCAGCAGCCCGGCCACCGCGGCCAGGGTGGTCGACTTGCCCGACCCGTTGGAGCCGATCAGGCCGACCGCCTCGCCCTTGTAGGCGGTGAAGCTGATGCCGCGGACCGCGTGCACCTCGGAGATGGCCGGCGACGCCTTCCGCCGCACCATCCGCGACAGCGCCGAGGTCGCCGAACCGCGACCGGCACCGGCACCGTAGATCTTGTAGACGATGTGGACGTCGTCCACGATCACGGTGGGGACCTTCTCGGCACGCCGGGAGGCGGCGACCCTGCGCAGCTCCTCCTCCTGCGCCATCCGCTCCAGTTCGTCCGCGTCGACCGACTCCGCTCCGTCCGCCGCCGCGCTGCGCTCGTTCGTCGAGGTCTCAGCCACGTCCGTACTCCTCTTCGGCCTTCCAGAAGAACATGTAGCCGCCGAGACCGACCACCACGGCCCACGCCAGTGTGATGATCCAGACATGGTGCGGCAGGCTGCTCGAGGACACCGAGTCCATCAGCGCGTAGCGCATCAGGTCGTTGAAGATCAGCGCCGGGTTGTTGTTGAGGATCACCGCGACCCAGTGCGGGGCCTTGTGGGTGAAGGTGGTGACGCTCCAGAAGACGCCCGAGGTGTACATCCAGGTGCGGATGATGAAGGGCATCAGCTGGGCCATGTCCGTGGTCTTGGCCCCGATCCGGGCCATGAGCATCGCCAGCCCGGCGTTGAACACCGACTGCAGGAACAGGATCGGCAGGATCAGCACCCAGCGCAGGGTGAGCGGCTCACCGGTGGCCAGCACGATCACGCCGAGGACGCCCATCGAGAACAGCAGCTCCTGCAGCTGGATCACGGTGAAGGCGATCGGCAGGCAGGCCCGGGGGAAGTGCAGCGCCCGGATCAGGCCGAGGTTGTCGGCGATCGAACGGGTGCCCGAAAGCACCGCCGACTGGGTGAACTGGAACACGAACACACCGGTACAGAGGTACGCGATGAAGTTCGGGATTCCCCGGTTGGTGCCCAGCAGCAGACCGAAGATCAGGTAGTAGACGGCCGCGTTCAGCAGCGGCGTCATCACCTGCCAGATCTGCCCCAGCCGCGCCGCCGTGTAGGTCGCGGTCAACCGGGCTGTGGCGAAGGCCACGATGAAATGGCGCCGCGACCACAGCCGGCGGGTGTACTCACCCAGCGGGGGCCGCTTACCGCTGACCGCAAGTCCGTACTTGGCTGCCAGGTCGCCAGGGCTCAAGCCCGAGTCCCCATCGGGACCGGCGACACCTGCCAGCCGCTGCTCGTACACCGTGGACACGCTACTCCCAAGCCCTTTGCCCCCGACCGATACGACGGAACGGTAGCGTCTCGTCGTAGTAAGGGAAAAACTAGGGGCTTCCACGTGAGAACGCAACCGTATCGTCCTGACGCTACAATGGCGCCCATGCTGACTGGGGATTCAAAGAGAACCGACAGGTCGGACGGGGTCAAACGGGCCCCGGCCGGCGCGGCGGTACTCCGCGACGACGTCACCGAGGCCATCCGCACCGCGGTGTTCGAGGAGCTCGCCGCGAGCGGTTACGGGCGCCTGTCCATCGAGGCCGTGGCACGCCGGGCCGGGGTGGGGAAGACAGCCGTCTACCGCCGCTGGCGCTCCAAGCTTCCCATGGTCATCGAGGTGGTCTCCGAGGTCGCCGCGCTGGGGCTGATCCTCCCGGACACCGGCTCGCTCCGCAATGATCTGCGGATGTTCGTCCATGTGCTGGCCCGGGTGCTGCGGCACCCGCTGGCCGCGCAGATCGTCCCCGATCTGCTGGCCGAGGCCGCGCGCAACCCGGAGATCGCCGAGACCCTGGCCGCGGCGCTGGACGCCGCGCAGCGGCAGAGCAGTGCGGCGCTGGTGCGGAAGGCGGTGGCCCGCGGTGAGCTGCCCGCCGACACCGACCCGGATCTGGCCCTGGACCTGATCGCCGGTCCGCTGTACTGGCGGCTGGCGGTGGTGCGGACGCCGATCAGCGGTGACTACCTGGACCGCCTCGCCGAATCGATCGCCACGGCGTTGGGTGCAGGCGCGTAGGGGCTTGGCCGCGCAGTTCCCCGCGCCCCTCAGGTAGGTGCCACTTACTCACGGTGGGTCAGTTGCAGCCCCCCAGGGGCGCGGGGAACTGCGCGACCAGCCCCCTACGGTCCGCACCCGAAGTCCACACCCTTAGTACCCTGAGCCCGTGCCCTCACCCGTACGCTCCCTGCTGTTCGGTGTCCCCATGCTCAGGGAACCGCTGCCGTCCTTCGACCCCTCGGCAGCCCCCGCTGAACCGTTCCCGCTCTTCCTCGACTGGCTGACCGCAGCGCTCCGATCCGGCGTCAGCGAGCCCCATGCGATGGCCCTGGCCACGGTCGACCGGGACGGCCTCCCGGACCTGAGGATCGTCGCCCTGCGCGACGCCACCGCCGACGGCTGGCTCTTCGCCACCGACGCGGACAGTCCGAAGAGCCGTCAGCTGACCGACCGTCCGCAGGCCGCCCTCGGCTTCCACTGGCGCGAGCAGGGCCGCCAGATCCGGCTGCGCGGCCCCGTGCTCCGCGCCGACGCCGGCACCGCCGCCGAGGACTTCCGGTCCCGGCTGCCGGGCTCCCGCGCGGCCATCCTGGTCGGCCGGCAGAGCGAACCGCTGGCCGACCGCACCCTGCTGGACGCCGCCTACGCCGAGGCGCTGGACCGGGTCACGGCCGATCCCGACCTCACCACCCCGGCCCACGCGCTGTTCCTGCTGCGGCCGGTCAGCGCCGAGTTCTGGCAGGGCTCGCCGGGCCGGGGCCACACCCGGCTGCGCTACACCGCCACCGACGCGGGCTGGACCCGCGAGCAGCTCTGGCCGTAGCAGGCTTCAGTGGTGGAAGCCCGAGGGTCCGCCTGACCCCTGCAGCGGCCCGGGCTGCGCCTGGAGCTCCGGCAGCAGCCGACTCAGGTCCTCCACCAGCAGGTCGGCGAGGTCGCTGGAGAAGCCGTTGCGGCAGACCACCCGCAGCACCGCCAGGTCGGTGCGGTTCTCCGGGAAGGTGTAGGCCGGGACCAGCCAGCCGCGTTCGCGCAGCCGCCGGGAGACGTCGAAGACATTGAAGGCGGTGACGTCGTCGGTGGTGGTGAAGGCGAAGACCGGCAGCTCGTCGCCCCAGCTCAGCATCCGGAAGACGCCCATGGCCTCGATCCGGCGGGCCAGTGAGACCGCGATGTCCCGGCTGGCCTGCTGGACCGCGCGGTAGCCGTCCCGGCCCAGCCGCAGGAAGGTGTAGTACTGGGCCACGACCTCGGCCCCGGGGCGGGAGAAGTTGAGGGCGAAGGTGGGCATCTCGCCGCCCAGGTAGTTGACCTTGAAGACCAGTTCCTCCGGCAGCGCCTCGCGGTCGCGCCACAGCGCCCAGCCGACCCCGGGGTAGACCAGCCCGTACTTGTGGCCCGAGGTGTTGATGGAGGCGACCCTGGGCTGGCGGAAGTCCCAGCGCAGCTCCGGGTCCAGGAACGGCGCGACCATGGCTCCGGAGGCCCCGTCGACGTGGACCGGGATGTCCAGGCCGGTGCTGCCCTGGAGCTCGTCCAGGGCGGCGCAGATGTCCCACACCGGCTCGTAGCTGCCGTCGAAGGTGGAGCCGAGGATGGCGACCACCCCGATGGTGTCCTCGTCGCACAGCCCGACCGCCGAGGCGGCGTCCAGGTGGTAGCGGTCGCCCTCCATCGGCACGGTGCGCGGCTCGACCTCCCAGAAGTTGCAGAACTTCTCCCAGCAGACCTGGACGTTGACGCCCATGACCAGGTTGGGGCGGGCACCGGCGGCGTAGCGCTCGGCGTTGCGCTGCATCCAGCGGCGCTTCAGCGCCATCCCGGCGAGCATGCACGCCTCGCTGGACCCGGTGGTCGAGCAGCCGACGGCACCGGCCGGGTCGGGGGCGTTCCACAGGTCGGCGAGCATCGCCACGCAGCGGCGCTCCAGCTCGGCGGTCTGCGGGTACTCGTCCTTGTCGATCATGTTCTTGTCGACGGACTCCGCCATCAGCAGGGTGGCCTGCGGCTCCATCCAGGTGGTGACGAAGGTGGCCAGGTTCAGCCGGGCGTTGCCGTCGAGCATCAGCTCGTCCCTGACGATCTGGTAGGCGATGTCCGCCGCCATCGGCCCGGACGGCAGCCGGTGCTTCGGCGGTGCCGTCACCATGCTGCCGACCTCCGGGTTGGCCGCCCCCAGGAACGGGTTCACCGAGACCTGGTGCCCGCCCTTGCCGTCGTGGCTCTCCTGACGACCCGTGTGCAGCGCCATTCGCCGTGCCCTTCTGCTCGATCGGTGTCCGCCCTCACGGCTTCCCCAGCCCACTTCATCCCCAGGAACGCCGTCGGGACTCCTGCGCCAGGGCAGGAGTCCCGAACCGGGGCTTCTTACGTTCGCCGCCCGCTACTGCTTGGTCCAGCGGTCCCGGCCGTCCGAGCCGGCCTTGCAGACCAGGGCGGTGCTGTTGCTGCCGGTCGCCTTGGCGCCGGTGGTGGCGCAGAAGGCTCCCGCCCTGGCGTTGGTGCCGGTGACCGCGACCGAGGTCCAGCGGTCCTTGCCCTTGCTGTCGGCGACGCAGCTGACGGCGAGCCCCTTGGCGGTCTCCCCGGAGGCCCCGGCGGTGGAGCAGAAGGCGCCGGCGGTCACGTTCTTGGTCAGCGCCGTCGACGAGGCGGTGGCCTTGGCACTCGCCTTGGCCGAGGCCACCTTCGCGGAGGCGGACGCGGCGGCCGCGGCGGCCTTCGCCGACACGCTCGCCGCGGCGCCGGATGCCTTGGCCTTGGCCGCCGCGGCGACGGCGGTGGCCTTTCCGCTGACGGCACTGGTGGCGCTGCTCTTGCTGCTGCTGGAGCAGGCGACGGTGGAGGTGAGGACCAGCGCGGCCAGCCCTGCTGAGGCGACGGCGACGGATCGGCGGGGGCTGCGCATGAGCTAACGCCCTTTCAGAGCCGGGTGCCCGGAGCTCGGGCAGGACTCCTTCGAACGTAGGTGCGCCGCCGCCGCGCCGCTCGGCGCATTAGGCCAGGCCGGTGACGCGCACCCGTCAGCGCACCCGCAGCCCCTTCCCCAGGGCCACCACTCCCCCGGCCGAGACGGTGTACAGCTCCCGGTCCCGGCCCGGGTCGACGCCGATCACGGCGCCGGGCGGCACCACGACGTTCTTGTCCAGGATCGCCTTGCGCACCACCGCGCCCCGGCCCACCCTGACCCCGTCCATCAGCACCGACTCCTGCACCACCGCGCCGGACTCGACGACCACGCCGGGGCCCAGCACCGAGCCGGTGACCTGGCCGCTGATGATGCATCCGGTGGAGACCATGGACTCGGCCGCCATCCCGCCGGCGACGAACTTGGCCGGCGGCCGCTGCGCGGGGTGGGTGAAGATCGGCCAGTGCCGGTTGTAGAGGTTGAACACCGGGTGCACCGAGATCAGGTCACTGTGGGCGTCGTAGTAGGCGTCCAGGGTGCCGACGTCGCGCCAGTAGCCGTGGTCCCGCTCGGTCTCGCCGGGGACCTGGTTGTCGTCGAAGTCGTAGACCTCGGCCTGGCCGTTGTCGGTCAGCATCGGCAGGATGCTGCCGCCCATGTCGTGCACCGAGCCCTCGTCCTCGGCGTCCCGCTGGAGCGCGTCCAGCAGCACCTTGGTGGTGAAGATGTAGTTGCCCATGGAGGCGAACACCCGGTCCGGGTCGTCGGGCAGCCCGGGCGGTGCGGCGGGCTTCTCCAGGAAGCCCTCGACCGATCGGCCGTCGGCGGCGGTGGTGATCACGCCGAACTCGGAGGCCTGGCTGCGCGGCACCTTGATGCCGGCCACGGTCACCCCGGCGCCGGACTCGATGTGGCGGCGCAGCATCTGCTGCGGGTCCATCCGGTACACGTGGTCGGCGCCGAACACCACGATGTAGTCCGGCTGCTCGTCGTAGACCAGGTTGAGCGACTGGTAGATGGCGTCGGCGCTGCCCAGGTACCAGCGCGGCCCGAGCCGCTGCTGGGCCGGGACCGGGGTGACGTAGTCGCCGCGGATGCTGGTCATCCGCCAGGTCTGGGTGATGTGGCGGTCCAGGCTGTGGCTCTTGTACTGGGTCAGCACGCAGATCCGGTTGATGCCGCCGTTCACCAGGTTGGACAGCACGAAGTCGATGAGTCGGTAGGCGCCGCCGAAAGGCACCGCGGGCTTGGCGCGGTCGGCCGTGAGCGGCATCAGCCGCTTGCCCTCGCCGCCGGCGAGGACGATGCCGAGAACTGACGGGCTACCGGCCATGGACGCTCCCTCTGTTGGTGTCGACACTGCTGCTTGTCACCGCGGCGCCGCTCACGACGCCCGTCCCAGCGCGTCCTGGTAGACCTCCAGGGTGCGGCGCGCGATCGCGTCCCAGCCGAACTCGGCGACCGCCCGCTCGCGCCCCGCCGCACCCAGCCGGGCGGCCCGTTCCGGGTCCAGCGCCAGGCTGTCCACCGCGGTGGCGAAGGACTTCTCGAACTCCTCGGCGTCCCGGCCGTGGTAGGGCACCAGCAGCCCGGTACGGCCGTCGTCGACCACCTCCGGGATGCCGCCGACGGCCGAGGCCACCACGGCGGTGCCGCAGGCCATGGCCTCCAGGTTGACGATGCCCAGCGGCTCGTAGACCGAAGGGCAGACGAAGACCGAGGCCCTGGACAGCAGTTGGACCACATCGGGGCGCGGCAGCATCTCGGCGATCCAGTGCACGTGCTCCCTGGAGGCGCTCAACTCGGCGAACAGCTCCCGGAACTCGCGGTCCACCTCGTCGGTGTCCGGGGCGCCGGCGCACAGCACCAGCTGCACCGACGGGTCGAACCTCCGGGCGGCGCGCAGCAAATGCGGCACGCCCTTCTGCCGGGTGATCCGGCCGACGAAGACCACCGTGGGCCGGTCCGGGTCGATGCCCAGCCGCTCCAGCACGTCGGTGCCCAGGTCGGGGTGGTAGAGCGTGGTGTCGATGCCGTTGTGCACCACCGGGACCCGGGCCGGGTCCAGTGCCGGGTAGCAGGCGAGCAGGTCGCTGCGCATGCCGTGGGAGACCGCGATGACCGCGTCGGCGGCCTCCACCGCGGTGCGCTCGACCCAGCTGGAGACGGCGTAGCCGCCGCCCAACTGCTCGGCCTTCCAAGGGCGCAGGGGCTCCAGCGAGTGCGCGGTCAGCACGTGCGGGATGCCGTGCAGCAGCTTCGCCAGGTGGCCGCCGAGGTTGGCGTACCAGGTGTGCGAGTGCACCAGCTGGCGGTCGGCGACGGCGGCGGTCAGGGCGAGGTCGACGGAGAGGGTGCGCAGCGCCGCGTTGGCGTCGGCGAGTCCCGGGTCGCCGGCGTGCCGGTACACCCCGGGCGAGTCCGCGGTCTGCCCCGGCCAGGCCTTGCCGCCCAGCGCCCAGCTGTGCACGTCCAGATCGACCAGGCCGCGCAACTCCCTTGCCAGGAACTCGGCGTGGACGCCGGCTCCGCCGTACACGTCGGGCGGGAACTCCCTGGTGAGGAGCCCGACCCTGAGCCGTTCCCCGTGTGCCGTGCCGTCCATCGCCCGCCCCACCTCCGCATGACCCCACCCGCCATCCGTTGCAGGGGTACCCCTGCCCAACAGACGGGTGTTCGATCCCCAAGCCGCCCGACTGATCCATGCTTTCGGATACCGAGGGGTAGATCGACTCTGTTCACACGGGTTTCATCGGCCCGACTCACAGCGGCGGAACGGGTTCACCGCGCCGGGCATGCCAAACCCGGCCAGGACCTGACTGGTCCTGGCCGGGTTGACGGCGAACTACTTACGGCCGCCGAAGAGCGAGCGGGTAAGACGCTTGAGCGGCGCGAGCAGCACCATACGGGCACCCTGATTGGGGCGCGCCGCCGGAGTACTGACCCCACGGGGCGTCAGCTCCCTTATGAGGCCGACCGCTTCCGCCACATCCACCTGCGGGAGCGCAGGCGCGCCGAGTACGGCGAGGTGACGGTCGAGCCGTCGGCTCGCCGCTCCGACGCCGCACTGGACCGCGGGGACCCGCGGCCTACTGCGCGCATGCTGCATTTGATTCATATCCCACCCCTTGGAAGGCACCAGGGCCGTGGAGCGAAGACTATCCGCCTAGTGAGGTCGGTGTGCAACTGTTCCGTCCAGGAGCACCTTACCCGTCCTGTCCAGGGCGGCGTCAGGAGGCCCCTCAGCAAGGTTCCTGACCGGATCCCAGCTGGGGAAACCCCTCTGCGCGGGGGCGCTTGACCCCCATCCAGGGCGCGCGGGCCAGAAGTTCACGCCTGCGGACTGCCGCGCCTTATGTGTTGGTGCACGCACCAACGGGGAGTATGAGCCTGTTTCATCCGTTCTGTGAAAGGAAACAGCTCCATGAGGTTCGCCCGCACCGCCGCCCTCTCCGCCGCAGCCGCGGCCCTGGTCGCCCTCGGACTGGGCACCACGACCGCCTCGGCCGGACCGCAGCCGGTCCGCAGCGGCAGCCCGGCCTCGACCGTCGACCGGGTCGCCGACTTCTACGGCGCCTACATCGACGCCAACTACGGCAACGGCATGGGGAACCTGGGCACGGACCTGCGCTCCCACTACCTCACCAAGGGCCTGCGGAAGCAGCTGGCCACCTGGGAGCGGCGGAACCACGCCGACGGCGTGCTGCGCGCCCAGGACGTGCCCAACGCCTGGTCGGTGACGGCCGGCGACTCCAGCGCCGGGCACACCTGGACCACCGTCACCTTCACCTGGGGCGGCAAGAAGCCGGTCCACACCCATGTCACCGTCCAGAGCGACCTGGCCACCGGTCTGATCTCCGACATCAAGTAGCAGTCACAGCGGGCCGTCCCGGTCGCCATCCGGGCACCGGGACGGCCGCGCGCAGCGCCCTGGTGTACTCCTCGGCCGGGGCGTCCAGCACCCGGGCGCAGTCGCCCTGTTCCACCACGCTGCCGCGCCGCAGCACCAGCACCGTGTCGCAGAGCTGCCGCACCACCGCGAGGTCGTGCGAGATCAGCAGGTAGGCGATGCCGGTGGCGGCGCGGATGTCGGCCAGCAGATTGAGGATCTGCGCCTGGATGGAGACGTCCAGCGCCGAGACCGCCTCGTCCAGGACCAGCACCCGGGGCTCGGCCGCCAGGGCGCGGGCGATGGCCACCCGCTGCCGCTGGCCGCCGGAGAGGTCCCTGGGCAGCGCCCCGGCCTGGCGGTCCGTCAGCCCGACCTGGTCCACCAGATCGGCCAGCCGGGCGGCCCGGCCGGCCCGGTCCAGCCGGGTGTGCCGGCGCAACACCTCGTCCACCGCGGAGTCGGCGCTCTGCCGGGGGTCCAGCGAGGTGTACGGGTCCTGGAAGACGATCTGCAGCTCGCGGGCGCGGCGCAGGCGCTCGGCGGAGCCCCTGGCCGGGGTCGAGCGGTCCCGGCCCAGCACGGCGATGCCGCCGCCGGTGGGGCGTTCCAGACCGACCAGCATCCGGGCCACCGTGGTCTTGCCGGAGCCCGACTCCCCCACGATGCCCAGCGAGCCCCCGGCCCCGATCTCGAAGCTGACCGCGTCCACCGCGGTGTGGCTGCCGAACACCTTGGTCAGTCCGGTCACGGACACGGCGGCGCTCATGCGGGTACCTCCTCTGCGGCGGGGGCGAGTTCGGCGACCCGGTGACAGCGCACCAGTCCGCCGCGGAAGGGCTCCAGTTCGGGCCGCCGCTCCCGGCAGACCGGGCGGACCTGGGCGCAGCGGTCCGCGAAGGCGCAGCCGGTCCCGGCCTCGTAGGCGGAGACCGGCCGTCCGGGGACGGCGTCGAGCCGTTCGGCCCGGGCGTCGATGGAGGGGCGCGAGCCCAGCAGGCCCAGGGTGTACGGGTGGGCGGCGCGGCGGTGCAGCTCCTCGGCCGCACGGACCTCGACGATCCGTCCGGCGTACATCACCGCGACCCGGCCGCAGACCGCCAGCGCCAGGTCCAGGTCGTGGGTGATGAAGACCATGCCCATGCCGCGCTCCCGGCGCAGCCGGTCCAGGATGCCGACCACCTCGGACTGGATGGTGACGTCCAGGGCGGTGGTGGGCTCGTCGGCGAGGATCAGCCGGGGTTCGGCGAGCAGCACCGAGGCGATCATGACGCGTTGCAGCATCCCGCCGGAGAGTTCGTGCGGGTACTGGCGCAGCCGGCGGTCCGGGTCGTCGATGCCGACCTCGGCCAGCACCGCGACGGCGCGGGCCTCGGCCTCCCTGCGGGCCACGCCCCGGTTCCGGGTCAGCGCCTCGGTGAGGAAGGAGCCGATCCGCCGGGTCGGATTGATGTGGGCCCGCGGGTCCTGGAAGATCATGCCGACGCCCTGGTCGCGGTAGCGCCGCAGCGCGCCGGCGTCCATGGCGGCCACGTCGGTGCCCTGGAAGCGGATGCTCCCGCCGGCCTCGGCGCCGCGCGGCAGCAGCCTGGTGACGGCGCGTACGGTCATCGACTTGCCGGAGCCGGACTCGCCGACCAGGCCGAGCGCCTCCCCGGCGTCCAGGCTGAGGTCGATGCCGTCGAGCAGCGGCCGGGGACCCTCCTCGGCCGGGACCTCGACGGTGAGCCCGGACAGTTCGAGCAGCGGGACGGTCATGCCAGGGCTCCTTCGGTGCGGCGGGGACGGGGCTTGCGCCGCAGGTAGGGCTGTCGCCGCTGGCCGCTGATCCGCGCGCCCAGCACGGTCAGCGACAGCACGCAGAGCACGATCAGCACGCCGGGGGCGATCACCGGCAGCCAGTAGCCCTTCATCAGGGCGTCGCTGTCACTGACCATGACGCCCCAGTCGGAGGTGGGCGCCTGCACGGCCAGGCCCAGGTAGGACAGCGAGGCGAGGTCCAGCAGGGCGTAGCCGAAGGCGATGGCGGCCTGCCCGAGCACCACCGGGGCGATGTTGCGCAGGATGTGCAGCACGGTGATCCGGACGATGCCGAAGCCCTGCACGGCGAGTGCGTCGACATAGGGACTTGTCCGCTGCTGCCGGGCCGCCGCCCGCACGATCCGGGCCAGGAAGGGGATGTAGGCGATGGACAGCGCCGCCACCGCCGGCACCAGCCCCGGTCCGAACAGGGCCACCGCCAGCACCGCGAGCAGCAGTCCCGGCAGCGCGTAGACCAGGTCGAAGACCCGGGCCACCACGGCGTCCACCGCTCCGCCGTACCAGGCGGCAAGGAGAGCAAGCGGTATGCCGACAAGGAGGGATACCGCCACGACCAGCGCCGGGCCGAGCAGGCTGGTGCGGGAGCCGAACACCAGCCGGGACAGGATGTCCCGGCCGATGCCGTCGGCGCCGAGCAGGTGCGCGGCCGACGGCGGGGCGTAGGAGTCCAGCAGTGACTGCAGGTCCGGGTCGTAGGGGGCCACCAGCGGTGCGGCCAGCGCGATCACCAGCACCAGCAGCAGGAACGCGGCTGCCGCTGTGCCCGAGGGACCGAGCGTCCCGGTGATCCGCGCGATCCGCCCGCCGCGGCGTCCGGCCGTCGCCGCCGGAACCGGGGGTGCCGCTGCCATGAGTCGATCTGTCGTCATGCTGTCCTCCCTGCGCTGCGCAGCCGTGGGTCGATCAGGGCCTGGGCCAGGTCGCTGACGGCGTTGCAGACCACGAAGGCGGCGACCAGCAGCAGCGAGACAGCCTGCACCACCGGGAAGTCCTTCTGCGCCACGGACTGGATGGTGAGCTGGCCGATGCCGGGGACGGCGAACGCCGACTCGACGATCAGCGTGGAGGCGAACAGCCCGGAGGTGAGCAGCCCCAGCGCGGTGATGATCGGCGGCAGGGCGTTGCGCAGCACGTGGTCGCGCAGCACCACCCGCCGGGGCAGCCCGCGCACCAGCGCGGTCTGCACATGCTCCCGGTCGAGCTGCTCCCGCAGCGCGTTCCGGGTGACCTGGGCCAGGAAGCCGCAGGAGACCACCGCCAGCGCGCAGGCCGGCAGCACCAGGCCGTGCAGACGGGCGGCCAGGCCCGGTTGCAGACCCGAGGCCGGGAACCAGCCGAGCCGGACCGAGAACACCGAGATCAGCAGGGTGGAGGCGACGAAGGGCGGCACGGTCACCGACAGCGAGGTCACCGCCTGGGCGGCGGCGTCCACCCGTCCGGGGCGCAGCGCGGCCAGCGTGCCGATGCCCAGGCCGAGCACGGTGACCAGCACCATGCTCATGGCCACCAGCAGCAGGCTGGTGCCCAGCCCGGTGCCGACCCGGCTCGCGACGCTCTGCCCGGTGACCATGGACCGGCCCAGGTCGCCGTGCAGCACTCCGGTGAGCCAGTCCCAGTAGCGCACCGGCAGCGGCCGGTCCAGGTGCAGTTGGTGCCGCACCGCGGCGCGGGCCGCCGCCGAGGGCGCGCGGCTGCCGAAGAGGACGTTCTCGGGGCTGCCGGGGGCGAGGTAGAGGCTGCCGAAGATCACCACGCTGGACAGCAGCAGCGTGGTGAGCAGCCCGCCGAGGCGGTGCAGCAGCAGACGGCCCATCAGGGCGCGCCCACGGACGCGGCCCAGGCGTTGTCCATGTAGGAGAAGGTGAGCGGGGCCCCGGTGACGGCCTTGTTCTGGAACAGCAGGGCGCGCGGCTGGACGATCGGGATCCAGGGCAGGTCCTGGTCGATGATCTTCTGCGCGGCCAGTACGTACCGGGCCCGGGCCACCGGGTCCGCGGTCCCCTGGGCCCTGTCGAGGTCGGCCTGAACCTCGGCGTTGCTGTAGCCGTTGAAGTTCTGCGAGCCGTTCCTGGTGGTGTAGCTGGAGTACATGTCGGTGGCCTCGGGGAACTCCATGTAGTTGATGGTGAGGAAGCCGTCGTAGGCGGCGCGGGCCTTGGGGTCGATGAACAGCGAGCCGTACTGCTGGTCCGGCAGACCGACGATCTTCATCTTGAGGCCGATGGACGAGGCGGTCTGCTGGAGCACCTGGGCCAGTTGCGCGTCGGCGGGCACACCGGCGGCGTAGGCGATGGTGACCTCCTTGCCGCTCGCCCCCGCGGCCTTCACCAGCTTGGCGGCGGCGGTCAGGTCGGGTTTGACCGCCAGGGCCGAATAGGCCGCCTGGTACTGGCTCCTGGCCGGACTGCTCTCCCAGAAGCCGGGGCCGGCCACCGCGTACAGCGGGTCGGCCGCGCCGCCGAACAGGGTCTTGGCGATGCCGACCCGGTCGATGGCCGTGGACAGCGCCTGACGGACCCGGGCGTCGGCGAAGCCGCCGGTGAACCTGGAGACGATCAGGTCGATGTTCTGGGTGGTGGAGCCCTGCGCGCCGACGTACAGCTTGCCGTCGGCGGCCCTGCCCAGCTGGGCGATGGTGGAGCTGGGCAGGTCGAAGGCGCCCTGGAGGCTCCCCGAGGTGAGTGCGTTGGCCAGCGCCGAGGGGTCGCCGATGAACTTGAAGGTGACGCTGTCGGACTTCGCCGCCCGGGCCGGGTCCCAGTACTTCGGATTGCGCTTGAGGACCATCGAGTTGGTGCCGTCGAAGGAGGCGACGGTGTAGGGGCCGGAGCAGACCACCCCGGTGGCCGGCTTGCCGAAGTTCTGCCCCGCCTTCTGCGCGAAGGCCTTCTCCACCACCGCGCCGCCGAGGATGCCGAGCAGGTGGACGAAGAGGTAGTCGTCCTTGCTGAAGACGATGGTGACCTGCTCGGGACCGGTGGCCCTGATCGAGCTGACGTCGTTGTAGGAGTCGGCGTAGTTGCTGGCGACGTTCGGGTCCTGGTTGCGCAGCAGGCTGTAGACCACGTCGGCGGCGGTGACCGGCTTGCCGTCGCTGAACACCGCGCGCGGGTCCAGCTGCAGGACCAGGTGCCGGGCGTCGGGCTGGCTCCAGCTCCGGGCCAGTCCCGCGCTCTCGGTGTAGTCGGCGTTGGTGTGCAGCACCGACTCGCAGACATTGCCGAGGATGGTCTCCTCGGGGTAGTCCGCGGTGGTCAGCGGGTCCTCGGAGTAGGGGGCGCGGTAGTCGCCCCACCAGGTCACCGAGGACAGTCCGGCCCTGCCGGGCGCGGTGGTGATCTGCGAGGTGGCGAAGTTGCTGCTGGGCGCGGCCTTGGCCGAGGCGCCCGAGCCGCCGCTGCCGGAGCCGCTGCAGGCGGACACCCCGCCGAGCAGGGCGAGGACGGCGACGGGCAGGGCGGTGCGCAGGGCTCTTCTGTGCATCGTGGAACCTCTCCTTGTCTCCAACAATCCAGGGGCCGGACTGCGCCGGACTACTGCGCGGCGTGCACCAGTGCGCCGTCGACGTAGGTGCGCAGCACCCGGGTCGCGCCGATGGCCTCGGCCGGTCCCGCGAAGGGGTCGCGGTCCAGCACCACCAGGTCGGCGTACTTGCCCACCTGCACCGAGCCGGTGACCGCGTCCAGGTGGTTCACCCGGGCCGTGCCCGCGGTGTAGGCGGCCAGCGCGGTGCCCAGGTCCAGCCGCTCCTCGGCGCCGAGGACCTCGCCGCCACTGCCGCCGTCGCCGCCCGCGGATCCGCCCTCGGATCCGCCCTCGGATCCGCTCTCGGATCCGCCCTCGAACTGCGGGGCGCTGCGGTTGACCGCGACATGGACGCCGAGCATCACGTCGGGGGTGCTGACCGACCAGTCGCTGCCGGCCGCGAGCATGGCCCCGGAGCGGGCCAGCGAGCCGAACGGGTACTGCCAGCCGGAGCGGCGCTCGCCCAGGAACGGGATGGTGAGCTCGTCCATCTGCGGTTCGTGGCAGGCCCAGAGCGGCTGCATGTTGGCGGTGGCCCCGAGCGCCCGGAAGCGCGGGACGTCCTCGGGGTGCACCACCTGCAGGTGGGCCAGGTGGTGCCGGTTGCCGCGCTGCCCGTTGCGCCGCAGCGCCTCCTCGACCGCGTCCAGGGCGTTGCGGACGGCCCGGTCGCCGAGGGCGTGGAAGTGCACCTGGAAGCCGGCCGCGTCGAGTTCGCTGACGTAGCCGCCGAGCTTCTCGGGATCGATGAAGTCCATCCCGGAGGCGCCGCTGGAGCAGCCGCAGCCGTCCAGGTAGGGCTCCAGCATGGCGGCGGTGTGGTTCTCGGCGACGCCGTCCAGCATCATCTTGACGCTGCCGGTGCTGAACCGGCCGCTCCCGTCGCCGACCGCCGCGCACTCGGCCCGGCGCTCCAGGAAGAACGGGAGCTGCTCGAGACCGCCCTCGCGATCCCACCACTGCGCGCCGCGGACCCTGGCGGTGAGCGAGCCGTCCTTCGCCGCGGCCAGGTAGGCGCCGTAGACGTCGCCGGGGCCGAAGGCGGGGCCGACCGCGGCGTCCTGCCAGCCGGTGATGCCGTGGCTGTGCAGGAAGGCCTGCCCGGCCAGCAGCCCCTGGTAGAGCTCCTGCGCCGTGGCGGCCGGGATGTGACGGGTGACCAGCTCGGCGGCGCCCTCCTGGAGCATCCCGGTGGGGGTGCCGTCGGGGTCGCGCTCGATCCGGCCGTCGGCCGGGTCCGGGGTGCCGGCGGTGATCCCGGCGATCTCCAGGGCCCGGCTGTTGGCCCAGAGCCCGTGGCCGTCGCGGTTGGGCAGCGCGACCGGGCGGTCCGGGCAGACCGCGTCCAGCAGGTCCCGGTGCGGGGTGCCGCCGGGGAAGGCCTCCATGCTCCAGCCGCCGCCGGTGATCCAGGCCCGGTCGGGGTTGGCGGCCGCGTAGCCGGCGACCGCGGCGGCGTACTCCGCTGCGGTCTCCAGCTGGTGCAGGTCACAGCTGCGCAGCGTGGTCCCGGCCAGGACCGGGTGGACATGGGCGTCCTGGAAGCCGGGCAGCAGCAGCTTCCTGGCCAGGTCGACCACCTCGGTGCGGGGGCCGATCAGCGGGCGGACGTCGTGGTCGTCGCCGACGGCGGTGATCCGTCCGCCGCTGACGGCGACCGCGGTCGCCCAGGACCGGGCCGGGTCCACGGTGTAGACGGGGCCGCCGGTGAAGACCAGGTCGGCGTGGTGGGTGTCGCGGGGCACGGGTCCTCCGTGGTGGGAACACTGCTGGCGGTGCTGGATGAGTGAGCATCACACTCGATGACAGCGGCGCTGTCAATGGCATTGACATCGGCCGCCGGTTAAGATCGGATCAACTCGGCCGCGGCACTCCCCCGGCCGCCGCAACGGGAGGAGCAGCAGTGGCTGCGACGAAGGACCAGGGCGCTGCCGCCACCGCCAGGCGTCGGGCCGCGCTGACCCGCGAGGCGATCCTGGAGGCCGCGCTCCGGCTCTGCTCGCCGGACGGCGGTGGGGTGCTGACGTTCAGTCGGCTCGGCAAGGAGCTGGGCGCGGACCCGACCGCCGTGTACCGGCACTTCCGCGACAAGGACGAGCTGATCCTGGCCCTGACCGACGTCATGGTGGAGGAGGCGGTGGAGCTCGCCGCCGTCTCGGCACTGGGTCCGGACCGCTGGCGGGAGACCCTGGCCGCCACCGCCCGCGCGGTCCGGGCGGTCTACATGCGGCGCCCGGCCCTGGCCGTGCTGGCCGCGGCCCGCACCACCGCCAGCCCGGCCGAGACGACCAGCGTGGAGTACCTGATCGGGGTGCTGCACCGGGCCGGGCTGCCGGTCGTCCAGGCCGCCGAGTGCTACCGGATGCTGCTGGACCTCACCCTGGCGATGACCCAGTCCTCGGCCTCGTTCCTGATCCTGGACCAGGAGGCGCAGGCCAAGGACGACGCCGCCTGGGCGGTCAAGTACGGCCTGCTCCCGGAGGACCGCTTCCCGCTGGTGCGCGCCAGCGCGCCCCGGCTCACCGAGCTGTTCCGGGACGACGCCCAGGTGTTCGAACTGGTGCTGGAGACCTTCCTGGACGGGGTGGCGCTGAAGATCGAACGGGCCTCAGCGGCCGGCTGACGGCTCCTGTTCCCGGCCGTGCTTCTCGCCCTGCTCCTCGTCCTCGGTCCACAGCGCGTGCTCGCGCTTGGCCCAGGCGCGGGAGACCCGCCCGGTGCGCATCCCGTGCCGGGCCTCGGGGTCCTTGAGCGCCATCCGGATGTGCCCGATGACCAGGATGCCGACGACCAGCGCCAGCCAGTCGTGGACGAAGGAGGCCCCGGTCCGCACGGTCAGCGCGGAGAGGTGCGGGAACCACATGATCAGACCGGTGCCGACCATCACCAGCACCGCGCCGGCGATGAAGGCCGAGAACAGCTTCTGCCCGGCGTTGAACTTCCCGGCCGGCCCGGCCGCCCTGGTGCCGTGCCGCACCGCCCGCCAGGCCCAGCCGCTGTCCTGCGGGCCGAACCGGTTCAACCGGGTCAGGTCGGCGCGCAGCGAGCGGAAGAAGATCCCGGCCAGCAGCGGTGCCGGGAGCAGGATGCCGGACCACTCGTGGACGACCACCAGCAGTCGCCGCCGTCCGACGATCTCGGCCAGGAACGGCAGGTAGAGGCAGGCGGCGGTGACGATCGCGGTCATCATCAGGGTGGAGGTGGTCCGGTGCACCCAGCGTTCGACGACCGTGAACCGGTAGCGCTCGCCGGGCTCAGGGGGAGGTCGGTGCATCGTTGCGCCCGTTGGACTTGCCGACCCAGGCTTCGACGTCATAGCCGTAGTGCTCCCAGTAGCCGGGCATGACCCGGTCGGTGACGGTGATGCCGGACAGCCACTTGGCCGACTTGTAGAAGTACATCGGCGCCGCGTACAGCCGCACCGGGCCGCCGTGGGCGTCGGTGACCGGCGCGTTGTTCATCTGGTGCGCCACCATCATGTCCGGGCGGCGGGCCTCGTCCAGGGTCAGGCTCTCGCTGTAGACGCCGTCGAAGCAGGTGAAGCGCAGCGCCTTGCCCTCGGGCCTGACCCCGGCGGTGTCCAGCAGGTGCGACAGCAGCACCCCGCCGAACTCGGTGTCGGGCACCCGCCAGCCGGTCACGCACTGCACGTCCTTGACCAGGGTGGTCTGCGGCATCGCCTTCAGCTCGGCCAGGGTGTAGGTGGCGGGCCGGTCGACCAGCCCGTCGACGGTGAGCCGGTAGTCCTGGTCGCTCTTGTGCGGGAGCGAGTCGGCGACGTTGTAGATCTGGAAGCCCCCGCCGCCGGGCAGCAGCCCGGTCAGGCCGGTCGGGTCCTTGCTGTCGACCGTGGCGAGGAAGCTGTCGATGCCGTTCTGGAACCGTGCCCCGAAGGCCACCCCGGCGGCCCCGAGCGCGGCCACGCCGAGCACGACCCTGCGCCCGACCGGCCTGCCGTCCTTGTTCATATTTCAAGTTCACCACGCGGAACTGTGCGCACCTAGCGGAAACGACCCGCTTTCAGGAATCGGTAAGGTGTCCGGTCCGGTCACACTGCTGACCCACCCCGACCGGACCGGACACCTACGCGTCCCGCTGGTCGCTGATCGCTAGTACAGCGGCACGCCCGCGCGGACCAGGCGCCAGCCGGGGCTGGCCGCGAAGTCGGCCGGGTTGATCTCACCCTTGGCCTTGACCCAGGCGATCATCGTGTTGCGGATCTCGTCCGAGCTGGTCCAGATCTGCGTGGCCGTGGCGACGTGCGGGAAGTTGCCGCCGCCGTTGGCGCGGTAGTTGTTGATCGCCAGCACGAACTGCTGGGTCGGGTCCAGCGCCGCGCCGTTGTAGGTCACGTTGAGGATGCGGGAGCCGGCCGGCTGCGACACGTCGATGTCGTAGCTGAGCCCGTACACCTCGTCGTAGTTGTAGTCGGGCAGGTTGTTGGCGTTGGTCAGGGCGGACTCCACGATCGGGGCGCCCACCGCGAGGGTGTTGTAGTAGTTCGCCGAGAACTCGATGTAGTCCACCAGCTGGGCACCGGTCAGGACCATCGCGGCCAGGGTGTTCTCGTAGATGTAGAGGCCCGCGGCGTCGCGCAGCCGGACCGTGCCGGCCGGGATGTCCGCGGTCCGGTTGAACGGCGCGGCCTGGGCCAGCACCGGCAGGCTCGCGTAGGAGGTGCCCGCCAGACCGGTCGTCACCGCGTCCACCATGACCTTGCCGATGAGGTCGACGATCGGCACGTCCTGGAACGGCGCACGGGCGATGTTGAGGTCCACGGTGGAGGTGCCGATGACCTGGTTGACGTAGGCGACCACGGCCGCGTGCTCGTCGGCCAGCAGCTTGACGACCTTCGGGTCCTCCTCGTAGGTGTTGGAGTTGAGCACGCTCGCCACGCAGGAGGTGACCTCCCAGCCGCCGTGCACCAGCTCGACCTCGAAGTCGAAGCGGGTCAGCCGCATGCCCCACTTCAGCGGCTCGGAGAGCACC
This sequence comes from Streptacidiphilus jeojiensis, assembly GCF_042510965.1. Lineage (NCBI taxonomy): Bacteria > Bacillati > Actinomycetota > Actinomycetes > Kitasatosporales > Streptomycetaceae > Streptacidiphilus > Streptacidiphilus jeojiensis. The sequence continues at coordinate 268,818 of NZ_JBEUKS010000013.1, forward strand.
ACGGTCTTGCCGGTCGCGGTGTTGGTGACCAGGCGCTGGTCCACCTCCTTGTGGGTGTGGCCGACCAGGATCGCGTCGATGCCGGGCACCTGCTGCGCCATCTCGGCCGCCGCGTCCTCGGGCCAGGGGATCTGGTCGCCGTAGGAGCTGGCCTCGTCGATCCCGGTGTGGGAGGAGACGACCACGACATCGGCGCCGGCGCTGCGCGCCTTGGGCACGTAGATCGCGGCCTGCTCGGCGATGCCGCCGAAGGTCATCTGACCGCTGACGTTGGCCTTGTCCCAGATCGCGATGCCCGGGTTGGTCAGACCGACGATGCCGACCTTGATGTCCGGCAGGTTCGGGACGCAGATCCGCTTGATGATGAAGGGGCGGAAGGCCGGCTTGTTGGTCTTGGGGTCCAGCGCGTTGGCCGCCAGCAGCGGGAAGTCGCACTGCCGCTCGAAGGCGCGCAGGGTGGGGATGCCGTAGTTGAACTCGTGGTTGCCCAGGGCGGCCGCGTCGTAGCGGATGTGGTTCATCGCCAGCGCCATCGGGTGCTTGGGCGCCTTCCGGCCGCCGACCGTGATCGGGTCCACCCTGGCGTAGTAGTAGCTGAGCTGGGTGCCCTGGATGATGTCGCCGGCGTCGATGAGCAGGGTGCGGTCATGGCCGATCTCCTCGCGGAGCCCGTTCACCATGGTGGAGATCTTGGCCAGGCCGACGTCGTTGTGGGCGCTGTCGTCGTACTCGGCGTTGTTGAAGTAGTCCCAGTTCACGCAGTTGCCGTGGACGTCGGTGGTGCCCAGAACGGTGAAGCTGTAGGTGGGATTCGGCTTGGGCTTCTTCCCCGCTTGCTGGGACTCGGGCGAGGCGGCCTCGGCGGTGCTGGAGGTCGCTCCCGCGACGACGGCGGTTCCTGCGGCCACGGCCGCGGAGCGGGCCACGAAGTCACGGCGGTTCAGGGGCACTGGGTCTCCAGTTGGCAGGAGGGCAGGGTGAGGTACGCGGCATCCGACTGGACGCGCGTAGATGGACGCGCGTAGAAGTCTGCACTGCCACCCCGTTGCCGCGATAGACCCGGGATGTTGCCGTCAGGTTTCGGGTCCTGGAAGCTCCGGGGTCGCACCACCGGACCGTGCTCGGGCCGGGCTCGGGCCGGGCACCGGACCCGCGCTGGACCACGGACCGCCGGGAACCAGGCAAGATGGAGCCGTGACCTTGACTGATCTCATCCCCGCCGACCCCCAGCCCGACGATCTCTTCACCGCGTTCGCGGCCTGGGCGGAGGAGCGCGGGATCACCCTCTACCCCGCGCAGGAGGAGGCGCTGATCGAGATCGTCTCCGGCTCCAACGTCATCCTGAACACCCCCACCGGGTCGGGGAAGAGCCTGGTCGCAGCCGGTGCGCACTTCGCCGCCCTGGCGAACGGGCAGCGGACCTTCTACACCGCCCCGATCAAGGCACTGGTGTCGGAGAAGTTCTTCGACCTGGTGAAGATGTTCGGCACCCGGAACGTCGGCATGATGACCGGCGACGCCAGCGTGAACCCCATGGCGCCGATCATCTGCTGCACCGCCGAGGTGCTGGCCAGCATCGCGCTGCGGGACGGCGCCCAGGCCGACGTCGGCCAGGTGGTCATGGACGAGTTCCACTTCTACGCCGAGCCGGACCGGGGCTGGGCCTGGCAGGTGCCGCTGATCGAGCTGCCGCAGGCGCAGTTCCTGCTGATGTCGGCGACCCTGGGCGACGTCCGCCGCTTCGAGACCGACCTCAAGCGCCGCACCGGGCGCCCGACCACCACCGTCAGCTCGGTGACCCGTCCGGTCCCGCTGTTCTACGAGTACCAGCGCACCCCCATCCACGACACCCTGGAGCAGCTGCTCAACACCGGGCAGGCACCGGTCTACGTGGTTCACTTCACCCAGGCCGCCGCCGTGGAGCGGGCCCAGGCGCTGATGAGCATCAACATGTGCTCCAAGGCCGAGAAGGACGCCATCGCCGCGCTGATCGGCAACTTCCGCTTCACCACCAAGTTCGGCCGCAACCTGTCGCGGTTCGTCCGGCACGGCATCGGGGTGCACCACGCCGGGATGCTGCCCAAGTACCGGCGGCTGGTGGAGCGGCTGGCCCAGGCCGGGCTGCTCAAGGTCATCTGCGGCACCGACACCCTGGGCGTCGGCGTCAACGTCCCGATCCGCACCGTGCTGTTCACCGCGCTGTCCAAGTACGACGGGCAGCGGGTCCGGCTGCTGCGGGCCCGCGAGTTCCACCAGATCGCCGGACGCGCCGGACGCGCCGGGTTCGACACCGTCGGCACGGTGGTCGCCCAGGCCCCCGAGCATGTCACCGAGAACGAGAAGGCCCTGGCCAAGGCCGGCGACGACCCCAAGAAGAAGCGCAAGGTGGTCCGCAAGAAGGCCCCCGAGGGCTTCGTCTCCTGGGGCGAGGAGACCTTCAACAAGCTGATCGACGCCCAGCCCGAACCGCTGGTGTCCCGCTTCCGGGTCAGCCACCTGATGCTGCTGTCCGTCATCAACCGCCCCGGCAACGCCTTCGAGGCGATGCGGCACCTGCTGATGGACAACGACGACGACCCCAAGGCCCGCCGCCGCCACATCAGCGAGGCCATCGCCATCTACCGCTCGCTGCTGGCCGGCGGCGTGGTCGAGCGGCTGGACACCCCCGACGAGACCGGACGCATCGTCCGGCTCACCGTCGACCTGCAGCAGGACTTCTCGCTCACCCAGCCGCTCTCCACCTTCGCCCTGGCGGCGTTCGAACTGCTGGACGTGGAGTCCCCCAGCTACGCCCTGGACGTGCTGTCCGTGGTCGAGGCCACCCTGGACGACCCGCGCCAGATCGTCGCCGCCCAGGAGAACAAGGCCCGCGGCGAGGCCGTCGCCGAGATGAAGCGCGACGGCGTCGAGTACGAGGAGCGGATGGAGCGGCTCCAGGAGATCACCTACGAGAAGCCGCTGGAGGAGCTGCTCAACCACGCCTACGAGGTCTACCGCCGGGTCCACCCCTGGATCGGCGACCACCCGCTGCGCCCCAAGACCGTCGCCCGCGACCTCTACGAGCGCGCGATGACCTTCACCGACTACGTCGGCTTCTACGAGCTGGCGCGGACCGAGGGCCTGGTGCTGCGTTACCTGGCCGGCGCCTACAAGGCGCTGGAGCACACCGTCCCGGACGACCTGAAGTCCGAGGACCTGCGCGACCTCATCTCCTGGCTGGGCGAGCTGGTCCGCCAGGTCGACTCCAGCCTGCTGGACGAGTGGGAGAAGCTGGCCAACCCGGAGGACGAGGAGGAGCGCGAGCAGCAGATGCTGGACGAGAAGACCGCACCGGTCACCGCCAACGTCCGCGCCTTCCGCGTCCTGGTCCGCAACGCCATGTTCCGCCGGGTCGAACTGGCCGCCCTGGAGCGCTACTACGACCTGGGCGAGCTGGACGCCGAGGACGGGGGCTGGGACCAGGACGCCTGGGCCGAGGCCATGGACGCCTACTGGGACGAGCACGAGGACCTGGGCACCGGACCGGACGCCCGTGGACCGAAGATGCTGATCATCGACGACGAGTCGGTCCAGGGCGCCTGGCTGGTACGGCAGATCTTCGACGACCCGGCCGGCGACCACGACTGGGGCATCAGCGCCGAGGTCGACCTCGCCTCCTCGGACGAGGAGGGCCGCGCGGTGCTGCGGGTCACCGCGGTCAACCGGCTCTGACGGTCAGACTGCCCTGGCCAGGACCATGTCGCTACGGGTGATCATGTCGATGCCGCCCCCGTGCGCGTCCAGCAGCGCCGCCACCTCGGCCTGGACCGCCGCACGGGCCTCATCGCTCATGATCCGGTAGGCGGAGATCGAGGTCAGATAGTCGATATAACGCTTCGTCGGGTAGTGGGCCGGCGTCTTGAACCGGATGTCCCGCAGATCGGTGAAGCGCCCGCGCATCAGCGGCAGCTGCGAGGTCCAGACGGACTCGTCGCCCTCCGGGGGCTCGATGGTGTCGCTCATGTTCCAGCCCGCCATGGTGTGCGGGGTGAAGGTCAGCTGGTAGCGGGCGTCGATCTCCGCCAGCCCGGCATGCACCTCCGGGTCCATCACGCCGTGGTGGTTCCAGAACAGCGCGGCCGTGCCGCCCGGCGCCAGCGCCTCGTAGGCCAGGTCCCAGCGGACCTCCTCCGGGACCCAGTGCCAGGAGGTGGCCGCGAAGAGCAGTCCGAAGGTGCGGCCGGCCCGCTCCCAGCTCTCGAAACCGGCCTGCTCGATCCGCACGCCGGGGTGGGCCCCGGTCTTGCGGCGCAGCAGCGCCGCCATCCGCGGGTCGGGTTCCACGCAGACGATCGGCACACCCCGCTCGGCGAAGGCGACGGTCGCCTTCCCGGTCCCGGCTCCGATCTCGACCGCGCCCCGGCCGCCGAGGTCCGCGTAGTCGAGCACGGTGTCCACCAACGCGGCCGGGTACTCGGCCCGGACCGCGTCGTAGAGCTCGGCGACCTCGCCGAAGACCGTGTTGCGTGCCGAGTCGTCCCGCTGCTCCGTCGTCATCCCCGCCATCCGTTCGTCCATATGATCGATGGACCGCCAACATAGCGGCCCCGGTCAGGTGAGCGTTCGGCAAGCCCGTGGACCGGGCCGCCCCTGCCTCTCGTACCCTCGTCCCAGGGAGGCCGTCGACAGGATGACGTCCACCGGCGGACTGAAGAAGAGGTCACCGAGTTGATCCGTGTGGTCATCGTCGACGACGAGACACTCGTACGGTCGGGCCTGAGCCTGATCGTCGGCTCGGCAGCTGACATCGAGGTCGTCGCCACCTGCTCCGGCGCCGAGGCCCTGGAGACCGTCGGCAGGTACGCCCCGCAGGTGGTGCTGCTGGACATCCGGATGCCGGACGTGGACGGGATCACCGTGCTCCGCTCGCTGCGGGCGCTCCCGCAGCCGCCCGCCGTGGCGATGCTCACCACCTTCGACACCGACGAGTACATCGGAACGGCGCTGCGCGGCGGCGCGGCCGGATTCCTGCTCAAGGACACCGACCCGGAGCAGCTGGTCAACGCGGTACGGGTGCTGGCCGACGGCGGCCGGGTGCTCTCCCCGGCCGTCACCGACACCGTGATCGCCGGCTACCTGGACGCCGGCCCGGACCGGCAGACCGCCGCCAGACTGCGCACCATGACCACCCGGGAGCTGGACGTGCTCGCGCTGCTGGGCGAGGGCCTGTCCAATGCGGAGATCGCCGCCCGGCTGTTCCTCAGCACCGGTACCGTCAAGGACCACATCAGCGCGATCCTCGCCAAACTCGGCACCTCCAACCGGGTCCAGGCCGCGGTCTTCGCCCACCAGGCCGGACTGCTGGGCGGCGGCTCCGCCCCCCGGGCATGACCACGAAGGCGATGTGACCGGATGAGCACCACCGCCGAGCCGCGCCGCCGCTGGTACCTGAGCCCCTGGATCACGGTCCCGGTCCCGGTGGTGCTGGCCGTCCTGGACGCGCTGCTCGCCAACGACCTCACCTCCGTCGTGCAGATGTCGACCTCCCTGGTGGCCGCGGCGGCGCTGCTGCTGCGCACCCGGTGGCCGCTGGCGGTGATGCTGCTGACGCTGCCCGGACTGCAGCTGAGCTACATATGGCTGGCCCCGATGATCGCGCTCTACACCCTGGCCGCCGCCGAACGCCGGCGCTGGGTGGTGGGCGGCTGCGCGCTGCTGCTGGCCGTGGCCCAGTTCCTGCCCTGGCCGTACAGCGACGTGCCGGTGCAGTGGGACCGGACCACCACCCTCGCGGCGATGTACTCGCTGATGACCGCGATCGCACCGGTGGTGCTCGGCCTGCTGGTGCTGACCCGGCGGGAACTGGCGGTCAGGCTGGACGAGCTGACCCGGGGCCAGGAGCGCGAGCAGCGCCTGCTGGCACACAGCGTGCTGTCCACCGAGCGGGCCAGACTGGCGCGGGAGATGCACGACGTGGTCTCGCACCAGGTCAGCCTGATCTCCATCCAGGCCGGTGCGCTGCAGGTGCGCGCCGACGACCCGGAGGCCACCGCCGAGGGCGCCCGGACCATCCGTCAGCTGGCCGTGAAGACCCTGGAGGAGCTGCGGCAGATGGTGGGGGTGCTGCGGGCGGCCGGCGGCGACGGACGGGAGCTATCCCCCCAGCCGACCCTCGCCGACCTGCCCCGGCTGATCGCCGCCAGCGGCCTGGACGCGGTGCTGGACACCGTTCCGCACCAGTCCCGGCAGCAGCCGCCCTCGGCCTGGCCGGAGCCGGTGGAGCGGGCCGCCTACCGCACCGTCCAGGAGTCGCTGACCAACATCCGCAAGTACGCGCCCGGCGCCGCGGTAACCGTCACGGTGCGGGCGGACGCGGGCAGGCTGCAGGTCGAGATCCGCAACGGCCCGGCCGACCCGGGAGCCGAGCCGCTGGTGCTGCCGAGCGGCGGCCACGGCCTGGTGGGGCTGCGCGAACGGGCCCAGCAGCTCGGCGGCAGCCTGCTGGCCCGGCCGACTATGGAGGGCGGCTACCTGGTCAGCGCCGTGCTCCCGCTGCGCCCGGAGGGCAAGCTCCCGGCCCGGCCGGCGGACGGCTAGCCCCTCCGGGCCGCCGACGGACGGTCTTCCCGCAGTCGACGGGCCGTCAGGCCACCCGCTGCAGCTCGCGCTCCGGCTCCGGCACCGCGGCCTGGCCGCGACGGCGGCGGCCGAGCAGCGAGGGCAGCCGCGGCGCCGCGATGAAGCCCTCGGCGCAGGCGTTGACCATGGCGATCCTGGGCAGGTCCCGGCTCCGCTCGAACAGCACGTAGCGCGGCTCCCACTGGGGTCGGTACTTGGCGTTGGCCCGGTACAACGACTCGATCTGCCACCAGCGCGAGAAGAACATCAGCACCGAGCGCCAGGACCGCAGGAACGGTCCGGCGCCGAGCCTGGACCCGCGCTCGAAGACCGCCCGGAACACCGCGAAGTTCAGCGACACCCGCTCGATGCCCAACTGGCCCGCGCCCTGCAGCAGCTCGATGACCATGAACTCCAGCAGGCCGTTGTCGGCCTCCCGGTCACGGCGCATCAGGTCCAGCGACAGCCCGTGCGCGCCCCAGGGCACGAAGCTCAGCAGCGCCCGCAGTTCGCCGTCCGCGTCCCGGCACTCCAGCATCACGCACTGGCCGTCGGCGGGGTCGCCGAGCCGTCCCAGCGCCATCGAGAAGCCCCGCTCGGTCTGCCCGTCCCGCCACTGGTCGGCCCGGCGCACCAGGGTCTCCATCTCGGCCTCGGCGATGTCGCCGTGCCTGCGCAGCATCACGCTGTAGCCGGCGCGCCGCACCTTGTTGTGCGCCTGGCGCACCCCGCGCATCGCGCGCCCCTCCAGGCTGAAGTCACCCACCTCGACGATGGCTTCGTCCCCCAGTTCGAGGGCGTCAAGTCCGTGCCTCGCGTAGACGATGCCCCCCTCCTCACTGGCACCGGTCACCGCGGGGACCCAGGCGTGCTCCCGTGCCTGGGCCAGCCAGGCCTCGATGGCACCGGGCCAGGCCTCCACGTCACCGATGGGATCCCCCGAGGCCAGCGACACCCCGCCGAGCACCCGGTAGGTCACCGCTGCCTTGCCGGACGGCGAGAAGACCACCGACTTGTCCCGGCGCAGCGCGAAGTACCCCAGCGAGTCGCGCTCCCCGTGCCGTTCCAGCAGCCCCCGCAGCCGGGTCTCGTCCTCGTCGGAGAGGAACTCCTTGCCCTTCGGCGAGCGGAACAGCGCGTAGAGCACCAGCAGCAGCACCCCCACGCTCAGCACGTTCACCGAGACGTCCACCCAGCGCGGCACGGCCACATGCAGGTCGACGTCGCTGTTGAAGCCCAGCGTGATCGCGCGCAGCAGCACGTAGTGCATCCGGCCGGGCAGCGAGGAGCCGGCCTCGGTGTTGGCCGCGCCGACCAGCAGCGTGCCGGCGAGCAGGGTCAGCAGGCCGCCGCCCAGCAGGACGCCCGCCGCCATCCGCGGATTGGCCCGGTCGCCCTTGGCCCGGAACTCGCGCCGGCCCACCAGCAGCGCGACCGCGAAGACCGCGGTGACCACCGCGGTGGCCCAGTTGAAGCCGTGCTCCCTGATCTCCGGACGCCGCACCATCGCCACCACCAGGTCGGCCAGCAGCAGCCAGCAGATCACCGCGTTGGCGATCCAGGCCGCCCGCTTGCGACGGTTCATCATCACCGCCATCAGCAGGGCGAACACGCCCGAGGTGAATCCGGCGGTGAGCAGGTAGGGGGTGTAGTACACGCCGGTGTTGTGGTGCCGCACCTGCTCCCGCAGGGTCACCGAGACCGCCGCGAGGAGGTTGAGGAGGCCGACCGCCCGCAGGTACCAGACGACGGTTCGGGCAGCGACGCGCCGGGGGCGCGGGGCTACCGGGGCTGAGGCTCGATGCATGCTACGGCTCCATCGCGGACACAACAGGTCTGGGACAACAAGACGCCGACAACAAGACGCCGGCAGAAGGGTGGTTGTGTTAGATACTGCCGCGTCGATCTTGGTCGGACGTCCGTCCAGAGACCTGCTCACGCCCCCGCCGATCGGCTGGTCCTGCACCCCCGAAGTGCATTTCCCGCAGGCAGGCGGAACCGAGGGGGCCACCGGTCTCGTCCCATACTCGCTCCGGTCCGGCTGCTCGGAACGGGGCGCGACGCAGGTGGCGCGGGGTGCGCGGCACCACTCACGGGGGCACCGGAACGGGGGAGCATGGACGACCGGGGGAGGTCGAGACGGGTCGTGGCGGCCGCGGTTCTCGCGGCGCTGCTGAGCATGGGCGCGGGCGCCTGCGCCCACCAGGGCACGGCCGACGGGTCGACGGACGGCAGCTCGCGCGGCGGGCACTACAGGACCCGCCATCCGAGCCAACTCGACCCGGTGGTACGGCGGCTCGCGCCCTATCTGGAGCGGCACTTCGCCGGCAGCTACACCACACTGGTGATCGACAGCCCGCACAACCGGCTGCTGGTCTACCGGATCCCCGACGCGGCCCTGGACGCGGCCGCGCACTCGGTGGCCGGGCGCACCCGGCTGCTGTTCGTGGACTCCCGCTACTCCTACGGGCACCAGCACGAGTTGATGGACCGGATCGGCGCCGACCTGGGCTACTGGAGGCGGCAGGGCATCAGGGTCACCTCGTGGACCGCCAGCAACGGCGTGCGCTGCGCGGTCCTGGTCAGCACCGCCCGGGGCACCGGCGCCGACCAGCGCGCCTTCGACGCCCGCTACGGCACCGGCGCAGTCGCCATAAGCAGGGGCGGCCCCGCCTGAGATGTCAGGCGGGGCCGTGCGGTGGTTCTCGGTGCGATGCGCGCGGCGCTGCCGGCTCTGCGGATCAGGCGTGCGAGGGCGTCGCCTTGGCCGAGGCCGAGGCGGTGGACCTGGCCGGCGTGGGCGTGGTGTAGTCGGCCCAACTCGTGGGCGTCTGACCGACGTCCAGAGTGCGCAGCTTGGCCAGCACCGCCGGGTCCTGCACCTCCAGCCACTCCACCAGCTGCCGGAACGACACCAGCCGCACGTCGGGCTTGGCCGCGATGGCGCGCAGCGCCTCCTCGACCGACCGCATGTAGATGCCGCCGTTCCAGCTCTCGAAGTGGTTGCCGATGAAGTAGGGGGCGCGGTTGGTGGTGTACGCGCGGTTGAACCCGGCCATGTACGCGCCGTAGGACTGCTGCTGCCAGCCGGGTCGCTTGGCGGGGTCGCCGTTGACGCTGGCGTTGGACTGGTTCGCCAGCATGTTGTAGTCCATCGACAGGACCTGGAAGTTGTGCCCGGGGAACGGGATGGACTGGAGCGGGAACTCCCACAGCCCCTTGTAGTGGCCGGGCCAGACCTGGTTGCCGCCCGGCGAGCTGGCGTCGTACTTCCAGCCCATGGACTTGGCCGTGGGCAGCAGCGCGTCCCGACCCAGCAGGCAGGGGGTACGGCCGCCGATGAGCTCCTTGCGGTAGTCGAAGGGCAGCGCCGGCAGGTCCTTGAACCCGGTGTTGGTGCGCCACTTGGTGACGAAGCCGATGGCCTGCTCCAACTCGCTGCGCCACTGCGACGAGGACCAGGTGCCGACGCCGTTGCCGGGGCTGCAGAAGTGGCCGTTGAAGTGGGTGCCGATCTCGTGGCCCTCCAGCCAGGCCGCGCCGACCTGCTGGAGCGTCATCCGGATGTGGTCGTCCGCCAGGTAGCCGATGTCGGAGGCCCCGGGCTGGTGCCCCGGGGGCAGGTACAGGTCCTTCTTGCTCTCGGGCAGGGTGTAGATGCCGGAGAGGAAGAACGACATGGTCGCCTTGGTCTCCTGGGCCACCTCACGGAAGTGCGAGAACAGCTTCTTGCTGTCCTCGCCCGCGCCGTCCCAGGAGAAGACGACGAACTGCGGCGGCTTCTGGCCGGGCTTGAGCCGCTCCGGCACCGGCTGGTGCGGCTGCGGCCCGGTGTCGGACGTGGAGCCGTCGCCGATCAGCACAGCACCCGCGCTGGTCGGCGAGGCCGCCGAGGAGCCGTCGGCGGAACCGGGGTGCGCCGAGGCCGCTCCCCCGCCGGGCTTGCTGTCCCCCGAGCCTCTCGCCGCACCGGAACCGTCCGCACAGGCGGTCACACCCAGGGCGGTGACCGCCGCGAGGGCACCTCCGGAGAGTACGTTCCTGCGGGACAGAGCGCCCATGGGGTTCACCAGGCCTTCCGGCTAGTTCGACTGCATTGCCGTGGCCGCAGTCATTGCTGTGCGATTTCTGATGGGATTCTGAGAGCTGAGACGCGAGGAACGGTCAGCCGGTTTCGTCCTGGTTCACGGACCCTGGCGATCTCACTCGGACCCCACAGTACGCACATAGGATCGCTGTACCCAGCACCCAAACCGGCCCGCGGGCCGCCGCGTGATCCTTTACCCTGCCTTTATGCCGTCGATCGCACACCTGTCGCCCCCGCGAGTTCACCTCGCGCTCAGCCTGGAGGCGTCCCATGACTGACTGGGCGACACTTTCCAATCTGGGCACCGCAGCGGGCACGCTGGTCCTGGCCGCCGCCACCTTCTCGGCGGTCCGCTCGGCGGAGCGCTCCGCCCGCGCGGCCGAACGCTCCGTCCAGGCCTCGCTGCGACCGCTGCTGATCACCTCGCGGGCCGAGGCCCCCAAGCAGAAGGTGCTCTGGCAGGACGGCCAGTGGGCCCACCTCCCCGGCAGCGCCGGCTACCTCACCCTGGCGAACGAGGTCGTCTACCTCGCCGCGTCGATCCGCAACGTCGGCCCCGGCCTCGCCGTCATCCACGGCTGGCGCATCGGCGAGCGCCCCCGGTTCGCCGAGCACGAGCACCCGCCCGTGGAGGACTTCCACCGCCAGGGCCGCGACCTCTACATCGCCCCCGGCGACACCGGCTTCTGGCACGCGGCGGTACGCGAGACCTCCGACCCCGACCACGCCACGCTGCTGGCGCAGATGAAGGAACGCGACCGCATCAACATCGACCTGCTCTACGGGGACGGCGAGGGCGGGCAGCGCACCATAAGCCGCTTCTCCTTCATGCCGAAGCGGGACGGCGAGAGCGCGGACGACTGGTTCTGCCAGGTCGTCAGGCACTGGAACGTGGACCGGCCGGACCCGCGGTGAGGGTGTCCAGGAAGTCCAGCAGTACCCGGTTGAACTCCTCCGGCTGCTCCAGCGGCGGCAGGTGGCCGGCGCCGGGCAGCACGGCGTGCCGCGCCTCCTTGATCCCGGCAGCGTTGATCCCTGCGGCTCCGGCCAGCAGCTCCGAGAGTTCGACGATCCCCGGCACGTCCTCGGTGCCGTGCACCACCAGGACCGGCACCTCGACCTGGTCGAGCCGCCCGAACGCCGGCGGCTCCAGGTCCCGCGCCTCGAACCGGGCGGAGCCGGACCACTCGCGCCGGGTGATCGTCCGGAACATCTCCAGGGCGAGCCGCCACACCTCGGGATCCAGGTCGGTCCAGCTGCGCCCGGGGCCGGCGGTGAGGAACTCCACCGTGGCCCGGACATAGGTCTCCAGGTCGCGCGGCTCCGGCCCGACGACCTCGTGCACCCGCTGCCGATAGAGCGTCAGAAAGCTTTCCGGCCACTGGTACCCGGACACCCCGGAGCCGACCAGCACCAGCCCGTCGACCCGTTCGGGCCGCAGCAGCGCCGCGTCCAGCGCCAGCTTCCCACCGTCCGAGCTACCCACCAGGACGGCCCGGTCCACGCCCAACTGGTCCAGCAGTTGCAGTAGTTGTTCGTGCCTGGCGTACGGACCCACCGGATCGGCGGATTCGCCGTGACCCGCCCAGTCATAGGTGATCACCCTGAACCGGCCTGCCAGCACCGGAACCTGACGCATCCACAGCCGACTGTCGGTGGTCCCGCCGTGCGCCAGGACCACGACGGGCCCCGGTCCGCCGGTGTCCTGGAAGGCGAGCACGCTGCCGTCGGCCAGTACCACCCTGTCCCGCATCGTCATCCGTTGTCTGCCGCCCGCCGCCCGCTAGCCCAGGTCGGTGAGCTGCCGCAGCGCCTCCGCCGTCGCGAAGACGTCCGCGCGGCGCTCCTTGGCGTGCTCGACCAGATCGGCGAGGGCGAAGCTGTTCGGCAACTGCTTGATCCCCGCCATGGCGAGGTAGGAGCGGGTCAGCGTGGCCGCGTAGAACTCGTTCATGGGGCTGTCGAGCGGCGGGCAGACCGCCAGTGTATGCAGCAGGGCCGCCGCGCGCCAGCAGATGTCGCGCGGCTCCTCATCGGCGACCAGCACCACATCGGTGGCATGCCGGGCTATCGCCGCACTGATCCCCGAGGGGTCCCACACGGTCGGGTCGGAGGGAAGGTGGTGTGCCAGGACGTTCCACGCCCATGCCTCGTCAGCCTTCACGCTCTGTTCCCTCGTCACGCGGTCTTACGTCCGAACCGCTCTTGGAAGTAGGCCCAGTTCTCAGCCGTGTTGAACTCCGCAGCCGCATCGAGCGACCGCTGACGATCGGCGTCCAGTTCCCGCTTGGCGACCTCGGTCACCAGTGCCGTGATCGTCGTCCCCTCGGCTGCCGCCCGCGCCGCCAGACGGGCGTGGAACTCCTCATCCACCCGAATGGTGATGTGCTTCGACATGTCATCAGCGTACAGCGCCCGTGCTGTACGGTCGACGCTTCCGGGAACTCCACCCCGGGCGGCGGCACCCGCCACCGCCGCCCGGAACGCCCTGATCCGCCGAAACCACCGGTCAGAGCGGTGCATCGGCCTCGTCCACGGCCCGGACACCCTCCGGAAACTCACCGGCGAAGGCGTCCGCGATCCGCAGCCACGGCTTCGCCTCCTCCGCCCGACCCTGCCGCTGCAGCGTGCGCCCCAACATCAGGTGCGCATAGTGCTCGACCGGGTCCCGGTCAATGACCTCGCGCAGCTGCGCCTCCGCCCGCCGGAGCTGCGCCGAGTGGTAGTACGCCCGCGCCAGCAGCATCCGGACGTCCACCTGCTCCGGCAGCTCGGCCACGACCCCCTCCAGGATCCGTGCAGCCTCGGCGTAGTCCTTGGCCTCGAAGAACAGTCCGGCCCGCCGCCACTTCTCCGACACTGCCTCTTCCACGTACTGCATCGCCATGCGCCCTGCTCCTCTCGGTGTCCAGCCGGTCCGTCGACCGGTCACCCGACTCAGCATCCTTGAGTACTCAACTATTCCCAGGCCGACCGGCCGAAGGGGGGCAGGTGGCAGGATGACCTTGCCCTCCTGCTCACTCCTCCCGCTCCTCCCACCCCAACTACCAGACCAGCCAGGGGGAATGCCATGACCAGCACAGCACCAGCCGTCCCCGTCCGCGTATCAGCCGCAGAACGCGCCGCAGCAGCGGCGGGCTTCAAGCTCAGCTGCACGCCCGAGGTGGGCAGACTCCTCAGCATGGCTGCCGCCGCCAAGCCCAATGGCACCATCGCCGAGAGCGGCACCGGGTGCGGCGTCGGCACGGCCTGGCTCCACAGCGGCCTCGGCAGCGCAGCACGACTCGTCACCGCAGAGCGCGACGAGGAGCTGGCCCGCGCCGCGGCCGACCTCTTCGCGGACGACGAGCGGGTACAGGTCCTCCCCGGCGACTGGCGCCTCCTGGAGCGACACGCCCCCTTCGACGTCTTCTTCTGCGACGGCGGCGGCAAGCGCGACGCCCAGCAACAGGTGGTCGATCTCCTCGCCCCCGGCGGCATCCTCGTCCTCGACGACTTCACCCCCTCCCCCGAATGGCCACCCCGCTTCGCCGGCGAGATCGACGAGCTCAGGCTCTTCTACCTCACCCACCCCGACCTCCGAGCCACGGAGATCCTCACCACCCCCACAACCTCCGCGGTTGTGGCCGTCCGGCGGGAGTAGAGGAGGAGGACAGCCGGCATGGGTGCGGAATCCGCCTTGCTGCCGAGCCCCCGTCTTGTGGCCGGGTTGCCGGTGCGTGTTCGCTCCCGGTGATCGTTCGTCAGTTCCGTGGGGCGCGTTGGTGTGTTGGTGGCTGGGGTGGCTCGCTCCGCTCGCGGCCAACTACGAGGAGCCGGGGGGCGGGCGGGGGTCCGTTGCCGGGCGGCGGGTGAGTGCGGGGCGGGCGTGCAGAAACGTTCCTGCCGAGGCCAGTGCGGTTTCGGGGCCCGAGAAGCGGGGCCTTGGACTGAACCGGGGTCACTTTCGGGACAAGGTGTCACTTGATCATGCCGTAATGCCCTATTTGACCCGGTCCTGGCGTACCAAGAGTGACCCGACGTCCCGAAATCGACCCCGGTTCCCGCGAGGCCCGGCCGCAGAACCGTTTCTGCGCCCCACCTCCGACCTCCCACCCGGCAACGGCGCCCAGGACCGGCCCTGCTCCCCCGCTGTAGTTGGCCCGCGAGCGCAGCGAGCAACAGCAACAAGCCACGGACGGGGGCGGGCGGCAACGGTGGCGCCATGTAAGCCACCCACAGCTGCCGCCCCCATCTGCGGCGGCCGGCCTCCCCCACCGCACTGGCGGGGAATGCAGAGAAGCCCCCTGACCGGTGGTCAGGGGGCTTCCTGTTCAATGGTTGTTCGGCGGCGTCCTACTCTCCCACAGGGTCCCCCCTGCAGTACCATCGGCGCTGTGAGGCTTAGCTTCCGGGTTCGGGATGTTACCGGGCGTTTCCCTCACGCTATGACCACCGA
>NZ_JBEUKS010000014.1:0-240861 GCF_042510965.1 Streptacidiphilus jeojiensis
AGCCGCTCGCGCCCCGGCTCCACAGCGCCACGCCGCCGTCCGCCAGCACCGCGCCGGCCCGCAGGCCGCCCGGTCCGGCGGCCAGGGCCGCCGCCGCGACCGGTTCGGCCAGCAGCTGCCGGGAGGCCGGCGGCTCGGCGGACTCGGCGCCGTCGTAGGAGGTGCGCCGGTAGCGGTCCGGATCGGCCACCGAGCAGTGGAACAGCCGCCCGTGACGCTCCACCAGCAGCGCCCAGCCGCCGTCCGGCTCGGCCGTGGCGGCGAGCACCCGGTCCGCCGGGCAGCGCCGCAGCTCGCTGACGGACAGCGCGACGCCGGGGGTCCAGCGCAGCATCTGGACGGTGCCGCCGCGCGCCGTCCAGGCCGCCACCTCGCCGAACGGCGTGGTCGCGGCGGCGATGCCGGCGACGCTGTGCAGCGCCTCCGACCAGCCCTGACCACTGGTGCCGCACCAGAGCACCCCGCGCCGGTCCACCGCGAACACGGCCACCCCGCCGTCGGCCGCGCGGCCCGCCGCGATCTCCCGCACCCCGGCCGGTCCCCCGGCCGGGGGCAGCGCCGGGGCCGGCGGCGGTGCGGCGTCCGGCTGCAGCCTGGTCCGCGCCCGGTCCGGCGAGGCCGCGAAGAACTCGACGCCGCCGGGACCGCCGGTGACCACCACCGGACGCCCCCAGCCGTCCGCCACCAGCTGCAGGCAGCTGATCCGGCCCTCGGCCGGCAGCGCCCGCAGCAGCTCACCGCCGCGCTCGGCCCAGGGCACCAGCGGCGACGGACGGCGCTCCGGCGCCGCGTCCAGGGCCTCGCAGAGCCAGTCGGCGACGGCGCCCGGCAGCCCGGCCTCGTGCAGCTCGCGCCGGGTCTGCGCGTCCGGCTCGTGCAGGTCGAGCCGGCCGGCGTCGGGCAGCAGCAGCGTCCTGGCCAGCGTCCCCACCGCGAACAGGTCCTTGGCCGCGGTCGGGTAGCCGCCGACCTGCTCCTGCTCGGGCGGGACGTGCCCCGGGGTGAAGACCGCCACCGTCAGCGCGGCGTCCAGCGGGGTCAGGAAGGTCAGGTCGATCAGCTTGACCAGGGCGTCGGCGTCCACCAGCACATTGGCCGCGGAGATGTCGCGGTGCACCCAGCGCTTGCCGTGCAGGTCGTCGACGATCCGGCAGAGCCGCAGCAGCACCTCGGCGGCGGCGGCCGGACCGCCGGTGGCCGAGCGGGCCCACTGGTCCAGCGGCACCGCGTCCAGCCACGGCGATATCTGGTAGGCCACCAGGCCGGTCGACGGCCGGCCGGGAGGGTGCGGCCAGGGGCCGAGCAGGAAGGTGGGGACGACCAGGTCGGCCACCCCGAGCCGGTTGGCGTTGTGGGTGACGTCCTCCCAGCGCCCCAGCCAGCGGCGCACCTCGGAGGGGTCGCGCTCCAGCATGATCTTCGCGGCGACGATCTCCTTGCGGCCGCTGTGGCTGGTCCGCTCCGCGCGCCAGACCTCGGCCTCGCCGCCGCGGTGCCGGAACTCCAGCAGCCGGTACTGCTCCGGGTCGTGGTCCGGGCCGAAGCACTGGCCCGCCGTCCAACGCGACCGCGGCACGCCACGCCCCTGCTGCATCCCGCACCCCCCGCCGCACCGACCACAACAGAGCACCACGTCCAGCCGAACCAGGGTAGACCGTCCCCGCTTTGGGGGGCACAAACTGCTGCGTTGCGGCTCGATCTTCCCTACCCTGGAAAAGGTCGCCCGGTTAACTGATCATCAATTCGGCTGAGGCAAGCAGTACTTGACGGAGCAGCAGGGGGAACCTCCGGAAATGGCCAGCAACTGTCAGCGATTCGTCCGGGGGGTCCGATGATCGCGCTGCTCGCCGTGCCCGTGGTGGTGCTGCTGCTCCTCGGCGGACTGGTCCTGCGCAGCCGGGCCCGGATCGACCAGCGCGGGATCGACCGGGCCCTGGCCGCCGCCAAGAAGGCCGCCGACGCCGGACGTTCGCCGCAGGCCGTGCAGCGCTACGGCAGGCTGGCGGCGCGGCTGGCCAGGGCCGGCACCGCGCCGGAGCTGGCCGCCCAGCGCGGCACCGCCGTGCTGGGGCAGGCCGGGGCGACCACCGACCGGGTGCAGGCACTGCGGCTCTACCGCGAGGCGTTCCCGCTGCTGGCCGACCCGGTCGCGGCGCTGCCGCCGTGGACCCTGCACGCCCTGGCCGAGCAGCGGATCCACGAGGGCGACCGGCCCGAGGACCTCGATCTGCTGCTGGCCTACCTCGGCGCGGTGTACCGGGATCCGGCCGCCGCGGCACACACGGCCGCCGAGCCGGTGCTGTTCTGGCTGCAGGCCCGCTGCGGCGCCGGGGCCGCGGCAGGCGGTCCGGGCGCCGGACCCGACGGTGACCGCGACACCTTCACCACCCGTGCCCTGGCCGCGCTGCCGCAGGCCGAGTGGACGGTGCTGGCCCGCGCCGCCGCCCTGTCCGCGCAGGGGCGCTCCGCCGAGGCCCGGGCGCCGCTCACCGCCGTGGCGCAGGCGGGCGGCAGCGCCGAGGTGTGGTTCCGGCTCGGCGCCGTGCTCAGCCGCCTCGGGCTGGACCAGGAGGCCGTCACCGCGTTCAGCGAGACCCTGGTCAGGCCGCCGGGAGTGGCCGGCCCCTGGGGCACCGGGCCCTGGGGGCGCGGCACCAGGCTGCCGGTCGAGGCCCGGCTGTTCCGCGGCCTGGCCCAGCAGCGGCTGCAGCACTGGGAGGCCGCCTCCGACGATCTGCTCGCCGCGGTCCGGCTCGGCCCCGGCGACCCCAGGACGCACTACGCACTGGGCTGCCTCGCCCTCGACTCCCCCACCCCCGACCGCGACACCGCACACGCCTGCTTCATCGCCGCGCTGCGGGCCGACCCCCGGCACGCCCCGGCCAGGTTCGGCCTGGGCCTGCTGCACGAGTGGTCCGGCGAGGTGGCCCTGGCGGCGGCCGAGTACCAGGCCGGGACGGCGCTGCGGCCCGACTGGCGGCCCGGCCGGATCCGTCTCGGCGCGGCGCTCGGCGCGGCCGGGCAGCACGCCGACGCGGTACGCGGCCTGACCACCGAGGCGGACCGGCCGAAGGACGCCTGGAGCGACACCGCGGTCTTCCATCTGGGCCTGGCCAGGGCCGGGCTCGGCAGCCCCGACGCCGCCCTGGACAGCTGGCAGGCGCTGCCCGACGACCGCCACCAGGTCCTGGCCCGCAACCGCGCCGTGCTGCGGAGCCTGCTGGCGGCACGGGAACTGACGGAGCGTCGGCCCGGCCGGGCGATGCGGCTGTGGGAGACCTGCGTGGCGGCCTTCCCGGACACCGCCGAGTACCGGACCGCGCTGGTGGAGGCCGGGCTGCGCGAGGCCGGCCTGGCACTGCTCACCGGCCGGGACCGGGCCGAGTCCCTGGACCGCGCGGACGCCGCGCTGGCCGTGGCGGCCCGGCACGAGCGGATCGACGGCGGCAGCCCGCGGCTGCGCCGGCTCAGGGGCGCGCTGGCGATGCTGCGCGACGACGCCGCCACCGCGGCCCCGCTGCTGGCCGGGGACCGCCCCCGGCTGGCCGCGCTGCAGCTCGCCGCCGGACAGCCGCGTACCGCGATCGCCCTGCTCAGGACGGTGGAGTCGGCCGAAGGGCCGACCGGCGCCGGGGCGGGCCCGGTCGAGGAGCCGGCCCTGCACCGGCTGCGCGCGCTGCTGGCGGCACGGGCCGGGGCCTGGCCGAACGCCTTCACCGCGCAGGCCCAGGCCCTCACCGCGCACGGCCCGCACGGCAGCGACACGGTCACCCCGGGCACACCCTGCTCCGGCACCGGCGCCACCGCCTGTGCCCAACCCGCGGTGGCCGGCTGCGGCCAGTGCGGCCGCCCCGCCTGCACCGCCCACCTGCACCGGTCCCGACCGCCGGCGGCGGAACCCGACGGACCTCAGCCGGCCGACACCACTGCCCTCCAACCGTCCGGGGAGCGACCGCAGCCGGCCGACGCCACCGTGGTCCTCGGAACGGTCGGTGAGCCGCCCACGGAGCCCGCCGACACCACCGTGACCGCCCCGCTCCCCACCCGCTGCCACACCTGCCTGGCCGCGGACCTGCCCGCGCTGCTCGCCCACGCGCTCCGGGCCGGTAGGCCCGAGGAGGCGGTGCCGCTGCTGGCCGCCTGGGCCGCCGTCCTGCCCCGCGACAGCGCCCCGGCAGCGCCGCTGCGGAGCGCACTCCCCCGGATCCGGCTGCACTGCGGCGACCCGGAGGCGGCCCTCGCCGAGGCCGCCGAAGCCGGTGCGGACGCCGACACCCTGCGGCTGGTCCAGCTGCACCGCGCCGCCGCCGCGGCCGCCGCCGGGGACCTGGAGCTGACGCTGACCGCCCTGCGCGAGGTCGAGGCGGTCGCCCCCGACGACCCGGTCGCCGCCGCCGCGCTCCCGCTGCTGGCCGAGCACGAGGCGCTGGCCCACAGCCGGGCCGGACGGCACGCGGACGCCTGGGACCGCTTCCACCAGCTGTGGCAGGACCGCCCGCAGGACCTGCGCGCCCTGCACTCGCTGGGCCTGGCCAGCTACCGGCTGGCCTCCGAACGCGGCGTCGCCGAGGCCGACGACGCCGTCTGGGAGTGGACCCTGGCCTGCTGGGCCGCCGCGCTGCACCACCCCGGCCTGTGGCCGGGGATCGCCGAGGCCACCGGCCGCCCGGTCCCCGAGGACCGCGGACAGGCGGTACGGACCGCGCTGACGGAACGCATCAGGCAGGACTTCCTGACCCGCGACGCCGCCCGCGACAGCGACAGTGACGGTCCGTCGGCCACCGGCTGGGCGGTCCGCTGGGGGCTGGAATGCCAGGCCGCCGCGATCCTGGCCCGGTACGCGCCGACGCTCAGCGCGGAGTCCGGCTCGGCGCAGCCGGTGGTCCGCGGCCCCCTGCTGCAGTCGCTGCTCCCCGGGGCCCGGCAGGGGCGGGCCCTCGCCCAGGACCTCGACCTGCTGCTGCGGCCGGACCACAGCGGCCCGCTCGCCGAGCAGCTGCGCCCGCTGTTCGGACCCCTCGGCGCCTACTGGTACCTGGTCCAGCAGAAACGCTTCGACGACGCGGCCGACGGGCTGCGGGCGCTGTCCACCATGGAGCGCGGCACCGAGGGCTCCGCACTGCTGGCGACCGCGGTCCGGGCCGGGGCCCAGGGGCACTACGCCCACCAGCGCTGGGCCGCCGCGCTGGACGGCTTCGAGGAGGTCGCCCGGCTCGGCGCCGAACTCACCCCGGCGCACCGCACCACCCTCGCCGACGCCGGCGTCAAGGAGGCCCAGCGGCTGCTCGGCGAGGACCGGGACGCCCACCAGGCGGCCGTCGACGTCCTGGTGCGGACCCTGGCGCTGGCCCCGGGGAACCCGACCGTCGCCGCCAACCTCAGCGCCGGCTACTCGCAGCTCGGCCTGCGGGCCAACAACCAGCGCAAGGACTACCCCGAGGCGGTGCGGCTGCTGCGGCTGGCCGTGAAGCACGCCCCGGAGGACCCCACCGCCCGCGAGTTCACCGCCGCCGCCCTCACCAACTGGGCCAACCAGCTGATGAACGCCGAGGACGACGCCTCGCTGGCGCAGGCCGCCGAACTGCTCACCGAGGCGCTGAAGCTGGAGGGCAGCAAGGAGCGCCGGCTGATGCTCAGCAATGTGCTCTACGCCAGGTCCAAGGCGATCGCGCTGACCCGGTCCCGGCTGGACACCGCCCTGGAGCTGATGACCCAGTCGGTGCTGTTCGACCCGGAGTCGGACGGCAACGACCTGCGCACCACCGCCCCCGAGGCCGAGCGCAGGCTGTCGGTGGTGCTGCACAACCGGGGCGTGGAGCTGCTGAAGGCCAAGAACCACCAGGGCGGGGTCGCCTTCCTGCTGGCGGCGCTGCAGGTGCAGAACAACCAGGTGACCCGGCAGCAACTGGCCGACGCCTACTGCGGCGAGGCCTACCGCCTCGCCAACAGGAGCCAGTTCCGCTCCGCCAGGAACGAGATGCGGACCGGCCTGGGCTACGACCCGCAGAACAAGGACCTGCTCACCCTGCAGGCCGCACTGCGGCGACGCGGCTACTGAGCCGGGAGAGGACCACACCCATGCCCCTGTCAGGACCGTCGCCCTACGAGATCCTCGGCATCGACGGCTCCGCCGGAAGCGCCGAGCTCAAGGCCGCGCAGGCCAGGGCGATCCGGGCGCGCAAGCACCGCCCCAACGAGGTGGCGCAGGCCGCCGCGGCGCTGCGCAACCCGGAGAAGCGCCTGGAGTGGGACCTGCTGGAGCACCTGCCGGCGCAGACCTCGGCCGGCCTGGACGAGGCCTTCGCCCCGGTCGGCGCGGAGCAGCCGCTGCCGGACCCGGGCGCCTTCACCATGCCGCCGGCCGCGGACCTGCTGGTGCTGCGTGAGTCGGAGCTGACCGCCGACTGGGCCGATCCCCCGCCCGAGGCCGGGGTCGAGGCGCTGCGGGTGCCCGCCGCGTACCAGGCCGGAACCGCCGTACTGCCCCCCGTCGAGATCCCGGAGTAGCCGACCCATGACCGAGACCGGAACCGAGGTCAGCACCGATCCGCTGGCGATCACCGAGGACTTCCTGCCCGTACCGGAGCGGGCCCTCGACGTCGACCTGGCCGACGCCTTCACCAAGCTGCTGTTCCGCAGCTCCATCGCCCGGCGCCGCCGGGAGGAGGACGCCAGAGCCGCCGAGTCGGCCCAACGCGGGCTGCTGCTGGGGCTGCTGGAGGTGGACGACGTGCTGTTCGCGGTGCAGGAGAAGCAGGCCCAGCTGCCGCCCGGCATCCCCCGGCCGGACAACCTGGTCGAGATGGCGGCGGCGGTGCAGGGCATCCTGCGGAAGAAGCTGGCCGTAGCCGAGGTGTCCCCGATGCGCCTGCTGAACTACGTCGCGCACCCGGCCGTCGCCGACATCGTCGGCCGTGTCCCCAGCGCCGACAAGCCCGACGAGACCGTGGTGGCGGTGGTGCGCAACGGCTTCAACTGGCGCGGGGACGTGCTGCGCCGGGCCGAGGTGGAGGTCGCCGTGCCCTGGACCGGGCAGGACCCGGAGCCCGCGCCCGCCCTCGCCCCCGCCGCGGCGCCCGTCCCGGAGCCGCAGGACGCCTCCGAACCCCGGCGCCCTCCCGCTCCCCGGCAGCGCAAGCAGCCGTCGGCGCGCAAGCCCCGCAAGACCCGCAGCTCCCGCAAGCACAAGTGACCACCCGTCAGCAGCCGCCCCGAGGGGAACCCCGCAGCATGATCCGTACGCTCGGTATCGACCTGGGCACCACCAACTCCGTGGTCGCCCAACTCCGCCGTGGAGAGCCCGAGATCGTCTACAACAAGCAGAACCAGGAGGCCACCCCCTCGGTGGTGGGCCGCGGCAGGCGCGGCGAACTGCTGGTGGGGACCTCGGCGCGGGGACGGATGGCGACCGACGGCGAGAACGTGATCCGCTCCGCCAAGCGCTTCATGGGCCGCAAGTTCCGCGACCCGCAGGTGCAGGCCGCGCTCGGCGAGCTGGACTACAAGGTCACCGCCGGGCTGGACGGCGACGTCAACGTCTGGCTTGACGGCCGCTCCTACACCCCGATCGAGATATCCGCGATCATCCTGCGCAAGCTCAAGGAGGACGCCGAGGGCCGGGCCGGCGCCCCGTTCCAGCGGGCGGTGATCACCGTCCCCGCCTACTTCGGCGAGCGCCAGGTCGCGGCCACCCAGGAGGCGGGCCGGCTGGCCGGCTTCCATGTGCTGCGGATCATCAACGAGCCCACCGCCGCCGCCCTCGCCTACGGCATGACCGGCGACCTCGGCGAGGACGGCCGCACCGTGCTGGTCTACGACCTCGGCGGCGGCACCTTCGACATCTCGATCCTGCTGCTGATCCCCGGCTCCTGCCAGGTGCTCGGCATCGAGGGCGACAACCTGCTCGGCGGCGACGACTTCGACAAGGCCATCACCAGCGCCCTGCTGGACGACATCAAGGCGGAGTACGGCGCCGACTACCAGCCGCACCGGCTGGACCGCTCCCGGATCACCGGCACCGCCGAGGCCACCAAGATCGACCTCTCCAGCCAGCAGGCCACCGAGGTCACCCTGGCCGGGATCGGCGACGGCAGCCAGATCTTCGAGGCCGAGTTCGACCGCACCCGCTTCGAGCGGCTGATCGAGGACCAGATCGAGCGCACCATCGAGCTCACCCACAAGGCGATCATGGAGGCCAACCTCACCGTCGCCGACATCGACGAGGTACTGCTGGTCGGCGGCTCCACCTCGATCCCGCTGGTGATCCGGCGGCTGGGCGAGGTCTTCGGACCCAAGCGGATCAAGCTCGGCGGCAATCCGATGCAGTGCGTCGCCCTCGGCGCCGCCGTCCAGTCGGCGCTGCTGGGCGAGGTCGAGTGCGCCGAGTGCCACCAACTGGGCGCGCTCACCGACGAGGTCTGCACCGGCTGCCAGGCGTCCCTGGTCGGCGCCGAGCGGATCTCCTGCCCCACCTGCTACCTGCCGGTCTCCCCGGACGAGAGCGCCTGCCCCAAGTGCCACCAGGCCCTGGACGGCAGCGGCAGCACGTCCGGCGGCGTCAGCAGCGGCCCGGCCGGTGCCGCCCGCCCGGTGCCGGCCGCCCGGCAGGAGCCCCGCAGCTGCCCGCGCTGCGGCACCCCGGCCGCCCCCGGCGACCGCGAGTGCGACCTGTGCGGCTCCCCGCTCGCCGGGCAGGCGGGCGCCGACACCCAGGCCGACGGACCGTCAGGGCTGCGCTGCGCGGAGTGCCGGACCGTCAACGAGCCCGGCGCCGAGACCTGTTCCGGCTGCGGCGCCTGGCTCCAGGTCGCCAACCCCTTCGACATCACCCCGAAGAGCCTCGGCATCGAGCTCAACGACGGCAGCTTCGCCGTGATCATCCCCAAGAACTCCAGCTACCCCACCACCGACCCGGTCAGCCGCGACTTCCACGTCGCCGGCTCGGGACGGCAGCGGCTGGAGGTCGCCGTGTTCGAGGGCGACCGGGAGATCGCCCAGCAGAACGAGCTGATCGGCCACCTCAGCCTGCGGCTCCCCGACGGCTTCTCCGGCCGGGTGCCGGTCACCGTCTCCTTCGGCCTCTCCCAGGACCGCACCATCACCCTCTCGGTCCGCATCCACGGCGGCCCGCAACGCACCGTCAAACTCGAACGGGTCACCCTGGAGCCGGAGCTCAAGGCCCAGTTGGACGAGAAGCGGATGGCCATCGAGGGCTACACCGAACGCTGGGAGGACGAGCTCACCGACGCCGAACGGCGGGCCGCCCGCAAGGCCATCGAGGACCTCGACGACGTCTCCGCGGGCCAGACCCGCGGCCGCTCCGCCGAGGAGCTGCTGCGCGCCTTCGAGGAGCAGGCCAGGATCCAGAGCCGGGCCCGCGGCACCGACGCCTACCTGGGCGCGGTGCTGGCCTTCTGTGACAAGCTGCTCAGCGACGAGGACCTGGCCGCGATCCGCCGCGCCCGCAAGGAGCTGAAGTCGGCGCGCGACCGCGCCGACTTCGAGGCGATGAAGCGGCTCACGCTGGCCGCGGACCGGCTCACCGACTCGATGGGGCCCAACGTCCTCATGGTGACCTACAGCCATGTGTTCGTCAGTCAGAACCTGCTCTCCCCGGCCCTGTCCCAGCGGCTGCGCAGCGCGCTGCGGGCGATCGACGAGGGCATGGAGGAGGCCAACCTGGAGAAGGTCAACCAGGCCCTGTCCGCGCTGGTCGGCCTGCACGCCGAGGCCCTGCGGGAGATGGACGACGCCCCCGCCCCCGACATCCACAGCACCCCGGTGCGGCCCGAGTAGTGGGACACCCCCCAACAGTGAGGACGGCCATGTCAGACATCCGGGTCAGCTGCCCCCAGTGCCGGCTGGACGCCCTGCCCGACACCCTGCACTGCCCCGGCTGCCAGGAGGACCTCGCTGCGCTGGCCCATCTTGTGTACCGAGGCCGCATCAGCTACAACACCGGCCTGACCCACGCCCGCGACGGCGACCACGACCGGGCCCGGGCGGCCCTGGAACGCGCGGTCCAGGAGGAGCCGGACCTCACCCCGGCCTGGCTCCTCCTCGGCAAGATCGCCGCCCACCAGGGAGACGCTCCGCGCGCCCACGAGGCCCTGACCCGGGCAGCAACCCTCGACCCAGCCGACCCAACGATCCAAGCCGCACTGTCCGCACTAACAGCAACCCCATAGGGGCGCGGGGAACTGCGCTGCCAACCATGCACCTCCGTAGAGGGCTGGTCGCGCAGTTCCCCGCGCCCCTAAAGACACAAAGAGCTAAAGCGCCCGTAGTGAGCGGACGTCAATCGGCTCGGTCTCGTCCTCCGCGGTGAGGTCGTGCACGACGTCCTCCGCCGTCCCCGCGGCCCCGTCCGCAACCCCCGCGTCCGCGTACTCCCGCTGCGCCGCCGCAGCCTCCGTACCGACCACGTCCGCGAGATCCCCCAACTCGGTGGAGATCGCCGTCTCCTGACGGCTGAAGAAGTTGAACGTCCCGCTGCTGCCGGCATCCTGCCGCAGCACGTCCCGCGACTGCCGAGGCAGCACCGGGCTGGCCGGACGCAGCGGCGGCAACGCCGCCCGCGCCCACGCCGGTCCCGCCGGCGCCTCCGCCGCGGTCGCGGCCGCCTTCTTGACCTTGGCGGCCTTCGGCGCCTTCGGCCGGAACGCCGACCGTTCCTGGACCCGCTCCCGCACCCGCTCCTGCTTCGGTTCCGGCTCGGCCGCCACCTGCTCCACCACGGGCTCGGCCACCGGCTCCACCACGACCCCGCCACCCGCAGCCCCAGCGACGCCGCCCACGGCGCCGGCGCCCGCCGCCCCCGCGGCGATCCGCTGGGCCTGTCCCACCGCCGCCCGCCGCTCCAGGCCCCGCAGGGCGGCGGCGGCCTTCAGATAGGCCGTCGCCGTCGGACGCATGCCCCGCAGCGCGACCTCCTTGCGCTGGGCCTCCTCGGCCTCCCGCAGGGCCTGCTCCGCCGCGATCCTGGCGCGCTCCCGCAGCAGCCTGGCGTTCTCGGCCTCGGCCCTGGCGATCTGGCTGCGCTGCGCCAGCAGCCGCCGCTCCAGCCGCTTGACCTGCTCCTCGGCCGCCTCCGCGGCGTACTCCAACTCGGCCACCCGGTCCTCGAAGCGGGCCTCGTCCCGGGACCTCGCGGCCACCTCGGCCTCGAGTTCGACCTCGCCGGCGTGCTCACGCAGCCGCAGCAGCACCGCACCGGCGAAGGCCCCGACGGACGCGGCCACCACCAGGACGCGGAGCGTCCCCGGATCGGTCACGAAGACCGCGGATATGAGTGCGGCGATGGCCAGCACTCCGCAGGCGGTCGGAGGGAGGAGCCTGCTCAGAGGCGAGGACTGGCGGTGGCGACCACGTGGCATGGCCAGAATCTAGCGTGACCGCGCTGCCCATGTCAGGCCAGGTCCCAAATGTGGTCTTGACAGGACCATCACATGACGTTGGGTGTACCGACCATGACGGTCGGCGACCCTTCCGAGGCCTCAGGGCCGCTCCGCCGAGCTGTGCACCGGCGTCGACGGGTCCTGGTCCTCCGGCAGCCGGCAGATGTACTGGATCCACAGCCCGGCCGCCATCACCGCGATTCCGGCCAGCACCGCGAACAGCGCCGTCAGCGCCTGCCCCCGGCGGGCCGAGGCGTCGCTGCTGCTCAGCAGGAACACGCCCATGCCGCCGTAGACCCCGGTGACCAGGGCCGAGACCAGCGCGCTCGCCTGGCCCAGCACGACCGCCCGGGCGGCCGACAGCGGGTCCACGCCCTTGGCCCCCGGCACCCGCTCCCGCTGGGCCTTCAGCCTGCCGCGCAGCGAGATCGCGGTGGCCGCCAGCACCACCGCGATGATCGCCAGCACGACCGGCGCCGCCGTGGGGACGCCGGGCAGCGACCCCATCGAGTTCCACAGCTGCGACCCGGCCCAGGACAGCACCCCGGCCACCAGGGTGATCCCGACGAGTACGACAGCGCGTAGCGCCTTCAAGATCTCCCCTTCAGATCGTCCCTAGCTCAAGCTGAGAGCCTACTCGCCGCCGCGAGTTAAGCGGGCAGGTGCAGCGAGAGGTCGTCGCGCTGCCGGACCCCGGCGGTGCCGACCGCACCGAGCAGTTCCGCGACCGGTCCGGCGCCGGGGATCTCCGCCACCGGGTCCACATCCAGCCAGGGGGCCAGCACGAAGGCCCGCTCATGGGCGCGCGGGTGCGGCAGGGTCAGCGTCGCCGAGTCCTCGACCACGCCCTCGTAGGCGAGGATGTCGACGTCCAGGGTGCGCGCGCCCCAACGGACCTCGCGGACCCGGCCGAAGGCGTCCTCGACCGCGTTGGCCCGCTCCAGCAGCGAGTGCGGCGGCAGCGTGGTGCGCAGCACCAGCACTGCGTTGAAGTAGGTCGGCTGACCCTCGGGGCCGCCGACGCCGTCGGTCTCGTAGACCGGGGAGACCGCGCGGATCCGTACGCCGGGGGTGTCCTCCAGCGCGTCCACGGCACCCTGCAGGTTCTCCAGCCGGTTGCCGAGGTTGCTGCCCAGCGCCACGACGGCGAGGACCGGGTTGTGCAGGGTGAAGTCGGCCTCGTCGACCTGCTGCTCCACCTCGGGGGCGACGGGGCTGGTGGTGGGATCGCTGCTCATCCGCGGCTCCGAACGATGGTGATGGTCACGTCGTCGAACGGCACGGTGATCGGGGCGTCCGGCTTGTGCACGGTCACCTCGACCTCCTGTACCGCATCGTGCTTCAGGCACTGGTCGGCGATGCGCTGGGCCAGGGTCTCGATCAAGTCGACGGGCTCGCCCTGCACGATCGCCACGACCTCCTCGGAGACGACCCCGTAGTGGGCGGTCCTGCTGAGATCGTCGCCCGAGGCGGCGGGACGGGTGTCCATGCCGAGGACGATGTCGACCACGAAGGTCTGGCCCTGCTCCCGCTCGCGCGGAAAGACGCCGTGGTGGCCACGGGCCCGGAGGCCCCGCACCGCGACCCGGTCCAGGCGCTGCTCCCGGTCGGACAAAGGAATCACTCCCACTGATCGAGCGCCCCCGTCCGGCTGCCGGCCGGGGCCGGGCAGGCGGGAACGTTGCAGGCGGCACTGCCTGCCCAGTCGAAAACTGTCTCAGTCAAACTACCTCCGGGGACTGACAGTGAAAGCGGGCTGCAGGGCCGTCCGGCCGTGCCCGCCGCCACCCCTTCGGCAGTCGGGTGAACATCCGCGGTGCGCGGTCGCATTCCCCGGAACGGGACCGGTTCCGAACCGGTCCGCGCGTCCTACTCCTCGTCAGCACCGCTGGTCAGCACGGGTGAACCGTGGTGCGACCAGAGCCGCCAGCCCTCCGCGGTGCGCCGGAACAGGTTGCTGGCCACCACCCGGCCGCCGACCAGTGGCCCCAGCTCGCCCTCGGCCTCGGCCTCGCCGCCGGAGAGGATGTTCTCGGTGCAGGTGACAAGTGCCACATCGCCGAGGACCTCCACCTCCACGTCGGTGAGGAAGAACTGGATGTACTCGGTGTGCGCCATGATCAGCGCGTAGGAGCGCAGCACCGAGGCCCGTCCGCGCAGCACCGGCCAGCCGGGGTGCACGCAGACCGCGCCGCGGACGTCGTCGGCGTCCGCGCCGGACACCCAGACGTCGGTGAGCCGGTCCAGGTCGCCGGCCTCCAGCGCGGCGTAGAGGGCCGCGTTGGCGGCCTCCACCGCCTGCTCGTCGCCCTCCGGCCGGGTCTCCTCCGGCCCGGTCACTTGCCGCCGTCCCTGGCCGCGCGGAGCGCGGCCTCGACCCGCACCGCGTCGGCCGTCGCCGGCACCTCGTGCACCCGTACCGCCCAGGCGCCCTGGGCCGCCGCCAGCGCGGAGACCGCGGCCGTGGCGGCGTCGCGGGCCCGGGCCGGGCGCGGGTCGCCGGTCACCGGATCGGCCAGCAGGGTGCCCAGGAACCGCTTGCGCGAGGCCGCGACCAGCACCGGCCGGCCCAGCCCCGACCAGGCGTCCAGCCGGGCCAGCAGGGCCCAGTCGTCCTCCCTGGTCTTGGCGAAGCCCAGCCCGGGATCGACGATCACCTGGGCGGGGTCGACCCCGCCCGACACCACAGCGTCCATCTGGCGCTCCACTTCCTCGATGACCTCGCCCACTACATCCCCGTAGGAGGCCAGCCCATCCATGGCCGCGGACTGCCCGCGCCAGTGCATCACCACGAAGGGGACGCCGGTCCGGGCGGCGACGCCGACCATGTCCGGGTCGGCCCGGCCGCCGCTGACGTCGTTGATGATCCGCGCCCCCGCGTCGACGGCGGCCTCGGCGACGGCGGCCCGCATGGTGTCCACGCTGACCAGGGCCCCGCCCTCGACCAGCCCCCGGACCACCGGCAGCACCCGGCGGAGTTCCTCCTCACGGGTGACCCGCACCGCGCCCGGGCGGGTTGACTCGCCGCCCACGTCCACCAGGTCCGCACCCTGGCGCACCAGGTCGAGCCCGTGCGCTACGGCCCGGTCCGGGTCGAGCCAGAGGCCGCCGTCCGAGAAGGAGTCGGGGGTGACGTTGACGATGCCCATCACCCCGCTGCGGTGCCACTCGGGGAGGCCGGGGAGCGGGGACTTGTACGTGCTGCTCATGCCGCCATTGTGGTGCAGGGTCCTTCGGGTGCGGCGCCTGCCTGGTCGGTCGCGCAGTTCCCCGCGCCCCTGAGCATGTGCAACTGGCCCGGTTGCACCAGCTAGGGGCGCGGGGAACTGCGCGACCAGCCACCCCGGGCCTGCACCCGAAAGACCTACGTCCGCGCCGGAGTCCCCCTGAGCTCACCCCTGGCCTGCTGCGACGGAAGAACCGGCTTGGGCCTGCGCCGCAGGAACTTGGGCAGCTCCATCACGATGAACGCCTCCGCCTGCAGCGCCGAGAGGCCGATCCTGGGCAGGTCCCGCGCGGTCGGGTAGACCAGGAAGCGCGGCTCCCAGATCGGGCGGAACTTGGCGTTGAACTTGTACAGCGACTCGATCTGGAACCACCGCGACAGGAACACCAGCAGCCCGCGCCACGCCCGCAGCACCGGCCCGGCGCCGATCCGCTCGCCCCGCGCCAGCGCCGAGCGGAACATCGCGAAGTTCAGCGACACCCGGCTGATCCCCAGCTCGCCCGAGGCCTGCAGCGCCTTGACGATCAGCAGCTCGTTCAGCCCGGGGTCGGCGTCCCGGTCACGGCGCATCAACTCCAGCGAGATCCCCTCCCGGCCCCAGGGCACGAAGTGCAGCACCGCGCGGATGTCCGAGGCACCCTCGGCCGCCCCCTCGGGGAGCTTGTGCGCGGTGACCACCACACAGCCGGTGTCCGCCGGGTCGCCGAAGCGGCCCAGCGCCATCGAGAAGCCGCGCTCGGTCTCGGTGCCCCGCCAGGCGTCCGCGGCGTAGCGGATCTGCTCCAGCTCCAGCTCGCTGAGCTCGTCGACCCGGCGCACCTTGCAGACGTAGCCGGACCGCTCGATCCGCTTCACCATCTGCCGGACGTTGCGCATGGCCCGGCCCTCCAGGGTGAAGTCGGCGACCTCGACGATGGCCTCGTCACCGATCTCCAGTGCGTCCAGACCGGCCTCGCGGGTCCACACCTCGCCGCCGGTCTCGCTGCAGCCCATCACCGCCGGCACCCAGGCGTGCCGGTGCGCCTCCTCCATGAACAGCTTGATCGCGCCGGGCCAGGCCTCGACGTCGCCGATCGGGTCGCCGGAGGCCAGCATCACCCCGGACACCACCCGGTAGGCGATCGCGGCCTTGCCGCTGGGCGAGAAGACCACGCTCTTGTCCCGGCGCAGTGCGAAGTAGCCCAGCGAGTCCCGGGCCCCGTGCTTCGCCAACAGCTCGCGGACCTGCTGCTCCTCCTGGGTGCTGAGCTCGGCGACCGGCTTGGACGGCTTGGTCGCCAGCCACACCGTGGAGACCGCGGTCAGCAGGCCCAGCCCGGCGAGCGAGTAGTAGACCACGTCATTGGTGCGGTCCGCGGTGTAATGGATCGGGCCGCCGATTCCGATCAGGCCCCAGACCACCTGCCAGAAACGGTCGCCGAAAGTGGGTACTCCGAGCGTGGTCTTGGCGTGCGAACTGACGATCACCAGGCCGAGTCCGAAACTCACCAGGTACATCGCGATGAAATTGCCCAGGGCGCGCCAACGGCTGCGCGGATCCGACAGCGCGTAGAACTCGCGCCTGTTCACCAGTACGACGACGAACACCACCACCGTCACCGCCGCGGTTCCGGTGTGGTGCCAGCGCAGCGCCTCCAGCAGGGCACCGATCGGCAGCAGCACCGCCACGGCCTTCCAGGCCCGCTGCTTCCTGCGGCGCAGCGCGTGCGCCAGCATGATCAGCAGGATGCCGACCACCAGCGAGGCGGCGGTGGCCACCGTGGTCACCGTTCCTGGGAGGAAGCTGGCCAGCTCGTGGACCCTGGATCCCTTGAAGTGCGGTGCCACCGCGCCGACGATGTCGCCCAGTCCGACCAGCGCCGTCGCGTATCCGACGACCCCCGGAACCCACGGACGGGACACCTTGGGCAACTGGATGCCCTTGCGGGAACGGCCGTCCGCGGCCTGCTGCTCGGCCGGGGTGGCGGCCTGGGGATCGCTCATGGTGGACCAGAGTAGAGGCTCAGGTAAGGACTTCGGTCAGACCCGAGTAGGAGAGCATCCGTCCCAGGCATGAGTTTCCGCTCTACAGGTAACTTTCCGGCAGTACACAGCAACTTCCCAGGCATGCTGGAGCGTCTGGACCTCCGCAGCCCGCACTCCGTCAGGGGGAGCAGGTACCGGCAGAGCACGGATCCAGGCCAGGCAACAGGATGTGGAACATGGGACTCACCAGCCAGAAACTGCAGATACTCGTCGCGCTGATTGCGGTGGGCTGTTTTGTGGCGACGGTCTGGATCTGGCCCCGTCTGGGTCGGCGCAATTGGCGCGCACTGCTCGGGCGGGTGGGTCTGCTGGCCGCGAGCCAGATATTCACACTTGCCGCGATCGGCCTGGCCGCCAACAACTGGGGAGCCTTCTACAGCTCCTGGAACGACCTGCTGGGCACCGACGCCGGCAACGGCACGCCGGTGACCATCAACAGCGGGGTGCACCCCAGCTCGGCCACCCAGGACAGCCAGGGGAACTCGATCCAGGTGCTGGACAGCAAGCCGGTGCCGCTGAAGCTCCCCGACGCCGGCAAGGACGCCACCGGCGGCATCCTGCAGCAGGTCACCCTCAAGGGCGGCAGCACCGGCTTCTCCGAGGACGCCTACGTCTACCTCCCGCCGCAGTACGGCCAGGCTGCGTACGCGCACACCAGGTTCCCGGTGATCCTGGTGTTCACCGGCTACCCCGGCACGCCGAAGAACCTGGTCACCCGGATGCAGTACCCCACGGTCGCCGCCCAGGCGATCCAGCAGAAGCAGATGCAGCCGACCATCCTGGTGATGATGCGGCCGGCCGTGAACCTGCCCAGGGACACCGAGTGCCAGGACGTCCCGGGCGGCCCGCAGGCGGAGACCTTCTTCACCAGGGACGTCCAGAACGCCGTCACCCACGAGTACCGCGCCGAGACCGGCGGTGCGCACTGGGGCGTCATCGGCGACTCCACCGGCGGCTACTGCGCCCTCAAGCTGACCATGCGTCACCCCGAGGCCTTCAGCGCCGCGGCCTCGCTCTCCGGGTACTACGCCTCCGCCGTGGACAGCACCACCGGTGACCTGTTCGGCGGCAGCCAGCAGCTCCGCAACGAGAACGACCTGATGTGGCGGCTGAAGAACCTGCCGATGCCCAAGGTCTCGCTGCTGGTCGCCAGCAGCCTGAAGGGCGAGGGCGACTACAAGGCGACGGTGGCCTTCGCCGCGGCGGCCAAGGCCCCGCTGGAGGTGTCCACCCTGTTCCTGCCCGAGGGCGGCCACAACTTCGGCACCTGGAACAAGGAGACGCCGCCCGCCCTGCGCTGGCTCTCCGCCAGGATCGGCGGCCCGGCCACCCCGGGCCTGCCGGCGGGCAGCCTGCCCTCCTGACCCTCCGCCCCCGCCCCCTCGCCCCGACCGTTCCGGCCCCCGGCCGCCGCCCTTTCCGCTGACGCCATGTCACTCGATCGGGGGCCACTGGGCCTTCCGGCTCGGTCCGTGCCCGGTCCAGGCAGCAGGATGGACCGACACACGGGCAGGGAGCGGGAGCACAGGCGATGGATCTGACCAGCAGCACGCTGGAGTACGGCGCAGGGCTGCTGACCTTCCTCAGCGTCTGCGCCACCCTGTGGCTCTGGCCGCGACTGGCCCGCCGCGGGCTGCGCCGGATCCTCGGGCGGCTGGCGCTGATCGGGGCCTCCCAGCTGTCGTTGGTGCTGCTGGCCGCGCTGCTGCTGAACTCCTACGGCGACTTCTACCCGACTTGGACCGACCTGGTGGGCGGCGGCAACCAGACGGTCACCCTGGGCCGGGTCCAGGGCGGCGCCGGGGGCAGCGAGGAACAGGTCTCCGACCTCGGCAGCAGGCTGGTGCTGCCGTCCCGGCTCGGACCGCTGCAGCGGTCCGACGAGCTGCCGTCCGGGCCGCCCCAGCGCAACGGCCGCTTCAACGCGGTGACCCTGGTCGGCGAGCGCACCGGCTACCGCCAGCAGGCCTACGTCTACCTGCCGCCGCAGTACTTCCAGCCCGCCTACCGGCACGTCGACTTCCCGGTGCTGACCTCGTACGTGGGCTACCCGGGCAGCATCCAGACCATGGTGGACCGGCTGCGGATGCCGCAGATCGCGGCCGGGATGATGCAGGACGGGCAGATGCAGCCCACCATCCTGGTGATCGTCTCGCAGACGGTGGCCCCGCCCAGGGACACCGACTGCATCAACGCCCCCGGCGGCCCCCAGGCCGAGACCTACCTGACCCAGGACGTGCCGGCCGCGCTCCGCTCCGCCTACCGGGTCGAGCGCGACCCGCGCGGCTGGGGGCTGACCGGCGTCTCCGAGGGCGCCACCTGCGCGCTGGAGAACACCCTGCGGCACCCCGGCACCTTCGGCGTGGCCGCCTCGCTCGGCGGCGAGTACTGGGAGTACGAGACCTCGACCACCGGCGTCCTCTTCGGCCCCCCGGGCCCGGCCAGGGACGCCCTGCTGAACAACTACAACCTGGTCTGGCGGCTGCAGCACCTGCCGGTCCCCGACGTCCGGGTGCTGGTCGCCACCACCGCCCACGGCGAGCACGACTACAAGGGCACCCAGCTGTTCGTCCGTGCCGCGAGGGCGCCGCTGCAGATCACACCGCTGGTGCTGTCCAGCGGCGGCCACAACTACACCACCTGGAGCCTGGAGCTGGAACCCGCCCTGGCCTGGCTGGGCCAGCAGCTCAACCCGCCCACCGCGGCGCCGGCCCCGGCCCCGGCGGCCACGCCGTCAACGGTCCCCAGCAGCCCGATCACAGTCCCGAGCCTCACCGCCGTCCCCGGCTAGCGGGCGATGATCAGACTCATCGCCTCGGCCCGGGTGGCCGCGTCGCGCAGCTGGCCGCGCACCGCCGAGGTGATGGTCTTGGCGCCCGGCTTGCGGATGCCGCGCATCGACATGCACATGTGCTCGCACTCGATGACCACGATGACCCCGCGCGGCTCCAGGATCCGCATCAGCGAGTCGGCGACCTGGGTGGTCAGCCGCTCCTGCACCTGGGGGCGGCGGGCGTAGACGTCCACCAGCCGGGCCAGCTTGGACAGCCCGGTGATCTTCCCACTGTGCGAGGGGATGTAGCCGACGTGGGCCACGCCACGGAAGGGGACCAGGTGGTGCTCGCAGACGCTCGTCACCTCGATGTCCTTGACCAGCACCATCTCGTCGTGGCCCAGGTCGAAGGTGGTGGTCAGGACGTCCTCCGGCTCCTGCCAGAGGCCTGCGAATATCTCCTGGTAGGCGCGGGCCACCCGGCCGGGGGTGTCCCGCAGCCCCTCGCGGTCCGGGTTCTCCCCGACCGCGATGAGCAGTTCCCTGACGGCGTCCTCGGCCCGCTTCTGGTCGAACTCACGGACGGCGCCGGTCGCACCCTCGATGGTCACCGGGTCGGTCATGGATCGTTTCCCTCCAGTAGGAATGCCGCTGCCCCAAGGCTAGAACCTTGGGGCAGCGGCACACATTCCGTGCTATTCCGTGCCGAAGCAGCGGATATCAGCTCTCCGTCGGCTCCTGCGGGAGCTTCAGGATGTCCACCGGCGCCGGGCCGTCGAGCTGGGCCACGCCGTTGGTGAGGGCCAGCTCCCGGGGGGACTGGACCGGCGGACGGGTGGACGGGGTCCGCCGCGCGGAACCGGTCCAGGCCGGGCGGGCCGGGCGCTTGACGATCGGACGGAAGATCTCGGCGATCTGCTCCTTGTTCAGGGTCTCCTTCTCCAGGAGCTCCAGCACCAGGTTGTCCAGCACGTCGCGGTTCTCGACCAGGATCTCCCACGCCTCGTTGTGGGCGTTCTCGATCAGCTTCTTGACCTCCTCGTCCACCAGCCCGGCGACCTCTTCCGAGTAGTCGCGCTGGTGACCCATCTCACGGCCCAGGAAGGGCTCGGAGCCGTCGGTCCCGAACTTGATCGCGCCCAGGCGCTCGGTCATCCCGTACTGGGTGACCATGGCCCGCGCCGTGGTGGTCGCCTTCTCGATGTCGTTGGACGCGCCGGTGGTCGGGTCGTGGAAGACCAGCTCCT
This sequence comes from Streptacidiphilus jeojiensis, assembly GCF_042510965.1. Lineage (NCBI taxonomy): Bacteria > Bacillati > Actinomycetota > Actinomycetes > Kitasatosporales > Streptomycetaceae > Streptacidiphilus > Streptacidiphilus jeojiensis. The sequence continues at coordinate 20,668 of NZ_JBEUKS010000014.1, forward strand.
CCGCCGCGCGACCGCCCATCATGTAGGCGAGCTGGTCGAGCATCTCGTTGCGGGTGGTCGAGTACTTGTCCTCGTCCGGGAGCACCATGGTGTAGCCCAGGGCCCGGCCGCGGGACAGGATGGTGACCTTGTGCACCGGGTCGCTGTTCGGAGAGGCCGCCGCGACCAGGGCGTGTCCGCCCTCGTGGTACGCGGTGATCTTCTTCTCCTTCTCCGACATGATCCGGGTGCGCTTCTGCGGACCCGCCACCACCCGGTCGATCGCCTCGTCCAGGGTGCCGTTGTCGATCAGCTTCTTGTCGCTGCGCGCGGTCAGCAGGGCTGCCTCGTTCAGGACGTTGGCCAGGTCGGCACCGGTGAAGCCGGGGGTGCGGCGGGCGACGACCATGAGGTCGACGTCCGGGGCGACCGGCTTGCCCTTCTGGTGCACCTTGAGGATGTCGTGCCGGCCGGTGAGGTCGGGACGGTCCACCGCGATCTGGCGGTCGAAGCGGCCCGGACGCAGCAGCGCCGGGTCCAGGATGTCGGGGCGGTTGGTCGCCGCGATCAGGATCACGCCGCCCTTGACGTCGAAGCCGTCCATCTCGACCAGCAGCTGGTTGAGGGTCTGCTCGCGCTCGTCGTGCCCGCCGCCGAGGCCGGCGCCGCGGTGGCGGCCGACCGCGTCGATCTCGTCGACGAAGACGATCGCCGGGGCGTTGGCCTTGGCCTGCTCGAAGAGGTCGCGGACCCGGCTGGCGCCGACACCCACGAACATCTCGACGAAGTCGGAGCCGGAGATCGAGTAGAACGGCACCCCGGCCTCACCCGCGACCGCGCGGGCCAGCAGGGTCTTACCGGTTCCGGGCGGGCCGTAGAGCAGCACACCCTTGGGGATCTTGGCACCGACCGCCTGGAACTTGGCCGGCTCCTGCAGGAACTCCTTGATCTCGTGGAGCTCCTCGACCGCCTCGTCGGCGCCCGCGACGTCCGCGAAGGTCGTCTTGGGCGTGTCCTTGGTGATCAGCTTGGCCTTGGACTTGCCGAACTGCATGACGCGCGAGCCGCCGCCCTGCATCTGGTTCATCAGGAACAGGAACACCAGGATGATCAGCACGAACGGGAGGAACGACAGCAGCAGCCCGACGAAGGCGTTCTGCTTGTCGACCTTGACCGTGTAGCTGCCCAGCTTGTTGTCGGTGACGGCCTGCTGCATGTTGGTCTGCAGCGTGGCCGCGTACTGGTCCGAGGTGTAGGGGGCCTGGATCTGGCTGGTGCCGTCGATCTGCTGGCCGCTCTTCAGCTGAACCTTGATCATCTGACTGTCGCCGGTGGTCATCTGGACCGACTGGGCCTTGCCGTCGTTGATCGCGGCGACGACGGTGCTGGTGTCCTCGGTCTTGTAACCGGCCGAGGAGGACACCACCTGCATCAGCACGACGACGGCGAGGACGGCCAGCACGATCCACATCACCGGCGCACGGAAGTATCGCTTCACGTCCATCCATGCGGGGCGACAATATGAGCCGCCCCGTCCCTCCTGCCACTGTGCGGCGTCCCAGGCTCAGCCGTGGGACGCGTCCTATGTATGACCTCGACCGGTTGGTCATCCACCGTCAACGGAGACAGTGGATTATTGGACGGTACCGCAGCCATTCTCCATGAAAGCCCATGAAGCGACTGCGCACCGGTGTCAAACGGCCCTTCCCCGGGTCCAACGGAGGGAAACCCTCCCCTGTTCCCAGCGGACCGTCAGCCTCCGTAGACGTGCGGGGCGAGGGTGCCGACGAAGGGCAGGTTGCGGTACTTCTCGGCGTAGTCCAGCCCGTATCCCACGACGAACTCGTTGGGAATGTCGAAGCCGACGTACTTCACGTCGATGGAGACCTTGGCCGCGTCCGGCTTGCGCAGCAGGGTGCAGACCTCCAGCGAGGCCGGCCCGCGCGACTGCAGGTTGCTCAGCAGCCAGGACAGGGTCAGCCCGGAGTCGATGATGTCCTCGACGATGAGCACGTCCCGGCCGTTGATGTCGGTGTCCAGGTCCTTGAGGATGCGGACCACCCCGGACGACTTGGTGCCCATGCCGTACGAGGAGACGGCCATCCAGTCCATGGTGACCGGGGTGTGCAGGGCCCTGGCCAGGTCGGCCATGACCATCACCGCGCCCTTGAGCACGCCGACGATCAGCAGGTCCTTGCCGGCGTAGTCGCGGTCGACGGTCTCCGCCAGCTCCGCCAGCTTGGCGTCGATCTCGTCCTTGCTGATGAGCACCTTCGCAAGGTCGCTGCCCATGTCCTTCTCGTCCACCCGCGGTACGTCCTTACCCTCTGGAGTCTCAAGTGCTGGAGATCCGGTGTCTACCGCACCAACCTTGCCACACCCGTCACCGCTTACATGCGGCGGAAGGCCAGCCGGCCGGAGCGACGGCGCAGTTCCACGGCGCCGGGCAGGTGCAGCGGGCCCTGCCCGTGCCAGGCGGTGACCAGCTGGTCCATGGCCTCGACATGGCGGGCGAACAGGTCCCCGGCCGGGCTGCCGGCCCGCAGCGCGCCCCGGCGCAGCACCCGGCGGCGGACCGCGGGCGGGAGGGCGGCCAGCGCGGCGGCGTCCAGGCCCTCGTCGGTCATGGCGGCGGCCTCGGCCTGCGCGGCCCAGGCGTCCAGGGCGTCGGCGTCGTCGCGGAACAGCCGCGCGGTACGGGCCAGCGCCTCGACCACGCCGCCGCCGAGGTGCTTCTCCAGCACCGGCAGCACCTCGTGGCGGACCCGGGAGCGGGTGTAGGCGGGGTCGACGTTGTGCGGGTCGTCCCAGACCGGCAGGTCCAGCACGGCGCAGGCCTGGCGGGTGATGCTGCGGTCCAGTTCCAGGAAGGGCCGGCGGTAGCGCCCGGTGGCGGCGGCCATGCCGGAGAGCGAGCGCGGCCCGGAGCCGCGGGCCAGGCCCAGCAGCACGGTCTCGGCCTGGTCGTCGCGGGTGTGGCCGAGCAGCACCACGCTGGCGCCGTGCCGCTCGGCGGCACTGTCCAGCGCGGCGTAGCGGGCGTCCCGGGCGGCCGCCTCCGGCCCTCCGGCCCGTCCCACGCGCACGCCCAGGGCGTCCACCGGGTCGAGCCCGAGCGCGCGCAGCCGCCCGGCCACCTCGACGGCGCGGCCGGTGGAGCCGTCCTGCAGGCCGTGGTCGACGGTGACCGCGCCGGCCCGCAGGCCCAGCTTGGCCGCCTCGAAGGCGGTGGCGGCGGCCAGCGCCATGGAGTCGGCCCCGCCGCTGCAGGCCACCAGGACCAGGGGGGCGTCCGGCGCGGGGCGGGGGCGGGGGGTGCGCAGCTCGGCATGGCGCGGATCGACGTCGCCGACCGGACGGAACACGGGGCGTGACGCCGTGCCGGGGCTGGGGTTGGGGATGGCGGCTGAGAAGGTGTCAGGAACCTGGGCGGCGACATCGTTGAGGACCCGGCGTACTGCCAGGCGTATCGCGGCCACTGCGGGGTGCGGACCCATGTGTTGATCACTCCTATGAGCGGACCGGAGCGGAGGGCTGATCGGCGGATCGTCCCACACTGTGATGGCTCACAGTGACGGGGCGACAACGCACTGTCGTAGGCCGATGGTCGCAGAAGTCTTCCGCGCCCAGGCCCACCCGCGTTCCCGCAACACCCATGGTCCCCCCGGAAGGGTGAATCCCCACGCCCCAATCAGGGGCGCGGGGAACTGCGCGAAGGGCAACCACCGCGGACGGCTACTTGTGCACCCGAGCAACCCACGCAGCAGGCTCGTGGATCTCCTCCTTGGTGGGCAGCGTGTTCGGCGAGGTCCACACCCGGTTGAACCCCTCCATCCCGACCGCGTCCACCACCCCGCGGACGAACACCGCACCGTCCGCGTACTGCCGCATCTTCGCGTCTAGCCCGAGCGCCTTCCGCAGCAGCTGGTCCAGCCGCCCGGTGCCCTTCGCCCGGCGCTTCTGGAACTTCTCCCGGATCTCCGCGACGCTCGGCACCACCTGCGGTCCGACCCCGTCCATCACCACGTCGGCGTGGCCCTCCAGCAGCGACATCACCGCGGTGAGTCGCCCGAGGATCTCCCGCTGGGCCGGCGTCTGCACGATGTCCATCAGACTGCCGGTGCCGCCGCTGCCGCCCTCCTCCGGCTCCGACCCGCCGCCGAACCCCGGCAGCGAACCGGCCGCGTCACGCAGCCGCTCCAGCAGGGTCGCCGGGTCGATGTCGGTCTCGGCGAGGAACGCGTGGATCTCGCCCTCGATGTGGTCGCGCAGCCACGGCACCGCGGTGAACTGGGTGCGGTGGGTCTCCTCGTGCAGGCAGACCCAGAGCCGGAAGTCGTGCGGGTCCACGTCCAGCTCGCGCTCGACGGCGACGATGTTGGGGACGACCAGCAGCAGCCGGCCGGGCTGCACCGGGTGCTCGTCGTCCAGGGTCGAGAGGTCGGAGGGGATCTCCGCGGGGGCGAAGGTCTCGTACTGGCCGAGCACCTTGGAGGAGAGGAAGGCCAGCAGCATCCCCAGCTCGATGCCGGTGACCTTGCCGCCCACCGCGCCCAGCGCCCCGCTGCCCAGCACGCCGGCGCCCGGCAGCGACGCCCGCCGCGCCTGCATCCGCTCCGCGAGCGGGGTGATGATGGTGCGGAAGCCGGCCACATTGGCCTTGATCCAGCCGGGACGGTCCACCACCAGCACCGGGGTGCCCGAGGCCCCCGGCGCCTGCATCCCGGTGAACGCCCGGACGTGCTGCTCGGCCTCGGCCGCGTGCAGCCGGAGCTCCTTCACCGCGGCGCGCGCCTCCTCCCGGGTGACCTCCGGTCCCGGACGCGCCAACCGGGTCGCGGTGGCCACCGCGAGATTCCAGTCGACCATGCCTGTCGCGTCTGCCGCGTCCGCCATATCCGCACCGCCGCTCTGGCTCGTCATGTCAGCAACCGTACGTGCTCCTGCCCGTCAGCGGCAGCCGCATACTGCGACGCGCCCGGCAAGACGGTCCAGGGCGTTGCGGGCGGCGGTCACGTCACCGCTCGCGTTGGACATGAAGGAGAACGCCAGCAGCCTGCCGTCACGGTCCATGACCAGCCCGGCAAGGGCGTTGACGGTGCTCAGCGATCCGGTCTTGGCGCGGACCAGCCCCAGTCCGGAGCTGCTGCCGTCGCCGTCGAAACGGTCGGCGAGGGTGCCGGTGTAGCCGGCGATCGGCAGTCCGGTGACCACGGAGCGCAGCTCCGGGTGGGCCGAGGAGGAGGCGAGCAGCAGCAGCCTGGTGAGCACCGCGGCCGGGATGCCGTCCTGCGAGGAGAGGCCGCTGGCGTCGACCAGGTGGGTGCTCCCCAGCGGGACGCCGAGCCGGGTGAGGGTCTGCGTCACCGCGGCCGCGCCGCCGGCGAAGGTGGCGGGCCGGCCGGTGGCGATGGCCGCCTGGTGGCCGAGGTCCTCGGCGTAGTCGTTGTCGCTCTCGGTCAGCATCTGCTCGACCAGTTCGCTCAGCGGCTGCGACTGCACCTGGGCGAGCGGTGCGGCGGCCTTGACCGCGGCGGACACCGTGGTCCTGGACGCCGTGCCCTGCTGGACCGTGATGCCGCGCTTGACGAGCAGCGCGGCGAACTGGGCGGCGGCGTTGGCCGCCGGGTCGCTGTAGCGGGGGGCGTTCTCGGTGCTGCCGGGGTCGGTCCGGCCCTCGTCCACGGTCAGCGCCTGGACCAGGGCGATGTTGTCGCCGACGTTGGCGGCCGGGGTCTGCGCGGGGCCGCCGAACAGCGAGATGTCGTACCCCAGCCGGACCGTGCTGACGCCGGTCGCCCTGAGCGCGGCGGCGGTGCGGTCGGCGAGGGTGGCCAGGCTGGCCCGGGGGTCGGCGCCGTGGGTGGCGGCCGCGGTGAGGCTGGGGTCGCCGCCGCCGACCAGGACGATCCGGCCGGGGGCGGTGCTGACCACCCGGGTGGTGAAGCGGTGCTCGGGGCCGAGCAGTGAGAGCGCGGCCACCGAGGTGGCGATCTTGTTGGTGGAGGCCGGGGCCTGCGCGGTGTCCTGGCCCTTGGCGTAGAGCGTGCGGCCGGTGGCGGCGTCCACCACCGAGGCGGTGAACTGGCCCAGGACCGGGGTGGACAGGGCCGAGCCCAGGGCCGCGGCCAGGCCCTTCGCGGTGGGGGCGGCTGCGTCCGTGCTGCCGGTGCCGGCGACGGTTGCGGCGACGACGGCCGGGGCCAGCACGGCCTGCGGCGCCAGCCAGCTCGGCGCGGGCACCGGCCTGGGGCGGACCCGCACCACGCCCCCCGCTCCGTCCAGCAGCTCGCTGACCCTGCTCCGGTCGCGCTCGGCGACCCGCTTGCCGCCCTCCCAGGGGCCGGTGGCGGCGACGCTTCCGGCCGCCAGCGCGAGGCCCAGCGCCCCGGACACCACCGCGACCCTGCGCGTCGGCGCCAGCGCGTAGCCGCGCACCAGGCCGGCCCGCGTCGCAGACCCCCACCAAGAACCCATCCGGACCTGCCCCTTTCCCGAGCACCCCTTGCTGTAGGAGACACTATTGGCTGCGAACGACTGACTGCGCACATCTATAAGAAGCAATGGAGGAGCTGTGGAGTTCGACGTCACGATCGAGATTCCGAAGGGCTCGCGGAACAAGTACGAGGTCGACCACGAGACTGGTCGCATCTTCCTGGACCGGATGCTCTTCACCTCGACGCGTTACCCCGCCGACTACGGCTTCGTCGAGGGCACCCTCGGTGAGGACGGCGACCCGCTGGACGCCCTGGTCATCCTGGAGGAGCCCACCTTCCCCGGCTGCCTGATCAAGTGCCGGGCGATCGGCATGTTCCACATGACCGACGAGGCGGGCGGCGACGACAAGCTGCTCTGCGTCCCGGCCTCGGACCCGCGCTGGGAGCACCTGCGCGACATCCACCACGTGTCGGAGTTCGACCGCCTGGAGATCCAGCACTTCTTCGAGGTCTACAAGGACCTGGAGCCGGGCAAGTCGGTCGAGGGCGCCCACTGGGTCGGCCGCGTCGAGGCCGAGGAGGAGATCGTCAACTCCATCAAGCGCCTCGCGGACTCGGGCCAGTCGCACTGACCGGCCGGCAGCGCTGCACCGACGCCGCTTCGGCACCGCGGATCGCGGGGGCCGGGGCGGCGTTGTCGTGGCGGCTCGGCCGCGGGGCTCGGGCTCAGGTGAGGTCGACCCGGACGGTCAACAGCTGGGTGCCCAGGCCCTGGACCACGGCGCTGTTGTAGCGGGGCAGCGTCCTGAGCCGGGCGCGGACGTCGTCGTCCGGGAGCAGGTGCGCGGTGCCGGTGTGCCAGACGCCCTTGAGCCGGACCCGGACCTGCGGGTCGGCCTGGATGTTGCGCACGTAGTGGGACTTGTCGCCGTACTCGGAGACCAGCCAGAACGCGTCGCCGATGCGGCGGCCGCCGACCGGGGTCCGTCTGGGCAGCCCGGACTTCCGCCCGGTGGTCTCCAGCAGCACCTGACCCGGCATCCGGCGCGCGACCGGGTTGACGATCCTCCGCTGAAAGGCCGTCACAGTACGGAACTTGAGTTCGGTCACACTCACACCCTATCCATGCTCCGCGGCTGCGTCCTCAGCCGCGGCGGGCGAAGAGGACGGCTCCCGGGACCGCTGCGTCCGGGTCGATCAGCAGTTCGGCCTCGACCGCGAAGCCCGCCTCCCGGAGCCGGCCGCCCAGTTGCGCCGGGCGGCGGCGGTGGACCTGCACCCGCATCGGGTGGCCGCCGTAGCCCTCGGTCTTCAGCCGCGACCCCTCGCCCACGTGGAAGCCGATCAGCAGCGGTGCGCCGGGGCGCAGCACCTGCCGGAAGCCGTCCAGGACCGCGGGGATCTCCTCGTCGGGGACGTGAATCAGCGACCAGAAGGCCAGCACGCCGGCGAGCGACCCGGCGGCGAGGTCCAGCGCCGTCATCGAGCCCACCTCGAACCGGAGTTCGGGGTGTTCGTCCCGGGCCACCGCGACCATGCCCGGGGAGACGTCGATCCCGAACACGTCCACGCCCAGTCGGCCGAGGTGGGCGGTGACATGGCCCGGTCCGCAGCCGACGTCCGCCACCGGGCCGCCGCCGGCGCCCTGGACCAGGTCGGCGAACAGGGCCAGCGCCGCCCGGAGGTAGGGCTTGCCGTCCAGGGCCTCGCGCAACTGGTCGGCGTAGCTGACGGCGACGGTGTCGTAGGAGTTCCGGGTGTCCGCCAACCAGTCCGGGTTCATGGTCCGTGTAGGATCCCCTGCTTGGTGTCGTAACCCAGCATCGTGACCTGCGTGTTCGCGAGGTGTCTCATCGAATTGTCGTGCCTGGTTTCTCATCGTTATGTCGCTTTCCTCGGGCGCGCAACCCTGCGGTGTTCGACTTCGTAGGCGGCGGCCCGTCGTCCCTCCGTGGTGAGGGTGTAGTAGATGCGCCTTCTCCCTGGGCCGCGCCCAACCGTGGCGCGGCCTAGCCACGATTGATCGTCTTCGGGCCGGCTGGTCAGCCATCCGGCCCGCTCCAGTCGATTGAGGATTGGATATAGCGTGCCCTCGCCGAGCCTGCTCTGGGCGCGGATCTGGACTCCATAGAACTCTTCGCTCGGATGGTCCAGGAGCACGCGCAGAAGCACGCGGGTGGAGGAACTGATGCGGATCCGCTCGACAGAGATCCCGTCGAATGGAGTCAGGGGGCCTGGCGCGCTTCGGGTGGTGGAGCGCATCGCCGCGCTGGCGAGAGCAGCGGCTCCAGGCATCGGCGGAACCTGATCGTCGCGAAGCGCTGCGTTCATCAGCACTTGGACGCGATCGAGCGTCAGATCACGGAGCAGGGCCTGCCCGCGCGCCGTGGGCCGCTGGGGCCTTCCGAAAGCTGATCGGTTGAACAGCTTGCCGCCAAGATCGCATTCCAAGCGCTGGCACTGCGTGACCAATGCGCTCCCATGTACGCCAAGGTAGTCAGCTGCGGTTGTCAGGCTCGGGAACTTCATGGCGATCTGAAAGCGTCTCAGCCGAAGCCAGCCGCCCAGAGTTCCCTCGACCGCCTTGCGGACATCGCGGGGGATGCTCCTATCCAGGCGCCGGATCAGCGCGGGTTGGCTGTGGACTCCCTTGGACCTCACCGGGATACCGAGCCTGTGCAGCCGTCGCAGTACGGTCATGTCTTCGAGGCCCAGCTCGTCGGCTATGTTCTGGCTGGAGCGCTGCTGCGCGACGTACTGATCGCGCAGCCATTCTTCGTCGATAGTGGCTGGTCGCGCGGTTCGGTAGACGGTCAAGCCCAGTGACCGGGCGCGCTCGATGATGATGGAACGGGGAATCGCGGTCTCCTCGGCAAGCCGCCTCATGTTCTTTCCGGCCTCGATGTATTCACCCTGGAGGAACTCTGCGGTGACCACGTTGCGGGCTCGCTGCCGGGCCTGCCAGGCGGAGAGGACCGTGTTGGACGCCTGCGGGGGCAGCGTCCGGTCGAGGCGCTCCAACGCGAAGCGGATGTGCGCGAGGGTTGTGCCCAGTTCCCGGGCGGCCTCCCGGGGCGCGCGCCGCTCTTCGATCACGATGCGCCGGACGGCTTCCTGGACGCTGTCGGTCAGCCGTGGACCAGGAAGGTTCAGCCCGTCTCCGCATTCATCGGGAGGTTCCCAGCTCACCGGCTCATCAATGCCGAGTTCCTGCAGGAGGCGGAAACCGTGGGCGTTCAGGGCAGCGCGTTGCGCGAGGGGCAAGGACAGTGCGAAGGAGACATAGCGGGTCCGGTCAGCTCGGGATCGCCAGGTGAGCCGGTGAGAGGGGTCTTCGAGATCGGACCCGGTGAGCAACTGCCAGAGGTAGCGCTGGGCATGCATCGACCGGGGGACTGCTGAAGTCCGGCGGCCTTGGTCACCTGGCTGGGTGTCGGTCGCGAAGCACAGCTGTCTCCAGTCCTCCGGGCTGATCGGGGACTGGGGGATGAGCGCGCGTCGGCGTTGGTAGTCGATCGGGCTGCCGTGCTCGTCCAGGTGGGAGGCCAAGCGGCAGATGGCAGCCAGCACATCCTCGTGCCCGCTCCGCACCAGAATCTGGAGCGTGACCGCGAAGTAGTTGGGCAGGTGGGGACTCAGCCGGTCGGTGACCTTGCGAGCGCTTCGCACCGGTTCGCCGGGCAGGAGGAGGAGCGCGGAGGCAACACCGCGGAAAAGGTCCTCTTGGATGCCTCGGCGGGGCATGAGCCGCAGGGTCCAGCCGGGCCAAAGGAGTTGTGGAAGGTGGCGAACGCGGGCGGCGAGCCTCGGGTCCCCCGGCCTCGGCAGTCTGGGCTCGGGGGTCCGGGTGCGAAGCCGAACGCGGTCCATCGCGCTCATCGAGGGATCCGCAGCCTGCAGGAACCGGCCTCGCAGGTCCTCCGATAACTGCTCCCACTGCGCGATGGACATGCCCCGAGGCCTGATCGACATGCTGGATTCATGGCGATGGCGTAGCTCTCGGATCATTTGGATCGCCGTTCCCTCCTCACCCGCCAGGAGAGACTGTCCGTAGTGGACGATCACGCCAGCGACGGCGGCGGGAATTGGAGTCGCCCGGGTGGTCCGGCCGGCGGGTGGGGGTTGATCGCTCCATGTCTCCCGGATCGTGCTGCCCATCATGCGGAGGTCGGCCCGGGTCAAGCAGTGCATGAGCCACCGGCTGCAGCCGAGCAGGTCAGCGAAGACGGACACGGCCTGCTCGCGATCACCATTGATGAGGTCGTTGATCCCCCGCTGGGCGTCGATCAGTTGATGCCCTGCAGGCAAGGTGGTGGCGCGAACGGCGCTCAGGTCCGACTCGCAGGTCGCCGCCCGTGGGATCTTTGCGGTGCAAGTGCCAGCCGGAAACCCGCGGCGATGGACCGGGATGCCTCGCCTGGGCGACATCTGGCAGGTGGGGCAGGTGTCCTGCAGGAGCATTCGGTGGTTTGTGCAGGCGAACACCCATGGGATCCGCCAGCGCAGCAGCCACCGTCCTCCGTTCTCAGCCAGGCAACGCGGGTAAAATCGGCACCTCTCGGTGTGCCTTGGCCCCAGGGGGAAACCCGGTCCTGCTACTGCTTCGTCGAGCCTTCCCGGCTCCAGACCAGTGCGTCTCTCGATGTCACGCAGAGTGCGGAACGGGAGGTCCGTGATGAGCGGACGGATGTGATAGATGTTCGACGGCAGGCCCAGGATCGCCATCAGGCCACGAAGGGACAGGTCGTTGCGCCTGGCCAACGCCTCCAGCCAACTGTCGAGGGATTCGCCATCCAATGGCTTGATCCTTAGCGGAAGCGCCCTGCCTGCGGAGGTCATGCCTCGCTCCCCTCAAAGCTGCAGGCGGTCTTGGCTATTGAAGGAGAGCCCGCATCCCGGGTGGCCAGCTCCGCTGCCGTGCGCTTGCGGGACTGCTCGGACGCCTCGTCAATCTTGATCTTCTCCAGCAGGGGAACGGTGAGTTGTTCGTCGCCCGCGACGATGGCCTCGTAGCAGCCACGGACGACAAGGGTCATCAGCGAGCCGATGTGACCGGTCGTGCGCTCGAACAGGTAGTCCGCGATCGAGGTCAGTGTCTCGGGCTGCATCCGGGCCAGGACCAGCCGACTCTCCGTAGTGACCAGTAGGCGGCCCCACTGCCGGGCGCGCTCGGGGTCGGTGACCGAGAACGCAGGGACCGCCAATCGGGTCCAGCGCCGCCCTGTCTGGGCCATCGCCGAGTTCTTGCCGGTCAGCCCATCAGCGAAGAAGCGGCGTTCCAGCAGCCCGACCCCAACGTAGATGAACGTCACCGGCAACTCGTTGGCCAGCCACTTCAGGTGATTGCTCACCGCCATCCCGTCCTTGCGGTGCGGGTCGATGAAGTGGATGTCGTCGATCACCCCCAGTCGGGTGTCGCAATTGAGAACACAGTCCAGAGCGTGGCTGGCCAGTTGAGCGGCATTTGCGCGATCGGTGGCCGGGTGGCCGTAGAACTCGCAGATCATGCGGTTCAAGGTCCGCAGGGTCGTATTCGAGGTGAGTCCGACGCGGAAGACCGGGATCCGTTCGTGCCCCTGATCGGTGACCGTGCCCAGCCGTAGAATCTGCTTGCGGTCGAACGCCCTCGCGTAGGTGTTGGCGATCGTGCTCTTACCCAGTCCGGGCAGGGCGTCGATCACGGCTGCCCCGCGCACCCGGTCGCTGTCCTGCCGGTTGCTGGCGACGATCTGCTCCAGCTCCGCGTGAGCCGAGGCGAGTTGCGGTGTCTGCAGAATCCCGAAGTTGGCGTGCCAGTCGTGGCGTGCCTCGTTGTACTCCTCTCTGGCTGCACTGCCCAGTGCGGTGATCTCGGCAGGGGCGAGTCGTTCGGGCTGTCGGCGCGCGGCGGCATCGACGTAGCAGCGCCAGCCTTCTTTGCGCGAGAGGCTGAACTGCGACCGGGTCATTCGAGGACCTCGTAAACGTCGAGGTAGTCGTCCCGGGGAGCGTCCAGCAACTCATCCTCGCTGTCGTCGTCGCCGACCAACGCCGCGTCGCCATCGTTGGACAGCGACTGGGTGACGAGGACGGGCCGGCTGGCCGGCCCCGCGCCGGAGGCAAGCGCCGGCCGCTCGGCTGCGAGTCTGACCGCCATCCGTCGCTCCCTTCGGTCGGTGACCATGCCTTGGTCCCAGCGGGCCAGCAACTGAATCAGTTCCTGCTCCGGATCCGTGAAACGTCCCTTCTGGGCAGCCAGGCGGCGCGTATAGGCGGCAGCTTCCCTGCTGAACGGGGTTTCGAGCATCGGCGCATGCTCCCATTCCAGTTGGTGCCAGGAGTCGTCCGCCGGATCCTGGAAGTAGAGAAACCTGACGTCGTCCGGGTTCAACCGCAGCTGCCACTTCCCGCCGAAGCCCCCGCCGTGGGGGCTGAGGGAGTTTCGGTAGGCATCGAGCACTGCGCCGTTGTAACGCATGCCCTCCGCTTCGACTCCGTAGTGCTGGATCGTGCGGGCCACTACCTCGAAGAAGTCGTAGATCAGCTCCGGGTAGGGCAGAAGACGCAGCCGCCCGGCCTTGGCAAGGCCGATCCGATACATCTCCTTGGGCGACAAATCCACCTGCGGCCACTGTGGGATGACAAGTCCGGCGTGCTTGCGCGTGTGATAGATCCCCGTGATCCACTCTCGGATCAGAGCCTCGATCTCGTGGACGAAGTAGAACGCCTGCCCCTCGATGTCCTCGCCCCGAGCGTGCAAGTGCGGACCCTTGTAGGCGGGCAGGTGCTGGATGAGACCCTCGCGCAGCGTCCTAAAGAAGCGTTCGACGGTCGGCTTGTCAGTCGGCTTGTGCGGCTGAGCAGGCTGCAGGGAGATACCGAGACGGGCGCAGACGCCCAGCACATGCGCCGACAGGAACGCCCGTCCCCGGTCGATGATCAGCGTCTCGGGTGGACACGGCAGCACGTCGACGAGCGGCCTGGTCTCGCTGAACACCACAGCCTCTGGAACTCCGTGATAGGGCGACAATCCGGCATCGTCTTCCTTCGAGAAGCGGGATTGAGCTGATGGTGCGATCGCCTCGAAGAGCGTCGCGGCGACGTCGACCGCCTTCGTCGACACCGCGGTCACCCGCAGGCCCAGGATGCAGCGCGAGAAGAGGTCTTGGGCCACGGTCAATTGGACTCCCACCCAGCGGCAGGTCACCGGCTCCATAGCGAAGATGTCCAGGTCCTGGGTATCCATCACCACGTACTCCCCGGGGCGCGTCGCCCGAAGTCGGCCATAGACCCCGGTCGGCCGGTCCGCGATCGAACGGCGCCCCTTCGCGCTGCCGGAGAGCGCATTGGTCCCCTTCGCCAGCTCGGCAAGCCGCCTATAGGCCACGGCTCGCGAGGGGACCGGAACCTTCCCGGACCCGTGAGTCACCGCGAGGATGCGCTCCACTCTGGCCAGCACGGCCGAGGATGTCGGGGTGGATTCATTGACCATCTCGGCGAAGACCTGCCGAACCGCTTCCTCCCAGCGGGGATCCACCCGTGATCTTCTCCCGGGCAGCTTGCGAGCATCGGCCAATGCCGCCTCGCCGCCCTCCCGGTAGGCCGTCACCCACCGTTCCACTGTCCGGGTACTCACCCTCAATTCAGCTGCCTTGGCCGCGTAACGCGCCTTCAACGACTGATCATTGGCGTATTCGGGTCGGGGCTCACCCGCGCGGGCCCCGGCTGAATGGCCGGCCTGGAACCCGGTCAGCGCCTCCCGGATATGTCCGGCTCGCAGCGACAGTGCCCTTCTTCCCTCCGGATCCAGGCCCGCCAGGACAACCGCATCCGGGATGGCCGCCTCCGGCGGTTCAAGAGATCGGGCCTGAGCGGCAAGTTCAACGACTGACAGCGCCTGGAACCGGCCGGTGCGCTCATTACGGACCGTGATCCGCAGACCATCCAGCTCGACTACTTCAACCAGATCGCCGTCCCACCACAGACGCCCGCCGGGCCGCACTTCCAGAGCGCCACCCGTCATGCCATCCCCCAAGCCGGGAGCCAGATTCGCGTGTCTACCCCGAGCCATGCGTTCAGATCGGCTTCCAGCAGACCCGACCAGAGCATGTGCAGCACAACAGGACGAACCGCCATGACCGGCTCCGCCATCGACTGCTCCAAACCGCCCAGGGTCGACTGATCGTGAGCGGCTTCCAGCAGGCGGGGGATCAGCGCGAGGTCCACCATTTTCGGTCGTCGGTAGCCGGCCAGGAAACGGATGTTCTCCAAGCGCGGGCCGGACTCCCCCGACCACGCCTCAAACCGCCAGCCGCGCTCACGACAGAGCTCACGCGTCCAGGCGAACTGGGCCACCACCTTCTCGTCGCCCATCCTGGACGCAGCCTTCACGTCCACCACAGTGACCGCGCCGTCCGTGTGCACCAAGAGGACATCGGGGACGTGCCGCTGGGTTCGACTGCCGTCCCTCCCTGTGAGCTGGAAGGGCTGCGGAGCGATGCCCACGACGGTGTGATCAAAGTCCGCGAGGAGGATCCTCGCCAGCTCCAGGCGGCTCTCGTAGACGAGCAGGCGACCCATCGTCGCCGACCAGTACCAGCCGGAATAATGCCGTCGCCCCTTGTAGACGCGGAACTCGCGGACCGGAAGCCCAGGCACGACATCAGAGGCCACCACACGGTCCAACGTGGTCTCCAAGAATCCACGGTCCGAAGGTCGGTAGCGGACTTGCACCTCCTCCAGACCCTGATGCGTTCCAGCCGACGACGACTTCACCAGCACCCCCAGACAAGTCATCACAACATGGGACATCGCTCACGTCTGTCGCGCAGATGCTTTCCTCGGATGAGCCCAAGCCATGCCTAATGGCCCGACGAGTCCCATATGTTCGAAACTGCCGTTCCCCTGCCCTCCCATACGCCGACAGCACTACTGTCCGGCAAGGGAATCAGCCTGAACCCACTGTGCGAACCACACCCCACTCGCCTAGCGTGTCCTCGACGCCCGATCAGGGCGCCCTGTGAGTCAGAGAGCGCTCCCGCAACGGTCGAGGACTCACAGGGTCGAGCTGACGATGACCGAGCGGCCCGACCCCGCTGTAGAGCGAGGGAAACAATGGCGACCTTTTCGTATATCCCCGATCCACCCGACCGCGGCACGGACTTCGAGCCGCTTCTTGATGAACTAGTCGCGATCTTCCACTTGGACCCGACGCCCCTGACGTCCTGGCCCAACGGCGAGACAGCGAACCAGTACAGCCGCTGCGAGAAGAAGCGCTGGGCAGTCGGCAAGGCCGCCTCCCAGGATCTTGCGACGACGCGTGAGCACGCTCCTCTTGTGCTGCGAGCAACCGTCCATGACCAGTGCCGCAGCGGGATTAGACAACTCGTCGATCCGCTCATCAGTGCGCTCGGATACCGCCCGTTGCAGGAAGCACTGATTGACTATGTCGAAACCGGCAACGATGCCGAGAAGATCGGCGCGACCATGGCTATGTACCCGGCGGGCCCAGGAATGCGCTACCTCAACTGGGAGAAGCGGATTCTGACCCCGGAAAGCATCGCGCTTCGAGACTCGCTCGCCGATCTGCGCGACCGGTATCGGGCGGTATGCCTCCACGCCTTCGTAACGTCGAAGGCTCCGGAGACACGTCACGCCCTGTCGTTGGGATTCACCCTAGACCCGACTGCCTATCCCCCAGAACTACTGCAGGAACTCGACCAGGCCCGCCGTGTAGCGGAGGCCAATCCCGACTCCTATGAACGCCTCCTGCAGACTCTGGGCCGCGAACAGCCGGATCACGCAACTCCCGGTCCTGCCGTACCGCCCGATACTGGCGCGTAGGCGACCGGCTCCACCGGCTCGCACCGGCGGCGACATGTCGGCGAGAAGCGACGGATCCAGAGGAACCTAGTCGCCCGAACCCTGGGTACCTGGTAGACCTGAGCGAGCTGATCCGAAGGACCATGCTGGAGGCCACAACACGGCCTTGGCGTTGGACGACCCGCTGCGTACCGACAGCACCGCAGCAGAGCGGCGAAGGAGAACACGTGGACGAGTACCGAAGCGAGATCAGCCAAAGCGTCATCATCGGCCTGGAAGAGAAGGTCGCGAAAGACAGCTACGGCAAGTACCTCAAGAAAGTCACGCTGCGAAAGGTCCGGGGGTTCACTGACCGCACCGTTACCTTCGACTTCCCGGTCACGGCCCTCGTCGGACCAAATGGGGGAGGCAAGACCACAGTCCTCGGCTCTGCAGCTCTCGCATACAAGAGCGTCCTTCCACGGAGATTCTTCGCCAAGAGCGGGAAGTACGACGCGAGCATGCAGGACTGGTCGATCGAGTACGAGGTCATCGACAAGTCGGTAAGTCCCCGAGGACCCATTTCTCGTGCCGCACGCTTCACGACCTCGAAGTGGAGCCGGGACTCTGTGCTTGACCGCGAGGTCAAGACATTTGGGGTGGATCGCACTCTTCCGGCCACTGAACGGGCTCAGCTAAAAAAGGCCATCGGCGGAAAGTTTGCGGCACTGAAGGAAGTGCAACTACCGCCCGAGGTGGCTGAGCACGTCGCGAGGATCCTCGGCAAGCAAATCGAAGGCTTTCAACAGCTCTTCCTTGACGAAGCTGGCAATGTCACACTCTTTTCCGGCCGCACACACCGGGATGTCCAGTATTCCGAGTTTCATTTCGGAGCAGGAGAGGCCAGCGTCATTCGGATCGTTGCCGGCGTCGAAACCGCAATGGACGGTTCGCTGATCCTGATCGAAGAGATCGAAAATGGTCTTCATCCCGTCGCTACACGGCGCATGGTCGAGTACCTGATCGGCGTAGCGAAGCGCAAGGGCTGCCAGGTCATCTTCACGACTCATTCGAACGATGCCCTTGCACCCCTGCCCTCCAAGGCTATCTGGGCTGCCTACAATGGTGAGGTACTCCAAGGGAAGCTGGATGTGCGAGCCCTGCGCACCATCACGGGCCAGATCCACGCCAAACTAGCTATCTTCGTTGAGGACAAATTCGCCGAACTGATGGTGACTACTGCCCTGCGAGCCCACGGAGGTATCGAAATGGATGCCGTGAAGATCCACGGCATGGGCGGCGCCGACCCTGCAATCAAGGTGAATAATCAGCACAACGTAGATCCAACAAGTTCCTTCCCATCAGTATGCATTCTCGACGGCGATCAATCTCATCGAGTAGATGTAGGCGAGCGAATCTTTGCCCTCCCTGGCTACAGCTCGCCAGAGGCTCACATTCTTGGTCGTGTTCTTGAACGCCTTGACAGCCTTGCAGCCAAGCTTGCTATGTACTTGCAATTGAGCCTGCATCAGCAGGAGCGCGTCAAAGAGGTAGTGCGGAATCGCGCTGTGACCAACTGGGATCGGCACGTCATCTGGGAGCAGATTGGCGCTGACCTCGACTTCACGGCGGGAAACATCGTGGCAAGCGCCTTCCTCACCGCTTGGGCACTGGAGTTCCCCCAGGAGGTAAACGACCTGGTGGACTCCCTCGGAGACCTTCTTCCACGCCGAGAGTAAGTCTCCCAGCAGATCTCGCGGTATCTCGATATCCATAGTCCCAGCCCAGCAAAGCTAAGCCGTAGTGAACACTGCAATCCTGGGATACGAAGGAGCTTCCTGGCCCGGTCCCCGACCGGGTGGCGGGATGACAGCAACATCGGACTGACATGTGGCAGCCGCGCGCCGGGGCGGTTCCGATACCCATGGATGCCGCGCTCTGGGCCGAGCTCGCCTTCCCGCCACATCGGCCCCGGCTGCCGGTGGTCGGCGGGCTGCCTACAGGCTCGGGAAGTTCATCGCGATCTGAAATCGTCGCAGCCTGTGCCAGCCGCTTCCCGAACTTGACCTGGCTACGCCATGGTGGATAAGCCTTGCTCCTAGCTGATCGGCTCGCCAAGGAGAAGTGAACGCGCACGGGTCCTGAAGCCCGCATCAAGCTGGGCTGATGTGACAAGGTATCCGACAACGTCGGCAGCTTGCTTGGCTGCGAGCCCCTCGTAAAGGCCACCCATCTCTTCGGGGCCTGTTACCCGCTCTCCAATTGCGGTGACTGCTGTGAGGAACTCCAGCAGTCTGAGAGTGGGCAGCACGTTGTCGGGGCGCCTCAGGATCCTGGTTGTGAGTTCACGCAGCAGTGGGAAATAGGTCGGCAGCGGGTCGACATGGACGTTCTCCGGGAGCGCACCTGCCTTACGTAGTTCATCGAGCAGGCGTGACAATTCTTGCTTCTCCCGCAGTCCGGATGGGCCGCCGAACAAGTACTCCTGCAAACCACGATCGGGATCGGACACGTGTGAGGTGCGTACAGCCGCGACTGCATGACTCAGAGTAACCAAGTAGAGCCAGGCGCAATCCAGGACGAGTGCAAGATGCAGGGGATTGCGCGGATCCAAGTGTGCGGAAACTGCCCGCAGGTTTGCTACAAGTTGCAACGGGTTGCGGTGTTCTTCATAGAGCCAGTAATTGAACTCCCGATATTCGAGCAGCGGCTTGAGGCGTCGATCCAAGCCATTGAAGGCGGCAAGTTCGCTAGCAGCTTTAGTCCGATCGAACAGCCATGAAAGTGGCTCGGCGTCCAACGCCAGGGGCGAAGGATGCAAGCTCTCAAGCCTCGTGAGGTCCTCACTCGTTAGCGCAGAAATCCGGAGCCGCGAGGTCAGCTGACGGGCAGCGTCGCTGATTTCCCGCTCCCGCACCATGTAGGCAGCGTCCGCCGCAAAGAAGTCGGCAACCCCACGAACCCAAAACATCCGCCCTGTCGAACCTTTGACGGTGGTCTTGCAGTCGACGATTGCGCTCTGCACCTGGAACCCGCCAGTTACGGTCAGGCCGAGAACATCGAGGTCAGTGAACGCCTCAGGTGCGGAAGTTCGTCGCGTCCGACCCCCTGAGCCATCGGGTCTCTGTGGACCACCTCCCACTCCTCGTAGCTGCACATCGAGGCGAGTCGTATAGCCCATCCTCCATAGCAGTCGCCGAGAGGCAACCTTCAGTCCAAGATCAAGCTCAGTCACATCTTCCCCCTACCCAAGGCAGCGTCGATCACGTTCTGCCACTGCCTGTTGTTGACTGCAGCCTTGCCCCGCACGCGTGCCATGGTCTGCATAGGGGCACTGAAGGGCTGACCAAGGGCCAACGTCTTGCGGGCCTCATCGTCGCCAGCGCGCCCAGAAACTTGCTCACCGTGCGTCAGGAGGTCCCGAGCGATCTGGAAAGCCTCCCGATTGTCTGCAGTATCTATGAATCGAGGCGTGACCCAATTGCCCCCCGGCATGAGGTCGGGGTCGAAGGCAAGAAGGCCGGCGGAGTGCATGAGGCGATACTGCCGCTCATGGGAACTATGGGGTAGCAGAAACCCGCGGTTCGGATCCACCAACTTGTCGATCACGTCGACGAGCCCTGCTGCGGAGAGGTTGGTGGCACCTCCGTAGTGCTGGCCGCAACGCAGGCAGGCAAGGATAGCCAAGGCCTTCTCTAGGACTGGCTTGCGGCCATGCAACAGTTCCCGATCAAGCGTGTATGGAAGGGCGGCGAACGGCTGCACCATACCCCCCGGGAGTTCCACGGCAGGGGCCAGCAGAAGTCCTCGGGCGATGGCATCCTGCAGAAGAGGCTGCGTATCTGTCACTGGCAGGCCTTGCTCGCCTCGAACAGACGCAAACGCAATGGCCATCTCCTCTGATCCATGATCGCGAACGAGGTCGCCAAGGAGGTCAGGATTCTCAAAGCTGAAGAACGGAGAGTAGATGACGTCGCCGTCCAACAACTGGATCTTCTGTACCAACTGCGCGCTCTGACCCACCTCAAGAAGTTGGGGGATAGCAGCCGAATCGAGCCCTATCCGGGCTGCGAGTTCCTCCACAGGTAGTGGCGAGTCGGCCAGATGATCGACTAGGAGCACCATCTGCTGTTCAATTTCTGTTGGCTGTCTGTCACGCCACGCCTCGCCGAGCCGGGCGTACAAATCATCATAGTAGGGAACGTTCTCGGTGAATTTTGTGATCTTCCCGCCTGAGCGCTGGACTCCTTCCACGAAGCCGATGTCTGCCAGGGCCAAGACCGCCGAGTCGAAGGCAAACTGGTTGACGTCTAGCTGCTCTGCGGCGACTGCTCGCAGAGCCTGCGCATCAGCGATGACATCTTGCCCTCTCACCAGAGCGGCGAGACTGGCGGCCATGCCGATCAGCTGCGTGTCTGCCAGGGGCGTCAGAGTCCCGGAGTTGGGGTCCACGTTGCGCAGCCCGGCGTGAACGTCTTGACAGCGGAGCCCTTCGTCGAATTGTTCCACGGTGCCACCGATCAGTAGGTACCACTCAAGGTCTGTCAGGCTAGCGGAAGTTGATGGTGGAGAGTGTCGTAATTTGCCTGCTCTGAGGGGGCGTCTGGCGGGCCGAGCGCTGGGCTCCTTCAAGGGAAGGGTGCTCCGGTCGGCGACGTGATCGTCCACATCCCCGCAGTTGTCTCGCCAATCCGTCGCAAGCGACAGAGCGACGACATCTCGGCAAGAAAGCGACAGATTCACCAAGGAACTACAGTCCGACACAGTAGTCAGGGGCGGGCGTAGAAGTTCGGGGTTCCCATGATCCAGAGGCTGGCGACCTTGACCACGTCGCCGGTGCGGGGGGCCTCGATCATCTGGTCGTCGCCGAGGTAGATGGCGACGTGGTAGATGTCCTGCGGGGTCCCGTCGTGGGACCAGAAGACCAGGTCGCCGGGGTGGAGCCGGCTGTAGGAGAGCGGGGTGGACCGGGCGAACTGGTCGGCGGCGAAGTGCGGCAGGTCGACGCCGGCGCGCTGCCAGGAGCGCATGGTCAGGCCCGAGCAGTCGTAGGTGTCCGGTCCTGCGCCGCCCCAGACGTAGGGGCGGCCGAGCTGGGCCCGGGCGAAGGCGACCGCCGCCGAGGCGTCACCGGGGCGGTACGGGGACGCTCCGTCCGGGCTCGTGTCGGAGGCCGTCAGTGCGGCCTTGCGGGCGGCCTCAGCCGCTGTCTTGGCGGCGGCATCGGCGAGGGCCTGCTGCCGGACGGCGGCCAGCTCCACGGAGGTCTGCTGGGCGGCGGCGAGTTGCGCCAGCAGGGTGGTGCGCTCGGCGGCGAGCCGCGCCACCTCGGTCCGCTGGGCCGTCAGCTGGGCCTGCATCTGCTGCTGAGCCTGCGTCACCTCGACGGTGGCCGCGCGGGCGGCGGTCGCCGCCAGGGTCGCTGCGGCGGAGGCGGCACCGGCGTCCGCGGAGGCGGCGGAGGCGGTGTCCTCGACCCTGCGGGTCTCCTCGACGACGGACCGGACCGCCTCCCGCCGGACGCTCGCCGCGTGCAGGTCCCGCACCGAGAGCAGGCCCGCCAGACCGGCCAGACCGGGCCGTACGTCGCCGCGGTACTGGGCCGCGGCCAGGGCCGCGGCGGCGGTACGGGCCGCGTCCGCGGTGGCGGCGGCGGTCGCCGCCGTGCGGCGGGCCTGGGCGGCCCGCGCCTCCGCCTGCTGCTGGTGCAGCACCGCGCCGTTGTGCCGCTCGACGGCCTGCTCGGCCCGGACGTCCAGGGCCTGGGCGGACGCCTGCGCGGCGGCGAGGGCCCGGGTGGCGGCCTCCGCCTGGCCCGAACGGCGGGCTGCCGTCTGCTGGGCGGCCTGCACCTGGGCGGCACTGGGGGTGTTCTCGTCCGCGCGGGCCGCACCGACGGGAAGGAGTCCGAGCAGTACCGCGAGGGCTAGGGTTCGGCTGCGCACGCGGGGACACCTCCGGGGCGGGTCAACTGACTACTCGTCACCAGTGTTGTCACAGGGGCTGGAGGTTCGCAGCGGACGTGCACCCAGGTGGGCGGCTTGTCGCGCAGTTCCCCGCGCCCCTAGGGGGCTGCAACTGGCGCAGTTGCACATGCTTTTTAGGGGCGCGGGGAACTGCGCGAACAGAAACCATGCAGCCCTGTGCACCTCACCCCCGACGTCGTGCCGGACCCCTGCGGGGCCTCCCCGCGGTGACGGTGCTGCGACGGGCCCTCGCGGCCCGGAGCCGGCGGATGCGTTCGTCGTCCAGCGCGGGACGCGCCGGCCGCTCCAGCCTCGCTGCCATCCGTTCGGCGAGCAGATGGGCCCGGGTGGGCCTGGTCCCCGGCGGCGTCGGCTTGCCGGCGATCAGGTCGAAGAGCCACTGCCGGGCGGTGTCCGCGCGCCGGTGCCACCGGCCCTCCCGTCGCCGCGCCCTGGCGAACTTCCGCGGGTTGCCGGTGTAGCGCCAGCGGGCCCACGGGCTGTTTGGCCGGGCCAGCCGCACCGCGGCGATCCAGGAGACGCCCGGCACCATGATGCCGATCATCCCGCTCCAGAACTTCCCCTTCAGCAGCGTCGCCACGGTGAACAGCGCATTGGCGCAGATCACCCCGATCAGCCCCCAGCGGACGTTGCTGTCCGGGGTGACCCCCAGCGGCAGGTAGCCGACCAGCAGCAGCCCGGTGAAGAGGATGCCGACGATGACCGCGTCCACGGACTTGCGGCCCTGCTCGCTCCAGTAGACGTCCTCCAGGTGCAGCAGCAGGGCGAACTCGTCCAGCACCAGTCCGCAGCCGATGCCGAAGACCAGGCCGAAGACGTCCAGCCAGGGGTGGGTCCCGGCGGTGGCGAACGCGCCGATCCCGCCCAGCAGCAGGAAGAACATGCCGAAGACGACATGGTGGATGTGCAGGCCGCCGGGGGTGACGTTGCCCGGCCACCAGCGCACTCCGCGGCGGATCATGCGCACGCTGAAGCGGATGAAGAGGAAGGAGCCGATGAAGCCGACCAGCACCAGGAACAGCGGCTGCTTGCCCGGGTCCTGGATGTGGCGGGCGTAGAGCTCCCAGAAGTGCTGCCACACGGTCGTCGCTCCCCTCCCGGCCGGTCAGAAGCCGCGGGTGCGCTTGGCCGCGCGGCGCACCACTGCGGGCCCGTCGCCCTGGGGGACCTTCAGGAACAGCCGGGCCACCTCGCCGCCCAGGTTCACCCCGACGGCCAGGGCCAGGGCGATGGCCGCCGCCCGGCTGATCGAGACCAGGCCGGCGATCGGCTGGCCCTTGGCGAAGGCCAGCAGGCCCAGGTAGATCACCGAGCCCGGCATCAGCGGTCCGAGCGCGGCGGTGACGTACGGCAGCGAGGAGGCGTAACGGTAGCGCGAGGCCAGCTGGCCGAACAGGCCCACCGTCCCGGAGGCCAGCCCGGTGGCGATGATCGGGGAGAGCCTGCCCTCGACGGTGAGCACCCCGTACACCGCCCAGCCGATGCCGCCGAAGCAGGTGACGAAGGGCAGCACCTGGCGGGAGGTCTGCAGCAGCACCGCGAAGAACAGGGTCAGCGCCATCGCGGCCGGCAGTTGCAGCGCCGGGAAGGCATGGGTGGCGAAGGTCTGCTCGGGGTGCAGCGAGGCACTGACGTTGACGCCGACGTAGAGCACCAGCAGCACGCCCAGGACGATGCCGACGACCAGGTAGAGCACCTCCAGCAGCCGCGCCGCCGCGGTGATGTAGAAGCCGGTGAGGCCGTCGGCGACGGCGGCGACCAGGGCGCGGCCGGGCAGCAGCGCGAACAGGCCACCGGTGATCACCACCGAGCCGCGCAGCCCGGAGTCGCCCAGGGTGAGCACCACGCCCATCCCGGCGGCCGGCATCGCCGCGACCACGAACTGGTAGAACTCCGGCAGCCCCTTCCTGGCCACGCCCCAGGCCAGCCGGTCGCCGATGACGGAGGCGACGAAGGCGGCGGCGAACACCAGCCAGGCCTGGGCGTCGCCCCGGCCGCCGACCAGCAGCGTCGCCGAGCCGGCCAGCAGCCCGGTGGCGAGCGACAGCACCCAGCCGGGGTAGGGGTGCCGGTTGCGGCGGATCTCGGCCAGCCTGCGATAGGCGTCCTCGGTGCTGGCCTGCTCCCCGGTGATGTCGGCGACCAGCCGGTAGACCGCGCCGAGCCGGGTGTAGTCCGAGCCCCGGCGGCGCACCACCCGGGAGGCGGTGACCGGCGGCTCCACCAGCGAGGGCTGGTAGGAGATGGAGATCAGGGTGAAGGTGACCTGCGGCTCGCAGCGGTCCAGGCCGTAGGCGTGGCTGACGCCCAGCATGGCCGCCTCGACGTCCTCGGCGCTCTCGCCGCTGGCCAGCAGCAGTTCGCCGATACGGAGCGTCAGGTCCAGCACCCGAGGGACGTTCGGCCCGACCTCGGCCGGCTCGGGGGTGGTGCTGCGCTCGAAGGCGGGCCGTTCGTACATGGGGGTGCGCAGCAGGGCGCGCATCCGGTCCGGCCAGGGGGCGCCGCCGGGGCCGCCGACGCCCAGCTTGGTGAGGGAGATGCCGGAGGGAGGGGTGTAGCCGAGCGCTATCCAGTCCTCGGCCGGGGGCTGCGCCGGGGCGGGAACGGGGCTCTGCTCCAGCGACGAGGGGGTGGTGCCGACCGGTTCGGCGTGCCCGAGCAGTCCGGGGGTAACGGTCCCCCATGTGTCGTCGTCCTGGTCAGGCTTGCTGCCCTCGGGCACCCTCGGCTCCTTGTAGTCGTCTCCGGGCTCAACTGTGCCTGATCAGCGAGGGTGACGCACACTCGCGCATTGACGCGGCAGCGGCCCAACGAAGGGGACGACCATCGGTCACTGACCCCATTCGGGGGACATGCACCGATCTGGATGGAACTTTATCGACTTGTTGGTGAATGCTGGGCACGCGACGTCAGGACCGACGGCAGGGGCCGGCCAACCCCCCGTCACCATCCACACCATGAACAGGGAGATCGCGTGTCCCGTTTGCGCACCTTCGCGGCGTTCACCGCGCTGGCAGCCTTCATGTGCCTCGGTATCGGCACGGCCGCCGCCGCGAGCAACGCCTCCGGCGCCTCGCAGCAGTCCAACAGCAGCATCGTCAGCAATGACGGCTCTGGCGGCCTCAGCGGCGGCGTCAAGGGCAACGCCGACGCGTCCCAGCAGACCGGCACCGGGGGCGGCGCCGCCAACGCGGCCAACACCGGCGGGGTGGCCGGCAACGCCGGCACGGTGGCCGCGGGCCAGTCCAACAGCAACTGGTCGGCGGTGGACGTCTACTACTAGCCACGTCGGCGCAGTGCGCGCCGCCCGTGCCCGGTACCACCCCGCTCCACCAGCGCCGGAGCGGGTGGGTGAGCGGGCCGGAGAGGGTCACCCGAGGCCGACAGCAGATGGGGCTGTCGGCCTCGTCCCGTCCCCGGAGCTCCTGTCCGGTGGCGCCGCTACGCCTGGTGGCGGACCACCACGAAGGCGTCCAGCGCCGGGTCGTAGTGGTCGTGGTGCTGCACACCCGAGGCCCGGGTCTCGGACCTGGCGCGGTCCCCCGCCAGGCGCGACGGGCCGTCGCCCGAGTAGGTGGCCACGACGGTGCCACCGCCCGGAGGGCAGAGGTGACAGGTCGCCGTCGCGAGGGCCGTGGTGTCGATCATGGTGGTCATGGCGTACTCCCGTTCTCGTGCCGTACGGGACGGTCGTACGGCCTCTCCTGGTTCCCTGCCCGTTAACCGCACAGATAGCCGAAAGAGGAGCGACGAGCCGTCCTGCACGTGCCACGCAGAGTACCCACAGGCACTGACAAAGCAACAGCACCCCTGGTGACAGCCGTCACTGAGCATGCCTCAGCGTGACCAGGCGTCAGCACAGCCCCGCCAGCACCGCCCCGTCAGCACAGCCCCGTCAGCGCACCCGGACCGCGACCACCGCCGAGGTGCGGTCGACCGTGTGGTGGTGCGGCCCGGTCAGCGCGACCAGCTGGGCCCGGAAGCGCAGGATGCCGCGGTGACGGGCCCTCAGCTTCAGCTGGAGCCGGTGGTTCTGCGGGCCGCAGGCCAGCTGCCGCCAGGCGCCCCGGCCGGTCCGCCCGTCGATGCAGATCCGGACGGCGGCGCCGCCGAAGTCGTCGGAGTCCCCCTCTGCCTGCACCCGGACCGTGCCGCCGAGGGCCACGGTGCGGCTGCCGACACCGACGGCCAGGTCGGACTTGGCCGAGGCCGCCGTCGAGCAGACGGCGAGGCCCGCGGTCGCGACCGCGGTGGCCACGGCCAGGGTGCCGAGGCGGCGGGAGAGGCTCTGCATGGGACCGTCCTTGAACGAAGCGTTGCGTCCGGCTCCGCAGGGTAGCGACTGGACCCGCCCGCTGTCAGAACGCCACAGCCAGAACGCCAGAGCCAGAACACCGCAGCCAGAACACGCAGCCGCCAGGGGCCGACGCTCAGGCCGCCACCGCGCGGAACGCCGGCCGCAGCGCCCCGCCGTCCTCGGTGACCTCCAGTCGGACCGGGGCCCCGGGCCACAGCCGGTGCGCCGGGACGGGCACCAGCCGGGCGCTCATCCGGAAGCCCTCGGCCAGCTCCACCACCGCGGTACCGCCGGCCGCTCCCCCGCCGGTCGGCTCCGCCATGCGGTAGATCCGGCCCCGGCCACTGCTGCGCTCCCAGTCGAACTCGGTGCCGCCGCAGGTCGCGCACAGCAGCCGGAGCTGGGCGGAGCGGTCGGCGCACCAGCGGCAACGCCGGTAGCGCAGTTCCCCGAGGGCGAGTCCGTCCCGGAAGACCTCGGCGGGGTCGTGTTCGCCGGGGTCGAGCTCGGCGGTCGGCATGGCGGATCACTCCCCGGCACGGGTCGGCAACTCGAACGATCGTTAAATTACGGATGCCGGAGGTTACTGTCCAGTCCCGTGCAGTGATGTGACGGACGCCATCCACCGGGTGCTTTCCGGCCGATCCCGGCTAGGATCTGAACGATCGATCTGTAGCCCCGCCCCCAGCAAGGACACCGCCGATGCGACCCTCCGGACAGGACGCGCTACTGGAGGCCGCCCGGCAGGAGTTCTCCGAGCAGGGCTTCGGCAGCGCCTCGATCCGCGCGATCGCCCAGCGCGCCGGGATGAGCCTCTCGGCGATGTACCACTACTACTCCGGCAAGCAGGAGCTGCTGCACGCCATCCTGGACGAGAGCCTGGACACCTACTTCGCCAGCTGCGCCCGCGCCCTGGCCCAGGTCGGCGAGGAGCCCGCGGACCGGCTGTCCGCCGTGGTGGCGGCCACCACCCGGTTCCGCGCCGAGCACCTGGCCCGGAGCAACATCCTGCTCTCCGAGGAGCGCAGCCTGGACCCGGAGCGGCTGGCCAGCTACAGCAGCCGGCACGCCGAGGCCACCAACCTGTTCCGGCACGCCATCGACGCGGGGGTGGCGGCGGGGATCTTCCTGACCCCCTACCCGGACGAGTCCCGCAGGGCGGTCATCGCCATGTGCAACGCCGTCGCCCAGTGGTTCCGGCCGGACGGGCCGCTCAGCCTGGACGAACTGGTCGACCGCCATGTGGCGATCGCCCTGACCATCGTGGAGTACCGACCGCAGCGCTCCTGGTCGGCCGGTCGCGGCTGAGGCCCGGAAGCCGGGCCCCCGAGGGACCCGAGGCGCTCAGCCCTCCTCGGCGGCCTTGGCGTCCTGGCCGGTCTCCCGGCGCACCTCGTCCATGTCCAGCGCCCTGGCCTGCTTGATCAGGTCCTCCAGCGCGGGGGCGGGAAGCGCGCCCGGCTGCGAGAAGACCACGGTGCGGTCACGGATGATCATCAGCGTGGGGATCGAGCGGATCTCGAACGCCGCGGCCAGCTCTTGCTGGGCCTCGGTGTCGACCTTGGCGAAGACCAGGTCGGGGTTGGCCTCCGACGCCTTGTCGTACACCGGTGCGAACATCCGGCAGGGGCCGCACCAGGACGCCCAGAAGTCGACCAGAACGAAGGGGCTCTGCTCCACGACCTCGTTGAAGTTGTCCTTGGTGAGCTCGAGCGTGCTCATCTGTGCTGCCCTGCTTCCTGCCGTGAGGGGAGTTGGCCGGTCGGCCCTTGGCCTGCTGCCGTCAACAGCAGGCCGGCAGTCACTATTCCAGGCCGATCGCCGCCGCCAGGCCCTCGGGACCGGTGCCCACCTTGCGGTAGACCGAGGCCAGCCGCTGGGCCACCACCGCCTGGCTGATGCCCAGCTCGGCGGCGATCCGCTGGGGAGGGACGCCCCGGGCGGAGCGCTCGGCCACCACCCGCTCCGGCTCGCTGAGCACCCGGGCGGCGATCGCGTGCAGCCGTTCCGAGCTGGCACCGGCCGCGGCCAGCTCGGACCGTGCCCTGACCACCAGCCCGTCCGCCCCGCACTGCGCCGCCAGCTGCACGCCCTGCCCCAGGGCGTCGCCGGCCTCGCGCGGACGTCCGGTCCGGCGCAGCGCCGACCCGTAGTCGACCAGCGCGAGCGCCAGCTCGTAGGCGGCCGGTGACTGCTCCAGGTGCTGCACGGCCTGTCGCAGCAGGCCGACCGCCTGCTGCGGCGGGTTCACCGCGGCGAGCCAGCGCATGGCGCTGCCCACCGCCGAGTTCACGCCGACCCGCATCGCCCGCTTGAGCGCCTCGGCCGCTATCGCCCTGGCCCGCTCCGGCTCCTCCTCGGCGACGGCCACGGCCAGCGGCCCGGCCCACGGCGCCCACAGCCCGTTGTGCCACTCCTTGTCCTCGAGACCGCGGCCGGACTCGGTGAGGATCTCCGCCGCCTCCTTGGCCCGGCCCTGCGCCAGCAGCAGCCTGCCGTACAGCGTGGCCGCGTCCGGGACCACCATGACCGGGGAGAACGGCGGCTTGAAGGCGTACTCCTCGGCGAGGTCGACCGCCTGGTCGGTCCGGCCGCGCGCCATCAGGGTGTCGCAGAGCAGCGCGACCAGGTCCCACTGCAGCGGGGTGCCCCGGCCGAGCCGGTCGGAGCGCTTCAGGGTCTCCCGGAGGAACTTCTCGGCCTCCTCCAGCCGGCCCCAGCGGAACAGCACCAGTCCGCGCATGAAGTTGGCGAAGGCCAGGTGGCCGCCGCTCCAGCCGGCCAGCTCGAACTCCTGGGCGGCCTGGTTGAAGAGGTCCGAGGCCAGGTCGAGGCGGTCGTTGTAGACGAAGGTGAGGCCCAGCAGCACCGGGATCTCGAAGCCCCAGACCTGGTTGGTCCAGTCGATCCCCTCGGCCAGCCGGCCCCGGTCGAAGGCCTGCTCGGCGAGGGCCAGGGCCTCCGCGGAGTCCTCGCCGCGCTGGGTGAGGTCGAAGGCCCGGAGCACCCGCACCGCCCGCGCCCCGGCGTCGGTTCCGGTCAGGCTGTCGGCGAGTTCGGCGAGCATCCGGGAGCGCTCGACCCCGTCCGGCTCCTCGCGCAGGAAGGCCCGCCACATGAAGTACGCGGCCTGCAGCCGGGTCCGGCTCAGTCCGGGATCGGTGCGCCTGCTCTCCGCGGCGGCGGCCTCGGCGGCCTCCTTGACCAGGTTGCTGTGCCCGAGGGCGGAGCTGAGGCGCAGCGTGGCCAGCTCGCGGCGCTGCGCGTTGAGGCCGGGGTTGGCGTCCAGCGACTGCCGCAGGTGGTTGATGGTGACGTCGGGCGCGGTGAGCAGGGTCGAGCAGCCGAGTTCGTAGAGCACGTCGGCGCGGTCCTCGTCGGCCGGGGGCTCGCGCAGGGCGCGTTCCAGGCAGCGCCGGGCCGCGTCCGGGGCGCCGACGGCCAGGTGCTGGTCGGCGGCCTTGCGCAGCAGCCTGACCACCTCCAGGTCGTCCTCCGGCAGCACCTCAAGCAGGTGCCTGGAGGCGGCCGCCTCGGTGCCGCCGGCCAGCAGCACCGCCTTGGCGGCCTGGCCGTGCATCGAGGTGCGGAAGGCGGTCAGCCGCATCGACTGGTAGATGGCGGTGCCGATGGTGGGGTGGCAGAACTCCAGCACCGTGTGACCGGACACCGAGTGGTGGTCCTCCCGGAGGATCCCATCCTCCCGCAGCTGCTCGACCGCGGTGCGGGCCGCCGCCGGGGAGACCACCGCGATACTGGCCGCCACGTCCGGGTTGATCTCGTTGTCCAGCACCGCCGCGGCCAGCGCGAAGCGGTAGGTGTCGGCCGGCATCCGCTCCAGGGTCGCCACGATGGCCGGCCCCTTGCCGGCGGCCACCAGGTCGCGCAGCTGCGGGATGCTCTCGTCCACCGGGTCGAGCTGGCGCTCCTTCATCTTGCTGACGACCAGGCTGAGTTCGTACGGGTTGCCGCCGGTCAGCTCCCAGCACTGACGGACGAACAGGTCGTCGTAGTCCTCCGGGCCGAACTCGCTCCTGAGCAGCTCCTCGACAGCGCCCGGGGTGAGGTTGCGCAGCTTCAGCAGATTGCCGCGGTTCGCCGCGTCCGGGATCGCCGCGCCCTCGGGCGGCAGCTCCTCCGGCCGGTAGGCGGCGGCCACCAGCAGCGGCAGGCCGGGGATGCGCGAGGTGAACGAGCTGAGCCAGGCCAGCGACTCCGAGTCGGCCCAGTGCAGGTCGTCCACGATCAGCAGCAACGGACCCTCGCGGACCGCGAGTTGGGTCACCACCCAGTTGAGCGCGTCCTGGACGCCTTGGGGGTCGTTGGACGCACCGGCCGCCGGCACCGCCAGGCCCAGCGCCGGCGCCGCCAGGTCGTAGTTGGACCCGTCCAGCAGCTCCCGGCGCCCCTCGGGGGTCCGCTTGGCCAGCACCGGCTGGAGCAGCTGCCTGACGATGTTGAAGGGGACGTTGCGCTGCTGCTCGCCGCCGCGGGAGTAGAGCACCGTGCACTCCGGTTCGCGGGCGGCCGCCTGGCGGAGCCGGGCCAGCAGGCTGGTCTTCCCCTGCCCGGCCGATCCGCTGAAGAGGAGCAGGCTGCCCAGGCCGGTGAGCCCGGATCTGGCCCCTTCGCAGAGGTCCTGCAGAGCCTGCTCGGCCTGCCCTGTAGCCTCGTCGCGCTCGTACAGTTCGCGATCGGTCACCGCTTGTGCTCCGTCCATCGCCGTCTGCTCCGAGGCTATGCCAGTCGGACACCGGCGGGCGAGGACTCGGCAGAACAGACGGGGCTTTCTTGGCCAACTACGGTTGATACTTGAACATATGACCGATCAAAGCCTCACCGGAAAAGATCACATCCGGTAGCGTCACCCGAGCCGACTGCGCCTGACGAAGGGACTGGACGTGGACCTGCAGCTCCCCTTCCCCGAGCGGACCAACCCCCGCAGGGGCACTGCCGCACAGCGCAATCTCGAATGGCTCCGCGCGCACGACATGTTGCGGGGCCCGGAAGCCGCCGCGCTCTACGAGCGCTGGAACATAGCGGGGCTGGCCGCGGCCAGCTTCCCCGACCTGGAACTCGACGACCTGTGCCTCGCCGTGGACCAGTGTGCCTTCTACTTCCTCTTCGACGACCAGTTCGACAGCGACCTCGGGCTCGACCCCGCCGAGGTCGCCAGGGTCTGTGCGCCACTGATCGAACTGGCCCGCACCGGCCCCGGCGAGCAGCCCGCCACCGAGATCCCGGACACCCCGGTGAACTCGGCCTTCGCCGACCTGTGGCGGCGCGGCTGCCAGGGCATGTCGCCGCGGTGGCGGGCCCGCGCCTCGTACCACTGGGAGTGGTACTTCGCGGCCCACCCCAACGAGGCCCTGGGCCGCACCCTCGCGGCCGAGGCCGAGCGGGACGGCGGCGCCGCCGCGATCCCCACCCGGGACGCCTACATGCTGCTGCGGCGCGGCGCGTCCGGGGTGGAGACGGTGCTGGACATGATCGAGCGCTTCCACCGGGAAGTACCGGCCATCGCGTACCACAGCCCGGAGTTGCGCCAGATGCGGCTGCTGGCCGGGGACGCCCCGGCGATCAACAACGACGTCTGGTCCTACGACAAGGAGGCGCCGCGCGGCGACGTCTACAACCTGGTGGTGATCCTGCAGCACGAGCGGCAGTGCGGCCTCCAGGAGGCCCAGGCGGCGGTGCAGGCGCAGGCCCAGTGGATGGTGGACGAGTGGGTCCGGCTCTCCGAGGAACTGCCCCGGGTGTGCCGGCGGCTCGGCCTGGACCGGAGCGAACGGCAGGCGGTCGAGGAGTACCGGGACGGCATGGCCGGGTGGATGCGGGGCTACTTCGACTGGGAGCGGAGCACCGTCCGGTACCGGGCGGAGGGGCGGATGCCGGTTGACCGGCCGAACTTCGTGGAGCGGTTGCTCAGTCGACGGTGGTGAACATGTGCACGTAGCTGCATGGTTGCTGTTCGCGCAGTTCCCCGCGCCCCTAGATAGTGCAACTGAGCCAGTTGCAGCGCCTTAGGGGCGCGGGGAACTGCGCGACAAGCCACCCGCCGAACGGGAGACTCTGGCACCGAGCTCAGCCAGGTACTCCCTCAGCTCATCCGGCTCCTCGACGACGAACTCGCAACCAAGCATGGCCAACCGCACCGCAAGCCACTCCATCGCGTCGGCCCGCGTGTGCACCACGCAGCTGTGCTCGTCGATCGGCTCGACCCGGACAACGCTGCTGCCGAGCTTCGCCGTGATCTGCTCCGCAGGAGCCTGCAGGGTCACCACCGCCTCGACGGACCGCTGCAGGCCCCTGAGCTTCTGCTGGACGAAGGCAGCAGGGTCGTCCCCTGGCAGCGCCCGCGGTGCGAACCTCGCGCCGGTGAGCTGCGGCTCGCTGATCCGGTCCACCCGGAACATCCGCCAGTCGGCGCGGTCGGCGTCGTAGGCGACCAGGTACCAGCGGCGTCCGGCCGTGACCAGCCGGTGCGGCTCCACCAGCCGGCGGCTCTCGGCCCGGTCCGCGGCCAGATAGCCGAAGCGCAGCTTCTCGTGCCCGGCGGTGCCGGCCGCCAGCACCGTCAGCACCTCGGGGTCGACCGTCGCGCCGGCCCAGCCCGCCAGCGAGACGGTGGCCGCGCTCAGTGACCCCACCCGGTGCCGCAGCCGGGCCGGCAGCACCTGCTGCAATTTGGCCAGGGCCCGCATCGAGGCCTCCTCGATGCCGTCCACCGGGCTGCCCGCGGCGGCGCGCAGACCGACCGCGATGGCCACCGCCTCCTCGTCGTCGAGCAGCAGCGGTGGCATCGCCTTTCCGGCCACCAGCCGGTACCCGCCGACCGCGCCCATGGTGGCCTCGACCGGATAGCCCAGCTCGCGCAGCCGGTCGATGTCGCGGCGGATGGTCCGCGCGCTGACCTGCAGCCGCTCGGCCAGTTCGCTGCCGGGCCACTCGCGCGGGGTCTGCAGCAGGGACAGCAGGGTCAGCAGTCGTGCCGGTGTGTCCGTCATGGGTCCAAGGATGCCCGACAAGGCGGACAGGATCTGACCTACATGCCTCCTAGAGTCGGGGACGTACCGCAGCCGGACCAGTCGAAAGGCAATCTGATGACCGCTCAGGACGACTCAGCAGCAGCTCCGTTGGACCCCAGGAGGTGGCTGGCGCTCGCGGTGGTGCTGACCGCCAGCCTGATGGACATGATGGACGTGACCATCGTCAACATCGCCGTCCCCAGCATCCAGAAGGACACCGGCGCCTCCTTCAGCTCGGTCCAGTGGATCACCGCGGGCTATGCGCTGGCCTTCGCCATCGGCCTGATCACCGGCGGACGGCTGGGTGACATCGTCGGCCGCAAGCGGATGTTCCTGGTCGGGATCGGCGGCTTCACCGTCGCCTCGGCGCTGTGCGGCCTGGCCGTGGGCCCGGAGATGCTGGTCTCCACCCGGCTGCTGCAGGGCGCGGCGGCGGCGATGATGGTGCCGCAGGTGCTGGCGATCGTGCACACCACCTTCCCGGCCGAGGAGCGCGGCAAGGTGTTCGGGATGTTCGGGGCGATGATCGGCCTGGGTGCCGTCAGCGGACCGCTGTTCGGCGCGCTGCTGACCCAGTGGAACCTGTTCGGGCTGCAGTGGCGGCCGATCTTCCTGATCAACCTGCCGCTGGGCGTCGCCGGGCTGGTCCTGGGCATCCGCTACATCACCGAGTCCAAGGCCCCGAAGGCGCTGCGGCTGGACCTGGTCGGCGTCGCGCTGGGCAGCCTCGGCCTGCTGATGCTGCTGTACCCGCTGATGCAGGGCCAGCAGTCGGGCTGGCCGCTGTGGGGCTTCGTCTCGATGGCTGCCAGCCTGCCGGTCTTCGCGGTGTTCGTCCGGTACGAGCGGGCCAAGACGGCACGGGACGGCTCGCCGCTGGTGGAGCTGTCGCTGTTCCGGGTGAAGAGCTTCGCCGCCGGCATCGGCATCCAGCTGGCGCAGGGAGTGTTCTGCGGCATCTTCTTCCTGACCTGGACCCTCTACATGCAGCTCGGCCTCGGCTGGACCCCGCTGCACGCCGGCCTGACCGGGCTGCCGTTCGCCCTGGGCGTCTCCACCGCGGCCGGGCTCTCGGTCCAGCTGCTGGTGCCCCGGTTCGGCCGCAGGGTGCTGCAGGCGGGCGCCCTGGTGATGGCCCTGGGCACGGCCCTCTACGCCTGGGAGGTCGGGCGCTACGGCGGCGGGCTGCACTCCTGGCAGATGATCCTGCCGCTGCTGGTGATGGGCGCGGGCATGGGCCTGATCGTCGCCCCGCTGACCGACGCGGTGCTGTCCGAGGTCCCCAGGGAGCACGCCGGTTCGGCCTCCGGCCTGATCAACACCACCATGCAGCTGGGCGCGGCGCTGGGGATGGGGCTGGTCTCGGTCTGCTTCCTGGGCGTGGTCGAGCACGCCGACCGGACCCGGCACAGCACCGCGCAGATCTTCGGCGGGGCGTTCACCGAGTCGCTGTGGTGGGTCGCCGGCGGGCTGCTGCTGGCCTTCGCGCTGATGTTCGCGCTGCCCCGCAGGGCCGTCCAGCACGACGTACCGGTGGCCTCGGGCACGCCCGCAGAGGCGGACGGGGCCGAACTCGCCCTGGTCCGCTGAGCCGACCTGCGGCGTAAGCGAGGGCGCCGTGCCGCCGGGAGTCTCCCGGTGGCACGGCGCCTTCACATTCCCCGGATTCCCTGACTCCAATTTTGCTGCGGGAGCGTCAAGTGGCGGACGTTGCAGGTGTTTTCAGCGGGTAGGGTGGGAGCTGCGTGGTCATACGATATTTTCTTCCGCTCGCCACGAGGAACTGATTGATGTCTGTCCAGATGTCCTCCCGTCCGCCGGATGTCCGCCGCAGGTCGAAGGCATGGTCCTGGCTCGTTCCCCCCCTGGCGGCGGTGCTGGCCGGGGCGGTCTGCGCCTGGGTGACCGCCAGGGCCGGCGCGGCGGACCGGGTCCCCGTCGCCTGCTTCGGCGCCGCCGCGGCCCTGCTCCTGGGCGCCACCCTGACCCTGGCCCTGCTCCGCTCCCGCAGCTCCGCCGCCCACCGGGCCCGGCTGGAGACGGTGCGGGCCGAGGCCGAGCGCTCCGTCGCCGAGCAGGCCGCGCAGGTCGGCCAGGCCGCGAGCGACGCCCAGGCCGCCCGCCACGACGCCTGGAACGCCGACGCGGAGCGCCAGCGCGCCGCAGCGGCCGAGACCGCGATCCGCGCCGCCCTCGACGCCGAGAAGGCCAGGTCGGCGGCGCTGGAGGCGGAGATCGGCCAACTGGTGGCCCAGGTCGACCAGTTCGTCGGCGAGGCCGAGCAGCTCACCGGCCAGGCCATCCCGCAGGCGGTGAAGCAGCTGCGCGAGGGCGTCTCCATGGAGACCGTGCTCGCCGGCGCCCCCGGCCACCTCGACGAGACGCACCAGCAGGTGCTGCGGACCCTGGTCCAGGAGGTCGGCACCAGCGAGCGCCTGCGCGCCTCCGGCATGGCCGCCTGCGCCAACGCCGCCGGACGGGTCCAGGCGCTGGCCACCAGCATGCTCGCCGACCTGCGCGAGATGGAGAACCGGCACAACGAGGAGGTCCTCGGCGACCTGCTCCGGCTGGACCACGGCACCGCCCAGGCCGGCCGGCTCGCGGACAGCATCGCGGTGCTGACCGGAGCCCGCTCCGGGCGGCGCTGGACCAAGCCGATCGTGATGGAGAGCGTGCTGCGCGGCGCCATGGGCCGGATCAGCGCCTACCAGCGGGTCAGGCTGCACTCGGCCAGCACGGCCGCGGTGGCCGGCTACGCGGCGGAGGGCGTGATGCACGCCCTGGCCGAGCTGATGGACAACGCCACCAGCTTCTCCCCGCCCACCGAGGAGGTGCACGTCTACGTCCAGGAGATGCACTCCGGCGTGGTGGTCACCATCGAGGACGGCGGCCTGGTGATGCCGGCCGCCACCCTGGCCAAGGCCGAGCGGCTGGTCTCGGCGGAACCGCTGGACCTGATGACCCTGGGCGGCACCCGGCTCGGCCTGGCCGTGGTCGGCTGCCTGGCCCGCAAGCACGGCCTCACGGTGTCCTTCCGGCCGTCCTCGCGCGGCGGAACGGGCGTGGTGGTGCTGATCCCGCAGCAGCTGATCATGCGCGGCCCCGGCAACCGGCTCACCACCGCACGCGAGTCCGTCGCCGGCGGGACCTCACGACCGGCGCCGACCCCGGCCCCGGCCGGGGTCGCCACGGCGGCCCCGGCCACCACGTCCGCGCTGCCCGTCCCCGACGACTCCGCGCTGGAACTGCCCAAGCGGCCGCCGGGACGGACCCTCGCCGCGGCCCTGCGCAGCACTCCGGCGGTGGCCCCGACCGCTGCCGAGGACGTTCCCTCCCGCGCCGACGCGGGCGCCCGGTTCGGCGCCTTCCGCACGGCCGCCCGCGGCGGGTCCCAGGACGCCGCCCCCGCAGAGACCGAACCGACCGAGACCGACCGGACCGAAGAGGACACCGAGCGATGAGCACCACCGACCGCAGCCTCGACTGGCTGCTGGAGAACCTGCTGGAGAAGACCCCGGGGACCCGGCACGCCCTGGTGCTCTCGCGCGACGGCCTCAAGCTCTGCCTGTCCTCCGGTCTCACCGTGGACCAGGCCGACCAGCTGGCCGCCATCGCCTCGGGCATCCAGAGCCTGTCCCACGGCGCCTCCATCGAGTTCGGCGACGGCACCGGCGGCGTCCGGCAGTCCATGACCGAGTTCCACGGCGGCATCCTGTTCATCGTCGAGGCCGGCGTCGGCGCGCACCTCGCGGTGGTCGCCGGGGACGACGCCGACCCGGGCGTGGTCGGCCACAACATGAACGAGCTGGTGGAGCAGATAGGCGTGCACCTGCGGGCCGAGCCGAGGCAGCACGCATGATCCGCCGTCCGGTCGACAGTGGCGACCCGGACCGTCTCTACACCGTCACCGGCGGCCGGACCAGGGCCGACGAGCAGGCTTTCGACCTGGTCACGCTGATCGTGCGGGAGAGCGGGCCGACGCCCGGAATGCAGTCCGAACTGGTCCGGATCCTGCAGCTGAGCGAACGCCCGGTCGCCGTCGTGGAGTTGGCGTCACTGCTGGACCTTCCCGTCGGGGTGGTGAAGATCCTGCTCTGCGACCTGCTCGACACCGGCCGGATCACCGCCCGCCATCCGCAGTCGTCCGGGCGCGGCAGGCAGCTACCGCCGCCCGAAACCCTGAAGAAGGTGCTCCTTGCCCTCCAGAACCTCTGACCCCGAAGACCCCGCCGCCCCTGCGGCCCCCGCGCTGTCGGGGCGGCCGCTCAGGGACACCGCCAGGGACGGTCTGAAGATCGTCGTCGTGGGCGGCTTCGGCGTGGGCAAGA
Organism: Streptacidiphilus jeojiensis; assembly: GCF_042510965.1. Lineage (NCBI taxonomy): Bacteria > Bacillati > Actinomycetota > Actinomycetes > Kitasatosporales > Streptomycetaceae > Streptacidiphilus > Streptacidiphilus jeojiensis. Next base: position 58,507 of record NZ_JBEUKS010000014.1, read on the forward strand.
CCACCCTGGTCGGCTCCGTCAGCGAGATCCGCCCGCTGAGCACCGAGGAGGTGATGACCCAGGCCGGCGTCGGCATCGACGACCGCGAGGGGGTGCGCACCAAGACCACCACCACCGTCGCCTTCGACTTCGGCCGGATCACCCTCGACGACGAGATGGTGCTCTACCTCTTCGGCGCCCCAGGGCAGGAGCGGTTCTGGTTCCTCTGGGACCGGCTGTTCGCCGGCACCCTGGGCGCGGTGGTACTGGTGGACACCCGCAGGCTGGCCGACTCCTGGTACGCCATCGACCGGTTGGAGCACCACGGCCTGCCGTTCGTGGTGGCCCGCAACAACTTCGACGAGCCCACGCACTCGCTGGAGCAGGTGCGCGCCGCCCTGTCGCTCAACCCGGACGTCCCGCTGCTGGACTGCGACGCGCGGAAGCGGGAGTCGAGCCGGGACGTCCTGGTCGCCCTCGTCCGACACCTGCACTCCCTCTCCCACGCCCTGGAGCCGACCCCGTGACGCCATCTCAGGAATCGACAGTTCAGGCAGCGTCAGTTCAGGCAGCGCCACCGCAGGAAGCCGCAGTCCAGCCGCCCCCCGGCTGTCCCGCGCACGACCCCTCGGCGGCCGGGGAGAGCACCGGCCCGGGCGGCGCGGTGCGGATGCACTCGCCGCGCTTCCAGCGGGACCCGGCCGAGCTCTACCGGCTGCTGCGGCGCGAGCACGGCCCGGTCGCGCCGATCCTGCTGGACGACGACATCCCGGCCTGGCTGGTGCTGGGCTACCGTGAGGTCCACTACGTCACCAGCAACTCCGAACTGTTCGCCAGGGACTCGCGGCGCTGGCACGCCTGGGACGCGATCCCGGCCAACTGGCCGCTGATGCCCTACGTCACCTACACCCCCTCGGTGCTGTTCAAGGAGGGGGCCGAGCACCAGCGCCGGGCCGGGGTGATCACCGACGTGCTCTCCGCGGTGGACCAGTTCGAGCTGCACGCCACCAGCGAACGGGTCGCCGACGCGCTGATCGACGACTTCGCCGGCGCCGGGCAGGCCGACCTGATGGCCGACTACGCCGCCCAGGTACCGCTGCGGGTGGTGGCCGGGCTCTTCGGCCTGGACCTGGACCAGATCTTCCAGCTGGAACGGGACATGGCCGGTTCGCTGGACGAGGGCCCCGGCGCCCTGGACGCCTACATGCGCATCCACGCCACCATGACCGGGCTGCTGGAGAAGGGCCGCAGCCGTCCGGGACCTGACGTTCCCTCACGGATGCTGGCGCACCCGGCCGGGCTGGAGGACGAGGAGATCATCCAGGACATGATCTCGATCATGGCGGCCGGCCAGCAGCCGACGGCCAACTGGATCGGCAACACGCTGCGGCTGATGCTCACCGACGACCGTTTCGCGGTCACCCTGTCCGGCGGCAGGCGCAGCGTCGGCCAGGCGCTCAACGAAGTGCTCTGGGCGGACACCCCGACCCAGAACTTCGTCGGGCGCTGGGCGGCGCGGGACACCCAGCTGGCGGGCGTGCGGATCCGCAAGGGCGACTGCCTGGTGCTGGGTCTCGCGGCGGCCAACACCGACCCGGAGGTGCAGCCGGACTTCAGTGCGGGCTCGGTGGGCAACCAGGCCCACCTGTCCTTCAGCCACGGCGAGCACCGCTGCCCGGTGCCGGCGCCGGAGATGGCCGAGGTGATCGCCCGGGCGGCGGTGGAGGTGCTGCTCGACCGCCTTCCGGACGTGATGCTGACCGTGCCGGCCGAGGAGGTCGAGTGGCGTCCGTCGATCTGGATGCGCGGCCCGGCCACTCTCCCGGTCGAGTTCACCTCGATCTGAGCGGGTGGCCGGATCCGGACGCTCAGCCCTTCGGCGTGAAGGTGACCCGGAGCGAGGCCGGGCCCCGGGTGAACAGCCCCTGCTCCTCGGCCGTCTCGCCCTCGGCCAGGGCCAGATCGGGCAGGGCGTCCAGGAGTTGGTTGACGCCCACCTCGATCTCGGCCTTGGCCAGCAGCGCGCCGACGCAGAAGTGCCGTCCCAGCGCGAAGGCGAGGTGGTCGGCGGCGGCCGAGAAGGCGTTGGCCGTGGTCAGGTCCTGGCGGAAGACGTCGAAGCGGTCCGCGTCCGCGTACCGCTCGCCGTCCCGGTTGGCGGAGCCGATCAGGCAGGTCACCGTCTTGCCCGCGGTCACCGTGCCACCGCTCAGCTCCACGTCGGCCGAGGGCTGACGCATGATCATGTGCACCGGCGGGGTGAACCGCAGGGTCTCCGCGAAGGCGGCCGGGACCAGCTCCCGGTCGGCCCGCACTGCGGCCAGCTGGTCCGGGTTGGCCAGCAGGTTGCGGAAGACCCCGGCTATCGCCTTGTCCGTGGTCTCGCCGCCGGCCGCCAGCAGCAGGCTGACGAAGGCCTTGATGTCCTCGTCGCTCATGGTGGTGCCGTCGATCTCCGCCGTGCACAGGGCGGAGAGCAGGTCGTCGCCCGGGTTCGCACGGCGCTCCTGGATGACGGGAATCATGTAGGCGGCGAGTTCCTCGCGGGTGCGCAGCCCCGCGGCGGTGACCTCGGGGTCCTGGGTGAGGTTGCCGAGGAAGCCGATGATCGAGGTGTACCAGCCGTGGAAGCGGGCGTGGTCCTCGCGCGGCAGGCCGAGCATGTCGACGATCACGTTGATCGGGAACCAGGTCGCGAACTGGGCCACCAGGTCGGCGCTGCCGTCGGCCGCGAAGGCCTCGATCAGCTCCCTGGCGTTGCGCTCGATCACCGGCAGGAACTTCTCCTGCAGCTCCTTGCCGCGGAAGGCCGGGGCCACCAGCGCCCGGCGCACCGAGTGCTCCCGCCCGCCCATCTGCAGGATGGTCCTGCCGTGCACCGGCTCCAGCTGCCAGTCGTAGTTGTCGCTGGTGAACACCGGGTCCTTGAAGGCCTTCTCGACGTCCGCGTACCGGGAGACGATGTAGCTCTGCATGCCCTCGTGCCAGATCAGCGGGTACTGCTCGCGCATGACGCGGTAGGACGCGTACGGGTCGGCGGCGAAGGCCGGGGACAGGATGTCCGGTGCCTGCTGGGCAGTTGTCACGTCATGCTCCTCGATCAGTGGTCAACTGATCGAACAGACTACTGATCTGACGTTTCCACGGGTCCTGTCACCCGGCCGCTCTGAGCCTGCTTTCAGCCAATCCGGTCCGGCTACGCCTGCTCCGCCGCAACGGCGTTGGGCGCGGGCGGGTGGGTCAGCATGTGCGCGCCCGCCGCGATGGCACCGCCCACCAGCGGGGCCACGATGAACAGCCACAGCTGCGACAGGGCCGCGCCGCCGGCGAAGATCGCCGGGCCCAGGCTGCGGGCCGGATTGACCGAGGTGCCGGTCAGCGGGATGCCGATGAGGTGGATCACGGCCAGTGAGAAGCCGATCGGCAGCCCGGCGAAGCCGGTCAGCGCCAGCTTGTGGGTGGCCGAGAGGACCACGAACACCAGCAGGAAGGTCAGCAGCACCTCCGCCAGGAACGCGCCGCCCATGTCGATGTGCACCTCGGAGCGCGCGCCCCAGCCATTGCTGCCCATCTTGCCGTGGGTCCGCAGCCCGGGGACGTTCTTGGCCAGCCAGAACACCAGCGCGGCACCGGCGATCCCGCCGAGGAACTGGGCCACCCAGTAGGAGACCGCGGTGCGCACGTCGATCCGCTTGGCCAGCAGGAAGCCCAGGGTGACCGCCGGGTTCACATGGCAGCCGGAGATGGGGCCGAGCGAGTAGGCCAGCGCCAGCAGGGCGAACCCGAACGCCAGCGCCACACCGAGATTCCCGATCCACGCGCCGGCAAGGACGGCGGCTCCGACGCCCATCAGTACCAGCAGCGCGGTGCCCAAGAACTCGCAGATGATCGGTCGCCTGTCCATCGTTCCCTCCTTCGACCCTGCCCGGGGCGAACAGGGCGATACAGGACGATCATCAGGTACGGATCATCAAGCCGCATCTCAGGACGGACCCTGGCAAATCGGCTTTCGCCGCGCCGCCCGGCGGCTCCACCCCTAGCCTGGCCTTGACCAGCTGGAAGGAGCCGTGATGGGCGTCGCGCCGGTGTCCCCGCGTCGGCTGGGCGACCTCGGCCGCCGGGAGCGGCGGCGGGCGATGGCGGCCAGCACCATCCGCTGCCTGCTCACCACCGCGGTGGTGGTGCTGGTCTACTACCTCCTCCCGCTCGACGGAGCGCCCGGGGACACCGGCGCCGTGGTCCGGCTGGTGCTGGGGGCGCTGGTCTTCGTCGTGGTGATGGGGCTGGAGCTGCACCGGATCCTCACCGCCCAACTGCCGCAGCTGCGCGCGGTCGAGGCCATGGCCGTGTCGCTGCCGCTGTTCGTGGTGGTGTTCGCCACCGCCTACGTGTCGCTGTCCAACGCCAGCCCCGCAGACTTCAGCGAGCGGCTGAACCGAACCGCGGGCCTGTACTTCGCCGTCGTCACCCTGGGCACCGTGGGCTACGGCGACATCGTGCCGAGGAGCGACCTGGCCCGTATCCTGGTCAGCCTGCAGATCATGGTCGACCTGGCCTATGTCGCGCTGTTCCTGCGCTTCCTGGTCACCGTCACCCGGTTCAGCCTGCACCGCGGCGACACCTGAGGCGCCCTGGAATGTGGCATTCTCTGCTGCCATGACCGAAGCCGTGGACCGCGAACCGCCCGACGACGCACTGGAGGCGAGGGCGGTCGCCGCCGAACGGCTGACCTTCTTCAGCGACGCGGTGATCGCCATCGCGCTCACCCTGCTGGCGCTGGAGCTACCGCTCCCTGAGGGCAGCACCAACTCCGCGCTGCTGCACGCGGCCTTCAAGGACCGGGAGGGGTACCTGGCGTTCGTCATCAGCTTCCTGGTGATCGGCTCGCACTGGCGCTCGCACCACACCCTGTTCCGCTACGTCACCGGGTTGAACCGGCGGCTGACCAACCTGACCCTGTACTGGCTGCTGATACTGGTGATCACCCCGTTCGCGACCAGGCTGCTCAGCAGCGACGGGGCGTTCCAGGCCCGGTTCTCCTTCTACGCCGCCGTGCAGTGCGCCGGCTGCGTGCTGTTCGTGCTGATGCTCCGGGAGGTCCGGCGCGACGGCCTGCTCCGCCAGGGCACCCCGCCGGAGCTGTTCCCCCGGACGGTCCAGCGGATCACCGTGATGGCGGTCGCCTTCCTGGTGTCGATCCCGGTCTCGTTCGCCGCCGGCCAGTACGCCTACCTGTGCTGGATCCTCGCACCGGCCGCCGGGCGGGCCGTTCACGACTGGGGCCTGCACGACCGGCCGCTCCAGCACCGACTGCGCCGCTGAGCTGCTCCGAGGCTTGCCCCGGACCCCCGGTCCGGTTAGCTTGCGGCGAGGTTCCCGCGCGGAACGCAGAACAAGGCGCAGCAGTGCCGACGAGTGGGACGGCGTCGCATGACAGCTCAGGACAGGGCGCACGTGGATGCGCAGTACGGTCTGCTGACGACCATCGCCGCCGAGGCGGAGGTGTCGCTCAGCACCGTGTCCAAGGTGGTGCACCGGCGCCGCGACGTCGCCGCGAGCACCCGGGCCCGGGTCGAGGAGCTGCTGGCGCGGTACGGCTACGTCCGGGTCTGGGAGCAGGACGCCTCGGCGCCGCGCCAGATCGTCGCGGTCTTCCGGGACCTGTCCGGACCGTTCACGCTGGAGGTCGTGCGCGGGATAGTCGACGCCGCGGGGGCGCTCGGCGTGGACGTGATCACCGGGACGACCAGCCGGCGGTCGATCTCGCAGTGGCTGGAGGAGTGCCTGGCGCTCCGTGCCAAGGGCATGATCATCGTCATCTCCATGCTGACCGAGGAGGACCAGCGCCGCATCGTCGAGCAGCAGCTCCCGGTGGTGCTGATCGACCCGCTCAGCTCCCCCACCCTGGACATCCCCAGCATCGGGGTGACCAACTGGAGCGGGGCCAGGGACGCGGTGCAGCATCTGCTGGGGCTCGGGCACACCCGGATCGGCATGGTCGCGGGCCGCTCGCACTCGCTGGCCGGGGCGGCGCGGCTGCACGGCTACCGGGCCGCCCTGGAGGAGGCCGGGATCGCCTACGACCCCGCCATCGTCCGCTCGACCGACTTCGACTTCGACGAGGCGCTGGTCGCCAGCCTGCAGGTGATGGCCTCCACGGAGCCGCCCACGGCCTTCTTCGCGGCCAGTGACGCGCAGGCCCTGGGCGTGCTGGAGGCGGCCCGGCAGTACGGCCTGAGCGTCCCCAGGGACCTGGCGGTGATGTCCTTCGACGACACCCTGGTGGCCGCCATGGCCTGCCCCCCGCTGAGCGCGGTGCGGCAGCCCTTCGAGGAGCTGGGGCACGAGGCCACCCGGGTGCTGCTGCAGCTGGCCGAGGGCCGTCCACCGGCCTCGCTGCGGGTCGAGCTGGCCACCGAACTGGTGCTGCGGACGTCCACCGCGACCCCCCGCCACCTCGCCCGGAAGTAACGGAACCCTTCCGAAAGTCTTTCGATTCGCACCGCCCGGCGACCCCGATCCGCCGTAAAGACCGCATGCGGAGTGCGTGCATGGCCGCCACCCACCGGCCCGACCGCCGAAAGTCTTTCGAAACCAAGAGCGTCCACTTTATTGCCGCCCCCGAATCTCGGCGCCTAACGTGACAACCCGCCGCTCCCCCACTGAGCGCGCACCAGGTCGTCCCACCGCCCACCGGGTGACAGCGAACCCCGGCGGGGCACCTCTCGGAGTCGAAAGAAGGCGTTCAATGAAGAACATCACCGCATCCAGAAAGCGGGCCTGCATCACCCTGGCGGTCAGCGCTGCGCTCGTGGTCACGGCGGCGGGCTGCGGATCGTCCTCCAGCACGGCCAAGTCCTCCACCGGCAGCGCCTCGCTCTGGATGCTCCAGGACCCGACCAACTCGGTGAGCCAGTCCGCCGTCGACGCCTACAACACCACCGGGCCCGGCAAGGTCAGCATGAACGTCATCGCCACCGACGGGTACAAGGACAAGCTCCGTACCGCGATGGGCTCCTCGGCGATGCCCGGGATCTTCTTCAACTGGGGCGGCGGCAGCCTCAGCGACTACGTCAAGGCCGGGAAGCTGGTCACCCTCGACTCGGACCTCATCTCCCACTTCCTCCCGTCCGCGCTGCAGGCCGGAACGGTCGACGGCAAGCTGGTCGGGGTCCCGAGCCGCGGCACCCAGCCGGTCTTCCTCTTCTACAACAAGAAGGTCTTCACCGACGCCGGCGTGACGCCCCCCAAGACCTGGACCGACCTGGTCAGCCTGGTCCCGGTGTTCAAGGCCAAGGGCATCACCCCGTTCGCCGTCGCGGGCACCGCCACCGACTCGTGGACCGAGCTGATGTGGATCGAGTACCTGGTCGACCGCCTCGCCGGACCCGACCTCTTCAGCAAGATCGCGGCCGGCGACTGGAACCTGTGGAGCGACCCCGCGATCCTCAAGACCGCGCAGATGGTCAAGCAGCTGGTGGACAGCGGCGCCTTCGGCAGCAACTTCGCCTCGGTCAGCTACGGCGCCGGCGGCACCTCGACCCTGCTGGACAAGGGCAAGGCCGCCATGGTCCTGATGGGGTCCTGGGAGTACGCCACCCAGCAGGCCGCCGACGCGACCTTCGCCAAGTCCGGGCTGGGCTACGTGCCGTTCCCGTCCGTCGAGGGCGGCAAGGGCAACCCGGCCGATGTGGTCGGCAACCCGACCAACTACCTCTCGGTCACCACCTCCGCCCCCAGCCAGACCGCCGAGGCGTTCCTCAAGACCACCTACAGCGACAGCTACGTCGCGGGCCTGGTCGCCAAGGGCGAGGTCCCGGTCACCACCAACGCCAAGGCCGCGCTGGCCAAGGCGCCGGACCCGACCTACGCCATGTTCCAGTACAACCTGGTGGCGAACGCCCCCTCGTTCACCCAGTCCTGGGACCAGGCCCTCGGCCTGACCCTGGGCACGCCGCTGCTCACCGTGATCCAGAAGCTGTTCAACGGCCAGGACACCCCTGAGCAGTTCGTCAGCGGCGTGCTGGCGATCAAGCACTAGAAAGGCAAGGCACGTGGTCTCCGTTACGAGTTCCCGGCGTACGAGTTCCCGGCGACATCGGAGCGGTGAGGTGCGCTCGGCCGCTGCCGATCTGGCGCGGCCGGGCGCGGCCTGGGCGGTTCCCGGGCTGGTCTTCTTCTGCCTCTTCGCACTGGTGCCGATGGTGGGAGTGCTCTACCTCTCCCTCACCAGCTGGGACGGGCTCAGCGATCCGCAGTTCACCGGACTGCAGAACTGGTCCCGGTTCCTGGGCGACGGCCAGATGTGGCAGGACACCGTCGTCACGGCGGTGCTGCTGGTGGGCAACATCGTGGTGCAGGCGCCGATCAGCATCCTGTTGGGGGTCTGGTCGGCCGGCAAGCAGCGCAACCGCGCGGTGCTGTCGGCGATCTTCTTCCTGCCGCTGCTGTTCTCCACCGCGGCCACCGCGGTGATGTGGCGGCAGCTGCTGGACCCCAACTTCGGCATCCCGGCCAAGCTGTCCGGCCTCATCGGGGACACCAACCTGCTAGGCAGCCAGAGCGGCGCGGTCGCCTGCCTGGTCCTGGTGACCAGCTGGCAGTTCATCCCCTTCCACACCCTGCTCTACCAGGGCGCCGCCCGCACCGTCCCGGAGACCCTGTACCAGGCAGCGGCGATCGACGGGGCCGGAAGGGTGCGGCAGTTCTTCGCCATCACCCTTCCGCAGCTCCGCAACACCATCGTGACCTCGACCATCTTCATGGTGGTCGGCGGCCTCACGGCGTTTGACATCGTGCTGCTGCTCACCGACGGAGGGCCCGGTACCGACACCTCGATCCTGCCCTTCGCGATGTACCAGACCGGGTTCCAGACCTACGACTACGGATACGCCAGCGTGATCGCCAGCTTCCTGCTGCTGCTCGCCACCGGCGCCTCCTTCGTGATGGTGAAGCTCAGCGGCTACGACAAGATGACCAGCACCCTGGAGGGAATGTGAGAAGCCGCCCGAACTACCTGGCCGGCATCGCCGCGTTCGCCTGGCTGCTGATCATCGGCACCCCGCTCTACGCGCTGGTCAACAGCTCGTTGGAGTCGCAGTCCCAGTACAGCGACCGGGGGCCGCTGTCGCTCCCCTCCGGGATCACCTTCCACAACTTCGCCACCGTGGTGGACAGCGGATTCCTGGGCTACCTGTGGAACACCATCCTGGTCGCGGCCGCCACCGTCGCCATCGTGCTGCTGCTCGCCGTGCCGATCAGCTACGCCGTGGTGCGCGGGCGCAGCTGGCTCACCCGGGGCGTGTTCCGGCTGTTCCTGCTGGGCCTGGCGATCCCGGCCCAGGCCGTGATCATCCCGCTGTTCCTGATCATCAACCGGCTCGGCTTCTACGACACCCTGTGGGGCGTCATCCTGCCCACCGCGGCCTTCTCGCTGCCGGTGAGCGTGCTGGTGATCAGCGGCGGCATGCGGGAGATCTCGGTCTCGCTCTACGAGGCCATGGCGCTGGACGGCGCCCGGCCCGCCCGGATCCTGTGGGACCTGGTGGTCCCGCTGTCGCGGTCCAGCATCGCCAGCGCCTCGGTGTTCGCGGCGCTGCAGGCGTGGAACGGCTTCCTGTTCCCGCTGATCATGACGCAGTCCAACTCCAACAAGCTGGTCACCCTCGGCCTGTACAACTTCGTCTCCTCGTACGGAGCCGACATCCCGGCCCTGCTGGCCGCGGTGCTGATGTCCGCGATCCCGATCCTCCTCGTCTACCTCTTCGCCCGCAGGGCCCTGGTGGCGGGACTCATGGGAGCCGGCGGCAAGTGATGAGGGGCCGGGGAGTCCCCCCGGCCCTCAGCGCGCAACGCCCTTGCCTGCCCCGCACCCTGCTCGCTCTCCCCTTCTTGCCCGCGCGGGCCGCCTTTGGCATGCGCAGAAACGGACCTGTCTTGACGATCAGCGATGAGCGCCCCACGACCGGGCCCTGGAACGACCCCGCCCTTCCGGCACCCGTCCGCGCCAAGGCCCTGCTCGACTCCATGACCATCTCCGAGAAGGCCCGCCAGCTCGGCAGCTCCTGGCCGGGGCACGACGACGGCGGCGACGTCGCCCCGATGCAGGAGACCTTCCGGGACGCCGAGTCCTTCGAGGAGGCCGTCGTCGACGGCCTCGGGCAGCTGACCCGGGTCTTCGGCACCGGGCCGGTCAGCCCCGAGGCCGGCCGCGAGCGCCTGGCCGGGCTGCAGGCCCAGGTGGTGGCCGCCAACCGGTTCGGCATCCCGGCCGTCGCCCACGAGGAGTGCCTGACCGGGTTCACCACCTGGCAGGCCACCGTCTACCCGACCGCGCTGGCCTGGGCCGCCACCTGGAACCCCGAGCTGGTCCGGGCGATGGCCGCGGCCATCGGCTCGGACATGGCCGCCGTCGGCATCCACCAGGGCCTGTCCCCGGTCCTGGACGTGGTGCGCGACTACCGCTGGGGACGGGTCGAGGAGACCCTCGGCGAGGACCCCTACCTGGTCTCCGAGCTGGGCCTGGCCTACGTCCAGGGGCTGCAGTCGGCCGGGGTGGTCGCCACGCTGAAGCACTTCGCCGGCTACTCCACCTCCAGGGCCGCCCGCAACCACGCGCCGGCCGCCCTCGGCCCGCGGGAGTTCGCCGACGTCATCCTGCCGCCCTTCGAGAAGTCGGTGGTGCACGGCCGGGTCGGCTCGGTGATGAACGCCTACAACGACGTCGACGGCGTCCCCTGCGCCGCCAACGAGCGGCTGCTCACCGGTCTGCTCCGGGACACCTGGGGCTTCACCGGGACGGTGGTGTCCGACTACTGGTCGATCGCCTTCCTCGCCTCGATGCACCACATGGCCGACGGCATACCCGACGCGGCGCACCTCGCGCTGGCGGCGGGCCTGGACGTGGAGCTGCCGCACACCTCCGGCTACGGCGACCCGCTGCGGGCGATGGTGGAGGACGGCCGCGTCCCGGTCGAGCTCCTGGACCGGGCCGTGCTGCGGGTGCTGACCCAGAAGGCCGAGCTGGGCCTGCTCGACCCCGACTGGCACCCAGGGCAGTACACCGCGCCCGCGGACTTCGACTCGCCGGGCAACCGGGACATCGCCCGCCGGATGGCGGAGGAGTCCGTGGTGCTGCTCGCCAACGACTCGGGCCTGCTGCCGCTGGGCGGCTCCCCCGCTGACGCCCAGGCCGACGCCCCGGCCGGCCCGCGGTCCATCGCGGTGGTCGGGCCCGCCGCCGACGACGCCCAGTGCCTGTTCGGCTGCTACTCCTTCCCCAACCACGTGCTGCCGCACCACCCCGAGCTCCCCCTCGGCGTCGAGGCGCCGACCGTGCTGGACGCGGTCCGGGGCGAGTTCCCGCAGGCGACGGTGGAGCATGTGGCCGGCTGCGGGATCACCGGCGACGACCGCAGCGGCATCGAGGCCGCGGTGGCCGCGGCGACGGCCGCGGACCTGACCCTGCTGGTCGTGGGCGACCGCTCGGGCCTGTTCGGCCACGGGACCTCGGGCGAGGGCTGCGACGTCTCCACGCTGCAACTGCCGGGTGTGCAGGACGAGTTGGTGCAGGCCGTGCTGGCCGCCGGCGCCGACCGGACCGTCCTGGTGGTGGTCTCCGGCCGCCCGTACGCGGTCGGCCGCCACGCCGCCGCGGCGGGCGCCACCGTGCAGGCCTTCTTCCCGGGTCAGGAGGGCGCCGCGGCGATCGCCGGCGTGCTCTCCGGACGGGTCAACCCGTCCGGGCACCTGCCGGTGCAGATCCCCGGCGATCGGGCCGGGCAGCCCGGCACCTACCTGGCCGCCGCGCTGGCGCTGAAGAGCGACGGCGTGAGCAACATCGACCCGACCCCGGCCTTCCCCTTCGGGCACGGGCTGTCCTACACCGGCTTCGCCATCGCCGACGTCCGGGCCTCCGGGAGCACGATGGCCGTCGACGGCTCGGTGACGGTCAGCGCCACGGTGACCAACACCGGCGACCGGGCCGGCACCGCGGTGCCGCAGCTCTACCTCACCGACCTGGTCGCCACGGTGACCCGCCCGGTCCGGCAGCTGATCGGGTTCACCCGGGTCGACCTGGAGCCGGGCCGGAGCCGGACCGTGCAGTTCGAGGTCCACGCCGACCTGACCAGCTTCACCGGCCAGGACCTGCGGCGCCGGGTCGAGCCCGGCCGGATCCTGCTGCGCCTCGGGCAGTCGGCCGCCGACCCCGGCACAAGCCTGCTGGTCACCCTGGAGGGCGAGACCCGGATCGTCGACCACACCCGGGCCATGAGCGCCCCGGTGACGGTGGATCAGGACTGACGCCCGATCAGGACCGATGTCCCGCGAAGAAGCCCCAGGTCGGATATCCGACCTGGGGCTTCTTCGTGCTGTGCTCTTCTACCGACTACCCACGGCTCCAGATCTGGTTGGTGCTGCCGAGCGGCGTCCACAGCTCCACCGGCGAGCCGTTGGCCGTCGCCGCACCGGTGACATCGATCGCCAGCCCGTTGGAGCGGTTGACGATGGATCCGTTCAGCGTGGTCGACCACTGCTGGCTGGTCTTGCCGTTGCAGGTCCAGAGGATGACCTTGGTGCCCGCGGTGGTGCCGTCACCGTTGGCGGCCAGGCACGAGCCGGAGACCCGGAGCTCGCCGGCGGCGGTCGGGGTGATCTCCTGGTTGGCGTTGCCGGAGCAGTCGTAGATCTGCACCTGCACGCCCAGCGCACCGTTCGGCACGTCGAGGCAGCGGCCGGAGGCACTGCCGACCAGGGTGTCGGCCACCCCGGTCGTCGTGGCGTCCGCGACCACCTGCCACTCCTGCGAGTAGCCCGCGGCCGCGCTGCTGGAGGTGTCGATCAGCGTGCCCAGGGTGACCGCGCCGCCCGCGGTCGCGCCCGTCATATACATGGAGGTGTTGAGCACCGACTGGATCTTGTAGTACCCGTCGCTCTGGGCCACCATGTTCCACTGCTTGTCGGTGGCCCCGTCGTCGACCCACTGGGCCAACTGCTGCCCGGCCGTCGCGGTGCCGGTCCAGATCGCGACGGCGCGGCCGCCCGCCTTGTTGAGCAGGGTGACGCTGCTGCCCTTGGCGGTCAGGTGCCAGCGCTGCGAGGCGTCGGTGGAGTCCGCGGCCCGCGTGATCAGGTCGGCGACGTTCCCGGTGAGGCTGGCGTCCTGGGTCTTCCCGGCGGTGGGGCTGAGAACCTGCCCGGTCAGCCGGTTCACCAGGGTGTCGTAGGTGCCGTCGGAGTGGCCGAGGTCCACCTCGGCGTAGTGCACCGGTCCGACGCTGCCGCCGCTCCAGGCGGCCTGGAGGATGAGGATCCGTCCGGTCCCCTGGACGTACTGGAGGTCGCGGCTGTAGCCGGCCGCCATCGGCGTCTTGTACTCCTTCCAGGTCCCGGTGCTCGCCCCGGACTCGTTCACCCAGACGTCGCCGCTGCCGGCCGCGTTGTAGACGATCCGTCCGTCCGGCATCGCCTCCAGCACCGGACTGCCGCCGGTGGCCAGGGTGTTGCCGCCCGAGGGCACCGGCAGCGCGGTGATCGCGGCGTCGGTGGCCGAGAAGAACTTCAGCGGGTCACTGGAGATCCGGTAGCGGACGTTGGTGCCGCCGCCCCAGTACTCGTAGGTGAGCAGCCACTTGCCGTCGGTGGTGGGGACGATCGTCTCCATGCCCGGACGGCCGCCGCCGATCTCGGTCTTGGTGCTGCTCATGGTCACGGTGCTGCCCGGTACGTCGACCACCGGCGAGCTCCAGGCGTCGGCGCTGACGCCGTCCCAGGTCCGGTGCATCAGCACCTGGCCGCCCGAGTCGGTGGCGGTGGCGTTGTCCGGGTCGATCGTCAGCGCCCCGGTGGTGGCGTTGTAGCCGGTGTAGTCGTCCTCGTCGGAGTAGTAGGCGATCAACTGGCCGTTGTGGGCCATCAGGTAGGGCTCCCAGACCGCGTCGGCCTGGGCGTAGGTGTTGGCGGTGGAGACCCGGCCGAGGTCACCGGCGCTGCCGCCCTGCCAGCCGCCGGCAGCGATGATGTTGACGATGTTCCAGGTCACGCCGTTGTCGGTGCTGTCGTACAGCGCGAGTGCGACGTTCTGCCGGTCGCCGTCGCCGGACGGGGTCCAGGCGGAGTTGGCGGCCTTCTGCTCCTCGTAGTACTGGTCGTCACCCGAGACGATGCTGGCCAGCATCAGCGTGCCGGCGCTCAGCGAGCCGACCGCCTGCGGCAGCACATAGAGATACGGGTTGGTCCAGTTGCTGGTGTAGGCCGCGTACTTGGAGTCGCTGGAGAGGTAGGCGGGAGCCTTGACGTCGGACAGCTTGGTCCAGGTGGTGCCGTCGTCGTCGCTCGCGTTGATGGGGATCGTCTGCCCCACCGGGGCGGTCTCGCTGTCCTCGAACGCCGAAACCAGTCGGCCGTCCGGCAGCTGCGCCGACTTCGGGTAGAGCACACAGGGACTCTTGTTGCAGGCAGCGGAATTGGTCGCCACATACAGGTTGGACGAGACCGGCTGATAGGCCGACGCACTCGTCGCCGAGGCGATGGCGAATACCACGCCGATGCAGAAGGCGGTCGCCGCTGCGACCGCCTTCCGTATCAAATTCTGTACCATTGCGGTTCCTCTGGACGTACGCCTGGCAGCCGTCGGAGCAGGGAAGAACCACTCCGCGGCTGGGTGGGGGAAATCATTCCGGCCCCTCGCCGCCACCATCGGGTGGAAGGCCGCGCGAATTGCGCTCATTGCGGCGAAGAACCGGTTGGGGACAGTATTGGCGCGCGACGCCGACATGTCACCGGCGCGCATCCGAAAGGCTTTCGAAATCCTGCCGTCACCGGGTGTTGACGGAGCGGCAACACCCGGAAGCGGCTGGGGACGGGGGTCCGCGGCGCGGCCGGAACCGATGAGAACCTTCCTCTCGATTTCGAGAACCAGACTGGCTAGCATCGCTGCATGAAGTTCGCGCTGCGCTTCGACTTCCGCAACCCCGACCTGTCCGGCACCACCATGGCCGACCGCTATGCGGCCGCCGTCGACATGGCCGCCTGGGCCGACCACCTCGGCTGCACCAGGATCACGGTCTCCGAGCACCACGGCTCGCCGGACGGGTACCTGCCCAGCCCGATCCCGATGCTGGCGGCGATGGCCGCCCGCACCACCGACGTCCGCTTCCTCATCGCCGCGCTGATCGTTCCGTTCCACGACCCGCTGCGGCTGGCCGAGGACCTGATCGTGCTGGACAACCTCAGCCGGGGGCGGGTCGACCTGATCGCCGCCGGCGGTTACGTACGCGAGGAGTTCGCCCTGTTCGACGTCCCGATGGGCGAGCGGGCCGCACGCGTCACCGAGGCGGTGCGCACCCTGAAGGCGGCCTTCACCGGCGAGCCGTTCGACTACCGGGGCCGCACAGTGCGACTGACGCCGGCGCCGTACCGGCCGGGTGGACCGGGCGTCCTGCTGGGCGGCAGCAGCGAGCCGGCTGCTCGGCGGGCCGCCCGCATCGCGGACGGGTTCGTCCCCTCGGTGCCGGAGGTGTGGGAGTTCTACCGGGACGAGGTCCAACGGCTCGGCCGGCCCGACCCCGGCCCCAGTCCGGTCGGCGAGAACCGCGTGGTGGCGCTCGCCGAGGACCCGGAGAAGGGCTGGGAGCAGATGGCGCGATTCTTCCTGCACGAGACCAACGCCTACGGCGCCTGGCAGGCCCAGGACGGCGTCGCCGGCCCCTACCGCACCGTCGCCGACGCCGAGGCGCTGCGGGCCACCGGCCGGTACCGGGTGCTGACGCCGGAACAGTTCGTGACGGAGCAGCAGGCGTCGGGGTCCCCGTTCGTGCAGTTCCACCCGCTGTGCGGGGGGATGCCGATCGAGTCGGCCTGGTCGAGCCTGCGGCTGTTCGAACGCGAGGTGCTGCCGGCGTTCGCCGCTGACCGAGGAGGACCCCATGTCTGAGGAACACATGACGGATCGTGATCGCGCGCCGGACACCGCCTTCGCCGAGCGCTACGGCCCGTGGGCGCTGGTGGCCGGCGCCTCGGAGGGGGTCGGTGCCGCCTATGCCCGGGCGATGGCCGAACGCGGCGTCCATGTGGTGCTGCTGGCCCGGCGCCAGGCCGTGCTCGACGAGACCGCCGCGGCCATCCGCGCGGACACCGGCGTGCAGACCCGGACCGTCGCCGTCGACCTCTCCCGTGACGGGGCGATGGAGACGATCGTGGCGGCCACCGCCGGGCTCGACATCGGCACGGTGATGTACTGCGCCGGCGCCGACCCCGACTTCCGGCCCTTCCTGGCCGGCCCGGTGGACACCGCGCTGGCCATGGTGCAGCGCAACTGCCTGGTGCCGCTGCAGGTCTGCCACCACTTCGCCGCGCCGATGCAGGCCCGGGGCAGCGGCGCCGTCGTGCTGGTCTCCTCGGCGGCCGGGCTCTACGGCTCCGCCAACATGGTGGCCTACGGCGCCTCCAAGGCCTTTGACACCGTGATGGCCGAGGCGCTCTGGGCGGAGCTGCACGGCGACGGCGTGGACGTCCTGGCCCTGGTGCTGGGGGCCACCGACACCCCCGCGCTGCGTCGGCTGCTGGCCGCCCGGGGCAGCCTCGGCGCCCCGGACGACGCCGCCCTGCCCCCTGTCCCGATCCCCGGCGCGATGACCCCGGAGGAGGTGGTGGCCGAGGCGATCGCCAACCTGTCCAACGGCCCGACCTGGTTCGCCGGCAGCCGTCTTCGGGACAGCGCCCGGCAGTTGGGGGCGCTCACCCGCAGCGACGCGGTCAGGGCGATGCTGCGGCACAGCAGCGGTGGGGTGATGGCCGAGGGTTCCCAGCGGGAGGCCGCCCGATGACCGTCCACTCCACCGACCGGGAGCTGCGCCAGGACGTGGCCGAGCTGCTGGTGCGCTACGCCACCGGCGTCGACCGGCGCGACTGGGAGCTGTTCCGCAGCTGCTTCACCGACGACTGCCGGGCCGACTACGGCGACATCGGCACCTGGAGCGACGCCGACTCCTTCACCGCCTGGATGGACCGGGCGCACCGACGGGCCGGCCCCTCGCTGCACCGGGTCACCAACCAGACCGTCACCCGGTCCGGCGACGACGGGACCACCGCCACCGCCCGCTGCTACCTCGACGCCGTCGTCATGACCGCCGACGCCCGGGCCGCCGTGCAGACCGTCGGCTACTGCGACGACGACCTGGTGCGCACCGACGACGGCTGGCGGATCGCCCGCCGCCGCTACACCAGGCTGCTCTCACGGACGGAGCACGGCGCGGACGGTCCCGTGGGGTGACCGTCCGCGCCGTGCCGGAGCCGTGCTCCCGTCGCGTTGCCGCTGGTCCTCGCGTTGCCGCTAGTCCGTCGCGATGGCCTTCAGCACGTTCATCCGCCCGGCCCGGAAGGCCGGGAAGAGCGCGGCCAGCAGGCCCACCACAGCTGAGCCGAGGAAGACGATGCCGATGGTGGTCCACGGGATGCTGAGCACCCCCAGCCCGGCCAGGGCCAGCAGCTTCTGCGCCGCGATGCCCCAGCCCATGCCCAGGGCGACCCCCAGCACCGCGCCGAACAGGGCGATGACCACCGACTCCAGCCGGACCATCCGGCGCAGCTGGCGCCGGGAGAGCCCGATGGCGCGCATCAGCCCGATCTCCCGGGTGCGTTCGACGACCGACAGGGCGAGGGTGTTCACCACGCCGAGGACGGCGACCACGATGGCGAGCGCCAGCAGGGCGTAGATCATGTTCAGCAGCTGGTCCAACTGCTGCTTGATCATGGCCTTGTAGTCGGCCTGGTCGCGGACCTTGACCTGCGGGTAGTCGGCGGTGGCCGCCTTCAGCGCCGCTGCCGCCTGGCTCTGCTGGCCGGGGGCCGCGGCGGCGAACATCATGTCGTTCAGCGGGAACTCGGCGGCCGGGAGGTACTTCTTCGCGTCGGCGATGTTCATGTACATCGCGCCCTTGTCGAAGACGGTGTCGTCGGAGGTGATCGCCCTGACCGTGAGCTGCGCCGTGCTGCCGCTGGTGAAGGCGACCTTGAGCCGGTCGCCGAGGACGACCTTGTGGGTCTTGGCCCAGCCCTCGGGCACCGACATGGCGCCGGCGGCGTAGGCGTCGATCAGCCGTCCCTGCACAGTCTTGGCCTGCAGGTCGTCGGTGTAGGACGGGGTGGCCGCGGCGATCTGCGTCTTGTCCCTGCTGCCGTCGGGGGCGACGACCGTGGCCGCGACGTCGGTGCGGTCGGTGACATGGGCCAGGTGTCCGGCCGCGTGGATCGCCTGGGCAGCGGCCGGGCTGATCGGGTTGCCGTTGCCCGACTGGATGATGAAGTCGGCGCCGACGGACTTGTCCATCTGGTTGGTCGCCGAGGCGACCATGGAGTTGCCGACCACCGACAGGCTGGCGACCAGCGCCAGACCCACCATCAGCGCGGCGGCGGTGGCACCGGTGCGGCGCGGATTGCGCAGCGCGTTGCGCTCGGCGAGACGGCCCACCGGACCGAACATCCGCAGCGTGACCGCGCCCAGGATCCGCACCACCAGCCCGGCCAGCAGCGGGCCGACGACCACGAAGCCGACCAGCGTCAGCAGCACACCGACGGCGAGCAGCCCGGAGCCGGCCGAGGTGGTGGAGGAGGACGCGGCCATCGCGAGCGCGGTACCGCCGGCGGCGGTGAGCAGCACACCGAAGGCGGCGCGGACCCGTCCCGCGCGGGCGTCGGCGGGAGTGCCGGCGTCGCGCATGGCGGCCATCGGCGAGATCGCGCCGGCCCGGTGGGCGGGCAGCATGGCGGACACCACGGTCACCACCACACCGACGGTCAGACCGATCAGCGGGGTGGCCGCCTTGATGGTCAGGTCGGCGGTGTTCAGGTGCATCCCCAGCGCGCCCATCAGCTTGATCAGGCCGACGGCGAGGCCGATGCCCGCGCCGATCCCGGCCAGCGAGCCGACGACTCCGAGCAGCACCGCCTCCACCAGCACCGAGCGGTTGACCTGCCGGCGGCTGGAACCGATGGCCCGCATCAGCCCGATCTCCCGGGTGCGCTGGGCGACCAGCATGGAGAAGGTGTTGACGATCAGGAAGACGCCCACCAGTACGGCGATGCCGGCGAAGCCCAGCAGCACGTACTTCATGGGGTTGAGGAAGGAGCCGATGTCCTGCTGGTTCTGGGCCGTCAGTTCGGCGGCGGTCTGCACCTGGTAGCCGTGCCCGCCGAGCGCGGCGACGACCTGCGCTTTGAGCCGGTCGTTGCTGACGCCGGGGGCGGCGTCCAGGGCGAAGTCGGTGTAGGCGGTGCGGGAGCCGAGCAGCACCTGCTGGGCGGTGGGGGTGTCGAGGTAGACGACGGCCGCGCCCGGGTTGGTGGTCCTGAAGGTGGCGATGCCGGTGATGGTCACCTTGGTGTCGCCGGGTCCGGCGATCACCCGCAGGGTGTCGCCGATGGCCAGGTGGTGCTTGGCCGCGGTGTCGGCGTCCAGTACCGCGTCGCCGGGGGCCTGCGGGGTGTGGCCGGAGGTGATGTCGACGGCCTTGGTCTGGGTCGGGTTCCAGTTTCCGACGATGGTCGGCGCGCCGGTGCTGGAGCCGATGTCCTGGTTGCGGCTGTCGGCGACGGTGGCCTGCTGGCTGCTGACCTCGGGCACGACCCGGGCCACGCCGGACACCTTGGCCAACTGGGCCTGCAGGGAGGCGGGGAGCGTGTCCGGGGTCCCGGTCTGCTGGGCGTTGTCGACCTTCGGCGGGCTGACCGTGACGTCGGACGAGGTGGTCGCGAAGAGCTTGTCGAAGGTCGCGTTCATGGTGTCGGTGAACACCAGCGTCCCGCAGACGAAGGCCACCGACAGCAGCACGGCCACCGCGGAGAGGGCCATCCGGCCCTTGTGGGCGAGGAAGTTGCGCAGGGAGGTCCGCAGCACGGTCATGACGTCCTGCCCCGGGAGTCGAAGGACTTCATCCGCTCCAGCACGGCGTCGGCCGTCGGTGTGTGCATCTCGTCGACGATCCGGCCGTCGGCGAGGTAGAGGACCCGGTCGGCGTAGGAGGCGGCCACCGGGTCATGGGTCACCATGACGATGGTCTGGCCGAGTTGGTCCACCGAGTGGCGCAGGAAGCCGAGGATCTCGGCGCCGGCCCGGGAGTCCAGATTCCCGGTCGGCTCGTCCCCGAAGATGATCTCGGGGCGGGCGGCCAGCGCCCGGGCCACGGCGACCCGCTGCTGCTGGCCGCCGGACAGCTGCGACGGGCGGTGCTTGAGCCGTCCGGCCAGCCCCACCGTCTCCACGACCAGGTCCAGCCACACCCGGTCGGGGGTGCGGCCGGCGATGTCCATCGGCAGGGTGATGTTCTCCAGCGCGGTCAGCGTCGGCAGCAGGTTGAACGCCTGGAAGATGAAGCCGATGTTGTCCCGGCGCAGCCGGGTCAGCCGCTTGTCCCTGAGCCTGGTGATCTCGGTCCCGCCGACCCAGATCTTGCCGCTGGAGGCGGTGTCGAGACCGGCCAGGCAGTGCATCAGCGTGGACTTGCCGGATCCCGACGGACCCATGATCGCGGTGAACTGCCCGCGGGGAATGTCGACGTCCACCGCGTCGAGCGCGACCACCCGGGTCTCGCCGCTGCCGTACGCCTTGGTCAGTCCCCGGGCACGGGCAGCGTACGACGAGTGCGCTGTGCTGCCCTCAGCCTGGTGACTCGATACGGACGTGGTCACTGGAGTTCTCCTGAATGCTCGACACGGGCGTGCGTCCTTGTGTCTCAAGCCTCCTGGAGCGGGCATGGCGCAACCATGGGGCACGTCACCGGGTCTGGGGTGGGGGTAACCCCACCCCACCCGGCTGCGCGGCGCGGCGCGGCCTGGCACGGCGCGGCACGGCACGGGACAGCCTGGCGGCTACGGGCGGACGACGGCGTGCATCAGACCCCGTGCGCGCTCCGCCGCCGTGTCGTCGTCCAGCAGCTGGATCTCCTGGTTGGCGGCCATGGCGATGCCGATCAGCCCCGACACCAGGCCGTCGGCGTCGACCCCGGTGCCGACCCCGGCGCCGATGTCCCCCGCGGCCTGCGCGACGACGATCTGCTCGCGCAGGAAGGCCCGCCAGCGGACCACCGTCCTGCGCAGGTAGCTGCGCAGCTCACCCGGCCGACCGTCCAGCTCGCAGGAGGCCGCCGTGACGAAGCAGCCGTTGGGGAACGGGCTGTCGGCGAGGTAGTCGCACCACCTGTCGATCACGGCGTTCAGTCGGGCGGCGCCGGGATCGGCCCCGAGGCCCGGCGTCACCACGGCCTCCACGAACATTTCCACCGCCCTTGTCAGCGCGGCGAGTTGAAGCTCCGCCCGGGAGCCGAACGGCCCCACCACTCCGGCCTTGCTCATGCCGAGCGCCTCGGCGAGCGAGCCGATGGTCAGGCCCGAGAGCCCGCTGCTCGATGCCTGCATCACGGCCGTGCTGACGATGCGGTCGCGGGTACGGCGGGCCTCGTCGACGGATTTCCTCATGCCCGCAGCTTACCGAACGACCGTGTGCTAATTTTTGCCGAACGAGCGTACGCCAAAGTGGAGGGGGTCCCGATGCGGGTCCGATGGCTGGGCTGGGCCGGAGTGGAACTCGAAGCACAGGGCGAGAGTCTGGTCATCGACCTGCTCGGCCGCCCCGAGGGAGTCCTGGAGGGCACCCCGCTCTCGGCTCCGCTGCCCAGGGTCACCCCACCGAGCACCGAAGGGGACGTGCTCGCCGGGCTCTGCACCCATCTGCACCGGGACCACACCGACGCCGGCGCACTCGCCCGGGCCCTGCGCCCCGGCGGCCAGGTGCTGCACCCCCATTCCTTCGGCGACGACGCCCACGAGAACCTCTGGCTACTCAAGGCCGACGGCGAACTCACCGAACGGAACCTGCCCAGACGGCCGATGGCGCTGTGGGAGACCACCAGGATCGGACCCTTCACGATCGCAGCCGTCCCCGCCGTCGACGCCCTCGGAGACCCCCAGGTCTCCTGGGCCGTCGAGGCCGGCGGAAAGCGCGTGATCCACCTGGGCGACAGCATGTTCCACGGCTACTGGTGGCGAGCCGCCCACCGGTACGGCCCCTTCGACGCGGTACTGACCCCGATCAACGGCCCGACCCTCTGCTTCCCGCACTGCCAACCGCCGAGCCCCTACCCCGGAGCCCTCGACCCCGAACACGCGGCAGTGGCCGCACGCCTGCTGGGCGCCAAGGTCGCACTACCCATCCACTACGACGGCTTCCACATCGACGGCGTCTACACCACCGAGCCGGAGGAACTCTCCCGCTTCCTCGACGCCGCCTCCACCGAGACGTACAAGGTCCTCACCCCGAAACAGGGCGAAGCCCTGACGCTCTGACAGCGGCCGGACCGACGCCCCTCCGGCCGCAGCTCTCGACGTCCTCCTCCCGAACGCTCCTCGCCGCCCGCAGGTAGTAGAGGGTGAGGTCGCGCAAGCGACGGAGAGAGGGGGGCCTGTGGAGCCCGATGACGACCTGTTGTCCAGATCGGCGCATGAACCCGAGGCATTCGAACCGCTGGTGACCAGACACTCGGCCAAACTGCACGCCTATCTCGCACGTCGGGCACCGGCTGCGGCGGACGATCTGCTGGCCGAGGTCTGGATGCGGGCGTTCGCCCGCCGCGGGACTTTCGAGGCGGGCCGGGGCACTGCGCGGATGTGGCTGTTCGCCATCGCCAGGAACGTCGTGGCCACGCACTGGCAGGCCGTGGCCAGGGGGCGGGTCGCCTGCACGGGAGAGGACGTGGTCAGCGATCCCTGGCAGGCCGTGGACCAGCGGCTGGACGCCTGGGCCGTGAGTGCGAGGCTGCGCCGAGGCATCGCCGAACTACCGGACATGGAGCGGGAGTTGCTACTTCTGGTGATCTGGGAGCAGCTGAGCCCGTCCGAGGCCGCGCAGGTCGTCGGCATACCAGCGGGTACCGCGCGCTCACGCCTGTACCGGGCCCGTGGTCGCCTGCGGGAGCTGTTCGAGGAGCCGGCCCGGCCTGCGGTGCCGTTGAAGGCTGGAACACAAGGGGAGAGCTGGCATGAACGGGCAGGAATTGATGAACGTTCCGGGAATGGCGGAGGTTGCCGCAGCCGGAGAGGTGGCGCCGCTGAGACCGGAACTGCTCGCCTCGCTGCAGGCCGCCGCCGCCGACGCCGTACGTGGGGCGCAGGCACAGGCATCGGTCGACCGACTCGCAGCCGCGAGGACACGACGCGGCAAACGGCGTCTGGTCCTGCCCGCGGCCGCAGCGGCGGCGATCACCGCGGGTCTTCTGGCCTCAGTCCTGGTCGATGGCCCGCAGGCCGGGAGGACGAGCGCTGTCCCCACCCCGGTCAGGGCCACTCAGAGCATCGGGGATGCGGCCGACGCCGCCGTTTTCCTGGACGGCGTCGCCCAGGTCCAGGGCGCCGAGCCGCCGTCCGCGGCACCGTACTGGAGAATGGTGGTCGCCCAGACCCATGCGGGCGCCGCCCCCGTGACCTACACCGAGTGGCTGGGCCGTGCCGGTGCCTACTTCATCGTCAATGGCTCGGAGCACCGGAAGCAGTTCACCGCGACCTGGGGCGTCGGACCGTCCTCCGTCGACTGGGAGGGCCTCGACCGGCTGCCCACCGACACAGACGCGCTGCGGAAACTTCTGGCGGCGGACGGCTCGGGCCGGGCCTTCGGACAGATAGCCCTGCTGCTGGGTGAGTCGCCCGCCGAACCGGCGCTGCGTGCCGCGCTCTACCGGGTCCTGGCCCAGCTGCCCCGGGTGCAGTTGGAGGGCCCGGCGAAGGACAGCGTCGGCCGTACCGGGACCGCGGTCGCGTTCCCGACCGGCGATGTGACGGAGCGCCTGGTGATCGACCCGAAGACCGGACTGCTGCTGGAGCGGATGGAGATCGCCCGCACAGCCGGTGCGGCCGACCCCGCCTGCCGTATCTCCCCGGGGAACCCCGGGCACTGCAGACCGGCCCTTCACGTCGGCGAGGTCATCGACAGCAACACCTATCTGCAGGTGGGGCCGGCAACATCGCTGAAGTGACCGGGACTTTCGGGCGAGCCGCCTTCGGGAATCCGTCGTGCGATCTCGTTGATCTCGGCCAGAAGCAGCTGCGGCTGCTGGTCCAGGTCGAGGGTGTGCTGGTGGATGCGGATGCCGGCGTTGCGCACGTCGTGGGCCCCATGTTCGGCGTTGCCCTTGGCATACACGAGGTGGCCCTCGCGCAGGCCGAGGGCGGTGCAGTAGGCGAGCAGCTGGTAGAGGTCGGCGTCGGGGAAGCCCTCGGGCTTCTCGGCCTTGTACTTCGCGTCGACGACGGCCAGTGGATGCCGGGTGCCGTCGAACCAGACCAGGTCGGGCTTCATGCGGACGGCTCGGCCGTCGTCCAGGTGGATGCCGTGTGCCTGCAGTTCGACGGAGCCGCCGACGGGGAGGGCTTCGCGCAGCGCGACGCAGACGAAGTCCTCGAAGACACGGTTCATGTCGAACAGGAAGCCCTCGATGCGGACCGCGCCCGCCGGATGCTCCACGGAACTGCCGCGCAGGATCAACTCGGCCAACCCCAGGGCTGGCTGGTAGCGGACGTTGAGGCGGGAGGGGCGCCACCCGGGCAGTCGGTCGCCGCGTACGGGGGCGGTGATGTCGATGAGACTCGCCCGGTGACGCAGCAGTCTGCGCCGCACGGGTTCCGGTACGCCGTCCAGTCGGAGCAGGCGCTCGGCCGCCGCTTTGAGGAGCTGGTTCTCGGCGATGTCGGTGGTGAACTCGTCGAAGGCGATCTCGACCGGAAGGCTTGAGCCGAATCGGCGCCGGATCTGCTCCGCTTCCCGGATGCGGCCCCGCAGGACCAGCGCGGTCTCCTCGGCCCTTCGGTAGCCCTGCAGCAGCCCCTGCCGCAGGGCACGCTCGGTCTGCCGTTCGAAGGAGTGCGCGAGGGCGGGCAGCAGCTCGTGGTGCGCTGCCGCGTCCGTGGGGTCGTCGCGCCACCCCTTGGGGTTGAGCGCGTAGCCGAGCAGGAAGAAGAGCCGGGCGATCGGCACCTTGGGGATGATGCGTAGTCGCACCGGGTCGTACCCGCGGACGGAGACCGTCACGGAACCCACCTTCGAGGACGCCTTCAACCGCCACAGGTCGGGCATGAAGGGGTCAGGGACCGCTTCCACGATCCGTGAGGCGGCAAGCGCCTGCCCGACGGCAGGTGCGAGCGGCCACTGGGTGGGCTGCGCGTGTTCGCGCAGTTCGATGTCGAGACTCATGCGTCGGGGCGGGACTGCCTGAGGGAGCGGCGCAGGGTGTCGAGGCCGTAGTTCGGTTCGACGCCGAAGTCCTCCCCGTAGTGGTGTTCTTCGAGCAGCGGCAGGATCTTGGTCCGCCAGGTGCGGCTGAGGCTGTCCTGATCGCGGTAGACACCCTTCTTCATCAGGTAGGAGGGGCCGATCTTGAAGTCCGGGTCGCTGATCCTGGAGTTCAGCTCGTCCAGGAGATCGGCGGGCTCGCTGTCCTGGTCGTGGGCGGCGAGCCAGCGGCGCAGTAGCCCGCTGGTCGGCTCCGTCTTCGGGGAGAGCTCGACGAAGGCGAACCGGCGGCGCATGGCGGAGTCCACCAGGGCGATGGACCGGTCGGCGGTGTTCATGGTTCCGATGACGAAGAGATTTGGGGGCAGCGAGAAGTCCCTGGACGAGTACGTCAGACGCACCGACCGGTCCCGGTATTCGAGGAGGAAGTAGAGCTCCCCGAAGACCTTCGCCAGGTTGGCCCGGTTGAGTTCGTCGATGACCAGGAAGAAGGGCAGGTGCCGGTTCTCCGGCTTCCTGGCGCGGTCGGCGAGCTCGCGCAGCGGCCCCGGGGTGAGCCGGAAGGCGACCTCGCGGGTCTGCGGGTCCTCACGCGGGCGGAAGCCCTCGAAGAAGTCCTCGTAGGAGTAGGCCGGATGGAACTGAACCAGTTTCACCTGCTCCGGCCCCCCGCCCAGGAACTCGGCCAGCGCCAGTGCGAGGAAGGTCTTCCCGGTACCGGGCGGGCCGTAGAAGACAATCTGGCGCTCGTCCTCCAAGAGGTTGCGCACCTCCTGGAGCCATGCCACATCGTGGACGAGGAGCCGGTCACGCAGCTCCACGTCCGCATCGGGAAGCCGCAGCTCCCGGCGGACCGGCGTCGTGGGCACCTCGACCAGCGGGTCCTGCTCCAGCTCTTCGAGCATCGATTCGTTGAGCTCGTCGCGGCTGAGGTCGCCGCCCAGGGAGGCAAGCTCCTCGATCGCCGCCGTGAGCTCGACGAGATCGTCCTGCGTCGACAGCAGCTGGCGCAGGGCCTCGGGAAGCAGCTCGGAGCCATAGCCCGTCGGTTCCCAGGACACCTGCCGCCGCAGGCCGGAGCTCTGATCGGCAGTGGTCGGAAGGCGCAGTGGCGGCCCGGTGATCTCGCCGACGAACAGCCTGCCGGCGCTGAGGGTGCAGACCATGTCACCCTGCTGCATCCGGGTGAGGAACGCGAAGAACTGCTCCATGAGCCTGTCCTGCTCGCTGTAGCCGACGATGGCCTCGAAGTCCACTGCGACGATGTGCCGCAGCGCCTCCCGAGTTGCCCCCGCCGCAACGCCGTCCCGGCGCAGCCTGACCGCCGACATGGAGACAAGCCCTTCGGACAGCCACAGTCCCTGGACCAGATCACTGCCGTCCGCCTTCGGCGCGCGCACCAGCCAGGCGCGCCGTTCGGCGGAGGTGCGGCTCGTCTGCCAGACCTTCCATAGGCGGTCCGCCTCGGCACTGTAGGCGTCCGGATCGTCCCGGAAGCGTTCCAGTGTCTCCTTCCCGGCCGGGGTGAGGCTCCAGATCCCGTTGTTCTTGTTCATCCACCCGTACTTGACCGGACCGCTGGTCTTGAAGCCGAGGCTCACCTGATAGCGCGAGCGACCGTCCGCGGTTCCGCTGGTCCGTTCATACGACGTCGGCGGCAACCGCTCCTGCAGGGCGTCGCCCGCTTCCTTGTAGTGCAGGCCCTCAGGATGCTCGGACAACAGCTCGAACAGACCAAGGACGAGTTGGCTGGTGCGACGCAGAGTGGTGCTCTCGTCCGAACCGTTCGAGGCGATGAAGTCCCCGACCGGCCGACCGTCCGCGGTCTTCCAGTCGGTGCGCCCGTTGGCACTCAGCCCCAGGCACACCGCCGCCGCACCGGAGGGCGAGTTGCACTCGATGTCCCGCGCCGCCTCCAGGTACCCCGGCCACCGCTCGGACGGCATCAGGGTCCCATCCGCGATCCTGGCCTCACGCAGCCGGTGGGCCGAGGCCACGTGCTCCGCGAAGCTAGGCACCGCCTCGGCACGCACCGGAGAGCCGGCGAGCACCAGGAACTTCGGACTGCCGTTGGTGCCCATCTCCGCCAGCAGCCGCCCCCGCGCGTAGGGGCCGTCCGCGAGCAGCCGGAGCCGGAACTCGGGCACGGCTTCGGCGTCGCTTGGTGCGATGGACTCGTTCGTCATGAACTGGCGGGCCTTCCGGACGACGGCTGCTGGGGACCCTGGGTCGGGGCCCCTCACATCATCGCCTGCGACGGACGCACTCGCCCCAACGGGGCCGCTCCGCCGTCCAGTTCAGCAACTCCGCGCGAGAGCGCGAGAACGCAGCTGATAGCCCGTCCGGCCTACGAAAGTCCCTCGCGGCAGCCTTCGTCGTCAGCGAACCCAATCCTTCAACGGTTCGGTGTCCAGAGTGATCCCGACCGGACCGGGCAGTTCGACGGTCTTCCCGAACGGACGTCGCGTGAGCGTTGTGTACGCGCCGTCCTCGGGCTCGCTGTACACCAGGGACTCGCCGGAATCCCGGTCGATCAGCAGGTACACCGGGATGCCGGTCTCCGCATAGGCGCGCGGCTTCTCATCCCGGTCGCGCCTGTCGGTGTCGGTGTCGTAGGACGTCACCTCGACCACCATCTGCACCCGGTCAGCGTTCGCCCACTCCCCCTGCCCGGCAAAGCTTCCCTTGGGTGCCAGTGCCCCGTCAGGTTTCGCATGGCCTTTTCGACAGGTCTCGACCTTCAGACCACGTTCCGGATAGAGCCACAGGTCCGGACGCTGTTGCATACAGTGTTCCATCACCCAGCGGACGATCTCATCATGATCCCCGTCCGGCACGGCCTTGACCCCCAGCTTCCCGTGGACGAACTCCAGCCGAACGCCCTCACGCTCAGCGGCAGCGGCAATGCGTTCGAACTCCTCCGCCAGCATCTGCGGCCGATCCTCTGTGACAGTCACCGCACACCTCCGCTCTCCGCGCACGCCCTGGACACACCGCACAGTCAGTCTAGGGATTCCACCGCCAACAGGACGGAGCGACGACGGACCGACAGCCACGAAAGCCCCGGTCGGAGTGGTCCGACCGGGGCTTTGGGGTGAGCCGCCTTCGGGATTCGAACCCGAGACCTACGCATTACGAGGACGGAGCGCCCGTGCCCCTGACCTGCGAAAACGTGGCCCCTATGCGGCTGACCAGCGAAAATGCTTCTCAGCGCTTCTCGCTGGTACTCATCATTGCTCATCGCCATGTGTACTGAATCTGTACCGGCGGCGCAAGCCCCTAGCTAGTAGGCGCCCGCAAGCGGGAGGCACGCGCCTCGGGAACCCAAGGCTCACACCTCTCCCCCGCCAGCACCAGATTCTCCCACCGCCTTGCGCCCAGGGCGAGCGGGTTCGGCACCCCGCAAGCGAGAGATTCACCCTCCAAGATCATCACGGAGCGTG
This sequence comes from Streptacidiphilus jeojiensis, assembly GCF_042510965.1. Lineage (NCBI taxonomy): Bacteria > Bacillati > Actinomycetota > Actinomycetes > Kitasatosporales > Streptomycetaceae > Streptacidiphilus > Streptacidiphilus jeojiensis. Next base: position 87,202 of record NZ_JBEUKS010000014.1, read on the forward strand.
ATCGGAGCCGACCACCTGAACCCGCTGTTCGCACGGACGCAGGATCGGCAAGGGGCGGCGACATCGGGGAGCATCCGGCCACCGCACCGTGCGCCCAGACTTCAAAGCGCTACCAAGTCCTTGGTCGCCTTGCAGAGGTCACGAGGGGTGGCAGACTTGTATATACCGCACATTTGCTCCCCGTGATCCTGCTGGAAGGCGTCGCTCACGTGGCCTCCCCTCCGCACCGTGCGGGCGCTGGGACTAGGAGGAGCAATCAATGGAAGTGTTCGCCACGATTGTGGGGATTCTGTATCTCATCGGGATCATCAACAGGGCCACGGTGGATCTGGAGATCAGGCTTGTCCTGAGGCGGCGCAAGCCGTAGTCCACCTGGTGCGTTGACGAGCCAGCGGCTGCCGGGCGGCCCGGAGACGCGTTGCCCGGCTCATCCCTGCCCGAGTGGCCGGCTGCTCGGGCTTCCTGCGTCGTAGTGGTCGAAAAGCTGAGCGAAGAACTGGGTCACGACCTGGGCGAGCTTGCGCGGGTGCAGTTCTGTGTAGGACAGGCGGTACACGTCGTAGCCGCGGAGCTTGAGTTCGCGGTCCCCACGTACGGTGTCCGCGTATGCCTGGTCGGTCGCGTAGTGGCGCGGTCCGTCGATCTCGATGACGATCCGATGGCCATGCGGCATGAGTAGCAGGTAGTCCATGCGGTGGTTCAGCAGGGCGTGTACGCCGCGCTGCTTGACGGTCTGATGGTCCCAGTGGAGCCATACCTCGGGCAGCAGAGCGGGGTGGTTCTGCCCTTGAGGTTCGAAGATCGCTTGGAAGCTGCGGTACACCTGCCGCTGCGGAGACCTTTCGTCGGTAGGCATTGATGCCAGCAGGCGACGATGAAGTGCCTGTGCAGCCGTCTTCTCGTCCTTCGCCCCTGTGATCTCTGACCACCAGACGAGGAGATCCTTCCAACGCAGACCGTCTCTGCCCACGATCCGGTCGTAGACAAGCAGCTTGTCCGAGCCCTGGAGGACTTCGACGTCGTTGTCCACCACGCTGACGAGCCGGATGTCCGGCTTCTCCATTGATGCGAAGATCAAGGTTTTGGGCCGGCGCCCCGCATTCGGGCCCGTGCTGACGAGGTGAAAGTAGGGGTATCCATCCTTTTCGCCCACTTGATCCAGGCGGCCTCCGGCCCCGGTGAGTACGCCGTTGACGGCCTCCACGACCCTCAACTGTGCAGCTTCGTCGGGGAGTGAAGACGGATCGACCAACGCAGCCAGGAAGCGTTCGAAGCGCGCTGGCGGAGCATCGAAAGCCCCAAGGTCATCGAAGAGGTCCCGGGTGGACCAGTCGCGGTTGTCGAAGACCCACTGCTGCAAGCGGCCCCTGCGGCTGTTCACCGACCGGCTGACCCAGCCTTCCATGGGGTCGTCATCCAGTACCCAGAACTGATTCAGCAGCCGTTCGAAGCGATCTCGATGGCGGGCGAGGTCGTAGAGGTTGATTGCGTCGGCTACGTCGCGCCGGATCTTGGCTGTTATGCCCACCACTGGCTCGGTGGACCAGACGGCGTCCTCCAGCGCGAAGAGCTCTGCCAGCCCAACTTCTCCGAGACCAGCTCGGAGTAAGTTGCGGGCAACTGCGAGGAGCTGATCATCCCGGATAGCGGCCAAGCAGGCGGCCAGACGCTGGATCTTGTTAACTCCTTGGACCTCTGGCGGCATGGGAAGGCCAAGCGAAGGGGCCAGCGCCGTCAGTTTGTTGTGGCTGAGCGAGTCCAGGCACATGACTGCTGCGCCAACGGCCTGACGGGGATGCGCTGATGCGGTCGCCATCAGTCCAGCCTTGCAGAGCTGGCAGCGTGCCGAGGCTGAATGCGGCTATCCCCTACGGGGGAAGTGTCTGGTCCGGGCTCCGGTAGAGCCCGGCCCTTGCACTGTGGCACGGGGCGCGTCAAGCGGCCGTAAGCAGTGGTTGGACGAGAAAGGCAGCAGTCGGGCGCCCTACCTGCTGCCCTGGTGATTCACCATGATCTTCGCCCCACCGTGGAAGTACCCGGTTGGGACCATAGCTTCCCGGATACTGCTGATCGAGCGTCCGCACTTGTGGTTTTCTAGCTCAAGGGCGGGTGGCTGCTTGCGTTCCCGCTGAGTCGAAAGGTGCTCGCGGTGATCGAGGTTGCAGTCGGTTGTCTGGTTGCCTGGACATGGAGGAAGGCGCGGAAGGTCGGTGGGCGGGCAGACGAGGAGGTCGACTTCGCTCTGGAAGCGGCAGCGGACCGCGTGCATGCCGTCATCGCACGCAAGCTCAACGGCAACTCCGAACTTGAGCGTCTCAGCGAGGAAGCAGAAGCCGGGCAGGAAGAGCCGAGCGTAGTGACCGTCCGCCGCGTTAACGAGGCCGTCACCGCCGCTGTCCACAGCGATCCATCCTTCGCTGAAGAACTGGAGCAGGCCATCGCTCGGCTGGACGAAGCCAAACAGCAGGCCGGGTCTGCTGCCGCCGGGGCCTACGGACTCGCCGTCGCCGGCAACAGCACTGTGAGCGCCGGAGACAACAGCTTCGCTGCCGGGGTGGCCAACATCCAAGGCGGAGTCCACTTCGGCAGCCCTTCCAAGCCCGGCCAGGAGACTCGCTAACCCAGGCCGGGCAATCCATCCCCAACATCGGGCTGCTAGCGACCGCTGTACAGATTGACAAGTTCTTCGCGGCTGGGGCCGCCGCGCCAACGCCCCATCTGCACACCCCTTCGGCGCACCCAGGAGACCGAGCCAAGGCAACTCGCATCACCGATGTGCTTCCGCCTCAAGCAAGTTGGCTCAGGACGCTGCGCACTCAGGGCCTCTTCGTCGTCAGCGGTCATATCAACAGGCTCTACCTCGAAGCAGCCGACGCCCTGGACACTGACCAGATCTGGTTTGTCGACCCAGAGCTACACAAAGCCGAGATAGCTTGCCGGGAAAGTGCTCTACAGCTCCGCCGCTCGATGCTTCTTCTGTTGGTAGTCGACAGAATCGAGAACACGAAGGAGGAGCACCCATCGCCATCGCAAATCCAGGATGCTGCAACCTTGGTGATCCGCGAGCCCCTTCGCGGAGGGGAAGAGGAAAAACGACTCTACGATCTACGCGACGCCTTCTTCGATGCCTACGATCGGCTGATTCGCCTCCTCAACGAGTCTCGCCTTCTCCCAGGTCAGGCAGCCGCTCCAGAGCGCGACAAGCAAGACGGGTTTGGCTCGGCGAGCCGCTCATCCGACGACGGCCACGGCATCCGCTCAGAGCCGACACTGAGATGGCAGCCCCGAAGATCGTCATTCGACAATCCACCTCACCGCCCTCATTTCATGGTCGGGGGTGGGGAGCCCAGCCAGCAACACGCTTTCACCGAGCTCTTCAATGCACTAACGCCGTCTGTCTTGGGCCTGCCGTGTAGCGACGTGCAGCCGAGTGGGGCTGTCTTCGTCCAGCACTTCGAGCGCTCATGGTCGACCGACCCGATGGTGATCTGCGCCAGGCCAAACGGGGCTGCCGTCGCGATGCCGGGCTCTGTTCTAGGCGCGCTCCAGACGGCTGGCGGGGGAACGCACGAGGGCAACGGAGTCTCATTGATAGGACTGCCTTCCGCTGCAACTTGCTCAAACCTCAAGGACCGCATCGTCGTGGAGGAGAGCGACTGCATCCAGTTGGACGGAGGTACTTGGGGAGCGGGCCAGTTGAGTCGCGCCAGTTCCCGTCAACCTTGGCGCTGGGATCCTGCACCGGCGATGGACTTCAATCAGACACGCAACGCCGAAAACTGGACAGTTGCACCCGCTCCTGACCTCCGTATCCGGGTCCTGGCAACGTTCCCCTTCGCCGATTCTAATCACTTTGTGATCTCTCCAGAACGTCGGCAGGAACTGATTGAAAAGCTCTCTTTCAGTCATATCGCGCAAGCGCTGACCATACTGTCTCAACGGCGGGGCGCAGACCTGCCTGCCCGAACCTGGACTAGGGGTTCGAACGGTAATGATCTAAATAGCGCCAACTATGTCTGCCAGGTTTCCATGCCCGACAGCCCACCCGCCCTGAGCGCCGAAGTTATGATTACGGCCCGGCATTCGACCGTCATCACTTGTGCCGAGGTAAGACTTGAAGACGCGGGGACATGGAGTAAAGCTCTTCACAGATCCTCCAAGCGCCATCAGTTCACTCGCCTCACCCTCGAAGAGATCAAAGAAGTCCTCTTCAGCGCGTGGACGACAGCCGCGGAAACTCTTCCAGCAGCAGTACTTACCAGCCAGTCCACACCGCCTTGGGCAGCCGTGCCCACCGTCGAACTACGTATCAAGGCTGAGAAGGATCACTCTGGGGCGCCGCCCAGCCTGAACTTGTCAGAACTGCTCGACCTCACACCCCTAGGCACAACCGACCGCCATCAGCTCAACGTGTTCGCTATCACCATCAATACTTCGCCGAGCATGAACGATGCTTCCCGGCGTGCACTCCTAGAACAGGCACTGGACCACATGCGTCAGGGATACGGATTCATTGACCCCCACGTCGCTTGGTACTGATCGCAGCACAACCGTTGCACGATTCCCGCCCTCCCGTTGATGTAGCCAGCTGATCGCGCCGTAGGTCCGCCGCCTCTGCAGCCCAGGACAATTACGAAGACTCGGAGGGTTCCATGGCCAAAGAGCGTCGGTACTACTCCAGCGCGACCATAGTCGCGCTGATGACGCTGGCACGCGGGGGATGCTACTGGCCCGGCTGCGGTGAGCCGACTGTACGGTTCGTCAACGGGGTACCGATGACCAACTTCCAGATCGCCCACATTCGGGCGTTCAGCCCCGGCGGCCCCCGCTACGATGCGAATCTCCCAGCAAGTGAGCGGGAAGGCTTCTCCAACCTCTTACTGCTGTGCATCCCGCACCACACGCTGGTGGATGGGCAGCGCACGGCCGCACGATACCCGCTTGAATTACTGCGGAGGTGGAAGTCAGACCGCGAAGCGGACGGGGTAGAGGCTCTAGCGGGGCTACGAGATCTCACCGAGTCACGTCTCGCAGAGATGATCGCAACAGCCCAAGGAGAACTTCTGGACCGGGTCCGGCCGGCCTTGGATGAGTTCGGCAAGTCAGCCCCGGAGCTGGCCAACCTGCTGAAACTGGTACTTGACGAGCTCGCAGACCCACGCGTCCACGGCTTCGGTGTATCGCTCAATGCGATCGAGGAGCTCACCGGCGCCGCATACCAACTTCGGGGACTGGAAGATCACGCAGGGACGCTGATGAAGGCTGCGACCACGATGGGAAACCTGACGGAGGGGGCCGTAGCCCTGCGCGAAGCTGCCATCGACATTCGTGCAGCCGCACGCGCCCTGCAACAGGCCAAGGGACAGTCATAGGCGACGATAGCCAGCAGCTCGGGGGCCTTAGCCGCGCCGATGTGCTTGAACTCGCCGCTGCCAGCTGTGACCGCGACTAGCGTCACCACCGACCGGGCACCGTCGGAATCCCGGTGCAACATCCAGGCAATTGGCCTAGGTGTGACTGTCGTCCGAACACAGACGGTCGCCGAAGCGCTGATGCTTCTGCTCTACCGGATGCGCGGTCCCTGTTGGTCCGGGCGCTGGCGCGGAGGCTGCTGGGTCGGGGACTGCTGTGGCTGCTCGGGTCGCCTGTCGGTGCGCGGGGCTGGCTGCTGCGGCTGGGTCTGGCGGTGGTTCGGGGTGTTGCTTCGTACGGCTCGGCCGTTGCGGGCTTGGACTTGTTCGCGGTGGGAGGCGCGTTCGGCTGCGCGGCCTGCGCGGCGGCGGTCGGCGAGGCTGGGCTCGGCTGCCGCACTGGGTTCGGTGGTGCTCGGTGCGGTGCTCTCGGCCGGGGCCGGGCGGCTCTCGGGGGTGAGGTGGCCGCGTTCGGTCATCACGGTGGTCAGGGGGTCCACGACGGTGACGAAGCGCAGGGCGGCGCTGTCGGCGACGGGGGTGTGCTGGAGCCAGGTGGCGCCGGTGCGGGTGGCGATGTCGTTGATGACGGCCTGCTGCTGCTCGGGGGTGAGGGTCTGGAAGACGTCGGCGGCGAGCTGGCCGCGGGCGGTGGTGTCGGGTGTCGGCGTGGTGCTGGTGGGCACGGTGCCGGTGCGGCTGAGCTGGCGGGCCGCGAGGGCGGAGGCGGCTGCTGCCCAGTAGGCGGTGTGCCCGTTGCGGCCCTGTTCGATGTAGGGGCCGGCGGGCTGCTTGGGGTTGTTGTCGGTGACCTGGTACTGGTCGCGGTAGGCGGCGATGGTGGCCAGGTGCTGGGTCCAGACGGTGCGGGCGGCCGGGTCTGCGGGGGCCTGGCCCAGGCTCTGGCTCCAGTCGGGGCGGTTGGTGGTGACGCGCTCGGCCAGGGCGGTCATGCGGTCGGCGATCAGCTGGGCGCGGTCGTCCAGGTAGGTGCGGTGGGCCGGGTCCATGGCCGGGTGGTGCTGGGGCGCGGCCACCCATCCGGGCAGGTCCTGGCGCGCGCTGGCACCGGCGTCCTGGAGGGCGCGGGCGTACTGGAGCAGCTGGTCGAGCTGGCCGGCGGAGGCGCTGGCGAGGGTGTGGGTGAGGTCGGTGCCGTTGTTCTCTGCGGCCTTGAGGGTCCAGGCCAGGGTGCGCCACTGCTCGGCCTGGCGGTCGGTGGTGCGCTGGTCGGTGGTGGGGGTGGGGGCGGTGGCGAGGTAGCGGTTGATGCGCCAGGCCAGGAGGAGGCTGACGCTGTCGGCGCCGTCGATGGGGCGGGATTCGACGGCCTGGTGGAGCAGGTGGCCGGGGTGGTGGCCGGCGGTCTCGGCGCGGCGCAGTGCCGCGGCCAGGGCGGGCCAGGCGGCTTCGGCGCGGGCCTGGTCGGCGAGGTGGTCGCCCAGGGCGTGCTGGGCGGCGGCCTGGTGGCGCAGGGCTGCCGGGACGCGGTGCTCGGTGGCGGGGATGCCGCGCTGGACGGCGAGTTCGGTGGTCTCGGTGGCGAGGTGGTGCACCGGGTTGTCGCTGCGGGTGGTGCGGGAGTGGGCGGTGTCGAGGAGCAGGTTGGTGTCGTGGCCGGCCTGGTGTGCGGCGACCAGGACGGCGGCCAGCTGCGGCCAGTCGCGGTGTGCGGTGACGGCCGCCGCGGTGGTGTGGGTGCGTTCGGCGACGGCGGCGGCGTAGCGGTCCAGGTCGGCGGCGGAGACGTAGGGGTTGCCGGCGGTGGTGGTTCCGGAGGCGGCGACGGTGCGCAGCAGCTGCGGCGTGCGGGTGGCGGTCTCGGGGTTGAAGGCGGTGCTGGTCAGGCCCAGGAGTGCGGCGTAGCGGGCGGCGTCGGCCGGAGTGGGCTGGTGCAGGTGGGCGGGGGCCTGGTGGTCTTCGGTGTGCTGGTTGATGCGCCAGGCCAGGAGCTGGGCGGGTGAGTCGGCGGCGGTCAGGTCGCCTTGGCGGGCGGCGGCGGCGAGCAGTTGCTCCGGCTGCCAGCCGTGGCCCTGGGCGGTGCGCAGGGCGCGGGCGACGGCGGAGAAGGCGGGGTCCTGGGTGATGGTCTGGCCGAGGTCGGGGCCGAGGACGGTGGTGGTGAGCTGGGTGTAGTGCTGGCGGGTGAGGGTGTCGGTGGCGTGGTCGTAGCGCGGGACCAGGGTGGCCAGCGAGACCGCTTCTTCCTGGGCTTCGGCGATGGTGTCGGTGGCCGAGTGCTGGGCGCCTTCGCGGGCCAGGACGCGTTCGAGGACTTCGCGGGCGGCGAAGGTGTCGGGGTCGTGGCGGGTGGCGTCCATCTGCTCGTCGGTGTCGAACGCGAGCAGTTCGTGGGTGACGGTGTAGACGGTGGTCTTCTCGCGGGCGCGGGAGAGCTGGACGTAGAGCTGTTCGCGGGTCATGTCCTCGGTGACCAGCGGGTGGGCGGTGTCCACGGTGCCGCCCTGGGAGCGCATCACGGTGGAGGCGTAGAGCAGCTGGACGTTGGCCGCGACGTAGTCGGCGGGCAGGGTCAGGCGGCCCCGGTGGTCCATGTTCCGGACCTTGAGCGAGCCGTCCTTGTGGCGCTTGACGACCTCCCAGGCGTCGCCGTTCTTGACGAAGTCCCGGCCGCGGGTGGTGGTGAGCTTGCGGTTGTTGTCGCGGGTGACGATCCAGTCGCCGCGGCCGGCGCGGTTGCCGTCGGCCAGCAGGACGCCGTCGGTCTCGACCTGGCCGGCGGTCACGCGGTCCTCGCGGGCGCGGGCGGACAGGGCGGTGACGTCGGTGTTGGTGGCGGTGCTGATCAGGGTGGTCTTCCCGGCCAGCATGTCGGTGCGCCAGCCCTGGTAGGCGGCATCGACCATCGCCTGCCGCGACCCGCCGACGATGCGCTCGTTCCGCTCGTAGAAGTCCAGACCGGACCCGTTGCCGACGCGCAGCTTGAGGGTGGCGGCGGCCTCCTCCGCGTTGTTGAAGCGGTGCAGTTCGGTGAGTTCGTAGGCGCCGGCTTCGTGGTGGATCTGGCGCAGGATGCCGCCCGCTTCCACCGAGGAGAGCTGGCGGTAGTCGCCGAGCAGGCGCACGACCGCGCCGCGGGCGGCGGCGTACTTCACCAGGGCATCGACGTTGGCGGTCCCGGCCATCCCTGACTCGTCCACCAGCACCACGTCCCCCGGGCGCAGCACGTAGGAGGCGCGGCTGCGGGGCACCGGGCCGCCGTTCTGGAGTGCGTTCGCGGCGGGGCCGTCGGTGTACTCCCACAGGAACTTGTGCAGGTTCTCGGCCGGTCGGCCGAGGTCCTTGGCCAGTACGGCGGCGCTGGCTGCGGAGGTGCCCAGGGGGATGACGCGCTGTCCGGCCTGCGCGGCGACGTGGACGTACGCCTGCATCGCGGTGGTCTTGCCAGACCCTGCCGGGCCAAGGCCCAGAACGACCATGCGGGAGTCGGTGGCGAAGCCGGTGACCAGCGCGCGCTGCCCTTGGTCCAGGGTCTTTCCGCGGCTCTCGAAGCCGTCGATTGCGGCGGTGACGAAGGGTCCGGACAGGCCGACCGCGGTGGGGGTCAGGGCGGCGGTGACGACGCGTCGTTCGGCGTCCAGCACGGCCTGGGAGGTGTAGCGGAGCCCGGCGTGCTGCTCGAAGACCGAGGTGCCATCGGAGCGCTGGAGCTCGGTCGGCTCGGTGATCAGGGCGGGTGCGGTGACCTGCACGCTGCGCTGGGGGGCCAGCGCGGCGGCCACGACCGCCGTGGTCCAGGCGTCGTGCTGCCGGCGGTCGGCGGGAGCCAGGTCGCGCACCAGGCGCTCGGCCTGGGCGCGGACGTTCCACACCGTCCACACCGACCGCTCCTCCCCCACTGCGGCGATTACCTGGTCCGCGAGAGCAGCGAAATCGTGCTCCACGGCAGCGGTGGGCTCGGTGGTCTGGGCGGGGGTGGGGACGGCGGCCATGACCTGCTGAACGGCGTCGGCGCCGTGCGCCTCGGTGAGGCTGCGGGTCCAGTCGGTGCGCATCTCCTCCAGCGACCTGGCCGTCTTCTTGCCCTCGCGGGTGTCCAGGTTGGCCTGCCGCGCCAGCTTGTGCGCGACCGCCTTCGACGGGTCGCGGCCGTGGTCGGCGCGGTAGGTGCGCAGCAGCTGCTCGTAGCGCGCTTCGATCTCGGTGCGGCGCGCGGAGAAGTGGGTGATGAACTCAGGCGGCACACCGGCGATCTCGCGCACCGGCTGCTTCCTGCCGCGGGTCTCGCGGGCCTCGAAGGTGACGCCGAGGCGGGCGGTGAGCTCGGTCTCGAAGCGGGTGTTGTAGAACTCGCTGGCGGCAACCGTGGTGGCGTACAGGGCGCGAGCGTCCAGCGCCCGCCACTTCCCGTCCACGCCCATGACCTTGCTGGAGACGGCGACGTGGGTGTGCAGGTTGGGGTCGCCGGCACGGGAGTCGAAGTGGTCGAACTGGGCGGCGATCAAGCCCTTCGTCTCGATCTGGGCCTGCCCGGTGGAGCCGGTGCGGGTGAACGCGGCGTGCTTCTCCAGGAGCTCCAGCGCGGCGTCCCGGGCGGCTTCGTGCGCCTGGCGCACGGCCGCACGGACCTCCTCGCGCTCGTCCAGCGCCCACACCAGGGCGGCGGACTTCACCGGCGCGAACACCACGTCGAAGCCGGCGACGGCCGCGCGCTGGCGCGCGGACTCCTCCCGCTTCACCTTGCCGACCTCCGCGGCGGTCGGCGTGCGGTTCGCCTGCTTCTCCAGCGCCTCCAGCCGGTCGGAAACGCGGGACTCGAACGACGCCAGGGCCTTGTACTCGGGGAACGGCCGGCCCAGGGTCGCGGACTTCACCGCGGCGGCGACGACCTTCTCCCGCTGCTCCTTGCCCATGTCGGCGGTGACGTTCGCCTCCAGGTACGCGGCGATGATCCGCGCCGCGTCCGGGTGCTGGCCCAGGCCGTAGAGGTGCGTCATCTGCTCCTCGGTGACCGTCTGCCCGGTGAGGTCCAGCAGCGGGGCGCCGGAGCCCACCCAGATCCCGGGAGGGTTGCCCTTGGCGGTGTAGTAGTCGGCGGCCGACTGGCCTCGCTGGCGCTGCACGTCGCCGCCCGCGACCTGCCGCGTCAGGTAGGTGTAGCCGGTGCCCGACGTGAGCTTGTGGATGGTCATCAACGCGACCACCACCGGTTCAATTCAGCCGGGATACAGCGAGGGGACGACGCTATTCGCGCCGCCTTTTCCACTGCTCCCGATCGTGTCATGGAAGCAGCTTATATCCGCGAAGCGGGCCATGCTCAGAATATCTGCAAGAGGTGTCTGGCTGGCTTGATCCTGTTGGACTATGCGCAGCTCAGGCGGCCTGCTTGAGCTGCTGCGAAGATTTTTTCGCAGCTCGCTTCTCATTACCTCTCATCATTTCTCGTCGTTTCTCCGGAGGCGACAGAGAGGCTTTTCTGCCTGGGCTTCTGCGGTTATGGTGCTGCGCATGAGTGGACGAATTTCCGCGTCGCGGTCGGCGGCGCTAAAGGCAGCACAGGAAGCCAAGGCGCGACGGGATGCCCTGCGTCTGGCGCACGAGCAGATGGTCGAGTCGGCGCTCGCCGACTGGTTCGAGGGGACGACGCGAGCGGAGGAGCTGCGGACGCGGGCACAAGCGAAGGCGGCGCAGATCCTCGCGGAGGCGGAGGCCGCTGCGGCGAAGCCGGAGGCGGCGGCGCGGCGCGCACTGCGGATGCTGGTCGGCCTGGGTGAACCGCGCGATCAGATCGCGGCGCTAACGGGGCTGACGTTGTCGGACGTGCGTGGCGCGCTGGCGACTGCGGAGGCGGAGGCAGAGAGGAATCCGGCGACGGAGCGGGTGCCGAACCAGGCGTCCGAGCCGGCGGAGGCCGCGACCGGCACCGGGGCGGCCGTGGTCGCCGCCGTCGATGCGGCAGGCGTTCCGGCCGGGACCGCGGCGGACCCGCCGTAACCGCTGCGGCGAGGCCCCCTGCGTGTGGATGTGCCGATGCCCGGCACCAGGTGATCCTGGTGCCGGGCATCGGCACATCTGCCCTCGGCGCGGGTGGGCTCAGCGCTTCCAGAAGCCGTCGAACTCGGCGGGGTCGTACTTCTTGACGGCCGCGGTGGGGTCCACCGGCTCCGGCACCTGAGCGTCGGCGTCGCGTGCGCGTTGCAGACGGTGGGTGATGGCCCCGATGGTGACGCCGTAGTGCTCCGCGAGCTCGCTGGCGCTGCGCGGCTCGCTGAGCCTCGCACGTTCCGCGGCGGTGAGTCTGGCGGGCTTCTCGCTGAGGACGGTGTAGCCCAGCTGCTTGAGCTCTGCGAGCAGCGCCGCGCGGGGCCAGACCCGGTTGCGCCCGACCTTGCCGGTGGACATGGCGGCGAGCTCGGGTCGGCGCAGGAGGGACTTGGCGGCCTCGCGCCCGAGCCCGGTCTCCTCCTGGACGCCGTTGATGTCGATATCGCTTTCGGTGATCTTGGTCTTGGAGGCGGCCGGGGTGGTGCTCTTGCCGGGGGCGGCGGCCACGGGGCGGATGCCTCCGAGGGTCGTGCGGCGGGAGAGCCAGGCCGCCACGTCGCCCACCCGGCGGCGGCCCAGGGAGTCGCCTGCGGGGAAGGGGTCGTTGCTGTCGGGGCCGTAGAGAGCGGGATAGGCGCTGACGGTCCCTTGGGGCAGTCCCGTGCGCTCGGCGATGGTGGGCAGCGTGACCAGCTCGGTGGGGTCGTCGCCGAGCCCGCTGGTGTCGATGCGGCCGGCTTCGTTGTCGGCCAGTACCTGGGCGACGGCGGCGTTGGGGTACAGAACGGCCTTGCCGCGCTTTCCGACCGAGTCGGGCCAACCGGGGAGCTTCATGATCCAGTTCCGCACAGTGGCGACGGACACGCCGCGGGCTCCAGCGATCTCCTGCGCGGTGATCTCGTCGGGGAGCCCGTCCAGACGCGCCGTGGTGGGCGCTGGCGGGGTCTCGGCGGACATGGTGATCGGTCTCCTCGGGGCTGATGGCGTAGCGCAACATGCGCCGGATGACCCGCATCGTCGTCTTCGGGCTGATGCAGCTGGTCAGGTTCCCGCCGCGGGGCACCTGCGTCATGGGCTAATTTAGCTGCTGCGAGATCGCACCTGCTGGTGTCCTCGTGGGAGGCGACCGGCGGCTTGCCCAGCCGGTCCTTGAGGCCGGCACGACCCCCTCGGGGGACGTGCCGCCGGTCGCCGTCATCGTCGTGAAGCCGCTATGCGGCGATGGTCAGCGCGGAGCCGCTGCGGGGCTCCTGCTCCTGCTCCGAGAGCAGCCTGTCCCACCAGACCTCGAACCCCGCGCGCTGCTTCGGCACCGCTCCGGCCGGGGCCACCGCGAGGCAGTGCTCGACGGCGGGGAAGGCCGCTCCGCGGGCGACGACTTCGGCCCGCCGGATGCCGTACTGGTCGGTTGCCACCGGCACGCCCGCCTTGCGAGCCAGCCAGCTCATCGCCTCGTCCGCTTCCCGGCGGCTCCCGGTGTGGTGGATGCCGACCGAGCGCCAGGCCGCTCCCTTGCGGGTCGGGTCGTCGCGGCGCGGGTGGATGATCCGGCGCACGTCGTAGAGCGTCCACTGCTGGCCGGGGTGGTCCAGGCGGCGCTCGAACCGGCGCTGGACGTCGGCGAGGCCGTGGTCCTGCACCACCTGGCGTGCCGAGAGCTTCCCGAAGAGGCGCGAGCGCGGGTTGAGGGCGAGGGCGGTGTGCTCCAGCGCCAGGGCGAGGGCACCGACGTCCGGTTCGGCCCGCCAGCGCTCCACCAGCTCGGGCAAGCCGCGCCGGCTCGCCGAGAAGGGGCAATAGCCGCAGGCCGAGCGAGACCAGCGCTGGCCGAACAGCGCATGAAGGTAGGCGTCGCAGTCCTCGCGGTCCCATGACCAGTCGGTGATCAGCGGGTACTCGGGCCGCCGGTTCGCGGTGGCGTAGTCCTGGTCACGGAGCGCGCGCCTGGTCTCCTCGGCGGCGAAGCCGAGGACGTGCCGGAACGGGCCGCGGAACTCTGCGGCGTACCAGCGGTCAAGCACGTCGCCCTTCGCCCGCCAGCTGCACAGGCGCCGCTTCGCGGCGACCTGGGGGACGGTGCCGCTCGCCATCAGCTCGTCGGACAGTCGCCACGGCCCGCGCATGATCATTCGCTTCGGCGCGCGGGAGTCGTCCAGGACGACGTACCCGCCTGCCTGGGACGCGCGGGCCAGCTGAACGTAGCGGACCTGGTGCTCGCGCATCAGCGGCAGGAGGTGCCGCTCCATGAGCGTCCGGGTGACGTCCGGCTCGTCCCCGGTCATGGCAGTGACCACGGTCAGCTGCTCCAGCGGGAAGGTGCGGCTGGCCGGCTCGTTCAGCCAGCGCGCCAGGATGGCGGCGCTGTCGATGCCCATGCCGAAGCTGAGGGCAACCGGCATCTCGCTCACTCCGCGCACCCGACCTCGAACCGGAGGGTCCCGCCGGAGCCGCAGGCGGCGAGCGGGTGGTCCCGGGTCAGCGCCTCCGGCGGCAGCTCCTGCGCCTCCTCGATGATCTGGGCCATGGACCAGTCGTTGCGGAAGCGGTGGCCGATCTCGTCCTCGACCTGCGCGTACTCGGCGGCCAGTTCGGGGTTCAGCCGGGCAGAGACCAGCAGATCTCGGCGTGAGGCGAGAGGGCATAGCCGACAGGAGAGGCGGCTGACGTGGGCGTAGGCGGGGTGCGAGGGTGCGCCGCTGCGCCGGATGGCCTGCCAGACCTGGTCGGTGCTGTAGCGCAGCACCGGGTGCCAGACGGTCACCTCCTTCCGGCTGGTGCTCACCGTGCGGTCCACCGCCAGCGCCGGCCGCTGTGCGCGGGCGCGGCTCTCCTCCGCGCGGATGCCGAGTGCGGTCAGCAGCCGTGCCGGTCGGCCAGGCGTGGGGGTGGTGCGGGCGAGCTCGGTGTAGAACTTCCTGGCTACGTCCCGCTTCATCGCGCTGGTGCAGTACCTGGCCCGAGGGCTCATCCACATGCCGCGGTGGCGCACCATGTCCAACAGCGTCCCCTGCTCGCGACGGCGGACCTCGAAGGCGACGCCGTAGTGCTCGGCCTGAGCACGGGCAAGGTCCGCGGCGCCCTCCCACTCTGCAGAACCGAGATCGCAGTGAAGGGCGACGACGCGGTCCAGCACCCCGGCGTCGTCGGCGAGGGCGACGCCTCGGTCCAGGGCGGCGAGTCCGTCCTTGCCTCCGGAGAGGCTGAACACCAGGTGGTCATAGCCGCGCAGCCTTCTCCTGCGGGCGATGGTTGATGAAGTGATCATGCTCGTGCCTTCTGTCGTGTGCTGCCGGGCGAGGGTGGGTGCGTGGTGCTTCGCGCCGGCTTGGGTGTGCTCGGGATGGCGGTGACCGATGCGAGCGCTCCGGCGTCCTGGTCCTCGTCGCCGGACGGCTGGGTGCCCGTGGGTGGCTCGGTCCGGATCGCCTCTGCGAACGGCTGGGCGCGAGCGTCCTCGACGGCCCGCCGTGCCTCGCCGACACGCTTCTCGCACCACGACCGGCCGTAGCCGGTGGCGCGGGTCAGCTCCGCGTAGTCCGGCACCCAGTCCTCATCGGCGGTGATCTCGGCTTGCAGCATCTGCACGACCTCGGCGCGGGTGGGGCGCCCCGCGGTGCCTGCCCTGCGGTCGCCACCCCCTTCGCTGCTGCCGTCGTCCGCTTCCCGTACGCCTTCGCGCGCCGCACGCGGCTGGCGCGGTACAGCGGAGGAACCGGGGGCACCGCGCCGTTGTACGGGCTCGGTCCGTACGGGGCCGGTCCGTACGGGCTCCGTGCGTACGGGGCCGGTCCGTACGGGCTCGGTCCGTACGGGCTCGGTCCGTACGGGGCCGGTCCGTACGGGCTCCGTCCGGGTCTCGATCAGTGCGGCAACGGCGAGGAACGCCACCTGGGGCCAGGCGGCCATCACGCATCCCCAGACGGTGGGCTGGGCCGTGGCCAAGTTGCTGGCCAGGCTCATGGCGACGCCCAGGACGAGGACGCTGCGCGGCCAGCCGGTCGGCTGGCCGCGCCGGCGGCGACGGCGGATCTCGGTGATGGCGGCAGTGGCCATCAGCTCGACGCTGGCGGCGATGGCGTCGGCAACCCACCCGCCTTGGCCGGACTGCACCGCGACGGTCTGCACGTGGGTGAAGGAGACCGAGAACGCGCAGAGACCGAGGACGCTGGCCACGATGGTGGCCGTGGCCTCCTCGTTCCGAGGTGCACCGCCAGCATGCGGGGCCTCGCTGACGGCGCTGGTGTTCGTCACCGGCGCGGACCGAGCGTGCGGGCCAGCTCGGTGAAGCAGGCGGACTGGACGATCAGGTCGGCGTGCTTGAGCAGCGTACGGCTGGCCTCTTCGCTGCTGCTGGGCTGGATGGCGGCGAGGCGGCGTAGCTGGTCTGCGGCGTCGGCCAGCACCGCGCTGAGGGTGGTCAGGGTCCGCACGGTCAGCCACGGGGTGCGGTCGCCGGAGCCGCTGCGGTGGTCCCCGTCGGTGCGGCGCTGCGCGATCACCTGGAGACCGCGCTGCGGATCGTGCCAGTGGAGGGGGTCGGCCGGCTGCGTGGCGAAGTCGCAGTGAGCAACGAGCCGGTAGTAGTAGCGGGTGCTGTTGGGGAGGTCTCGGCGGCTGGTACCAGTCTCGTCCATGCGAAGCGCGAGGATCTGGGCGAAGGTCTCGAACTCGTCGGGCTCCGGGTCTGACTCCTGCTGACGGCAGGTCACCAGGTATTCGGCGACGGTGGGGATGACGACGTGCGGGTGGCCGTGGCGGGCGTAGAAGCGGGCCAGGGGCTCGCCGTTGTAGTCGTGCCAGTCGATGACCGCAATCGCGGACAGGTGCTGGTAGGGGATGCGGACCGGCAGCTGGTCCTGGTGGTCGGGTGTGCGGGAGTGCTCCCAGTTGTGACTGGACATGGTGCGGTTGCTCCTCGGCGGTGCCGTCGTGGGGTGCGCGCCTCGGCCGGTTGCCCTCCGGCGTCGGTGCGGTGTTGCTGTGCTCGCCGCTGCTCGGATGGCGGCGCGGCGGTGGCGGGTCGCGGGTGGGGCCGCTCGATGCGGCCTCACCCGCGCTGCGGCCGGTCAGGCGGGCTGCGTCTGCGGGAGCCTTTGCCAGCGGTATCCCGTCCACATCTCCCATGAACGGTGGGACAGGCGGGCGAGCTGAGCTGCCGCCTCGTCGTGGCCGTGCGGGTGGAGTGCTCGGGGCACGGTGGTCAGGGTCGTGCTGAATCCGTCGGTGACCTCGCGGGCGAGCAGCCTGCCCCGCTCGGCCGCCGCCGCGATGGCGAGAGAGACCTCGTACTCCTCGATCAGCGCTTCGTGCACCTGCTGGTCGGTGGCTGGCTCGCCCTTGAAGAGGCAGCTGGCAACGAAGGTGCGGAAGTCGTTGAAGTCGTAGCTCTCAAGGTCGGCCGGGAGGAACTGCGACTCACCGGTGCCGCAGCTCTCGATGATGCCGAGCTGTTGGCCGCTGCGGTGGACGTGGGCGCGGTAGGCGACGCCGGTGGAGAGCTCAAGGTCCTCGTAGTAGACGACGGTCAGGGGCTGATCGGCTGGCATCGCCAGGGGGCTGTGCAGAAGGTTGATCATGGGGGTCATGTGACGCTCCGCAGGGTGGTCTTCGTGGGTGTCGCGCGGCTGCGCCCGGTTGCCCTCCGGACGGCCCGCGGGGTTGGCCGGTCGGGCGGGGTCGATCCCCGCCCGACCGGCGCGCGGCCCGGCAACGACGCTCGGGCCGGCTGCTCGGCGACGGCACCAGGAGGTGCCGCCGCCGGAAGGTCAGGCAGCCGCTGCCAGCTCCATGGCGCGCAGTCCCTGGGCCTCAAGGTCGTGGGCCTCGTCGGCGTCGGGCAGGGTCTGCGCGACGGAGGTGACCGCGTGCAGCACTCCCCCGGCCGTGACGTCGGCACCGGCGATGAAGTGGTTGAACAGGGCGGCGCGGGTGTCCTCGTTGAAGCGCAGCGCCTTGCTGACGGTGGTGATCGTCTCTTCGGGGTTGGTGATCGGCGTTCCTGCCGTGGACTCAATGCGGTGCAGTTGCTCCTGAACGTAGGACTCGCGCAGGAACGTCCGCACCGCGTCCGCGGTCTTCGAGGTGACCACCTTCAACACGCGCTCAACCGTCTCGTTGCTCCACTTCACGACACCGTCGTCATGGCGTCCGCCGAGGTGGACGTTGCGCTCCGCGTCCTTGGTGATGGTCATCCCGTTTTTGCAGACCTTGACCACCAGGCGGGGGGTGATGGTGAACGCGCCGCACCCGGTCTCGGAGTTGCTGATCTCGAAGCCTGCGAAGACGACGGGGTTGTCCGCTCCCCTGTCGCCGGTGAACGGCGAGCGGTAGTTGCGGAGCAGCTTGGGCGCGTAGGCGCGGACCTGGTTGGCGATGACGCGGACGTACATCCGCTTGTCGGAGAGGTCGCAACTGTCGATCCGGACGTCGACTCCGGCGCTGCGCACGCCGTCCAGCGCTGCGGTCAGGATGTCCAGGTTGTCGATGATCCGGTAGCCGGTGGAGAGCATCGCTCGGGCGATGCCCTCGCCCTGGTGGCCCGGGAGCAGGGTGCGCACCATGAAGGAGCGGTCGGTGCGGTCAAGCCATCCGTTGACGTTGGCGTCCCACAGATCCGGGGCCTCGGTACGGACCTTTCGCAGGTAGCCCACGGGGATGCCCAGCTTCTCGGCGATGCCGGCTTCGCAGACGCCGGTGGGCCGGAAGGCTCCGGCGCGGGTGGTGACGCCGGTGGGGCTCAGCTCGTGGGCGGTGCCGTGGATGATCAGTCGCCCGTCTTCGGCACGGATGGTGGAGGCGGGGGCCACCACGTCCAGCTTGTGGTGGTGCTCGTCCTGGAGGAGTGCGGCGAGCTCTCCGAGGGAGGCGTTGCGGGAGGGGGTGCGCGCAGCGAGAGTTATGGTCACTTCGATCCTTCGCACTGGAGGTTCTTCGTGGGTGCCGGTCGGGGTTGCCCTCCCCTTCCAGCAAGTGCAACTATATAGCCTTAGGGGTTTTAGGTCAAGCTCTATCGGTGCGGATCGGCGCTCTCTTGAGCGCCCTCGGCCACCGCCTCGAACGATGTCCGGCGCACGTGAACGGCCCCGCCCCTGCCACGCTCCAGGGGCTCCGCGCGGTATCCAGCGCAGAAGTCCTCGTCGCAGTCGCAATGCTCCACGCGCACCAGCTGGCCACGCAGTTCGGCCAGGGAGCCGCAGTAGCGGGCCACCTCGCCCGGCCCCGGTCGGACAGGCGGATCGAATGCCGGGGTAGCGGGCGGCGGGGGGTCAGCTGGCACGGGGTACCCGTGGTGTCTGCGGGCGTCGGTGATGTAGGCCGCGCCGTGGCGCAGTCGCTGCGCCTGCCCGACGTAGAGGTGGTCATCCATCTCGGGGTGGTACCACTCCACATGGATGGCGGTGACGGCGGTTTGGATCATCGTCCCCAGGAGGCCGGCCGTCGGGTGGTGGACGCGGAAGCCACGAGCAGTCAGGCGCCACAGAGGGTGCCGGTCAGCGGGAAGGGACGCGTCTATCAACCACCCCCACTCGCGGGTCAGCTCGGCACTGGTCAGCTCGTCCAGGCATAGCGTCACGGGGCCGACGTCGTACAGCGACAGCTGCCCTTCGGCGTCCCTGCTAGCGGCGTACAGGGAGCGGAGCGTGAGGGGCTTCAGGACGGGGCCTCCATCGGGCGAGCGGGCTTACCTGGCTGCGGCGGGGCGGGTCGCGCGGCAGCCGCGGGGGCGGCGGCTCGATGCCGCCGCTCCCGCGCCCGCCGCCGCGCGCCCCCGGCGGTGAAATCCGGGGGCTGCGGGGGGGATTACCGGCGGGTGACGGTGATTCCGCCTTCGGGGTACTCGGCGTCATAGCTGACGTCCCAACCTCCGTGGTCCGCGATTACGGTGGACCAGCGGCGGCAGAAGTTGGCGTGCAGGGCGGTCTGATCCGGGTTGTAGTCGCGGACCTTGAACAGGATGTTGATCTGGTGGGAGCCGCAGCGTTCGGTGCGGGCGCGGTTGGTCCGGACATAGAAGCCGCTCGCCGTGGTGAGTGCGAACTGACCCAGGATTGCGCGGCGGAAGCCTGCGGCAGCGAGGAGTTGCGCCACATCGCGCCGGTCGTTCTCTTCGTGCGCTTCGTTCATCTCCCAGGACTCAGCCGGGCGAGTCTCCCGGCGGTCGGGGGCGGTGGTGCTGTTCGGGGGGTATATGGCGCGCGCCCTTCGGTTGCTGTTTCGTGGGATCGGCCGTGGGTTGCCCTCCCTCGGCCTGGAGTTCGTAGGGGCGGGGTATCCGCCCCTACGCGCCGTTATTACTCGTCGGTGTCAAGTGCTTCGTAAGCGCGCTCGGTTCGGTATTCCCGGTAAGCGCGCATGACCAATTCCTCTCGGTCGCCCGGGATTTCGGCGGCATCGGCCAGGTGACACAGGTCGGTGATCATGGACTTCAAGACGGTGGCCAGGGCGTCGGGGTCGTCCAGCATCTGGAAGCTAATGCTGTCGGTCCGCCTGGCGTAGTCCTCCAAGCTCGGGCGAACCAGCTCGGCACTCTCGACATTGGGGGTGATCAGGATGGACTGCAAGGGATTCTCCGATCGACTGGATGGACTGGAAGCTTGTGGCTCAGTAATCGTCGGGGAGGCAGTCCCGCGCGAGCGTCGGGGTGAAGTGGAGATCGCGCTCCACGAGGATCTGAGGGTAGATGCCGACCAGTCGCCCGCCTTGGCTTACGGCACGGGGGGCAATGCAGAGTTCTTCGAGCTCGATGAGGTTCACGTAACCCCATTCGCCGGATGGGTAGTTGACGCGCGCCCAGCCGAACGCCACTCCCGTTTTCGGGTCCAACTCCGCTATATACCAGTCAGATCCGCCGGTGAAGTAGTGCAGATATATGGTCTTCTCTTCTACCGCCTGGCCATCGGTGGCATACAGGGCCGGGATCTTCGCCAAGTCCTCGAACGGTGGATAGAAGGTGTGGCCGCGCTCCCTGCGGTTCTGCTCGGGGACAACTCCCCATTCTCCCGAGGGGAGTTCGACGCGGCCCATTTCGATGCGCACTTCGGTCACTGAGCTGAGACCCTTCGCTGGATGCCTTCGTGGGTCGGTCTCGGGTTGCCCTCCCTCGACCTGATAGCTCAATACTATATGCATAGGGGTTTTACGTCAAGCCCTCGGGGGCTGGCGGACGGGTGCTTCAAGATCATCAATGGGTCGGTCGGCGGCGGTGCCCAGCCCCGCGCCTGCCTGTCCCCGGGGGATGCCCGGCCCCCCGAAAGCGCTGCCAGGGGTGAGGCGGCGGGAGTCCAGGGCCGGCCGCAGGCTGGTCGCGCAGCGACGCGACAAAGGAGCGCCCTTGACGCCCGCCGCATCACCCCGACCATCCGCGACAGGGGCCGAAGGCACCCAAAAAGACAGCCCGGCGCAGCCGGACCCCACCCGCCCCGAAAAGACAGCCGCGCCGAAGGCGCGACGAACGGCCTCGGCCGCGCCACGCGCCGTTGCTGGGCGGGCGCGGCGCAGCCGGTGCTACTAGGAGCTGTCCGGCCGATCACGTGGAGGTGGAGGAAAATGGCGGGCCGGGGGCTGTTGGCCCCTGGTAGAACATGGGTCGATGGGTATTCAGGAACGTGACCGCAAGGTGTACCGGCCTCTCCGGCGGGCCGGCCTTGAGGTGATCCCCAACGCTGTGCCAGCGGGCACGATGCCGTTCGTCCGCGGATACGGTGCGGAGGACGTGGCCGGAGGTTTCTCACACCGATACGACACCTCGCGGCTGGTCGAGCGGCTCAATGCGGACTGGTATGACCTGGCGGTCTCCTCGGGCCTTTTTGACCATCGGCGCGAGTTCCTCGTGGGGCTTCCGCAGGGCACCCGTTCGCACCGGGCCGCTCTGCAGCACCTGCACAGCGGCAACACTGCACGGACGCTCTGGACCCGGGTCCGGCTGTTGGATCGCTGGGACATCATGGGCCGAGGTGCGGGAGCGGCGTTCCTGGGCGTGCACTCGGGCCACCCGGGCTTCGGCATGATGGCTCTGGACGGCAGCGTGTACATCGAAGCCTCGACGGGCGAGACCGGCATCGACGTGCTCGTGGTGCGCCACCCAGACCGCTCAGAGAACGTCCTGCGGCACCTGGAGTGGATCACGCGTTACGACAGCCCCTATGCAAACCGCGAGGAAAAGCAGCGTGTCGCCGTCTGGCTCGCCAGCCGTGCGGGGGTCCTTCCGGTTCGCTGATGACAAGGTCCCGGACGAGCTGACTGATCATGTGCGGAGCCAGATGACGAGGGCGGCCGCGGTGACGGTGCCGAGGAAGACGTAGCCGCGCTTGTCGTAACGGGTCGCGACGGCGCGGGAGTTCTTCAGCTTGTTGATGGCCCTCTCGACGGTGTTGCGCTTCTTGTACCGCTCCTGGTCGAAGCCCGGTGGCCGTCCGCCTCGCGACCCCTTGCGCAGGCGGGCGGCCTGGCTGTCGGCCTTCTCCGGGATCGTGTGCCGGATGGCGCGCTGCCGTAGGTACTGGCGGCAAGGGCGATTGCTGTAAGCCCTGTCTGCCGCGACGCTGTCAGGCCTCTTGCGGGGCCTGCCCAACTCCAGCCGGGGGACACGGATCTTCTCCAGCACCGGCACGAACTGGGTGCAGTCGGCCCGCTGCCCCGGCGTGACGATCACGGACAGCGGGCGGCAGAGGCCGTCCGCGCTCAGGTGGATCTTGCTGGTGAAGCCGCCGCGTGAACGGCCCAGGCCCTCGCCTCCCGCACCACCTCCACCAGCCGGCCGACGAGGCTCTGCCACGGAGTTTCGTCCTGGTGTTCCAGCGCCTCGTCCCCTTTTGGGTCGGCAAGGACCGGCGGCGGATCGATGCGAGCACCGGCAGCGTGCTGGTGTGCGCGCACGATGGTGGAGTCCACCGAGACGTCCCAGTCGATCTCGCCAGCCGCGTCGGCCGCGGCCTGGACTCGCTGCAGCAGACGTTCCCAGGTGCCGTCCGCCGACCACAGTCGATGGCGCTCGTAGACGGTCTTCCACGGCCCGAACCGCTCCGGCAGATCGCGCCAGTGAACCCCGGTCCGAACCCGGTGAAGAATCCCGTCGATCACCTGCCGGTGATCACGCCACCGCCCACACCGACCATTGCTCACCGGCAGGAACGGCCGCAGCCGTTCCCACTCCGCATCCGACAGATCACCGCGCTCTCCCCGCCCCATGCACGGGACAACGATCCGGCCAGGCGACAGTCACATGATCGGCCGGACAGTTCCTAGGCGGCTCGCCTTCTCTGCGCTGGGATGGTGATCAGGTGGGCAAGTCCGCTGCGGCGTGCGGCGAGTCGTCGCAGGGTGGCGCGTGCGGCTGCGGGCGCGACACGGCCGGGTGCGTGCGCTGCGGCGTGGGTGAGGTGGTGAATCAAGGCCGTGGTGCTCTGCACGCTGGGCAGGTTGATGCGTCGGCTCTGCTCGATGCCGTGGCGAGAGTTGAGCCGCACGGCGGCGGTCCAAGCGAGGTAGAGCTCTTGCTCTCCCGCGCCGACGGCCGGGTGTCCGGCGAACCGCTGGTCCAGCCAGTTAGCCAGGGTGCTGACCATCGTGACGTCGATGGCGTGCTCGTCGGTGGCGCCGCCCAGCACTGCCCATCGGGCCTGGAGGGCTTCGTAGCGGGCGAGGGCGCGGGCGCTGCTGCGCAGGTGGTCAGCCTGGTCTGTGATCCGGTCGAGTTGCTTCGGGGCCTGGTGCCGGAGGTAAGCGGCATGCTGGCGGTGTCGGTCCAGGCTGGTTCGATGGTAGGCGATGACGGCTTCGCAGATGTCCTTGATCCGGTCGCGGCTTGGCGCTTCGGCGAGTTCGTAGGGGTTGCGGTGGACCTGGCCCCACGGGTCTCGGGTGCCCTCTGCACTGACGCTGACGCTCCCGTACAGCGGGGAGCCGTAGACCGTGGTGCGGTCGGCGTAGGCGGAGGGGGAAGCGGCGGGGTCATAGGTGCCGAAGGTGATGCACAACCCGGTGTAGGCGTCAGGGTCATCGCGGTGGCCGGGGGCGGCCTCCGGGTGCACGGTAAGCGTTCCCCGAACCTGGGGGGCTCGCACGGCGTAGTAGGTGAAGCCCTCGGGGCTGTGGGTGATATCCGCACGGAGCAGCAGGCGGTTACGGGTGGTGAGCGTGACGGTCATGAAGTTCGGATCTCCTGGCAGGGGTGGGGGTGGCCCCGCGGCCACCCCCGAAGCAGTCGGCTAGAACGGAGGGTTGACCGCACCGGCACCGGCCATGGCCGGGACGTCCCAGGGGCTACCGGCGGCCGGCTGAGGTGCCTGGGTGACGGGGGCTCCCCACCCCGCATTGGCGGCGGTCCCCTCGGTGCGGCCGGGCTTGACCACCTTGGCCGTGGCGAAGCGCAGGCTGGGGCCGACCTCTTCGACCTCGACCTCGAAGACGGTGCGCTTCTCCCCCTCCTTCGTCTCGAAGCTGCGCTGACGAAGAGGCCCGACGACCATGGCCCTGGTGCCCTTGGTCAGGCTCTCGGCGGCGTTCTCGGCCTGGCTTCGCCACGCGGTGCACTGGAGGTACATGACTGCTCCGTCCTTCCAGGTCTGCGTGGTGCGGTCGTAGACCCGTTCGGCGCTGGCGACAGTGAACTTGGCCCTGGCCACTCCCGCCTGAGTGAAGGTCAGTTCGACGTCGGCGGTGAGGTTGCCAATGACGGTGATCGTGGTTGCGTTCGGCATGCGGTTCTCCTCTGTCGGTTCGTGGGTGTTGGGCGCGGGCTGGCCGCGCTGAGGCAGAGGGTCAGGCGTTGGCCGCAACCTTGGACATGTCCGGCTCCCAGGGCTCCTCGACCCAGCCCTTGAGGCCGAGGTACTTGCAGGTGAAGTGAAGGGCGTAGCTGAAATGGCAGTCGTCGCCGTCAATGGGGCTGTAGGTGTCGGCGGCGTAGTAGGTGCCCCTGCTGCCCTCCGAAGTCGGGCCACCCGGAAGGAGGTTGAAGGCGTCGCGGATCTCGTCGTAGAGGTCCGGGTCATCCTCGGAGAGGGTGACGTACGGCCGGACGTAGTTGCGGGATTCATGGAGGAGTCGGGAGTTCCAGCCCCAGTCCACCCAGCCGGTGATCTGCTCGGGCTCCTCGATCGGGGAGCCCTCGTCGTCGTACATCCAGCGCGTGCGAGTGGCCGTGAAGTGGCCGAAGATGTGGCGCGGACCTTGCATTTTCACCCCAGTGCGTACCGTGGTCTCGTTTCGCTGGTCGGGGGTGCCATCCCCTCCCAACAAGAACAATACTATATGCATAGGGGTTTTACGTCAAGCCCTCGGGGGCTGGCGGACGGGTGCTTCAAGATCATCAATGGGTCGGTCGGCGGCGGTGCCCAGCCCCGCGCCTGCCTGTCCCCGGGGGATGCCCGGCCCCCCGAAAGCGCTGCCAGGGGTGAGGCGGCGGGAGTCCAGGGCCGGCCGCAGGCTGGTCGCGCAGCGACGCGACAAAGGAGCGCCCTTGACGCCCGCCGCATCACCCCGACCATCCGCGACAGGGGCCGAAGGCACCCAAAAAGACAGCCCGGCGCAGCCGGACCCCACCCGCCCCGAAAAGACAGCCGCGCCGAAGGCGCGACGACATGCGAAAGGCCGGTGGACACACCCGCGAGGGGTACCTCCGAGGAGGCGTTGGCACGTGTCCACCGGCCAGAGACCACGGTGCTCCGCGAGGGAGAACCGTAGGTCGTTCAGGGTAGCCCAGGGCGCTGGGCTACCTCGATCCGTTCTTCTACAGTCGGTGCGTCGGCGGCTTCGGTGCTCCGGGGTTCAGCGCTGGCGGGCGCTCCACCAGCTGCTGCACGGCCGACACCGCGGGGCCGGCTACCGACTGCTCCTGGGCTCGGCTGGTCGCCGGGGTGACGAGGTCGGCGAACATCGCCCGGAGCGGACCGTCCTGCCCCAGGTAGGAGGCGATGGAGGCGAGCCGGTTGCGTTCCGGGTCCATGCGGGACCAGGAGATCGTGTATCCGGCGGCGGTGGCGAGCTGTCCGAGGAACGCCCTCTGGGTCCGGCCGTTGCCCTCGCGGAACGGGTGCAGGGCGTTGACGTCGCCGTAGAGGTCGGCTGCCTTCGCGCTGAACGTGCCCTGGTCCAGTCCGCGCAGGTGGTCTGCGCGGGCCAGCTTGCGGAAGGTGTCCGTGGCGAAGCCCTCGATGTTCTGCACGGGGCAGAAGCTGGTGTCCTTGCCGATCTCCACGGTCCGCAGCTGGCCGGCCCAGGGGTAGATGCTGCCGAAGACCTCGCGGTGGAGGGCCTGGAGGTGGGCGAGGTCCCAGGTACCGGCGATCGGCCGTTCCAGCAGTCTGGTGAGCCTGGCGCTGGTGATGTCCGCCTCTGCTGCCGCCAGCTCCGTGCCGTCGGTGATCCCGAGGGAGTTCCGCAGGATGCCGGACTTCGGGTCGAGGTAGGGGTCGGTCGTCGTCATTCGACGCCCGGCTCGGCCTGTCGGCGGTAGCGCTGCTCAGCGCGGGCCACGAGCTCGTCGGCGGTGAGGCTGCCGCTGACGTAGCGCTCGGCGTCGTCGTCGTAGGCGGTGCTGGTCTCCAGCCCTTCGGCTGCGAGCGAGCCGCGGACCGACTCGACCGCGGCCCGGCGCTGGGCCTGGTCGTCGTGGTGGTTGTCCATGGTGGTGCCCTTCGTGCTCGGCTCGTGATGCAGAGCCGTTCTCATGCTAGGTGGGTGCCCCGACGATCGTCACGGGGTGTCCGTTCCTACGTCTCCTACTGCTGCGGGGGGGCGAGGTCCGCCGGGGTAGTACAGGCGCTGGCCGTGCCACGTTCGGGTGCCGTCTGAGGTGACCTGATGCACGGCGAGGCGGTAGCGGATCATGCTGCTGCCTTCGCCGGTGACCTCCAGCTCGGCGGAGAGCTGGAGGCATGCAGCGTCCAGGGCTTCGGGCACGCCGGTCCGGGTGACGGCGCGGAGCTGGCCGGTGTCGGCGTCGCTGATCTCGTAGAGGGTGGGCATCGGTCCTTCGTCGTCCTCTGGGCTCGGCCCGTTCATCGTCGGCGGGTAGGCCGCCGGCCGGGCCTTGGCTGTCTTCGACCGGATGCGCCGCGATGGCGGGGGCTCGATGCCCCCGCCATCGCGCCGCGCGCCGGCTGCCGCCGGGCCTAGGCCGCCAGTTGCCCGCTCGTCGCGGGCAGACCGTCCGGACGCTGCCACTTCGGGGCGACCGGTCCGGCGCTGATGATCCGCTCTTGCTCCTCCGCTGCCGTCAGCTCCTCGGCAAGCTCGGCGGTGAGGTGGCAGATTTTCTCCTCCAGCTCCCTGACAGCGGCGGCGTGCTGCCGGAGCCGGGGAGCAGCGTGGCGCTGCTCATGCGCTCGGTGGAGCTGCTGCGCCCATGGCTGGGCGAGCCAGTGCTGCGTGATGGTGTAGACGATCTCTGCCGTCCGGCGGCGGGTACCGTCCGGGGCCTCCGGGTCGTAGCCGCCGGTGCCTTCTCGGCGGACGCCGAGCCAGCCGCTGGCGCGGCCCGGCCGCATGGCAGAGGCACGGTAGACCGTCCGCGCGGCGAGGGTGACGCCGAACACCGTCGGCGGGTCCTCGAAGCGCTTGGTAAACGGGCTTTCGGCGGGCTTCCCGTAAGTCAGCTGAATGGATGGCTCGTTGCAGCAGTCGCAGCGGTAGTGGTCGGACGCCCACCCGAGGGTGATCGTCCCGTCTACCTCTGCGATCCGGTAGAGGGCGGCTCCAAGGGTCCAGTCCAGGGAGACGGAGACGTGGAGCTTACGCCCGGCAGGGGTGGTCAAGACGGTGAACACGGTGCCTCCTGGGTGGCGTTCAGGCCGCGACGCGCAGCGGCGGCGCTTCCGCCTGCGCAGCGGCGATGGAGGCGAGCGGGGGAAGTTCGGGCCAGATTCGGGCGGCGTGCCCGTAGGCCGTGGTCCAGGCGGATGCCTGGCTGATGACGGCGGCGTGGTCCGCCGCGATGATCAGCAGTCCGCCCAGCTGTACCCGGATCTGCGGTGCGCGGGTGGGGCTGGCCTCGGCGGTGAGGCAGTCAACCGAGGTGGTGACCTCCTCCGCGAAGTGCAGGTGCCCAGCGGTCACGCCTCCGGCGGCGGGGACGCGGCCGCCGCCGCCAGAGCTGTCGCCCTGGAACACCCGCGCGGCGAGGGAGAGCGCATCAGACCACGCGGTGTAGGCGGCGTAAGCGGGCTGGGGACAGGTGATCCGGATTCGTGCCGCTGGCATGGCGAGCAGGACGCTGCGGGCCATGCACACCGCCTCGACGGCGTGGCTCCCCTGGAGTTGGACGGCGAGGTCCGCGCGCACCCTTGGCGCAGGAGGTTCCGGGTGCTGAGGCTGAATGGGGTGGAGGTTGAACACTTCGACTCCGAGCGTGGTGGTGACCACGTCCCGGAGGGCTCTGGTCGGAGCCCCCGGGGCGTTCCGGTGATCGCGGCGGGGAGGGCCGGGGCGCTGATTGCGCCCCGGCCCGCTGCCCTTATGCGGCGATCGGCTCGTCAATCTCCGGGTACAGCTCCTCCAGGCTCACCACGTCGCCGGACTCGTCTTCCTCCGTCTCGTCGGCGGCTTCCACGTCCTCACTGCCCGTAGGTTCCGGCTCGGTGCTGGCCTCGGCGTCCTGGTCGCCATCGCCCTCGTCGTCCCACTCTTCCTCTTCCTCCGCGTTGGCTTCGGCCTCCTCTGCCTTGGCCTTTTCCTCCTGCTCCCGGAGGGTGTCCAGCAGCTCGGCTTCGGGGTCGCACAGGGTGTACCCAGCACCCTCCAGCACCTCGAACCACCAGATCACGTTCGGGCGGTGCACACTGCCCCACGCCTGCCCGACCAGGTCGATCTTTTCTTCCATCACTGCGGCTGCCATCGCCACCGCTGCGAGGGGCTGCCGCGCTTCGGCCATCCGGCCAACCTTGATCTTGAAGTCCTGGGCCTGGTCCTCCCCCGGCTTCGCCACCCCCAGGAAGTCCAGCGCCTTACTACGGGTCCGATCGGTCCTCTCGAAACCGAGAACGAAGAGGACTTCGAGCGAGGCCAGCAGCAAGCCCTTCGGCAGCTTCTTCGACTGGCAGAGCTTCTGGACGCCCTCCATCCGGAGTTCCCGGGCGATGGCCAGTGCCTGCCGCCGCTCCTCCTGCTGGCGCTTGGCCTCCTCGTTCCGGGCCGCGTCGGCGGCCTCCTCCTCCGGCGTCTTGTAGGTGTAGTAGGAGGTGACGGTGTGGCCGTACCGCTTCGGGTCACGGCAGATGAACAGCGGCTTGGGGTCGCTGTAGGCGTAGTTCTCGATGCAGGCGGCGTGACCGGGGCAGTCCGCGTGGGTATCCGGGGTGAACTTCTCACCGTCCGGGCCTTCGATCTGGTGGAGGTGGACCTCCTTGCCGCTGCTGTAGCTCAGTCCGATGGGCTTGGGCACCACCTGGACGCCGTCCTTGAGCAGCTTCGCCTTCATCTCGGCAAGCTGAATGTCCCGCTCGCGCTTCTTCTCCTCCTCCTTGAGCCGGTAGTCGAGCTTGTTCTTGCCCTGGGCGGCTGCCTCGCTGAGCCGCTTGTACGCCTTGGGGTCGCTCTCGAAGCTGCCCAAAGCCAGCGCGGTTTCCAGGTCCATCTGGCCTGAGTCCACCGCGTCCTTGGTGGTCTGCGGCATCTGGTGAAGCTTGAGGGAGGCGCGAACGGCCTCGCGCTTCTTGCCCACCTTCTTGGCGATCTCGCCTTCGCTCATGCCGAGATCCATCGCCAGCTGCGCGTACGCAGCGGCGATCTGACTCTCCGTCATGTCCTTGCGGTGGATGTTCTCGATCAGCTGCGCCACGATGCGGAGCGCGTCCGCGCCGAGGTCGTAGCGAACGATCACATCCACGGTGCGCTCGGCCTCGATCGCCGCAACGGTGCGACGGTTTCCGAGGATGACGGCGAGCCCGTCCTCATAGGGTGTCGCCACAACCGGCTGAACCAGGCCGTTCTCACGGATCGACTCCACGAGTTCGGCATCCAGGTCAGCGGGGCGGACATTGCTGGTCCTGATGAGTTCATTGGGGTCCACGTCCAGGATGAGGCGCTTGCTCACCGGGCTGGACTCCTGCCCGCCGTCGGTCTCAACGGGGTTGATTTCAGAGATAGTTGCAGTCAACGCATTCCTCCAGCGTGATCACCGTGGTCTCGTCTTGCTGGCGGGGGTGCCATCCCCTCCAGCAAGAACAATATTACAGTAACTGGGGTTCACGGTCAACTGGAAAGGTGCTCTGAGCTGGGCTTTTCCATGATCACTTACGAGTCGGCGGCGACGGCGGCCAGCCACCACCCTGCGCAGACCGGGAATGCCCCCGGCCCCCCGAGAGCAGTTCTAGGGGCAAGGCGGCGGGAGTCAAGGGCCAGCCGCAGGCTGGTCGCGCAGCGACGCGACGAAGGAGCGCCCTTGATGCCCGCCGGCGTTCCCGCACAATTCAGCGACAGGGGACCGGGCTCGATAGCTTCCGAACCTCAGGCGTCCGTTGGTCCAGCTTGCATCATCGGAATACGGTGCAGAAGATCCCAGGCGTACCGGCCGGGTTCACGCCTCAGCTCGACCAAGTCGACGTGAGCGATGGTGAGGTCGACCGGAGGCAACGCACGGAGGGTGGCCACGGTGTCGATCACTGGCTGCGCCGCGCCCTCGCCACGGCTGTAGGCCACGCCGAGGTGGGGCCGAAACCGGGCGGTCGGCTTTCCCCCCGGGAGACCCAGCTCGTCGTGCAGGGTGCTGAGAGTCGCGTGCAGGGCGATGACCGGCGGCCAAGGGGTGACGGAGTATCGGACGGCCCCTGCGGAGCCGGCCAGGGGGTGGGCGGTCAGCTCGAAGGCTGGGCCGACGCGGCCAGCAGCGATGCTGGCAAGTTTGTCAATCTCAGAGTCGCTGAGCTGGTCTCGCGATCCGGCGCGGGTCAGGGTGAGGTGCAGATCCGCAGTGTCGATCAGGTCGTAGTCGAGTGGCGCGAGCGCGCTCTGGATGTCGGCTGCGGACTTCGTCAGCACCGGGTCCTCATCGAACGTCAGCAGCCAGTAGATGATCCTCGTCTTGTCGGACCAGCCGGGGCGGCTCCAGTGATCTTTGGTCCGCGTGAGCTTGTCGAAGGCGTGCTGGTCCGAGGCGATGATCGCGGCGGGGGAGTCGCTGTCCGAGGGAGGGCTCGGGGGGAAGGCGGCCGGGTGGTAGGCGAGATCGGGCATCGGGGTCCTCGTCATGTGGTGAGCAGGCCGGCGGCAGGGGAGGAACGCCAGGTGGTGAGGGCGGCGGCGTAGTCGCGTACTGCTGAGTGCGTGGACCACGGGGCAGCTGCCTGGTGAAGCTCTTGCGCTCGTTGAAGCACGGAGCGAATCGGAGTGACCTCTCCTGCCCTGAGCGCTTGCCTACCCAACTCCATGGCCCGGTCGACGTCGGGGGACTTCCCGACCAGGCAGGCGGTCGCCTGGTCGAGCCGGACCAGCGCCCGGCTCCAGGCCGAGTCGGAGGAATCCACCAGGCCCTCGATCTGCGATGCGAGTTCGTTCACCTGTCCGGCGTCGCCGAGCGAGAGCCGGGCTGTGACGGCGTTGGCCAGCAGCCGGGCGTGTGAGTACGGCTCGTCGAGCGCGATGCAAGACGTCAGGCCACTGGGGAGTTCGTGCTGCGCGGCGAGGTCGAGGGCCTGCCGGATCGCCTTCTCTGCCCCGTAGCGGTTGTGTAGCCGCCCAAGTGCCCGTGCCCGGCCGTTGACCAGGAGCCGGATGCTCTGGGCGCTGGCCGGAGCGCGCGCGATGCCGGCCGCCGCAATAGCGTCCGCCTGGGCGTAGCTGCCCGCGTAGTACAGGGAGAGCGACCGAGTGCCCGCCACCCAGACCGCGAGGTTCGTGTCGCCGATCTCGTCGGCAAGCGCCGCGGCTTCGACCGCATACGCCTGGCTGGTCAAGAGGGGAGCACCCGCGTTGACGGCCATGTAGGCGAGCAGCGCCGAGACGCGCCCGGCCAGGTGCAGAAGATCGCGGCGGTCGTTGGCGCCGAGGCCGCGATCGGCGAGCAGCTGGTGGGAGAGCGCTCGGAGGCTCCGCGCCTCCGGGGCTAGTGCCTGGGGGCCGCGGGCCTCGTAGGACTCGACCAGGGCGATGATCGAGGAGTCCACGATCTCTGCGGCACCCATGATGGTTGCACCGGTCAGGGCACGTACCTGGGAGAAGACCTGTTGAGGATCATCCCAGCCACCTTCTGGCGGAGATGCAGCGAAGGCATGGGCCTCCAAGGTCACCTCCCTGGTCGGCTGCTTGCCGTCCAGCTTGCCGCGAGGCCGGGGAGACGGGCTGACGATTCTCCGTCTGTCCGCTTCGATTCTTCGTTTGTCCGCTTCGGCCTTGGCGAAGGGCCGGAACCGGGCCAGAATGCCGCCGGTGCGCAGTTCCTGGTCCATCTTGCCGGCGTGCTCGGCTGAGAGCAGTCGGTCGCCCTTCTCGATCTTCTCGACGGCGTCTGGACTGAGGCCGACTAAATCCCCCAGTTGTTTCGGGGTCAGGCCGCGCAGCTCGCGCCAATACCTGATCTCGGCGCCGAACCAGTCCACCGCCGACCGGTTGGGTTGAAGCGGTCGTCTCGGCTGCGGCACGATCCCCGTCCTTCGTATGCAGGCTGAGGCGCCAGAGCCGACTGGCCAGCAGCCTCGGCACTATTAGACCGTGCAGGCGGGAGGCAGGGAGCCACTTCGGACTTATGCGATCGGTTCAATCCCCACCACGCAGTGAGGGTTTCGGTGAGACGCACCAGAGAGCGGTTGGCAGTTGCCGCACCTGGATAGGCTTGCAGGATGGCGACGGCATCAAGGTTCCGCGGTGTGGTCTTCGACTTCTTCGGGGTCCTGACCTTCAACATGGTTGAGGTGATCTCGGGGTTCGAGGACCGGGAGAAGATTCGCCGGGGTACCTTCCTGAGGGCCTGGGCCGACGAGCGAGGGCAGGAGCTGTTCCGCCGCCTGGAGCTGGGAGAGATCAGCCAGGCGGACTGGAATGCCGGGTTCGCTGCCCTGATGGGGGTGGCCTCCGAGAACCTCCTCGCCCGGTACCTGCACGACGCTTTCCCTGCCCACCTCGTCCTGAAGGTGGCGAAGGAGGCCCGCGCCGCAGGTGTGCGGACGGCCGTGGTCTCTAACAGCCTCGGTCAGGAGCCGTACAACCCGTACGCCGGCTTCGACCTCGCTGGCTCCTTCGACGAGGTGGTGCTCTCGGCTGAGCACGGAGTGCGCAAGCCGGACCCGGCGATCTTCGAGCTGGTCCTTGACCGGCTCGGCCTCCGCCCTGGGGAGTGCCTGTTCGTCGACGACAGCGAGGTGAATCTTGTGGCAGCGCAGCGTCTGGGCTTCAGCACTCTGCACGCCCTGGATGAGCGGGTCGTCGCCGCGCAGCTCCGGGGTGCCCTCGGGCTACCCGATCTCTAGGAACTCGCGCACTCCTCGGTGCCCGGTGTGGGCGGCGAGCAGGGAGCGCAGGCTGGCGAGTTCGGAGGCCGAACGGGCGGAGTCCACGACCCCGAGGCACCGTGCGGCGTGCCATGCGCTGGCGACGGCGGCGTCCAGGTCGTGTCGGGCGAGGTGGGCCTCGGCGGCGCGGGCGAGGTAGATGGCATGGCTGCGCGGGTACTCGTCGTCCCCGGGGTAGGCGGCACCCATGGCCGCCTCGAAGCAGCGCAGGGCCTCGTCGGGGTCGCCGAGCTGTAGTGCGGAGGAGCCGGCGATCATCTCGATCTCGCCGTAGTCGACCCAGTACAAAGTCTTGGGATCGTCGTCGTGGACTCCCCGGTCCAGGGCCGCTCGGGCGATGGCGAGTTGGCGGGCGCACGCCTTGCCCTCGCCGGCCTTCGACAGGGCGCGGGCGGTGCGGGCGGCGAGCATGGCCTCCATCCGCGGGGTGGCCGTGTGCTTGACCTTCTCCCGGGCGGTCTCCAGCAGCGAGACGGCGCGCTGTGCCTGGTGCGGGGTGGAGTAGCACTGGATGGCGGCGAAGGAGAGCGCGTAGGCGCCGCTGAGCGGGTCGCCGGCGATGGCGGAGGCGCGCAGGGAGCCGTCGAAGTATCGCTGGGCCGTGCCGGGTCGGCCCTGGTCGAATGCGCTCCACGCCACCTGGCGTGCCGCCTCTGCGGCCATGCTGAACAACCGGTCCAGGGAGGTGCCGGAGTAGCGGCCCGTCTTGATCAGGGTGACGGTGTAGTGGAGTTCTCCGCGCGCGAGCCGGTGGACTTCTCCGCTGCCGAGTTCGTCGTCCAGACGGCGGAGATCATCCAGGCGTCCCTCGATCCGTGCGAGCTGCGCGGGATCGTCCGACGGGGATGGGAGCGGCGAGCCCGTGGGGATGGCCTTCTCCCAGTTGGCCGCTGACAGCGATAGTGCGATCCCGGATGTGAGGAAGCTCCGGCGGTCCACATTGCTCCCATTCACCAAGTCGGTCAGTACGGCGATGCCTCCGTCTCTGTTCCACGCCGTTTCCTTCGCGCCAGCGGCGGGCGTCGCCGCCAGCTCGGCGGCGAAAGTGCCGCCGGTGTGGAGGACGCGGTCGTAGGCGGCCACCACTTCCGGTGTGATCTTCCTGTTCCCGTTCTCCACGTTGCGCAGGTACGGCGCGGCGAAGCCGGCTTCGCGGGCGAAGGTCGACCAGGGCAGGCCCGAGGCCCGTCGGCGGTCGCGCATATCCTCGCGCAGTTGATCAGGCACAGGCACCCTCCTCCAGCCATGGGATCGGTCCTGGATCGCCCTAAGTCATTGTTCCCCGGCCGGTACCGGTGTGTGATCGATTCAAGCCAGAACGTGCAGGAACGCGGCCGAAGACCGCAGCCGACACAATCGAGAGGGCCGACCCATGGGATTCGCCTGCGGCCCTTCGGCGGTGACGCGGTTGCTGCTCAGCGGCACTCGGCACACGGTGAGGCGGCAGCGTGCCACTCCGGGTGCTGTCCGCTTCGCACCGGCTCCTGTCCGCTTCGAGCGCGAGCCCGCTGAGGGTTTCCGCTGGTGGCGCAGGTCTGGCCGTGCGCCGCCGAGCTGCTGAAGCGGACTGCTCGATCCGTCCGCTTGGGTACCGCCACTTTCGGCCTCGTCCAGCGCTTAATGGGACGGAGCCGCTGGCGGAGCCTTCCTGGCCCCAGCATCAACAACCCCGGAGAGGAGGAGCGCAGTGGGGACTTCCACAGCACTACTTGTCGAGGACATGACTATTGCGGCGAGTCGGCCACCGGCCCTGCCCATCCGCGACCGCCAGCATCTGAGGCTGGTGGCCAACGAGACGGCCCCGCGACTCACCCGGGCGCTGGCGGATCAGGCCCTCCAGCACTGGGGGGTGCCGCGCAGTGTCCGGCCGGATGTGCGGCTGGTGGTCATGGAGCTGGTGACGAACGTCCTCCGGCATGTCAAGGGCGGGGCGGACCGCATCCCGGTGTTCGACATCGCGCTCGACCTGCTTGCCGATTCCACAGGCGACGCCGCGGTGCGGGTGCTGGTGTTCGACGAAAGTGCGCAGATGCCGATCCGCCGGACGCCCGCACCCGGCGCGGAGGACAGCCGGGGGTTGCTCGTGGTGAGCGGCTTGACCAGGGACTGGGGCGCCTTCCCGCTGCCCGTTGCCGGTAAGGCGGTTTGGGCGGACATCGCTGTGGCCGCCGAGCCGCCGAGGAGCGGCACGGACGTGCGGATCGTGGCCCGGGTGCTCGGGGCGGTGAGGGACCTGTGACCGCACTCGCGGCGCGCACGGCGACCAGGTTCCCCGAGGCCGACGGCTTACCTGCGGACAACTCCGCTGAAGGAGAACGGTGATGATGCAGATCCAGACGTGGTTCTTCCCCGCCGACCGGACGAGCGGGCAGATCTTCGACGCGGTCAGCCGCCAACTGCGCCACTGGGGAGCCTCGCTGACCACGGAGCAGATGGAATGCCTCGCCGCGGTGATCGCGGTCCTTCGTCGCGCGGTCGTGGCGAGCACCCGCTTCGTCCAGATCGAGGTCACCGTCTCCTTGAATGCGGGCAACGCCGTCACCGTGGAGATGGTGGACCGCGCCAGCAACGAGCCGCCCTCCCAGTTGCTGGCGTCCCTCGACAGCAGCACGTGCCGGTGGGGGATGACGTCGAGGCCGAACGGTCCCGGCCGCGTGCTGTGGGCAGACGTGGAGCTGCGCGGCGCGTCTCGCGTCTCCGAAGCCGCGGTGCGACTGGCCCGCACCAGCCGCGGGCGGGCGCTGCGCAGAGCGCTGCCCGCCCCGCTGGAGCGCACCGCGCGGCGCTGGCTTGCCGCTTGAACTTCCCCGCGGCCGGTGAGATCTGCTCCCGGCAGCGGGGAGCTGCACCTCGGTCGGCCCTGAACTTCTGTCCTGGGCTCCCCCAGCCCGATCCGGGGCCGACCGAGCACCCCCTGTCCAGGCCAGCTTCCGCCCGCCTCCTCACGTCCTCGGAGTCTGATGATGTGCCAGCACAAGCCTGTTTGCCCGCCGGCCGGAAGCCCCGACCAGCAGGCCGCCGTCGCGGTCGTCAGCTACCCCGAGCAGGGATGGACGCTGCTGTGCAACGGGGTCCTGGTCTTCGAGGACACCGGCGCGGTACTGCCCGACGGACGCTGCCTGGACCCGGTCGGCCGCGGGGCTGCGGGATGAGCGGCAGGCCGACTGCGGTGCCGTTCATCACCGCCCGTGCGGGCGAGGACCCCAGCCGTGCACGCCTCGTGGCGCTGTCGGCCGGGCGCGGCATCGGCTACCAGGACGAGCACCCGGAGGACCGCGACGAGCGAGGCGTGCTCTGGG
This sequence comes from Streptacidiphilus jeojiensis, assembly GCF_042510965.1. Classification (NCBI taxonomy): domain Bacteria; kingdom Bacillati; phylum Actinomycetota; class Actinomycetes; order Kitasatosporales; family Streptomycetaceae; genus Streptacidiphilus; species Streptacidiphilus jeojiensis. Next base: position 123,358 of record NZ_JBEUKS010000014.1, read on the forward strand.
GCCGCGTCCCTCAACTGCCGATAGGCCGACCGCGGTGGAAGGACGTGCACCCCCAGCGCCAGCGGATCTGCATGGAGAGACTGCTGTGCCAGGTGTGCACCAGGCCGGCCGACCGCAACCACCAGGGCTGGCTGTTCCTGCGCGGGTCCTTGGAGAACACGGTCAGCGAAGGCGTCCTGACCGCGCAGCCGCCCCTGTGCCTGGCCCACGCGCTGCTGTCCGCAGAGCAGTGCCGCTACCTGGCCGACGGCTTCCAGGCGATGCGGGTGCTGCACCCGCTGCTGTTCGGGGTGCTGGGGACCTCCTACATCCTCGACCGCTTCGCTGAGCCGATGGCGCTGCCGCCGGGCGATCCCGTGCCGTACACGCACCCGCGAGTGCCATGGGTGCTTGCCAGCCAACTGGTCCGTTGCCTGCTCGGCGTCACCGACGTCGACCTGGAGCAGGAGTCCGCCCGCCCTCGCGTAGGGCTTCGCTACCCGGGTCCCGCAGAAGGAGCCCTCTCATGATCGACGCCACGAACATCCGCGTCACCATACCGACGGCCCGGCACGGCGACGGCCGACCGGTGAGCTGCCCGATCCCCGGTGCTCAGGTGCTGCTCCTGGACCTGGACGGCACGCTGGTCGACACCCTGCCGGTCATGCAGAGGGCCTGGTCGGCAGTACAGCAACGGCACAGCGTCGCGGTGCCCTTCGCGCACTACCGCCAGCACCTGGGTCGCCCGTTCGAGGAGATCCTTGACCTGCTGGGGGTCGGGCCGGCACCGGAGATCCACGCCACCTACGACGAGGCCGCCCTGGAGAACGCGGAGCTGGCCACCGTCTTCGACGGCGTGGAGGGGGTGCTGCGGGCTTTCGCCTCGGCGGGGTGGGTGCTGGGGGTGGTGACGTCCAAGCCGCTCCACCGGGCCTTGCCGCTGTTGGGGCGGCTCGGCACGCCGTTCGCCGTGGTGCGGGCGCTGGGGGACGGGCGCGGCAAGCCGGCCCCTGATCCGCTTCTGCGCGCGGTGCTGGAGCTGGGGGTCGACCCCGCCCAGGCGGTGTACGTCGGGGACATGGCGGTGGACCAGGAGGCAGCCGAGCGGGCGGGGATGCATTTCGTCCTGGCGGCCTGGGGCTACGGCGATCTGGGGGCGGTCCCGCCGCTGACCGCGCGCACTCCGGCCGACCTGCTGCACCTGCTGGAGCAGGCGGCCCCTTGCCCGACGGCTGCGGGGAGGCCGAGGTGAGCGCGGCGAGCGAGCTGTTCTGGCTCGGCGAGGCCGGTCATTCGGCGGGGCGTTGGGTGCTGGCCCGCCCGGGGGCCAGCCGGCGCAGGGGGGCGGTGAGCACGGCGGCGCTGGAGCAGCGCGGGGTGGACCGGGCGCTGGTGCGCCAGGTGACCGCCGAGCTGATGGGCCGCATGGAGGTGTCGGGCGCGCAGTTGCGCACTCCGGGCGGGGTGGGCTGGCTGGACGTGCACCATGTGCCGGTGCGGCGGCTGGTCGCCCAAGTGGTGCGCAAGCTGTTGCAGTTGGGGACGCACCCGGCGTTCGCGGCGGTCCCGGGAGCCGTTCGGCCGGTCGCCGGGGAGGCGCTGGTGACGACGCGGCGCGGCAGCGCGCGCGAGTACCGGTACTACACGGTCACCTGGTCCGCCGTGGCCTACCTGCTGGGGGGTTCGCTCCACAGGAACCACGTCTACGACGTCGGCCTTTCGAGATCCGACGCCATCGTCCCGGTGAGCGGCCCGGCGCAGGAGCGGGCAGCGGGGCCGGCGGAGGTGGTGGGTGTCTCGTGGTCGTCGCGTCACGCGGCGACGCTGGTGCCGGTGCTCGCCGAGGTGCGCCGCCGCGGCCACAGCACGGTGCTGCTGGACCTGGCGACGGACCCTGGCCAGCAGGTCCGGGCCGAGGCCGCGGGGCGAGTAGCGGCGGTGCCGGGTTGGAGGCTTCGAGTGCCCGGCGGGCCTGATGCCTGCCCCGAGGCGCCGACGGCCTGGGGCCGGGTTGCGACGGTGGCCGGCGTGCAGGTGTCGCTGGAGCGCCTGGAGTTCCTGGCGTCGCTGGTGGTCGGGCTGAGCGCCGGGTGCACGCAGCCGTCCTGGCGCGCGAGCGGTGAGGTCGAGGGCTGGCTGGAGCAGCAGCTCGCCGCCGCGCAGCCGTCGGCGGTGGTCGTCGCCAGCGACATCAACCCGCTGGGAGTGCTGGCGATCCGAGCCGCCGAGCGTGCCGGCGTGGCGGCGTTCAACGTCCAGCACGGCGCGTGGCTGCCCGGCAGCGTCTCGCGGCCGGCGCTGCTGGCCCGCTACCAGGTGGTGATGGGCGAGCGCGACGCCGTCCTCGCCAGGCAGTGGGTGGAGCGCCCGGACGCCGAGGTGCATGTCTTGGGCCAGCCGCGGTTCGACTCCTTGTCCGGAGCCGACCGCGAGGGGCAGCGGGCTTACCTCCTGGAACTGCTGCTGAGGGCGGGCTGGTTCGGGGTGCGCAGGGTGCTGGTGTTCGCCGCGCAGCCGGTCTCCCCTGGCCGGCTCCGGGAGCAGATCCAGGTGCTGGCTTCCGGTGTGCGGGCCGCGGGCGGCGGCTGGGGTCTGGTGGTGGCCCCGCATCCGGCGCAGGACGCGGACCTGGTGGAGCTTGCCGCCGCGGCCGGAGGGGTGCCGCTGGCGGTCGCGGATGCGGAGATCGGGGCGCGCGGCTGCCTGGCGGGGGCGGACGCGGTGGCCACGCTCGCCTCCACCTGCGGCCTGGAAGCGGTGCTGCTGAACATCCCGGTGCTGGAGCTCGCGTTGCCCGGGGCGGAAACCCTCGCCCTGGCCGAACAGGGCGCCGCCACGGCCTGCGCCACCGCGCAGCAGGTCACGGCCGCGCTGAATGCCGTCGAAGGCGGCAGCGGTGGTCCTGGCCGGGAAGCGCGCGAGGCGGTGTGCCGCTGGAGCGGCACCAGCGCCGCCGACATCGCCGAACTGATCATCGACCGCGCAACCCCTGGGGCGGCGACCACCGCCCCGGGCGAGTGCAGCCCGCACGCGCGGGCTGCGGAAGGAGTCCGTCCCTTATGACCACGAAGACCGCTGAGAGCGTCGCCGACCTGTTCGAGCAGGCGATCACCCTCGCCCGAGACGGCGACAAGGCCAGCCCGCGCGGCCTGCCCACCCGCGAGGCCCTGGGCGTGACGCTGCGGCTGACCCGGCCGCGCGCACGCCTGCTGCTGCCCGCCGCCGGCGGCGGCCGGGTGCTGAACACCGCGTTCGCCGCAGCCGAGTGCGTGTGGATCTTGTCCGGGTCGAACGACCCGTGGATCTACGACTACAACGCCCGCATGCGCCAGTACACCGACGAGGGGGTGCTGCGCGGCGCCTACGGTCCACGGATGCGCTCCTGGCGCGGTGAGGTCGACCAGCTCGCCCACGTGGTGGAGCTGCTGCGCCGCGACCCCGACTCGCGCCAGGCCGTGATCCAGCTCTACGACCCGCAGGCCGACGCGCCCGGCCACAAGGACATCCCCTGCACCCTGGGCTGGCGCTTCCAGTTGCGCCAGGGGCGGCTGCACATGGCCACCACCATGCGCAGCCAGGACGTCTGGACCGGGCTGCCGTACGACCTGTTCACCTTCACCGTGCTGCACGAGCTGGTGGCCGGCTGGCTCGGCGTGGAGCTGGGCGAGTACCGGCATCACGTGGACTCGCTGCACCTGTACGAGACCGATCTGGACCTGGCCGATGCCGCGCTGGGCAAGGTGGCCAGCCCGGAGATGGACTCCCTGGCCACCCCGTGGTCCGGCTTCGACGCGATGCTGGACCGGGTCAGCGGCTTCGAGCCCACCGTCCACCCGGCCTGGGACTCCTTCACCGCCGTGATGGCCGGCTACCGCTGCTGGAAGGAGGGCCGGTACGACAAGGCCCGCACCTTCGCCGCGCTGGCCACCGGGCCGATGCGGCAGGGGTTGGAGGCGTGGTTCGAGGAGCTGGAGCAGCGCCGACACCGCGGCACCCAGTCGGCGACCGCCGGGGCGGTGACGCGGTGAAGCCCCCGAACGTGGTGCTGGGCCTGTGCTCCTTCACCCACGACTCCTCCGCCGCACTGCTGGTCGACGGGCACCTGATCGGGTTCGTGGAGGAGGAGCGGCTGGTCGAGCGCAAGCACACCAAGGAGTTCCCGCAGCGCGCCGTCGAGTGGCTGCTGGGCGACGCCGGCCTGACGGCGGGCGAGGTGACGGCGGTCGGCTACAACTTCCGCCCCGGCGACTACCTGGCCGAACTGCCCCGGGCCTTGGCCATGGCCGCCGACCCGGTTCGCCGGGACCGGGCGGTGGCGCGGGCCGCCGGGTTCGCCAAGGTCGCCGCCCGCACCCGCCACCGGTTGAGGGAGATCGGGCAGCGGTTCCCGGCCGCGCGGGTGGTGGCGGTCAAGCACCACCGGGCACACCAGTTGGCGGCGTTCACCGCCTCCGGCTGGTCGTCCTCGGCGGTGCTGGTGGTGGACAGCCTGGGCGAGCGGCAGACCACCACCATCGCCCACGCCTGCAACGCCGAACAGCCCAGGTTGCGCCAGGTGCAGGCGGTCGACGACCCTGCCTCGCTGGGCTACGTCTACGGCGCGGTCACCGAGCACCTGGGCTGGCGGCGCGGCGACGAGGAGGGCACCGTGATGGCCCTGGCGGCGCTCGGCGACCCCGCTCGCTTCCGCTCCCTGTTCGCGCAGGCGCTGCCGCTGACCGACACCGGCTTCGCCGTGGACCCGGCGCTGTTCCCGGTGCGCGTGCTCACCTCCGGCTGGGCGCGGACCTCGCCAGCGTTCCGGCAGGCCACCTGCACCCCTCGCCGCGACCGGGAGCCGATCGAGCAGTTCCACCAGGACCTGGCCGCTGCCCTCCAGGAACGCACCGAGCAGGTGATGCTCCACCTGGCCCACCGGGCGAAGGCGCTGACCGGGTCGCGCAGGCTGTGCCTGGGCGGCGGGGTGGCCACCAACTGCGTGGCCGTCGGCCGGATCATCGACTCCGGCCTGTTCGAGGAGGTGTTCGTGCCGCCCGCCCCGGGCGACGCCGGCACCGCCCTCGGCGCCGCGGCAGCCGTCCACACCCGTGTGGACACCGCGCACCCGCTGACCGGGATTCGCGGAGCCTGCTACCTCGGCCCCTCCTACGGCGAGCAGGACATCGACCAGGCCCTGGCCGTCCACCCGCTGCTGGACGGCAAGCTCCTGGAGGAGGGCCACCTCGCCCGGTTCCTGGCAGAGCGACTGGCCTCCGGGATGGTGGTCGGGGTCTTCCGGGGCCGGGTCGAGGCCGGGCCGCGGGCGCTGGGCAACCGCTCCATCCTGGCCTCGCCGCTGCTGCCGAACGTGGTGGAGCGGCTGAACAAGGTGGTCAAGTTCCGCGAGCCGTTCCGCCCGTTCGCGCCGATGGTCACCGCCGAGCGCGCCGAGGAGTTCTTCGCGCTGGGCCAGCAGGCTCCGTTCATGTCGATGGCCGCCCGAGCCACCGAGACTGCCCGCACCCTGGTGCCCGCCGTAGTCCACACCAACGGCACCGCCCGCCTCCAGACCGTCACCGCGGACCAGAACCCCTTCATCCACGCGCTGCTGGAAGCGTTCGCCGAGATCACCGGCGTGCCGGTGCTGATCAACACCTCCCTCAACATCAAGGGCAAGCCGATGTGCGGCACCCCGCAGATGGCCCTGAACTGCCTGACCGAGTCCGGCCTGGACGCGCTGCTGCTCGAAGACCGGTGGGTGGTCCGATGAGGATCGGATACAGCTGCTGGGGATTCCTGGGCAACGGCATCACCGACACCCCCGACGGCGGACGCAGCCACCGCCGCCCCCTCCTCGACGCCCTCGCCGGCCACGGCCACGACCTGGTGCTGCTCCAGGCCGACCGCGACCGCGCCGAGGCCCACGACTCCGCGCCCGGGGAGGCGTTCCGCTTCGACCCGTCCGGGTTCCCTGCGCTGGACGCGCTGGTGCTGGAGTGGCGCTGGCCAATCGCCGGCCGCAACACCACCGTGTGCGGCTCGCCGGGCCACACCTGCGACCTGCACCGGCAAGAAGACCTCCTCGCCCACTACACCGCCGACCGGCAACTGACCACCATGGTGTGGGACAAGGACCGCAAGCTGCCCGCCGACAGCCACTGGCGCCGGGCACGGGCCGTCACCGTCTGCGAAGCATCGCTGACCGTGACCCCCGGCGCGCATCGCCTGCTCTTCCCCGCCGACGACCATTTGCTGGACGCCGCCGACCCACAGGGCCTGGCAGCCCTGCCGCGACCCATCACCCTGGCCTACGCCGGGAACCAGTACGAGCGCGACGCCGCGTTCTCCCGCTACTTCGCGCCCGCCGCTGCCGACGTCCACCACCAGGTCGCCGGGAAGTGGACCGACACCGACCGCTGGCCCGGCCTGCGCTTCACCGGCCGACTGCCGTTCAGCGAGGTCGACTCCCTGTATCGGCGCTCGCTGGCCACCGTGCTGCTGCTGCCCGAGCGCTACGCCGCGGCCGGGCAAATGACGCAGCGGATCTTCGAGGCGGTGCTGGCCGGCTGCCTGCCGCTGGCTCCGGCGGACATCGCCGGCGCGCACCTGTTCGTGCCCCGCCCGCTGATCGTCCGCTCCGGCGCCGACGTGCGGGAGAAGCTGGAGTGGCTGCGACAGATCGAAGGCACCGACGACCACGCCGAGCTGATCAGCGCCAGCCTGGACCGGCTGGAGCTGTTCCGCCTGAGCACCCAGGCCGCCACCCTCGACCGGCTGCTGCGCCGGCCCGCCGGGAACGCCGCCACAACGAGCCTGTGGCGGGTGACGGCATGAGGCCCCCGAACCAGCAGGCTCCGACCGCAGTTGTGCACATCGGGGCGAGTAGCCCTGCCGCCCCGTCCGACCCCGTTACCGTGGAGAACCGTGAACAAGGTCTCGATCGTCGGCTGCTCCGGCTCCGGCAAGTCCCACCTCGCCCGGCTGCTCGCCGAACGGCTGAACGCGCCGGTCACGCACCTGGACGCGGTGTTCTACGACGACGACTGGAACGAGCTGCCGAAGGAGAAGTTCGCCCAGAAGCAGCAGGAGCTGGTCGCCCAGCCGCGCTGGGTGATCGACGGGAACTACAACTCCACCCTGCCGATCCGGCTCGCGGCCTGCGACACCGTGGTGCTGATGGACGTCTCCACCCTGGCGTGCCTGCGCGGCCTGCTCGGACGCCAGCTCCGCCACGGCAGCGGCCACAAGGGCAACGGGGTGCACAACCGCATCCACTGGGGGCTGGTCAAGTACGTCCTGGGCTACCGCCGCAGCATGCGGCCCCGGGTACTGGCCAAGGTCCACGAGCACGCGCCGCACGCCCAGGTGGTGCTGCTGACCAGCCGACGAGGCGCCCAGCGCTGGCTGGCCCAGGTCACCCCCGGCTGACCCTTCGCCCCGCCGCCGGGACGGAGGCGGTCCGGTGAACCAGGTGCCGTTCACCAAGCAGTACCGCACCAAGGCAGAGCGCCAGACCGCGGAGCGCAACTACTACTGGCTCTGGAAAAAGGCCCCGGAGCTGGGGCTGCCGCTGCTGCTGAAGGTCAGCAACACCAGCCTGGACTTCGAGCCCCTGCCAGGACGCCACGCGCACCCCAGCGACCTGCCGCAGTTGGCCGCCCTGCTCGGCGGCGTCCACGGCCGGGCATGGGCGGTCGAGCTGCGCGGCGCCCGACTCGACCAGCCCTGGCGGACCGCCGACAGCCGGATACCGGACTACCTCCAGACCCGGCAGGAGGCGCTGCACCGCCGGGCCGAGAGCGGGTACCTGCCCCCCGACGGCTCGCTGCTGCGGCTCCTGCGCACGCTGGAGACCACCGCCACCGGGCCAGCGGCGTTCTACAAGGACAGCAACCCCCGCAACTTCCTGCTGACCACCGCCGGCGAGGTACGCACCGTCGACTTCGACGACCTCACCCTGGCCCCCTTCGGCTACGACCTGGCCAAGCTGCTGCACACCCTCGCCCTGGCCCACGGCCGCCTGTCCCCCGCACGCCTCCACACTGCCCGCGACGCCTACAACGCCGCCGCCAGCCGCTACGGCCCGGGACTGACCGTGAGCGAGGACGCCCTGGTGGCACACCTGCAACTGCACCAGGCCCTCACCGCGCCGTACCACGACCGCCCCCACTACCCGTATGCGCCGCGTCCGGCGCAACCCGCCTCCGGGAGCACCCCGTGATCGAGACCGAACTCGTCCTGCTGCGCCACGGCCAGGCCCAGTGCAACCGCGACGGCGTCGTCGGCGGCCCGCTCACCTGCACCGGCCTGACCGACCAGGGCACCATCCAGGTCGAACGCGCCGCGCGCCGCCTGGCTGCCGAACACGCCGAGCGCCCGTTCGACGTCCTGCTGGCCGGCCCGCGCCTGCGGCTGCGCCAGACCGGCCAACTCCTCGCGGACTCGCTCAACCTGCCGCTGACGATCGAGCCGGTCCTCGACGGCCCGGTGCACGGCGCCGCAGACGGCCACCCCTGGCGCACCGTCAAGGACCAGCACGGCGGCGGCCCCCACGCCCACCCCGACCAGCCCTGGGCCGAAGGCTCCGACACCTGGAACGGCTACCTCCACCGCGCCGGCCTCGCCTTCGACCAGCTCATCGAGCAGCACCGCGGCACGCGCGTCCTGCTGGCGGTCCACGGCGAAAGCGTCCAGGCCCTGCACACCCTGCTCCTCGGCCCGATCGACCAGGCCGCGGTCGGCTTCACCGTCGACCACGCCTCCCTCACCCGCTGGCAGCACCACCGCAACACCCGCGGCCAGCGGCGCTGGCTGCTGGAGCGGCACAACGACACCGCCCACGTGGGGGAGCCGCAGCCGTGACCGCCTCGCTGACCGACCCCCGCCTGGAACTGGCCCGCATCGTCGCTGGCGAGGTCACCGTCCACCCCGACCCGCGCCTGCCCGAGCGCATCCTGCACCTGACCGACGCCCAGGGCCGGGGCTTCTACGCCAAGCAGCACCAGCAGCCCGCCCGCTTCGCCCAGGAACTGCGCGCCTACGCCAACTGGTCGCACCACCTCGGCGCGAAAGTCCCCGCCCTCAAGGCCCACCACGAGGCCAGCCTCACCCTGCTCCTGAGCGAAGTGCCCGGCACCCCCGTCACCGCCCTGCCCTTGGACCACCCGGACCAGCCCCGGATCTACGAGGCAGCCGGCGCGGCCCTTCGCGCCCTGCACGCCGCCACCCTCACCCCGCCGGCGTCCGAACTCGGCCGACAGCTCGCGCTCCGGCTCACCGGCTGGGCCGACCGCGCCCACCAGGCCGGCCTGACCAGCGCCGCCGCCCGCGCGTTCCTGCACGCCGCCGCAGCCGACCTGGCCGAGGCCGAACTCGAAGCAGCCGCCTGCCACTTGGACTACCAACCCCGCAACTGGTGCTGGTCACCGGACACCGGGCTGGCGGTTGTCGACTTCGAGCACATGCGCCCCGACGCCCGCCTGCGCGACCTCGCCCGCCTGCACCACCGGCACTGGCCCACCGCCCCGCACCTGCGCGACGCCTTCCACCGCGGCTACGGCACACCCACCACCGCCGAGAGCGCCATCCTGCACACCTTCGGCGCCTACGAGGCCGCCACCGCCCTGGTCCGCGGACACGAGACCGGCGACCAGACCCTCCACGACTACGGCACCAACCTGCTCGAACGCCTCATGTGACCGCGCACCCACTACCCGAACGGAGACCGAACGTGAACACCAGCACCAGCCCCCGCAGGGTCGTCGTCACCGGAGCCGCCGGATTCATCGGCTCCCACCTGACCGACGCCCTGCTGAACAACGGCACCACCGTCATCGCCGTCGACAAGCGCGACCACAACGACCCAGCCGCCGCCGCCAACCTCGCCCCCCTGCACGGCCGCCCCGGCTACCACCCCGTCACCGCCGACCTGCGCGACTGCGCCCTGCAACCGCTCCTCCTGGACGCCGACGCCGTCTTCCACCTCGCCGGCATCCCCGGCGTCCGCCCCTCCTGGGGACCGCAGTTCAGCGAGTACATCGACGCCAACGTCCTGGCCACCCAGCGCCTGATGGACACCGCCACCGCGATGCGCGTGCCGCGGGTCGTCGTCGCCTCCTCCTCCAGCGTCTACGGCGTCACCGACGGCCTGCCCAGCATCGAGAGCGACCACCCCGCCCCCGCCTCCCCCTACGCGGTGACCAAACTCGCCGAGGAACAGCTCAGCCTGGCCCACGCCGCCCGGCACGGCAGCGCCACCACCGTCGTCGCCCTGCGGTACTTCACTGTCTACGGCCCCCGCCAGCGCCCCGACATGTTCATCCACCGCGCCCTGCACGCCGCCGCCACCGGCCAGCCCCTGCGCCTGTACGGCGACGGGCACCAGCGCCGTGACTTCACCTACGTCACCGACGCCGTGGCCGCCACCATCGCCGCCGCGACCACCGAGGAGGCCAACCTCGTCATCAACGTCGGCAGCAGCGCCAACACCTCCCTGCACGAGATCATCGCCCTGGCCGAACAGCTCACCGGACAGGCGATCGACCTCCAGGCCCAGGGCACCCGCGACGGCGACATCCCCAGCACCTGCGCCGACCGCACCCGCGCCAAGCAACTCCTCTCCTGGATGCCCATGACGGACCTGCGGACCGGCATGCGCGAGCAGCTCAACGCCCTGGTCGCCCGCCAGCAGCCGGCCGCCGCATGAGCGCCGCCCAGACGCCGGACCACCTGGCGATCATCCCCGCCCGCTGGGGCTCCACACGGTTCCCCGGCAAGCCCCTGGCCGACCTCGGCGGCCACCCCCTGTTCTGGCACGTCCACCAGCGCTGCCTCCGGGCCAAGCTCATCGTCGGCGCGGTCGTGGCCACCGACGACCCTCGCATCGTCAAGGCGTGCGAGACCTACGACGTGCCCTGTGTCCTGACCGGACCCTGCGCCACCGGCACCGACCGCGTCGCCCAGGCCGCCCAACAGCTCACCGCCGACGGCTACATCAACGTCCAGGGCGACGAACCCTTCATCGACCCCGGCGCCATCGACGCCGTCTCCTACGCCCTGGCCAACGACCCGCTGGGCGCCGACGCCGTCAACGCCTGCACCCCCATCGACCACCCTGACGACGTCAACGACCCGAACATCGTCAAGGCCGTCGGCGACAGCGAGAACAACGCCCTGATGTTCTCCCGCCTCCCCATCCCCTTCGCACGTGGACAGCACCCCGGATACCTGCGGCAACTCGGCCTCTACGCCATGACCGGCAGCGCCCTTCTCACTTTCGCGGAACTACCCCAAAGCCCTCTCGAACGGGCCGAATCTGTAGAGATGCTGCGCCTGATCGAACACGGACACCGGGTCCGGCTGCTGCGCACCCGCGACGGCGGCCCCGCCGTCGACACCCCCGCTGACCTCGACCAGGCCCGCCAGTACCTCCGGCAATGGGCCGAGCCCCACCTCTGACCGGACCTGTATCAGCTGCGTGCCCCAGGGAGAGGTAGAGAGCCGTGACGACGACGGTGACGGAGCAAGAGGAACCGCAAGAGCCCGAGGAGACGCCCGCTGCCGCGCAGAGCGAGGTGCTGCGGTGGGCGCACCCCGGCGGAGACAGCGACGAGATCCCCGAGCACATCAACCTGGGCGCGATGCGCCGGCGGCTGCCGCGGCTGGTGCGGACCTCGTTCGCGCTGGCGTGGCAGGTCGACCGGCGCCGGACCGCGTTGCTGATGTTCTGCCAACTGGCGTCGGGGCTACTGTCGGCGCTCGGTCTGTTCGTCACCACCAAGGCCCTCCAGAGTGTGATCGCCGCGGCCTCGCAGCCCTCGCGGCTGCATCAGGCTCTGCCGTCAGTGATCGTGCTGGCAGCGGCTGCCGGGGTGCGGGCGCTGCTGGGCATCGTGATCCAGGCCCAGTCGCAGCGCCTCTCGCCGCGCATGCAGCGCGAGGTCGGGCACCGGCTGTTGGCAGCCGGCACCCGCACCGAGATGGCCACCTACGACCGCCCCGGCTTCGCCGACAGCTACGACCAGGCCGAGCGCGGCGTCGACCAGGCGCAGATGGCGATCGGCCAGACCCAGAACCTGGTCTCCTCCACCGCCACCCTCGTCTCCGCCGCCGTCGTGGTCGGGACGCTCTACCCGCTGCTGCTCCCGCTGCTCGCCCTCGCCGCCGTACCGCAGATCGCCACCTCGCTGCGCGCGGAGCGGGTCACCTATGTGGCCAACGTCGCCACCTTCCGCGACCGGCGGGTGCTGTACCTCCTGCGCTGGTACATGGTCGCCAAGGACCAGGCCGACCAGATCCGCACCGACACTCTCGTCCCCTTCCTCCTCGGCCAGTACCGCGCCGCCGGCGAGCGGGTCGACCGCACCACCGACAAGGCCGTGTCCCAGCGCGCCCGCATCACGCTGACCGGTGCACTGGCCAGCGGCGGAGCCTCCGCAGTGCTCTGGGCGGCGCTGTGGCTGCTGCTGGACACCGGCCGCATCAGCACCGCCGTCGCCGGCACCGCCGTCTTCGCCCTGCGCAGCGCCTTCGGCGGACTTCAGGGCATCGTCGGCTTCGGCAGCGACCTGCTGCGCACCGGCTTCTACCTGGACGACGCAGAGCGCTTCGTCGAGCAGGCCCAGCGAGAACAGATCGGCGCGGTCCGCGGCACGATCAAGCCCGAGCGACCGCACTGCATCGAACTCAAGGACGTCACCTTCCGCTACCCCGGCTCGGAGAAGGCGACGCTGCACGGCATCAACTTCACCGTGCGCCGCGGCGAGGTCGTCGCCGTGGTCGGAGAGAACGGCAGCGGCAAGACCACCCTGATGAAGCTCCTGTGTGGGCTCAACCTGCCCACCACCGGCAACGTGACCTGGGACGGAACACCGTTGCAGGAGCTGGACGCCGACGCGGTGTGGCGACTGTGCAGCATCGTCCCGCAGGAGTTCGCCCGCTGGCCGCTGACCGCCCGCGACAACATCACCCTCGGCCAGCCCCGCCCCGACGGCGACGACGCCGTCCACCGTGCAGCGGAGGCCAGCGGCGCCGACGACGTCATCGCCACCCTACGCTCGGGCTTGGACACCCTCCTCGCCCGCGAGATGTGGGGCGGAGTCGCCCTGTCCTCCGGCCAGTGGCAGCGCCTCGCCGTCGCCCGCGCCGACCACCGCGACGCCGCGCTCATGGTCATGGACGAACCCACCAGCGACCTCGACGCCCGCGCCGAACACCGCATCTTCACCGGCCTGCGCGCCCTGGCCGCCGACCGCGCCATCGTGCTGGTCACCCACAACCTGACCAACACCGCCGTCGCCGACCGCATCGTCTGCATCGAACGCGGCCGCATCGTCCAACAGGGCACCTACCGCGCGCTGACCACCGAGCCCGGCTTGTTCCGCGACCTATGGCAGCTCCAGCAAGACCGGCACTTCGGCGCAGCGTCTTCCTAAAGGCGAGCCACCACATCCCCAAACTGTGGCCGGCTACGTGTTCATCGCCAGCCCGCGTCCTTCCCAGGCAACTTGCTGCGGCCCACGCTCCCAGAACCGAAGAGAGGCTAGTCACCTTGAGTCACTACACCATCGGGCTCGCTCAACGCGAAGGAACTGCGGGACCGATTGCGGACGCCGCAGCCGTCTACAAATCCCGTGGCACCGGCAGCACCGCCGTCCCGTGGTGGACGGGATGGGTCACGACCCGGACATCATCCGCTTGGCACCCATCCTCGCCGAGACTGCCGTCCGCGTCGGCGCGGCCCGTGGTGCACTGGCCGGAGCGCTGTCGGCCGGAGCGCTGGCTTTGTTCACGAGTGCCGACAGCAGTTGCTCACGAGATTGGTCAGCAGGCCGGGGCCTGGATTTTCGAACAGCCGAGGGCAGCGCTCGGGCAGGGCGTTGGCGTGACCTGAGTGCTACCCGCGCCTGTCCGGCCGGGCATGGCCACGGGCTGGTGGTGCCGGGGGCTATCGCGGTGGGGTGGGGAGGGGGTCGGTGAGGTAGTGCTGGAGGACGGGGGCGATGCAAGCGACGAGGTGGTCGACCTCGGCCTTGGCGAGGGGGGTGATGCCGAGGATGTGGCGGCCGATGGCCATGCCGATGAGCTGGCTGGCGACCAGGGAGATCCGCAGCTGGGGCTGGTCGCGGCCCATGGCGGCGACGACGGGGCCCACGAGGGCGGCGGTCATGAACTGGCCGAAGGCTTCGGTGGCCTCGGTGTCGGAGATGACCGAGCGGACCATGGCGGCGATCGGGGCGCGGGTGACGGGGTCCTGCCACAGGCCCAGGTACAGGCGGGCCAGGCGGTGGCCCATGTCTGCGGCGTCGGTGCGGATCAGGTCGGCGATCTGCTGGTGCAGGTTCGCCGGGACGTGCAGGGTGGCGACGAACAAATCGCGCTTGCTGCCGAAGTGGTGGATCACCAGCGCCGGGTTGACTCCGGCCTCGGCGGCGATGGCGCGCACCGTGGTGGCGCTGTAGGAGCCCTGCGCGAACTGGCGCCGCGCGGCCTTGAGGATCTGCTCGCGCGCGGGGCTGTGCCCGGTGCGGCTGCCCGCCGGACGCCCGACCCGCCGGGGCTGCGATGGAGGGGCCGGATGGGTGGATTCGTTCACCTGCTGAGCCTAACTTAATTAAACACTCGTTGTATTTATGCGATGGTCCCTCCTACTCTGGCCGCGCCCGCCGCAGGCCGCGGACGGGCGTCGACCGGCGGCACCGGTACGGGTGCCCGGAGCAAGGCGGTGGGCCCTGTGTGGGCGATGATCCTCAAGGAGTTCCTGGAACTGCGGCGTGACCGGCGGACGATGGCGATGATCATCGCGTTGCCCCTGCTGCTGCTGGTGGTCTTCGGCTACGCGGCCAACTTCCGGGTCACCGACGTGCCCACATACGTCTACGGCCCGCAGGCCAGCGCGGTGGCCGCCCAGCTCAAGGCCCCGTTCGACGTGAAGAAGGTCGACCCGGCCGGGACCGAGGCACAGGCCCGCGACGCGCTGCGCTCGCAGGACGCGGGCGCGGTGGTGCTGACCCCGGCGGCCGGCCAGAAGACCTCGACGGTGCTGATCGACGGCTCGAACCTGTTCTCCGCCCAGGCCGCCGCCTCGGCGTCGCTGGCCAGCAACGGGGTCCTCAAGCCGGACGTGCTCTACAACCCGCAGCTGAAGACCTCGTGGGTGATGGTGCCCGCCCTGGTCGGCATGATCATGGCGTTTATCGGCACGATCATCACCGCGATCGGGCTGGTGCGCGAGCGCCAGGCCGGAACGCTGGAGCAGCTGGCGGTGATGCCGTTCAAGGCGTCGGACGTGATCGTGGGCAAGATCGCCCCGTACTTCGTGCTGGCGGCCGTGGACATGGTCCTGGTCACCGTGCTGGGGTGCCTGCTGTTCGGGGTGCCGTTCACCGGCAACGCGGCGGTCCTCGCGCTGGGGGCGGCGCTGTTCCTGTTCACGGTGCTGGGGATCGGGGTGCTGATCTCCTCGGTCTCGCAGAACCAGGGCCAGGCCATGCAGATGGCGCTGCTGACCCTGATGCCGCAGATCCTGCTCTCCGGGATGATCTTCCCGCTGGCGGCGATGGCCCCGGGCGTGCGCTGGATCGGCTACCTGTTCCCGCTGACGTACTTCAACATGATCTCCAACGGCGTCATGCTCCGGAACGCGCCGATCAGCTCCCTGGCGCTGCCGCTGGGCGTGCTGGCGGGAATGGCCGTGCTGGTGTTCACCGCCGCGGTCCTGCGCTTCCGCCGCGACCTGGCCCCCGCCGCCCCCAAGGCCGCCGCCCGCAGGGCCGTCCCCGCCGGGAGCGCGCGATGACCCCCGCCCCGCACGGAGCCACCCCCTCCGGCTCCGCCAACCCGGCCACGGGCACAGGCGGGGGCGGGTGGGGTGCGTTCGAGGTCACCGTCGCGTTCGGCACCACCACCGCCCTGGACCGCACCACTTTGGCCGCGGTCCCGGGCGAGGTGGCCGCAGTGGTCGGAGGCGACGGCGCGGGCAAGACCACCCTGCTGCGGACCCTGGTGGGCCGCATCCGCCCCGCCACCGGCCGCGTCTCCAGCCCGCCCACCGTGGACTGCGGGTTCATGCCCACCGGCGCCTCCGGCGTCTGGCAGGACCTGACGGTCGAGGAGAACATCGCGTTCGTGGCCGCCGCCCACCACCTGGCCGGCACCGACCTGGACGCCCGCCGAACCGAACTGCTGCAAGCCGCCGGCCTGGAGCACGCCACCGACCGCCTGGCCGGGGCCCTGTCCGGGGGCATGCGGCAGAAGCTCGCGTTCTGCCTGGCCATCCTGCACCGCCCCCAGCTGCTGGTCCTGGACGAGCCCAGCACCGGCGTGGACCCCGTCTCCCGCGTGGACCTGTGGCGCCTGATCTCCCGGGCCGCCGCCGACGGCACCGCGGTCGTCATGGCCACCACCTACCTGGACGAAGCCGAACGCGCCTCCACCTGCCTGGTCCTGGACCAGGGCCGCACCCTGGCCACCGGCACCCCCGCCGACGTCCTGGCCCACGCCCCCGGCACCCTGACCACCGGCGACGCCCCCGCCGGACCACGCGAACTGTCCTGGCGCCGCGGACGGGCCACCCGCTCCTGGCACCCCGGCCCGCCACGCCCCGGCGAAGGCCCCGTTACCGCGGACATGGAAGACACCGTGATCGCCCTGACCCTCGCCGCCCAGCAGCAGTCGGAGACCCAGCCATGACCGACACCGTCCTGATCAGCTCCGACCAGGTCACCAAACGCTACGGCTCCTTCACCGCCTGCGACACGGTCACCATGGACGTGCGCCCCGGCGAGATCGTGGGCCTGCTCGGGGCCAACGGCGCGGGCAAGACCACCCTGATCCGCCTCCTGCTCGGCCTGGTCATCCCCACCGAGGGCAGCGTCGCCGCCTTCGGCACCACCCCCGACCGCACCACCCGCAGCCGCCTGGGCTACGTCCCCCAGGGCCTGGGACTGTGGCAGACCCTGACCGTCGCCGAGAACATCTCCTTCGCCTGCGCCGCCTTCCAAGCCCCCGCCCCCACCCTGGAACCCGCCCTGGCCGCCGTCGAGCACCGCCTCGTCGGCGAGATCGGCCTCGGACTGCAACGCCAGCTCGCGTTCACCATCGCCCTGGCCCACCACCCCGAACTCCTGGTCCTGGACGAACCCACCTCCGGCGTGGACCCCCTGGCCCGCGCCCGCCTGTGGGACGCCGTCCACGACCAGGCAGACCAAGGCACCGGCGTCCTGGTCACCACCCACTACATGCAAGAAGCCCAGCAGTGCGACCGCCTGATCCTCATGTCACGTGGACGCCGCGTCGCCACCGGCACCGAAGCAGAGATCATCGGCGACACCACCGCCTGCGAAGTCGAGACCCCCCGCTGGGCCGACGCCTTCGCCGCCCTCGACGCAGCCACCCTGCCCGTCACCCTCAACGGCACCCGCGTCCGCCTGGCCGACACCCCACCCGACACCGTCCACCAAGCCCTCACCAACGCCGGCATCAACGCCCGGGTCCGCGAAGTCCCCGCCACCCTCGAAGAGAAGATGACCGTCATCGACCGCCAACCCACCACCACCTAGCACCACCAACCGACACTCCCCCCAGCCAACCGGTCCGGCGCACCTACCAACCCCACCGCGCCGGACCGACTGTCGGACACAGGAACCAAACAACACGAACAGGCCCTGCCGCCCAAACTCGTGAACAGAGCCTGGCTTTGTTGCCGAGAGCGGGAGTCGTTGTGATGCGGCTTCGGGAGTCGCTGGGCGGCCGGGGGTGCCGTGTCAGTGAGTTTGGGTGTCGGTCGAGGGCTTGCCGTTCGGCATGTGCTGTGGCAGGGAGGGGCGGGCGTCGTCGGGCGGGGTCGCGGGAGCCTGCCTAGGATCTGACCGAGGGGCCAGATGATCATCCTGCTAGGTGAGGCGGCAGCGTATGAGCGGTGCGGGTCAGGATCTGGACGCGGTGCGGCGGACGGCGGCGCAGGGGTGGGTGTACGGGCATCCGTTGCTGGAGAACTACCGCACGATGTACGCCCAGGCCGTCGATGCCGCCGACCCGCGGTACGTGGGCGGCTTCGGGAGGTTCCGGCACTATCCGCAGCCGTCGCGTCCGCAGAACACCGACATCGTGACCCCGAACAACGACACCCCGTACTCGTGGTGCTGGCTGGACCTGCGGGCCGAGCCGTGGGTGGTGTCGGTGCCTGCGGTGGACCGCTACTACGTCCTGCCGTTCCACGACCTGGACACCACCTACGTCGGCTACATCGGCGCCCGCTCCACCGGCCAGCAGCCCGGCCACTACCTGATCGCAGGCCCCGGCTGGGACGGCGAGGTTCCCGCGGGAATCGACGGGGTCCTGCGTGCGGACACCCAGCTGCTGGGCTGCCTGGGCCGCACCTACCTGGCCGGCCTGAGCGAGAAGGACGTCACCGAGCTCAAGGCCATCCAGGACCAGTACCGGCTGCACCCGCTGTCCGCCTTCACCGGCGCCACCGCACCGCCGCCTGCCCCGGTGCCGGCGTGGCCGCGCTGGCGCGAGGAGGACAGCGACGGCATCGGCTTCCTCGCGGTGCTGGACTTCCTGCTCGGCTTCTTCCCCGTCCTGCCCTCGCAGCAGGACCTGCGCGAGCGCCTGGCCGCCCTGGGCGTCGACGGCACCGGCACCTTCGACCCAGCCGCACTCGACTCCCAGGTCCGAGCCGCGATCGAGGAGGGTCTGGCCCAGGGCCGCGCGCAGGTCGAGGACGCCAAGGCGCACGCGGAGGGCTCCACCGGCCTGTTCGGCACCCGCGATCAGCTGGGCGACAACTACGTGGCCCGGTGCGTAGGCGCGGACAAGGGCCTGTACGGGCTGCCCGAGGAGGAAGCCTGGTACGGCGGCTGGATCGCCGACAGCGCCGGCCACCGCCCCCCGAACGCCGCGACCCGCGACTACACCGTCCACTACCGGCCCGACCAGCTCCCCAAGGCCCGGTTCTTCTGGTCCGCCACCCTGTACCGGCTGCCCGAACGCCTGCTGGTCGACAACCCCATCGACCGCTACTCCATCGGCGACCGCACCCCCGGCCTGGTCTACGACCCCGACGGCGGCCTGACCCTCCACATCCAGCGGGACCGGCCCGCCGACCCCGACCAGGCCGCAAACTGGCTCCCCGCCCCGGACGGCCCGTTCACCGTCATCACCCGCGTCTACGGCCCCGACCCCGCCGTCCTGGACGGCAGCTGGCACCTACCTGACCTGACTGCCGGCCCCGACCGTGGGTGACGCGATCGGGCAGATGCTGCCCTCCGCCGTCGGCATCGCCATCAGCCCGCTGCCGCTGATCGCCGTCATCCTGATGCTCGCCACCCCGAACGGCCGAACCAACGGCATCGCCTTCGCCGCCGGCTGGACCGCCGCCCTGGCACTGACCACTGCGGCCCTGGTCCTGCTCGGCTCCGGAGCCGACGCCTCCAGCGGCGACGACACCCCGGCGACCTGGGCCAGCTGGCTCAAGCTCGCCCTGGGCCTGCTGTTCGCCCTGCTCGCCGTCAAGCAGTTCACCGGCCGCCCCCGAGACGGGCAAGAGACCCAGGCCCCGGGCTGGATGAAGGCCATCGACCAGTTCACCCCGGCCAAGGCCGCCGCGCTGTCCGCCGCACTCGCGGTGGCCAACCCGAAGAACCTGGTCCTGGTCGTCGGCGGAGCCCTCGCCATCGCCGGCAGCACCGCAGGCACCGGCGGCAAGACGGTCGCCGCCGTGCTGATGGTGCTGATCGCCTCGCTGTGCACCACCGTGCCGCTGGCCGTCTACCTCTCCGGCGGCCAGCGCGCCGCCACCACCCTGGACAGCTGGAAGGCATGGATGTCCGCCCACAACGCCGCCATCATGACCGTCGTCCTGGCCGTCCTGGGCGCCAAATACATCGGCGACGCCATCAGCGCCCTCACCTGACGCACCGTAGAGGTGACATCAACTCCCACGAACATCGGTCATCGGAAGCCCCTGGGCTGGCGACTGCCGTGCCTACCACTGCTGACCACCGATCACAACCTTGCCGCCTACCTGACCAAATCCGCCCGAGAGGCGGCCGAGGTGCCCGTGACAGCGCTGGCTGACTTCGCACAGATCACGCTCGGCCTGGCAATCCCTGCCACCGTCGGCGGCGTCTTCTTACGCGCCGGCGGCCAGTTGATCCTCACCAGCGACGGCATCCATGACTTCGTTTCCTCCGAGACGATCGAAGCTCTGGTCCGCGAGCACCACGCAGCTCCGCAGTCTCTGGCGGAGGCTCTTGTATCCGCCATCGAACCAGACGCCGATGGACAGCGCGATGACGCTACAGCCGTATTTGTCAGCTGATCAGTCTCGGCAAATGCGTGGCGTACCAGAGGTCGGCTACCTCGCCTTTCGCTTCACATTGGCATCCAACATCCGCATGGTCTCAGCTGCCGCATCGAGGCTGGCAATTAGCTCCTCGTCGTCGGCCAGAAACCACAGGTCGCGGTCGAGGAGCCACCATGCGCCCTTGTAGCGGACGAAGTCTCTGATGGTCGCACTGAGGTACTGCGCCCGGCCGCTGGCCAGGGCGTCGGTCATCGCTGTGGCCTTGATCTCCCGGACGCCGCCGGATGTCGAACCAGCGGTTGCTGCGGGAAGCGTGCTGTCGATCATGCTTGTGCTCCCCTTCACGGCCGGATCTTGGGCTGGGCTTCGACCGTCGGCTGTGCAGGTGGCACCTGCACAGCTGTGGGCATGGGCTGCTCTTGGAGCGCCTGCTCAGCACGCGCCCGGTGGCCTTCGGCTGCCGTGCCCGTGACGGGACTGACCTGCTCCCCCTGCTTCACGTCGGCGATGACGCGCGCAGCATCTACCGCCAGGTCAGCTCGAAGCGTGTCCACGAGCAGGTCACGGCCGATCTCGACGGCTGTGCCGACGACGACCTCTGTGGCCAGGAGGCTTGCGAGGTAGCCCTCCATCGTGGCGTCGTAGGTGGTTCCGTCGGCGCTGTACTGCCGGCTCAGCTCCCAGGCGACCGTCAGCTCGGTGACCGGTTCGCCCTGATCGGAGACGGTGACGATGGCCTCGTAGACTTCGCGCCGCGGACCGTCCTCGAAGGTGTCGGCCGTCAACCAGACCTCGACCTCTACAACCTGCTCTCGATTCTGCAGCAGGTCCGCCAGGACCTGGTCCTCTCGCCACTGCCGGCTGCCGACGATGGGGGTCGCTGCAACCTCCACGGCGACAGCACCAGCTGCGGAGGCGCGCACCTCGGTTTCGGCGGGTGCGAGCCGAGCGACGGCCTTCGCCAGCCGGTCCAGGTGGTCCAGGTGGTCATCGACTCCACGCAACGGCCCCGCACTGGCGGCTATCCGCTCGGCCTGCGCAGCCAGCTGCCTGCGGACGAAAGCCTCCTGCACCATCCGGGCGTACACCCCGAGGTCGGCTGCGTCAGGGCCGGTCGCAGCCAGGTCCCGCAGGTAGGCGGCATCGACTCCGGGCAGGTTGAGCCGTTCCGCGAGCCTGGAGGAGAAGTCGGCTTCTCGGCCGACGCCAGTCTGCGTGACCTGTTCGGCGAGGCCGTTGACGATGGCGGCGTAGGTGGGGTTGGTGAAGCGGTCCGGAGTGAGGACGCGGCGGTAGCCCTCGAACCAGGTGGGGTCGCGAAGGAGGGCGGAGACGAGAGCCTGCTCAGCCCGCTCGCTCAGGGAAGGGGTGGGGTGGGTCATCGTCAGTTCCTTGCGTCACGATCATGGTCTGCTCGGGCGTCCCCGAACAGCCCCTTGGCTGCCCGGCGGCGTTGAGTTGCTGCGGTCGCTGCCTCCATTGCCGCTGCGGAAGCGTCCAGCTTCTCCGCGAAGGCGGCGTCCGTCACCAGAACCCAGGTGTCCTCTCCCGCGTCCAGCCACCAGGCCCCCTCGTGCCGGACGTACTCGGGGATGGCGGGGCTGAGCACGCTGGCCGCCCCGGAGGCGAGTGCTGCCCGCATCGCTTCGGCGGGCATCGTGCCGGGTGCCCCTGCCAGTGCAGCGTTCTCGGTGGGCAGCATCTCCTTCGGGATGCCGAGAGCCGGGTCGGCTCCGTTCCACCTCTTCTGGAGCTCCTGGTCGTCCGCTGCCTTGGCGTACTCCTTGCGGTGCCCGGTACGGCAGTTGGACGCGTAGTAGCTGGCGGCGTTGGCCGTGACCACCCGCAGTTCGGTGTGCCAGTACCTCGCTGCCTGCCCGGCGGGCAGCTCGGAGCCGTATATCTCGAAGCGCCACACCATCAGGGCCCACAGCTCCTCGATCATGCCGGGGTGTTCCGCCCAGCATTCGGGGAGGCGGGACTCGACGGAGAGCTCGTAGCGGTCGTAGAGCCAGGTCACCCAATTGCAGAGCTTGGCCCAGTTGGCGGCGCGCTCACTGGGGCTCATGTCGTGCCACTCGACCAGGCCGCCGGCTGCGATCTTGCCGCGACCGGCAGACGACTGGGTGCGGGTGCGGGTGCGGGGCAGCTTGGGGCGGCGGACTCGGGGGTGCCCCTTGATCCGGCCGATGGGCTGGTAGTCGGTATCGGTCATGCTGCGGCCTCCTCAGCTGCCGCCTGCTGGCGATAGGCCCTGGCCCACTCGACGGACTTGGTGAAGTCGGCAGCGTCCTTGCCTTCGTAGTGGCGCTGCATGACGACCTTCGTCGCCGGGGTCGTGGCGTGGATGATCAGCGCTTCGCGCCGCTCCTCGTTGAGAGTGCGGATCTCGTCGGCTGTGACCGTCTTCCGGTCCTGGAGCGTGGTCTGCATAGTCGTGCCGTGGCTACCGGACTGGTAGGTCGTCAGCGCCTCGCGGTAGATACCGGCGAGCTGGCTGAAATCCTCTAGCTCCTTGCCGGCGAGACCGCCAAGGGCGATCTTCACGGTCGAAGCTCCCCAGATCATGTCCGCGCCCTCCTGGCCCCAGCGCTTGCGGAGCTGGGCCATGTTCTGGGCGATGGCGGTGATGAAGATGCCGGAGCCGCCCGCGAAGGAGAGCAGTTCAGGGAGATGCGGAAGCGGCGACACGTTCGCCACCTCATCGAGGATCATGCCGAGCGGCGGGTCGAGACGACCGCCGGGTGAGCGGTCGGCCAGCCGCTTCGCAGTCTCGGTGAACTCGTCGATGAAGGCGGTGATCAGCGGCGCCAGCGAGCGCGACTCCTGCTCCCCCACGAGAAGGTAGAGGGTGCCGTTGTCCTTGAGGAACGTCTCGATATCCAGTCCCTGGCCGGCGGCCGGGGCGAAGGTGGCGCGGGCCATCGGTGCGAACAGCGGCGTCAGCGCCGTCTGCACCGTGGCAAAGAGGTTCGCCCTGGTGTCGCCGGGGTTCCGGTAGAGGCTGTCCATCATGGCGGCAACCCCGTGCTCGGCCCGGTCCGAGTTGGCCAGCAGCTTGATGGGTTCCTCAATGCTGGGGTTGAAGCCCCAGGTCAGGACGTCGTCCATCGTGCGGCCGGTGAGGGCCGCCGCGTGCAGCCAGCCAGCCAGGAGGCTGGTGGCGGTCGCGCCGAAGAAGCCCGCTCCGCTGCTATCGGAGGTCTCGGACTTCCCGATCTGCACCATGAGGTCGGCCCGCTGCATGGCCTTGCCGAAGTCCTCGCAACCGGAGGTCGGGGACCACTGGGCGATGTCCGGCCAGTCCACCATTCCCGTGGGCACCATGACCGCTACCGGACCGGCAGCCCGGCGGCTCAGAGCGGTGGCGTCCAGGACGTCGCCGCGGAGGCTGGTGACGAGCGCCGGCCCCGTCCAGGCGTGCAGCCAGGGGATGATGATCTGGCTGGTCTTGCCCTGGCGCGGTGCCGCGAGCACCAGGACGCTGCTCTCCACAATTGCCCACAGGGCCAGGCCGGCCAACGTCCGCCCCAGGCTCACCGCGACGTCGGTGACCTTCATCTTTGTGCCGCGGAGGGAGGGCCGCACGGTCGGGCCTCGCCGCACGACGGCCTTCGCGGAGAGCGTTCGGGCCAGCTGGTTGTGCGAGGCGAAGCCGCGCACCGACCTGCTCCGGCGGCTGTTCCTGATCACCCAGGCTGCGGCCGTCGCCATCAGCGTCAGCACAAGGACCGCGGAGACGGCGAAGCCGACCTGTCCGGGCAGGTCACCCCGTGCTGCGACCGGCCACGCCTGCTTGGGTTCGGCCAGGTGCTGCGGCAGCTGCCGCGCGATGGCGAAGGCCGAGCCGAAGCTGACCGGTGGCCAAGCCGCGTGGGTCAGCAGCCCGGCGAGCTGGCCGGTGGCCCACGTACCCATCGTCACGGCGACCACCACGACGACCAGGACCACAATGAGGTAGTCCGCCGGGCCGTCCAGGATCGGTCGCCGTGCGACCGTGCTGTTGCTGGTGGAGGCTGCCATCAGACGGCCATGCGCTCGTTGGTGTAGTACAGCTGACGCTCCAGCGGGCTGAGCACCGTCTGCACGACGTGGCTGGAGGTCCGGCCGATCTTCCAGATGGCGCGGCCGATCTGCTCGCCACTCCAGGAGGCGATGTGCGCGCACTCGGTGTCGGTCAGTCCGATGGCGTCGCGGGTCATGGCCAGGGGGGCGGTGTCCTGGCGCAGGCAGATCCGGACGTCGCAGCTGGCGATGAGGTTCTTGGCGATGCTGACCTCTTCGCTGCCCTGCGCGCCGACGGCCTCGAAGTCGGCGAGACGGTGGGTGCTGAGGACCTGGATCGTCCCCTGAGCGCGGGAGAGTCGGAGGTCCGAGTCCAGCTTGCGGATCATCGCCGGGACGCGCATCGCCCGCCAGAGCTCGTCGCGGACGACCAGGCGGACCGGGCCACCGGGCTCGTCGATGGCTGCCTGGCCCCAGCTACTGACGCAGGCCAGGGTCATCGCCACGGTTTCGTCACCGCGGCCGTCGATGCGGCTGAGGTCCACCGTCTGGATCGGCGCGTTGAAGTCGGGGCGGACGGTGGTGGGCCGGTCGAACAGGCCGCTCAGGCTGCCGCGGACCATGTTGCCCAGGGCGTCTGCTGCTGGCCGGATCATCTCGCGCAGTTCGCTCACGTTGGCGTCGCGGACGCGCAGCTCCTCCGCCATTTCCGGCAGCGGGTCGCGCAGCAGCGCCCACACGTCGGGGATGGTGGGGTCCACCAGCTCGCTGTTTCCCACCGCCTGGCCGGAGGCGTGCTGGATGGCGAGGCTGAGCGCGGCCTCCTCGGTGGGGGTGAGGTCCCGCCCCAGGCGCATGACCAGCAGCGACGAGAGCAGGGTGATGCGGCGGCGGTGGATTTCGTCCAGGCGCTCGCGCAGCTCCTCCTTGTCCGTGGGCAGGTTGGCACCGAGGGGGCCGGCATCCAGCGGGTTCAAACGGGCGCGGAGGCCGGGGCCGAGTTCCACCGGGGAGACACCGAAGGCCCGTGCCAGCGGGGCGTACTCGTTCTTGATGTCGCCGAGGACGAAGGTGCGGACGCCGTACGCGGCCAGGCGCGTGGACAGCGCCTTGAGGGTCGCGGACTTGCCCGCGCCGGGGACTCCGGTCACGAGGATGTTGGGGTTGGTGATCAGTCCACGGTGCAGCCACTCGATCGGATGGCAGGAGAACGCGCCGCCGGCCAGGCAGTCAACACCCATGTAGACGCCCACCGGCGGAATCGACGCACCGTACAGCCAGGGGTAGAGCCCCTGGACCTGGCCGGTGCTGCCGCGGAACACCGGAACGGCGGGCATGACCGGGGCACGGCCTCCGTAGGGGCGAGCCCATCCGCGCCGCGGCGCGACCGGCTGCCGCCGTTCCTTGGCCCGCTTCGTGGTATCCGGTGCGGCAGTTGGCGCTGCGGGGGTGCCGAGGACCTGGCCGAGGTCGAAGGCAGGGAGGTCTGCGGCCTTCTTGCGGGTGAGGATGCTCATGGTCACCACCGCTTCTTCGGCAGGCCCATGCCGACCGGCAGGGCACCGCAGGCGAAGCCGACGTCCTGGGCGAACCACAGGCGCTGGAGTTCGATGCGGGCGCCGGAGGCGTCGGCCTCAAGCGCCGAGCAGGCGTCTTCGAGGTCGGCCGGGTCGGTGACGGTGACGGTGACGTAGGCGCTGAACCGCACCAGCCCGTGGCCGGCTGCCCGTTCGGCGTCCTGTGCCTCGGCGCGGTGCAGCGCCGCCTTTTCGTGCTCGGGAACGATCTGGCCGCTCTTGTGGCGCATGCTGACGGCCACGTGCCGAGCCGTGCGTTCCCGCATGACCTCGCGCTCGGCGGCGCGGGGCGTCAGGGGTTCGACGTGGAGCGAGAACGCGCGGCGGTGCTCGCCCTCCCCGAGCAGCGGAGCCAGTGCCGTCGAGTAGACCTTGTTCCGGGGCCACTCGGCGACCCAGTAGGTCACTGACTGCGCGCCGTCGTGGGAGTAGTAGGCGCGTGCGCTCTCAGCGGCGACCGGACCTGCGACACCGACGGAGACTCCGGGCTCAGCGGTCGGCTCCAGTCCGCGGACCGCCGCCGCGTTGGCCTTGGCCCGGCGTTCGGCGAGCATCCGCGCGCTGTGCGGGTCGAAGGCGGTACGCAGTACCTCGGCCAGGTCGCGGGGGGCGAGCCAGCCCTCCACCTGGAGGTCGGCGGAGCCGATCGAGGTGGTCAGCGCCCGCAGGTGGCGGACGAGGACGGCGGCGGCGCCAACGGTGCCGCCGCCTGCGTTCTTGATCGGGCCGGCTGCGCGGGCGGAGTCCATCGTGAACACGAGGTACGCCTCGCGCTGGGAGGTGGCCAGGGTGGCGGTGCCCAGCAGTGACGAGGTGATCTCGACTGCTGCGGCCGGGGCGGTGTCGGCGAGGTGGTCCTCGTGCCAACGGTGCAGCGCGGCCCCGGACTCGGGCACCAGCCGCTGGAGGGCCTGGACGCGGATGATCGGACTGCCCTCGGAGCACAGGCCGGAGAGCAGCTGCCCCCAGCCGGCCACGCGCTGGTCGCGGCGGCTGGAGTCCACCAAGCCGATGCCGGGGAAGCGGATGCGGGCAACCGCGCTGAACGTGCGGTCGGCCCGGTTGTGGATCACGGCCATGGTCTGGCCGTTGCCGGTGTCGGCTTCGAGGATGGTGAGCGGGGCGAGGATGCCCGGCAGGTCCATGCTCGGGCTGGCGTCGCCCCCGGCCTTGGTGGCGGGGTTGAACGGGCCGGAGAGGAAACGATTCTGCTGCCGGTTGCGGAGCAAGCTGAAACTCACGTAGGCGACCGCCCATTCATCTACGGTGCGTCCGGCGATCCGGACGTAGGCCAGAGCGACCAGGAGGAGGGAGAGGGGCCAGGTCACGAGCCCGGCTTGAAGTCGAGATGCCGCGAGTGGCCAGATGGCGAGGAGGACGCCGCCGCCGAGCATGGCCGCCCGCTGGGCGGACATGCCGAACATGAACGCCACCTTCTCCTGCTGCCAGCCGAAGTACGTGCGCGAGGTCGATGTGCTCTGAGTGTCGCTCACTTCGTTCCTCCTCCCTTGGGTGAGTTGGTGTCGGGTCCGCTGGGCCTCGGGCCAGGTGGCGGCGCGGTGCTGCTGGAACTGGGGCCAGCCGGGGGTGCTCCGGGCGCGGGCGGCGGTGTCGCCGGGGAGGCCGCGGGCGGTGCCCCGGCTGGTGCCGACCCTCCCGGGGTGGAGCCCGGGTTAGCGGCTGGTGCAGGAGGCTGTGCCTCCTGCGCTTCGGCGGGGCTGGGGCCGGACGTCGATTCCACGTCGGAGGGGACGACCGGCATCTCGATGGTGGGCGGGTCGGACGGTGCCGCCGACTCGCTCCCCGTGGCGTCTGGTTGCGGCGTCCCGGTGACCGGCAGTTCCGGAGTGCCCTCGGTGCGGGCCTGATGGTTCTCCTGGCCAGGTGCCTCTGCGGGCGGCTGGGGCGGTGTTCCGCCTGTCGGTCCCTGTGTGGCGGAACCGTCACCGCCACCGCTGGTACTGGGCAGGGGTGCCTGGTTGCCGTACCGGGAGACGTAGCCTGCCGGCTGGGCTCCGGGGGCGGCCTGCATTCCGGCGTGGCCGGCCATCTTGTCCATGCCGCCTGCAAGCGAGTTGACCGCTTGCTGGGCCAGACGGACGCCTGCCGCGGCGATCAGTCCGGCGGGGCCGGCTGCGGCAGCAGCACCGGTTGCCCCGGAAGCAGCACCAACTGCCTGCCCACCACCCGATACCGCCCCGGCGACCTGGCCGCCGCCCTTGCTGGCGAAGCTGCTCATGGTGCGGTCCGCGGCGGAGGAGCCGAACTCCTCCGGGGAAACGCCGGAGGGGCCGCCAGCGCCTTGGGCGCTGAGGCGGCCTCCCGCGAAGCCGAGCAGGGCACCGAGGCCCGCCCCGCCGCCAGCCTGGATGTTGGCGAAGGAGAAGAACCGGGCAATGGAGGGCCAGGCGAGTGCGGCGAGCAGCAGCACGAGCATCCCGGCGAGGGTGGTCTCCAGGTCCTGGGAGTCGCCTGCGAGGTTGAAGCCGAGCGCGAAGACCAGGGCCACGATGGGCTTGAGGATGATCAGCTGCACCGTGGAGGTGACCAGCTTGGACCACCACCCCTTGGTGCCTTCGGAGATCATGCCTGCGGCCGAGATCGGCGAGGTGGCGATCAGCACGGCGATGGCGGCGTTGCGGAGCAGCATCTCGAACCAGAGCACGACGGTCAGCAGGATGCCGAGGATGCCGAAGATCAGGAGCAGGCTGCCGCTGGTCTGGGGGTCCCAGGCGACGAGCTTTGCGATCTTGTCGCTGAATGCCTGTGTTCCGCCGAGGCTGTTGTCCACGATCCACTTCGTGAGCTCGTCGCTGGCTAGCAGGCAGGTGGAGGCGATGGACAGGGTGAGCATGAAGGCGAGCGCGGCCTTGCCGACTCCGACGATGCCGGTCGCCAGGGCGGAGCCGTCGTGCGTGACGGCGGTGCGGATCACCTGGCCGAGCAGCAGGAGGACCGCGACGAAGCTGGCCAGGCCCAGCGAGATGGCGTAGACGTTGCGCAGTCCGGTGGAGGTGAGGTCCACGTTCGGGATCGCCACGAACGCCTTGGCGAAGCTGGTCAGCACGGAGGTTGCGGCGTCCGCGAAGCTCTTGCAGATGCTGTCCCAGGCGCTGGAGACGATGCTGTCCACGCCGTCGCCGACGATCGGGCCGGCGACGCAGCTGATGGGGTCGGTGATGCAGGACATCTCTCATACCCCCGCGGTGGTGGTTCGGTGGTTCATCAGTGCTTGAGCTCCTGCCAGCCCTTCGCCGAGGCATCCGGGGAGTCCGGCTGGGCGGTCAGGTTGCTGTAGTTCGTGTTGTCGCTCGGGGCGAGGACGTGCCAGTCACCGGCGGACCAGTGCATGTCGAGGGGGTAGACCCCCATGCGCGTGGAGATGCCCTGGCCCGGCGAGCTCGTGGTGTAGGTCGCCAGGAGCAGCACCGTGGCGTCATCCGGGGTTGCGGATCGGACCTGATACTCAACGGGGGCCAGCACAACGGAGGCGCTGGCCGGGACCTGCCCGCTGGTGGGGAGGCCGAGCTGCTTGCGGGTGGCGGTCGGCCCCTGCGCCAGCTGCTGCGGGGCGTCGGACCAGGATGCGTCGGCGATCAGGCGGCCCACCGCGGCGGCCCGGTCGGGGTCGAGAGTGGAGCCAATCTGGCGCATGTACTCGACGCCGGCCGAAACCGCGCCCACGGTGGAGTGCGGGTAGCCCAGCCTGACTCCGTTGACCAGCTCGGTCCCCTGCACCAGTTGCAGGGCGCCGGTGAGGGCGGCCGATGCGCTGGGCGACGGAGTCAGCGTCGGGCTCTGCGACGTCGATGCGCCGGGGAGCGGGATCGCCGCCGGCGGGGTGTAGGTCTTCGGGGCGCGGGGGCCGAGCTGGGACTCGACCGCGACGCCCACCGCTACGGCGGCCAGGAGCGCAACGACGGCCGCCAGCAGACGCGGGAAGATCCGTCGCCGCTTGGGCGCAAGGAACGGGTTAGCCACGGTGGAGTCCCTGCTGGTTACGCCGAAGCGCCGAAGACGGTGTTGATCATGGGGATGGCGCACGCGGTGACGATGACGCCGCCGAGCGACCAGATCAGCGCCCTCTTGCCCTTGTCGGCCGAGTCGGGCCGGTTGCTGAGGTGACCTATGCCCATGAGGCCACCGGAGACCACGGCCGCCACGGCACAGGCGATCAGGCTGCCCCACTTCGCGTAGCTGAGCAGGAGGTTGGTGCCCTTGCTCCCGTTGGTCGGGTCGGCCGGGGCCGGGTTGCTGACCGCTCCGGCCAGCAGAGTGTGCGCAGCGTGCGCGACGTGCAGAGGAAGAGACATGTGGGCTCCAAAGGCAGCGGATCGGTAGAACCGCCCCGGATCGGCCCACGCCGGTCCGGTCGGCCACCCCCGCGCCGTGATCTTGCTGACAGGAAAGCCCGTTCGTCCCACAGTGCGCCCGACTGGCGTGTTCACTCTGGCTAATGAGCTGTGGGCAAACAATAGTCAGAAATAAAGATGTGCCGTCAACTGGAATTCATGTGATCGAGGTCACATCTATACAAAGCGTAGTCCATGGCGGGTGGCCATCACTGTGCGCAACGATGTCCCGATGGCGATCGAGGGGAGAAGAACGCCGACCATGACCACAGAGGACCAGGAAGACTTGCGCGAAGACGGCAGCGAGCACGGATTTCTTGCCGCGAAGCTCAACCATCTGTTCAGCAACGTGCACCCGAAGGACCAGAAGCCGTACACCAACCCCGAGGCAGCGAAGCGTATGAACGACCGCGCCGGCCGCTCGGTCATCTCGCCCACCTACCTCTGGCAACTGAGGACCGGGAAGCGCACGGACCCGACCTTGAGCCGGATCACGGCCATTGCCGCCCTGTTCAACGTGCGCCTGGACTTCTTCAACGAGGCCAGGCATGAGGCACCCTCACGCGCCGAACTGCACTTGGCCCAGGCGCTCCAGAAGCCCTCGATACGCGAGCTTGCCCGCCAGGCCGACGGCCTCTCGCCCGCCAGCAGCGCCGCCCTGCTCGACTTGGCGCGGTCCCTTCGCAGGATCGAAGGTCTCTATGGCGAGGAGGACGAGCCGGAGCAGTCCGCGTAGAGTCCCGCTTGCCCACTATGTCCGTTTGACTGGTTTTGTCGAGGAATACGTAGAGCCCCCCACCTGGGGGGCTCGTCTGTTTTCAGATCGTTATCGCTCCGCTCCGCCGCCCGCTATCACTGGCCTCCGGCCACGCAGCACCCCTATCACCAGTGGTGCAATCCGGACATTGCGCAGTATTTCAATCTCCCGCTGCTGAACACCAGCGCATGGAAGTCCATATTTCGAGAAACTTCAGTTGACTTCTCTGTTCGCATCCTGCCTATCTTTACTGCCCCACGCCTTAGCTGTGGTGAATCAGGCTGCGCCACTCCGCCGAGGCGGTGGTCGTGCGTGGCCTGGCTGTGAAGGGGGCTCATGAACAAGGCTGCGCTCGGCATCGGGGCTGGGATCGCAACGCCGATCGTGTTGGTGATGACGATCGCGCTCGCCGCGGGTGGGGCGACAGCGGTGACTCCTGACGCCGTGGCCGGCACGAGCAACTGCTCGACACCGGTCACTGTGGGATCGCCTGCGGCCGGCGGCGTCAGCCTGACCAGCGAACAGGTCAGCAACGCCCAGATCATCTACCAGGTCTCCGCCGACCTGAATCTTCCCCAGCAGGCCGCGGTGATCGCCATCGCCACTGCCATGCAAGAGAGCAGCCTCGTCAATCTGCCGAGCGGCGACCTCGACTCCATCGGACTCTTCCAGCAGCGGCCCAGCCAGGGGTGGGGGTCGCCATCGCAGCTGATGGACCCGGTGTACGCGAGCAAGGCGTTCTACAGCCGCCTCGTCCAGGTCTCGAACTGGCAGAACCTGCCTGTGGGCCAGGCTGCTCAGGACGTGCAGCAGTCTGCCTATCCCGACGCCTACGCCAAGTGGGAGTCCCTGGCGCGCCAGCTGGTCGCCACAGCCAGCGGCGGAGCCACGAACTGTTCCGGGGGCGACGGTGACGGCAACGGCGGAGCGATCACCAATCCCGTCAGGCTCCCCGAAGGGTTCACCCTGCCGACCGGCACTCCCGTCGCCGTGGTGACGGCCATCAAGTTCGCCGTCTCGAAGCTGGGCCTGCCGTACCAGTGGGGCGGCACAGGAGACCCGAGCTACGACTGCTCCGGCCTGATGATGATGGCCTACCAGGCCGCAGGCGTCACGATCACCCGGACCACCTACACACAGGTCAATGACGGCACCCCGGTCTACAACGCCTCCGACCTCAAGCCGGGCGACCTGATCTTCACCGCCGGCAGCGACGGCACGGTGACGAACCCCGGTCACGTCGGCATGTTTTTGGGGGATGATCTTGTGATTGACGCCCCCCGGACTGGCAAGGACATCGAGATCACCAAGTTCGATGACGGCTACTGGAACAAGGAGGCCGTGGCCTTCCGCCGCATCGTACAGTGACGAGAACTGCGGGTGGGCTGATGCCGCGGGGCCGAACTCACACGCCCTTCGACACCCACTTGTGGGCTTCCGCCAGGCTGATCGCGACTCCGCCCGGTTGGTAGGCGAAGCCGTCCCATTCAAGCAGCAGCCTGGCTTCGTCGGGACGTACGTGGCCGGCGCCGCCGTTGATCGGGTGGTGGATTCGCCGTCCAGCAAGCGGGGGTCGGCGGCGGCGGATATAGGGGTAGAGCAGCGCCTCATCGGCCGGGTCAACGTCGTCCGGCAGTTCTGGCTCGTGGCGCGGGTCCGGCCGGGAGTGCTTGCCCATGCCCGCCAGAGTAGCGGCGGCGTGCCGCCCCCCGCGGCGCTCTGCCCGGCGTGCGGAGGCGCGGAGTGGGGGTGAAGCTGATGCTGTGGACGAGCAAGGAACCCAAGACGCCCCGACCAACCCGCCGGTGGTTGTTCACCCTGTGCAGCCGCACCCTATGTTCGGCGACCGCAGCGCGCGCCGAGTCGAGGTGCGGCATGAGTTGGTGGGGTACGCGTTTCAACGCGGCGATGTAGAGGAGTTCCTGCGGCGTGCCGGCTTGGATGACCCAGACGTGGCCGATCCCGACCTGGTTCGCTGGATGGGCGGCGGCATCGAGGTCTGGTGACCACGAGGGGCCCCGCGAGCATCACCTGCTCCCCACTGCGCCACCTCAGCACAGCAGGCCGCCAACCCCTCAAGGGGTTGGCGGCCTGCTTCTACTCAAGTGGGGTCGGTGGTGCGCCGTCCAAGAAGTCCTTGACTGCCGATCGGCTGATCGTCCCCTGGTCCGTGCTCACCCACTGCGGGGAACGCCGGCCGGAGCCGAGCCAGTGCACGAGTACGCGGCCGGGGGCCACGTCGAGGATCTTGCCGCGGGCGTAGAGGCCGGACTTCTCCCTCCACGTGGCGTTCCAGATGTGCCCAACCCAGGCGCGGGGCGGTTCCTTGGCGTAGCGGTCAATCGGGTTGATGTTCACGGAGTTCCTGCTCTCGGGAAGTGCGGGCGGTCTGTCTGCTCTGTGCTGGCACCGAGCGGCGGCCCACGGGGCGGCAGTCGGCTACTCCGCTGACAGATCCGGCTCTCCGCCCAGCTCCGCTTCATCGCCCCACCTCTGCCGCACTGCGGATTCCGAGCGACGCCCACACCCGGACGTCAGCGGGCCGGTACCTCCTACTGCACCCGACCCTCACGAAGCGCGGCCCCCAGCCCATGACCCCCAGTTCGCGCAGGTCGTGAGGGGATATGCCGAGCGCGTCAGCCGCCTGGGACGTGGTCCACCAGGTGTGCCGGGGAAGCGCCTCCGCAGCGCGCCTGCGCTTCACCTTGCGGCCCCGGTCGCACCCGAGCGGTCTTCAACCCAGCTGACAACATCCGCCGGGTTGTACCTGCGGTACTTCCCGATCCGCGCGCTCCGCGGGCCGCAGCCCTTCCAGTTGAGCTGGTACAGCGTGGACGCCGAGATGCCGAGGTATGCGGCGGTCTCCTTGTGACTCCACAGTCGATCACTGTCGATCATGCGCACTCATCTTTCGCCTATGTCGTTTCGACAGATTTTCCTGTCGCTTCGACTCATGGCTAGAGACTGACTTGCCGTGCGCACTTCTGTCAAGAAGACATTTATTTCTGTCGATTCGACAGACAAGAACCCTGGATGACAGCAGGGTCGCAGCAAAGACGGCAACTCAGGCCCGGTGTCACTGCCTGTCGATTAGACATAGGAGATTGCTCGTCGTTTCTTTCGTCTGTCGATTGCACAGACAGCGCCGCTTGCGTACTGTGGTCGATACGACAGACAAGGAGGTTCGCGTGACCACCGGAGCAGATCCAGCCGGACTGTCGGTCAGCGACGCCGTTGCGCGGCGAATCAAGGAGGCCCGCGGGCGGCGCGGCTGGACGGCGAAACAACTGGCCGAACAGTGCGCGGCCCGAGGACTTCCTCGCCTGACTCACTCAGTGCTCAACAACATCGAGTCGGGCCGCCACAACGCAGCCGGCGAACGCAAGCGCGACGTCACGGTTGATGAACTAGTGGGCCTCGCCATGGTTCTGGACGTCGCACCGCTCCACCTGCTGGCTCTCCCAGAAGGTGCCGACAAGGACACCGCAGTCAGGCTCTTGCCCGACGTTGCGGTATCCGACAATCAAGCACTCGTCCTCTGGATGCGGGGTGAGAAGGCGCTTCCAGCGAACGACGCACGCCTCTACTACTCCTCAACCATGGAACGCCTACCGGCGGTTGACTCTCAGCGCACAACTGCCGACTTCGCTCGCTCAGTGCTCCAAGACCGAGCCAAGGAGATTGTCCAGGGCTTCAACGAGCAGACCGCTCAACTCGCGGCGAGTGCCGCCGCGAGGATGCAGTCGCTGATCACCGAGGCGGAACAAGCACTGGGCGAGGGAGCAAGCCCCGAAGAAGTGATGGCCCTCCTCAAGCAGGCCAGCGAGAGCTAGCCTCTCCCGGCCACTCCTAGGGCAGGCGCGCCCCTGCCCCTGCGCGGCTTACGAATTCGCCGCCGCGCCATCTTGGCGATCCCGCACGCTCGCGTCGCCCAAGGTCACTTACGCCATCCGAGCGGGCGTGCCCTAATTGCCATCCTGTCATGCCCACGTAACATCAACGAACTGGTGCAGCCATGTCCCGAGTGTGGATAGAAGACCGAATCAACCAGGCCGACTACAAGCAGGCCGTGAAGCGTGCCAAGTCCAGCGGCAGAACCCCCCCGGGCCGCTTCCGGGTCCGCTGGTATGACCTCTCCGGAGACCCCCGGTCGCTCACGTACCTCAAGAAGATCGACGCCGAGCACAAGCGTGCAGAGCTCCAGACCAAACTGAGTGACGGGAGCTACAGCGACCCCGCCGCAGGGCGCACGAAGCTGGCGGAGGTTGCCGAGTCCTGGTTCGCGTCCAAGGTCGACATCAAAGTCACCACACGCAACCGATACCGGGAACTGCTCGACCTCTACATCCTGCCGCGATGGGGTACTACTGCCGTAGCCCGCGTGCGGTACGAGGACATCGTGACTTGGATGGGCGACCTGCTGACCGACACGGTGAAGAGCGGGCGTCCCATGTCCCCCGCCAGCCTGCGCAAGATCCACATCGTGCTTCGCGCGGTCCTGACGTTCGCCATCAGAAGCAAAAAGATCACAACCAACCCAGCCGTCGGAGTTCCCCTCCCTCGCCTTGTCGCGCCCGAGCATGTGTACCTCAACCACATGCAGGTCGAAGACCTCGCCGACGCCTGTGGGGACTACCGCACCTTCGTCCTGTTCCTCGCGTACACAGGGGTTCGCTGGGGCGAGGCAACCGCGATCCGCATTGGCAGAGTCGATCTCAAGGCACGGCGGGTTCGGATCGCCGAAGCCTGGTCTATGGACAGGACTACGCCGATTATCGGCACACCAAAGACCCACGAACGGCGCTCGGTGCCAGTCCCGCCCTTCCTCGCCAAGGATCTCGCCGCACTGATGGAGGGCCGCGGCCCTGAGGACTTCCTGTTCACCGCGGAGAAGGGTGGCATCCTCATTAACCGGAACTTCGTCCGGCGCATCTTCGCCCCGGGCCTGGCCACTGCTGGCCTGAGCGAACTCGGTGTGACACCTCACGTGCTGCGGCACACTGCCGCTTCCCTCGCCATCGCCAGCGGCGCCGATGTGAAGGTCGTGCAGACGATGCTCGGGCACAAGTCGGCGACCCTCACCTTGGACACGTACGGTCACCTCTGGCCGGACCGGCTAGACGAGGTCTCCGGCCGTCTCGACCTCGAACGAACCAAGGCCCTTGCCAAGGCACGGAAGAAGGCGGAGAAGGCGGTTCGTAAGGCCCAAGAGCTGGCAGCAGAGCTCGCCGCCCTGGAGGCCGGCGGGGGTGCTCTCGCGGCCTGATGTGTACTGAATGTGTACTGGAGGTCCTGACGGTGCGTCATACAGGCACTCGCCGTATCTCCCTCTCATGACAAAGGCCCAGGTCAGACGGTGTCTGACCTGGGCCTTCGAGTGAGCCGCCTTCGGGATTCGAACCCGAGACCTACGCATTACGAGTGCGTTGCTCTGGCCAACTGAGCTAAGGCGGCGATGTCGGCGGTCTGTGACCGGCAACGGGGGTTAGTCTACACAGTCCGCAGGGGTGATCCTTACGGGGTTTTCGGGTGCTGCGGGTGGTGGGGCGGGTCAGCTGGTGGAGGCGGTGGCCAGCTTGGCAGCGAAGCCTATGAAGAGGGCGGCGACGCCGGTGGTGAGCGCAGCGGAGAGGCGGCGACGGCGGCGGAAGGCGTTGGCCAGGGCGGTGCCGGCGAGTATCAGCGTGGTGAGGTAGAGCACGCTGCAGAGCTGGAGGGTCGCGCCCAGGATCGTGAACGAGAGCGCGGGCCGGCCGTAGCCGGGGTCGACGAACTGCACGAAGAAGGACAGCAGGAAGAGGATCGCCTTGGGGTTGAGCAGGCTGATCACCAGGGCCCGGCGGAACGGGCGCTCGCGCTCGTCCACGGGGGCGGCGGGCTCCTGGACGTCGGGGTCGGCCCTGCGTTCGCGCCACATCTGGCGGGCCGCCTTGAGCATGCCGTAGCCGATGTAGACCAGGTAGGCGGCGCCGACCAGCTTCACCGCGTCGAAGACGATCGGGGTGGCCTTGAGCAGCGAGGCGGCGCCGAGCGAGGTGAGCACGATCAGGGTGGTGTCGCCGAGGAACACCCCGCAGGCCGAGCGGAAGCCGGTGCGGACGCCGCGGCGGGCGGCCACCGAGAGCACGTACATCGAGTTGGGCCCGGGGAGCAGGACGATCAGCAGGGCGCCGACCGCGTAGGTGCTGTAGTGGACAACTCCGAACATGCCTGCCGCCTCATCCTTTCATCGCACCACCGCCTGGTGCGATGAAAGGATTGTGGCATTGATTGGGTCCTTACTTGTACCCGTTTAGTTGCACATGGTCCCCTTCGCCGGGGTGCGGCCGGTCAGCAGGTAGGTGTTGACGTCGGTGTCCACGCACGAGCTGCCGCGCTCGTAGGCGGTGTGGCCGTCGCCGTTGAAGGAGAGCAGCGTTCCCGAGTCGAGCTGGGCCGCCAGCGCCTGGGCCCAGGCGTAGGGGGTGGCCGGGTCGCGGGTGGTGCCGACGACCAGGATCGGTGCGGCGCCCTTGGCCGGGATGGTGTGCGGCTCGCCGGTGGGCTTGACCGGCCAGGAGGCGCAGGACAGGCCGGACCAGGCCAGCGTCGTGCCGAAGTGCGGCGAGGCCTTGCGGTAGGTCGGGAGCTGCTGCTCCACCTCCTGCGGCGTGGTCGCCGCCGGGGCCAGGTCCAGGCAGTTGACCGCGGCGTTGGCGGCCATCAGGTTCTGGTACTGGCCCGAGGCGGACCGCTCGTAGTACTCGTCGGACAGCGCCAGCAGACCGCTGCCGTTGCCGGCGACGGCCTGGTTGAGCGCCGCGCGCAGGGTCGGCCACTCGCCCTGGTCGTACATGGCGGAGATCACACCGGTGGTGCCCAGCGCCTCGTCCAGGGGCCGGGACGGGGAGTCGGTGCTGAGCGGGTGCTTGTCCCAGGCTGCGAACAGGGCGTCCAGCCTGGTCCCGGCCTGCTGGGTGGTCGAGCCGAGCGGGCAGCTGCTCTGCTTGACGCAGTCGGCCGCGAAGGCGTTGAACGCCGTCTCGAAGCCGCCGGCCTGCTGGCTGTCCAGCTGCAGCGCGTCCAGCGAGGGGTTCATGGCGCCGTCCAGCACCAGGTGGCCCACCCGGGAGGGGAACAGCCCGGCGTAGGTGGCGCCGAGGAAGGTCCCGTAGGACTTGCCCAGGTAGTTCAGCTTGGCGTCGCCGAGCAGGGCGCGCAGGACGTCCATGTCCTTCGCCGCCTCCACCGTGCTGACGTGGCCGAGCAGGGCGCCGGAGCGCTGCTCGCAGCCCTGGGCGAAGGTCTTGTCGGCCGCCAGCAGGGCGTTGATCTCGGCCGATGAGTCGGGGGTGGTGTCGGTGGCCGCGAAGGTGTCCATCTGCTGGTTCGTCAGACAGGTCACCGGGGTGCTCCGGTTGACCCCGCGCGGGTCCATCCCGACGATGTCGTAGGCGTTCCGGATCACCGACGGGAAGCTGGTCGCCGCGTACTCGGCGTAGTCGATCGCGGAGCCGCCGGGGCCACCGGGGTTGACCAGCAGCGATCCCAGGTGCTGGGAGCCCTGGCCGGACGATGTGCGGCGGACCACCGCCAGCGAGATGTCGTCGGAGCCCGACCCCGGGTTCGCGTAGTCCAGCGGGACCTTCATGGTGGTGCACTGGAAGCCCGCGTCGCAGCCGGCGCTGGTCCAGGTCAGCTTCTGGCTGTAGTAGCGCTGCAGGTCGGCCGGGATCGCGGCCGGCAGCGGCTCCAGCACCGGCGCCGCGGCCGTGGAGGCCCCGGCCGACGCGGAGGCCGAAGCCGTGGAAGCGGCGGCGGACGACGCCGCGTCCGAGCCGGAACCGGTGCTGCGGGGAGGAGCAGGTGCGGGCGAACTGCACCCGGCCACCACGACCAGGCTCGCGGACAGCACCGTCGCTGTGGCGAACCGCCGTACTACGTTCATCCGGACCTCAACTCTCTCTGCACGCAGAGGGTACCGTTCGACGCTGACAGTCACTGCCCGGTCGCCCGCACGGATGGTGCAGCGGACGCCGGCCCGGTCGGCTGCGCAGACCCCTGCGCGGCCAGAAGCTCCGTCAGATAACCGGCGGCCTGGCGGACGAGGCGGAAGCGCTCCCGGTCCGGGCTGAAGTCCTGGGCGGTCGCGGCGGTCCGCAGGTCGGTGCGCGGACGGGCGGCGAGGGCGGTGCGCAGCCGCGCCGTCGACTGCTGTCCGGCCGTGTCCGCGGCGGTGTCGGCGACCAACAGATGGGCGGTCCCGGGTGCCGCGGCGTTCGCCCCGCGCAGCGGGAGCAGTGCCTCGTAGCGTCCCGAGAGTCCGGCCGCGGCGGTGAAGAGCGGCGGGTGCGCCAACTCCTCGGCCACCGCGCAGGGTGCGCCCGCGCCCAGCCCCAGCAGGGCCCAGCCCTGGGCGTCCTTGCGTACGTGGAAGCGGGCGGCCATGGCCCGGCGCAGCGCATCGGCCGGCAGTTGGGCGGTGGGGTCACAGCCCGCCAGCGGCACCACGGCGACGAAGGGATTGGCCCGGCTCAGCTCGGCGGAACTCTGCAGACCGTCGAAGACC
This sequence comes from Streptacidiphilus jeojiensis, assembly GCF_042510965.1. Lineage (NCBI taxonomy): Bacteria > Bacillati > Actinomycetota > Actinomycetes > Kitasatosporales > Streptomycetaceae > Streptacidiphilus > Streptacidiphilus jeojiensis. Next base: position 162,863 of record NZ_JBEUKS010000014.1, read on the forward strand.
GACCCGAGCTGGGCGGCGTCGGCCCGCACCACCAGCACCTGGAGCGGCGTGGCGCGCCCCTGGTACTGCTTCGGCAGCCACACCCGGTACCGGCCGGGGACTCCGGGGAGCGCCCCCTCCAGCAGTTGGCCGCCGGAGGGGTGACCAACCGTCAGCAGCCCGATCGAGGACGGGGACAAGGATGGGGACGGGGCGGCCGCAGCAGGACCGGTGTGCCTGGCGGCAGGTGTCCGGGCCGGCCCCTGCGGACGGGCCGAGGTCGCCGCGGCCCGGAGCGGGCGGGCAGCCACCGGCCCAGAGCCGGTGCCGGGGTGCGGCGACAGCCCCACCGCGACACCACCCGCGCAGACGCAGCCGACCGCCGCCACCGCTGCCGCACCCCGCAGCGCCGTGCCCCGGTAACAGGGCGTCAACTCGTACACCAGTCCGGCCCGCTGCTCGCGCCAGGCGGCCAGGGCGCTTCCGCCCGCCCATACCGCGGCCACCACTCCGAACAGCGCGAGTCCCACCCACCACAAGATCATCCAGAGGCCATCCCCCGCCTCCTCCGGCAACCCTCACCGGGGGCACCAAGTGTCACCCGAAGGAAGCAGCGCGCGGCCGTTCGCCGACTGCGCCCCCTGGACCGCGCCCACGGACCCGGACCCCGGCCCGCGCGCCATCAGGGCCGGGCAGCTACCCCGCTCGCAGCGCGACGGCCATGGCCTCGACCGCCAGCAGCGGGGCGACATTGCGCTCCAGCGCCGTACGGCAGGCCAGTACGGCCTCGATCCTGCGCAGCGTCCCCTCCGGGCGCGACTCCCCGGCGACCCGCTCCACGGCCGCACGCATCTCCTCGTTGGAGAGCTCGCCCGCGGCGCCGAACTGCACCGCCAGCACATCGCGGTAGAAGGAGGAGAGGTCGATCAGTGCGCGGTCCAGGCTGTCCCGCTGGGTGCGGGTGGCCCGGCGCTTCTGCCGGTCCTCCAGCTCCTTCATCGCCCCCGCTGTACCGCGCGGCATCCTGCCGCCGACCCCGGCCGCGGCGCCCAGCGCGGCCCGCAGGTCCTCGGTCTCCTTGGCGTCGACCTCCTCGGCGACCTGCTTGGCGTCCGCGGCCGCCGCGTCGACCAGGCTCTGCGCACCGGCCAGGCAGGCGCCGAGGTCGGCCACGCGCAGCGGCAGCTTCAGCACCTCGGCCCGGCGCTCGCGCGCCCCCGCGTCCAGCGCCAGCCGGCGGGCCCGTCCGATGTGGCCCTGGGCGGCGCGGGCGGCGAAGGCCGCCATCTCCGGCTCGATGCCGTCCCTGCGCACCAGGACGTCGGCCACCGCCGCCACCGGCGGGGTGCGCAGCACCAGCAGCCGGCAGCGGGAGCGGATCGTCGGCAGCGCGTCCTCCACCGAGGGGGCGCAGAGCAGCCACACGGTCCGCTGGGCCGGCTCCTCGATGGCCTTGAGCAGGACGTTGGCAGCGCCCTCGGTGAGCCGGTCGGAGTCCTCCAGGATGATCACCTGCCAGCGTCCGCCGGCCGGGGACATCGACGCGCTGCGGACCAGCTCCCTGGTCTCCTTCACCCCGATGCTGAGCACATCGGTGCGCACCGACTCCACATCGGCATGGCTGCCGATCAGCGCGGTGTGGCAGCCCTCGCAGAAGCCGCAGCCGGGTACCCCGCCGAGTTCCAGGTCCGGCGAGGTGCACTGGAGCGCGGCGGCGAAGGCCCGGGCGGCGGTGGCCATGCCGGAGCCTGGTGGACCGGTGAACAGCCAGGCGTGCGTCATTCCGGTGGTGCCGGCCGCGGCGGGAGCGGCCTGCTCCTCCGCGCCGCTGCTCCGGCCGCCCTCCAGGACCGCCCGCGCCGACCTGGCGGCGGCGACCAGCTGCTCCACCACCTGTTCCTGGCCGACCAGGTCGTCCCACACGCTCACGATGTCTCCGGTCCGGTCGTGCCCCTACTGCTGTGGGACGAGCCTAACGGGCGGCACCGACAGCCCGGATCCGTTCGTTCAGCCCTTGCCCTTGCCCGGGCCGTCCTCGGGGCCTCCCGGCCGGCCCTCGGCTTCGCGGCCGTCCCACTGGGACCACTCGTCACGGGAACCGAGCAGTTCGTCAGTGAGGCTGGGCAGGTCGTCCAGCGGGGTGTCCTCGGCCCAGTCGTAGCGGCCGTGCGTGGGCGCCGGCGCGTCGGGGTCGACGACGGGCAGCTGACGGGTCCGCTCCACCGGCGAGACCGGCGGCTGCGGCGATCCGCCGTCCTGCGGGCGGAACAGCCACTCCGGGACCTTGTCCTGGACGCTCTCGTCGCTGCGCGGCCTGGCCGCCCGCCAGGACCTGGGCAGTTGGCGGGTCCGGTCGGGATCCTCCGGCTGCGGCAGGACTGCCGTCGGCTCGTCGGGAGAGGCCGGGTCCTGCGGGGCGGCCGGCTTCACGGCGGCACGCCCGCGGCGCGGCCTCGGGTCGTCGGTGATCCGGGGCAGCTTGGTGGTCTCGTCGGCGGCGGAGGTGGAGGCGGTCGTGGAGGACGCAGAAGCCGTCGGCGGGGTCGCCGGGGGCGTGGACGGCTTCGGCGGAGCCGCCTCGGCGGCGGCCGCAGCCGCGCGCTCGGCGTCGATCGCCTCGGCGCGACGGACCGCTTCGGCGCGCTCCTCCTCGCTGATGACCTGGGTGGGCTCCTCCGGCTCGACCGCAGCGGGCTTGGTGGCAGCGGGCTCGGCGCCAGTGGGCTGGGCGGCAGCGGGCTTGGCCGCAACCGGCTGGGCCGCAGCGGGCGCGGCCGTCCTGGACGCCGCCTCCTCGTCGGCCGCGGTGCCGGGCGTGGTGCCCTTGACGACCGGCATCCTGGTCGTCGCATCGCCGGACCCGGCGGTCGCAGCAGGCTTGGCGTCGCTGCCGGCACCGGCCGCCTCCGCCAGCGGGATCTCCCGGGTCTCCGCCTCCCGCGCCTCGGCGGCGGCGGCGAGCCTGGCCTCCTCGGCACGGCGCAGCGCGTCCTCCGCGCGGCGGCGCTCCTCGGCGCGCCGGACCTCGCGCTGCCGCTCCAGCTCGGCCAGCCGGGCCGCCTCGGCCTCGACCCTGCGGCGCTCCCTGGCCTCGGCCTCGCGGCGCTCCGCGTCCTCGGCCGCCCTGCGCGCCGCCTCCGCCTCGGCCTGCTTGCGGGCCTCCTCAGCAGCGAGGCGGGCGGCCTCGGCGGCCTTGCGGTCCTCCTCGGCCTGCCGGGCCTTCTCCTTCTCCTCTTCCTCCAGGCGCAGCCGCTCCAGCAGCGCCTGCTTCTCCCGCTCCGCCTTCTCGGCCTCGGCCTTCAGCCGGGCCTCCTCGGCGAGCCTGCGCTCCTCGGCCTCCCGGGCCAACCGTTCCTGCTCGGCGCGGGCGGCCCGCTCCTGCCCGGACAGCGGCAGCTCCCGGTCCAGCCGGTGCCGGATCGCGGTGCTGACGGAGGCGGGGGGCTGCGCGGCGTTGACGACCAGGTAGCGCACCGGGTCGGCGGCGGCAAGCGCCAGGAAGCCGGCGCGCACCCGGGCGTGGAAGTCCTCGGGCTCGGACTCCAGCCGGTCCAGCGCCTCGGTGAAGCGCTCGCGCGCCACGGCCGGGTCCAGGTCCAGCAGTACCGTCAGGTCGGGGACCAGTCCGTCGGTGGCCCAGCGCGAGATCCTGGCGACCTCGGTGGCCGCCAGGTCGCGTCCGGCGCCCTGGTAGGCGACCGAGGAGTCCAGGTAGCGGTCGGTGATGACGACGGCGCCGCGCTCCAGCGCCGGACGGATCACCGTGTCCACGTGCTCGGCCCGGTCCGCCGCGTACAGCAGGGCCTCGGCGCGGTGCGAGATGCCGGTGTTGCCGACGTCCAGCAGCATCGCGCGGAGCCGCTGGCCGATGGCGCTGCCGCCGGGCTCGCGGGTGACCACGACCTCGTGGCCCTTGCTGCGGATCCACTCGGCCAGGGCCTGCGCCTGGGTGGACTTGCCGGAGCCGTCGCCGCCCTCCAGGGCGATGAAGTAGCCGGTGCCGGCCCGGTGCGGGACCGTCACCGGGCCGCCGCGCAGCCCGTCCCAGACGTCCCGGCTCAGCGACGCGCTGGCCCGGCGGTCGTCGGTGCGCAGGAACAGGACGACCGCGAAGACCAGCAGCAGCAGGCCGACGACCGCGAGCGCCAGGCCCGCGCCGCCATGGTCGAAGTCGACCGAACCGGCGGTCTGCCGGCCGAAGGCCGCGGCCAGCAGCGGGGCCGCCAGCAGGCCCGCGGCCGCGGCGACCCTGACCATCGACCGCAGGTGCTCGGCCACCAGCGGCTGCCGGGCCTCCTCGGTCTCCAGGTCCAGCAGCACCCGGCCGGTGCGGACGGCGATCCCGGCGGCCAGGCCGGCGACGCCCACCAGCACCAGCGCCAGTACGAAGTCCGGGACCAGCCCGGCCAGCAGCAGCGCCAGCGCGGCTGTGCCCAGCGCCAGCGGCAGCAGCCGGCGGCGTCCCAGCACCGGCAGCACCGAAGCGGCGAGGTGCGCGCCCAGCGCGGGCATCGCCCCGGCGGCGAGCACCAGCAGTCCGAAGCCGACCGGCCCCGCGGAGAGGTCGTAGGCGTGCGGCAGGGCGATGCCGACGACCGACGCCATCGCGGCGACGGCCCCGGCGACCGCGAAGCTGAACATGACCGAACTGCCGGTACGGCCGCGCGGCCCCTGCGCGGAGGCGGCCCCGCCGGACTGCACGTCGGCGGGGGCCCGCAGCGCCGCCAGCGGGGAGCGCGGGGCGCTCGAACCCGCCGGGACGCCGGGCAGTTCCTCGAGGTAGAGCAGCACCGCGGCGGCGACCAGGAAACCGGCCGCGCCGAACGCCGAGACGGTGCCGACATGGTGGGCGAGCCAGTCGCCGCCCGAGGCGAGGCCGTTCTCGATCAGGCTGAACCCGGCCAGCGCCGCGGCGGCCAGCGGCAGCGCCGCATAGCCGGTCCGCCGGTCGATGTGGCGCAGCACCGGGGCCTGGTCGGCAACGGGGACGCCTGGCGCCGACGACGGCAGCAGCCGGGCCGCCACGGCCTCGCGGGCGATCGCGCCGATCCGCTCGGCCGCCCCCAGCACAAAGGCGCTGACGACCAGCCAGATCGCGGCGGTGGAGTGGACCCACACCGTCCAGAACGGGGCCACCCCGATCAGCACGGCGGCCAGCACGTCCGTCCCGAACAGGCTCCAGCGGCGGTCCGCCTTGTCCAGCAGCCGGTGCACCGGCCCCAGCAGCAGCACCCCGACCACCAGGGATGCGAGCAGTCGGGCGGCCAGCACGGCGGCGATCCCCAGCAGCGCGTGCCGGTAGATCTGCGCGGAGGACGACCCGGTCACCGCGACCTGGACCACCAGCACCACCAGGACCAGCAGCGCCAACCGGTCACCGACCGCGCCCAACAGCTGGGTGCGCCACAGCTTCTGGTACGAGCGCACGCGGAGCAGCGCGCCGGCCCGCTCCGGCAGGCTCCCGCCGGGGACGACGGTGAGCGGCGCTGTCGCGACAGGTTCGATGGGCTGCTCCGCACTGGTCATGTGCGCCAGCCTATCCGGAGGGCCGGACACCGAACGGACGTCCACCGTAAGTGCACGGGGTCATGACACATCTGTGACCCCAGTGCGACGCGGAGGGGGCGACGCGGAGGGGGCGACGCGGAGGGGGCGACGCGCGAGGGCGGCCGCGTCCTCAGGGACGGGGCCGCCCTCGGGCGCCGGTGCGGTTACTCCACCACTCCGCTACTCCGCCGAAGCAGAGGCCTTCTCGGCGACGGCCTTCTTCGCCGGAGCCTTCTTCGCGGCGGTCGCCGTGGTGGTCTTGGCGGCCGTCTTGGCCGCCGTCTTCTTCGCGGCGGTCTTCTTGACCGTGGTGGTCTTCTTGGCCGCCGTCTTCTTCGCCGGGGCCTTCTTCGCGGGAGCCTTCTTGGCGGTCTTCTTCACCGGGCCCTTGGCGCGCTTCTCGGCCAGCAGCTCGTAGCCGCGCTCCGGGGTGATCTCCTCGACGCTGTCGTCGCGGCGCAGCGTCGCGTTGGTCTCCCCGTCGGTGACGTAGGCGCCGAAGCGACCGTCCTTGACCACCACCGGACGCTCGCTGACCGGGTCCACGCCCAGTTCCTTCAGCGGCGGCTTGGCGGCGGCGCGTCCGCGCGCCTTGGGCTGGGCGTAGATCGCCAGCGCCTCGTCCAGGGTCACCGTGAACATCTGCTCCTCGTTCTCCAGGGAGCGCGAGTCGGTGCCCTTCTTGAGGTACGGGCCGTAGCGGCCGTTCTGCGCGGTGATCTCCACGCCCTCGGCGTCGGTGCCGACCACCCGGGGCAGGCCGAAGACCTTGAGCGCGTCCTCCAGGGTGACGGTGTCCAGGTTCATCGTGGACAGCAGCGACTGGGTCCGCGGCTTGACCGCGTTCTTGCCGGTCTTCGGCGTGCCCTCGGGCAGCACCTCGGTGAAGTACGGGCCGTAGCGGCCGTCCTTGGCCACGATCTCGTTGCCGCTGACCGGGTCCTGGCCCAGCTCGCGCACGCCGCTGGGCTTGGCCAGCAGTTCCTCGGCCAGTTCGACGGTGAGCTCGTCGGGGGCCAGCTCGTCCGGGACGTCGGCGCGCTGCTCGCCGCGCTCCACGTACGGGCCGTAGCGGCCGACGCGGAGCATGATGCCGCTGTCCTCGATCGGGAAGGAGCTGATCTCCCTGGCGTCGATCGCGCCCAGGTCGGTGACCAGTTCCTTGAGCCCGCCGAGGTGGTCGCCGTCGCCGTTGCCGGCGTCGGCGGCGGAGGAGGCCGCGGCGCCCTCGGCGGCCTCGCCATAGTAGAAGCGGCGCAGCCAGGGCACCGACTCGCCCTCGCCGCGGGCGATGCCGTCGAGGTCGTTCTCCATCTTCGCGGTGAAGTCGTAGTCGACCAGCCGGCCGAAGTGCTCCTCCAGCAGCCGGACCACGGCCAGCGCCAGGAACGACGGCACCAGCGCCGTCCCCTTCTTGAAGACGTAGCGGCGGGCCACGATGGTGTCGATGATCGCGGCGTAGGTGGAGGGACGGCCGATCTCGCGGTCCTCCAGCTCCTTGATCAGCGAGGCCTCGGTGAAGCGGGCCGGGGGCTTGGTGGCGTGGCCGTCGAGGTCGATCTCCTCGGCGCTGAGCGCGTCGCCCTCGGCGACCGGCGGCAGCCGGCGCTCACGGTCGTCCAGCTCGGCGTCCGGGTCGTCGCGGCCCTCGACGTAGGCCTTGAGGAAGCCGTGGAAGGTGATGATCTTGCCGGTGGCGGAGAACTCCGCGTCCCGGCCGTCGGACGAGGTTCCGGCCACCTTGACGGTGACGGACTGGCCGACCGCGTCCTTCATCTGCGAGGCGACGGTGCGCATCCAGATCAGCTCGTAGAGCCGGAACTCGTCGCCGCGCAGCCCGGTCTCGGCCGGGGTGCGGAAGCGGTCGCCGGAGGGGCGGATCGCCTCGTGCGCCTCCTGGGCGTTCTTGACCTTGGCGCTGTAGACCCGGGGCACGTCCGGCAGGTACTCGCGGCCGTAGAGCTGCTCGACCTGGGCCCGGGCGGCGCCGATCGCCGTCTCCGACAGCGTGGTCGAGTCGGTACGCATATAGGTGATGAAGCCGTTCTCGTACAGCTTCTGCGCCACGTCCATGGCCCGCTTGGCACCGAAGCCCAGCTTGCGCCCGGCCTCCTGCTGCATGGTCGTGGTGCGGAACGGCGCGTACGGGGAGCGGCGGTAGGGCTTGGCCTCGACGCTGCGGACCCGGAAGGCGGTGTCCGCGAGGGCTGCGGCCAGCGCGCGGGCGTTCTCCTCGTCCAGGTGCAGCACCTGGGCCTGGGCGGAGGCGGCCTTCAGCTGCCCCAGCGAGTCGAAGTCGCGGCCGGAGGCGACCCGGCGGCCGTCCACGGCGGAGAGCCGGGCGCCGAAGGTTCCGGGGTCGCCGCCCTGGGTGCCCTTACCCGACTCAAACACCGCAGTCAGGTCCCAGTAGGAGGCCGAGCGGAAGGCGATCCGCTCCCGCTCGCGCTCGACCACCAGGCGGGTCGCCACGGACTGGACCCGGCCCGCCGAGAGCTTCGGCATGACCTTCTTCCAGAGCACCGGGGAGACCTCGTAGCCGTAGAGGCGGTCCAGGATGCGGCGCGTCTCCTGGGCGTCGACCAGGCGCTGGTTCAGCTCGCGGGGGTTGTTGACGGCGGCCTGGATGGCGTCCTTGGTGATCTCGTGGAACACCATGCGGTGCACCGGCACCTTGGGGCGCAGCACCTCCTGGAGGTGCCAGGCGATGGCCTCCCCCTCGCGGTCCTCATCGGTGGCGAGGAAGAGTTCGTCGGCGTCCTTCAGCAGCGACTTGAGCTTGGCGACCTGGGACTTCTTGTCGGCGTTGACGACATAGATGGGCTCGAAGTCGTGTTCGACGTCGATACCGAGCCGGCGCACCTCGCCGGTGTAGCCGTCCGGCACCTCGGCGGCCGTGCCGGGGAGGTCGCGGATATGCCCGACGCTCGCCTCGACCACATATCCGGGGCCGAGATAGCCCTTGATCGTCTTCGCCTTGGCCGGCGACTCGACGATCACGAGTCGCTGACCTTCGCGTGCGGTCTCGCTGGTCGGGGACACCTTCGCTCTTCTCTCCCGGTCGAGTGGGGATGGTGGGGCCGCTCGCGTCGATGAAGCCCTGAGAGCGGAGTGTGACCGCACTCAGGTCCCCCTTGTCAAACGGACGAATCCCGATTTGTTGCCTGCGCCGTCCGACCGACGCCCCTCGAACGGTAACCCGACGGCAAGGGTTCCTGCCGTGCAGATCACCGCCAAAGGCTGGCCGAAAGCGGCCCACGGCAGCACACCGGCGGTTCAGAACGCCTGGTCGGAGCCGTTCCGGCGGCCCGGCGGCGCTGTCGGCGAACCACCCGCAGGTGACCGTCGACGGACAGACCGGACAAGCCGGATGATAGGACTGCGTCACCTCGGCGTGTCGGACAGGGGTCCACCTTCGGCGTGTTCTGCGGCCATCCGGCTGCACGCGAACCGATCGGTCTGGTACTCCGCCCCGGGGGCAGACCGGAGCAGCCCAGGCACGGTGCTAGAACGCGCCGACGAACAGCGCCACCCCGGAGCCGGCGAACGCCAGTCCCAGCAGCAGCCAGAAGACGTCGCTGCGGGACTGCCCGCCGCCCTCCACCGCCACCTGCTCCGGGGCGGCCGGGTCGTAGAAGACCGGGACCAGGGAGTCGACGGTCAGCCCGCTGGTCCGGCGGATGGTGGTCCAGCCGCGCGGGCGCGCCACCACCTCGCCGTGGCCGTCCACCAGGTAGCCGAGCACCGGGGCGGTGTCGGCATGGTCCGTGAGTCCGTCCGGATCGGGCAGCACCCTGGCCATCCCGGAGACACCGCTGCGCCGCAGCCGGCGGCGGATCCGGACCTCGCCGGCGCACCAGACCAGGACCCCGGCGCCGAACAGGGCGAACCACACCCCGGTGAACACGCTCAATGGAGTACCCACGCTGCTTCCCCGCCCCGCCCGTTCCAAGCCCAGTGGTCAATTCATACGAACGTCACACTGGCAGCGGTCCAGCAACGCCCGGCGCCCTACCGGCGTACGCCGGGCGGCGTGAGGGTGAACGGAGGCTCGGAGAACGGGGTGGCGGGTCAGCCCCGCGGATCCGGCTCGGCGGTGAGCGGCTCCAGGAAGCCCTGTTCGACCAGCATCCGGATCTGCTCCGGGGTGCGGTCCCGCAGCAGCACCGGGTCCTCCTCGATCAGGGCGGCGATGGCGTCCAGGATCTCCCCGGCCGTCAGCTCGCCGTCGCAGACGCCGACGAAGCCGGCCCCGACCGTGTCGACCTTGGTGGCCCGGCGCATCCCCCGGTTCTGACGCAGGATCACATGCTCGGGGTGCTCCGCGCCCGGGGCGCCGACCTGCTCCTGGACCACCTCCTCGGTGAGCCGGTAGCGGGTCGCCAGCAGGGCGGCGTCGTCGTGGCCGCGCAGGAAGTCCTGGCGGGCGAACCAGCCCTCGATGTGCGGGCCGAGCGGCTGCTCCACGGTGTGCGGCCACTCCTCCAGGTGCAGCACCGGGGTGCGGCCGGGCCCGGCGTCCCCGGCCGTGACCGGCTTGCGCAGGGTGATCCAGCCGAAGCCGACGCCCTCGACCTTGGCCGCCTCGAAGGCGTCCAGCCACTCCCCGTAGCGCCGGTCGTAACTCTCCCGCGACTCGCGGTGGTCGCCGCCATCGCGCAGCCACAGCTCGGCGTACTGGGTGACGTCCTGGACCTCGCGCTGCACCACCCAGGCGTCGCAGCCGGTGCCGGCGATCCAGCCGGACACCCGCTCGCGCCAGTCCTCGCCGCGCACATGCTGCCAGTTGGCGAGCAGCTGGCAGTACCCGCCCGGTTCCAGGTACTGCCCGGCCCCGGCGACCAGGCTGCGGCACAGCTCGTCGCCGTCCATGCCACCGTCGCGGTAGGTGAAACGACCGGACGGGGAGATCACGAACGGCGGGTTGGAGACGATCAGGTCGAAGGTCTCGCCGTCCCCCGCCGGCTCGAACAGGCTGCCCCGGCGGGTCTCCACCTGGGTCAGCCCGGACAGCGCCATGGTCAGCGCGGTGAAGTGCAGCGCACGCGGGTTGACGTCGGTGGCGACCACCTCGGCGCTGTGGCGGGCGGCGTGCAGGGCCTGCACGCCGGAGCCGGTGCCCAGGTCCAGCACCCGGCGCACGGGGCGGCGCACGGTGATGTTGGCCAGCGTGGTGGACGCGCCGCCCACCCCCAGCACCAGCTCCGAGCGGGGCACATCGCCCTGCTCGGCGCCGGCCCCGATACCGCCGGCCCCGCCGACGGCGCAGCCCAGGTCCGAGACGATCCAGGCGTCGGCGCCGCCGGCGTCGGTACGCCCCGCGATCTCGGCGGCGTACGGCCGCACGTCCACCGTGGCGCCGACCTCCTCCTCGCCGCTGCGCACCAGCCAGCCCCCGGCGAGGCAGTCCTCGACCGGCAGTGCCGCCGCCGCGGCCGCGTACGGCACCGGGCGCTGCAGCAGGAACAGCCGCAGCAGGGTCTCCCGGGGGCTGCCGCCGCCGGTGGCCCGGAGCGCGGGCACGGTCTCGCTGCGGGCGAGCGCGGAGTACGCGGCTGCGCCGAGCAGGTCCAGGCAGCCGTCGGCGGTGAAGTCCGCGGCGAGGAACGCCGCGCGGAGCCGACCCGCGAGCTCGGGGTCGTACGCCGGGCGCGGGGCGGCGGTGCTGGTGCTCGTGCTGGCACTGTTGCTGGTCGTCACGGGGCCATTGTCCCCCGCTGCGGGGTCAGTGGGCCGACGCTGAGGCCGACGGTTCGGTGGAGGACGAGGCGGAGGTAGAGGCGGACTTCGAGGCGGACTTCGAGGCGGAGGCAGAGGCGGAGGCCTTGGCGCCGGCCGACGCTCCGGCCGCGGCGCTGCCGCTGGGGCTCGCCGAGGCCGCGGACGAGGCTCCGCCGGTCGCCGCGCCCGCGGACGTCGCCGACGTCGCCCCCGCTGTCGCGCTCACGCTCTTGCAGCCCGGCTGCTTGGCGAGCGCGGTCCCCAGGTCACCGGTCTGCAGCTTCTGCAACGCCGCCGTGGACAGCTCAGCGAGCTGCTGCACCTGGTCGCTCACCCCCTTCAGCCCGGCCGCGAACTTGGCCTGGTCGCCGGACGGCAGGGACTGCACTGTCTGCTGCACCTTGGTGTAGCCGCCGGCTGCCTGGTTCAGCTCGGTGACCGCGTCCGCCTGCGTCTGGGCGCCGTTGTCCGTCGCGGGCGCGCCGGCCTGCTGCACGGCCTGGGCGATCCCGGTGTTGGCGGTGGCGAGCGAGCCGAAGTCGGCGGCCAGCCGGGCCTGCAGGGCCTTGGGCGTCTCCCCCGTCCTGACCGCCCCGGTGTCGGCGAGCGCGGTGTTGGACTGCTGCACCGGGGCCTGCAGTCCGCCGCAGACCGTCTTCGCCCAGGCGTCCAGCTTGGCCCCGTTGCCGCTGCTGCAGGCGGTGGCGCCCAACGCGAGCAGGGCGGCGGGGGCCGCGAGCCTCAGCCACTTCTTCGTCACCACGGGGTCCTCTCCATCACACGGGTCCTTGGGAACCTACACGGCGGGCGAGTGCGGACTGCCGGGAGGAGGTGATTTGTGGAGGTTCGGTGGGGAGTTGGGAGTCGCGGACGGGGGAAACGGGAAGGCTCCCGGCGTCGTCCCCCTGTCCTCCCGCCGTGGGCCCGACTACCGTACCGACCAGTCGGTCTGCCATATGCCAACCCTTCGGAGGTCGGACCCATGCCCCGTACCGCTGCCAACACCCAGGGCGTCGAGCTCGAGTACGACTGCTTCGGCTCCCCCGACGACCCGGTCCTGCTGCTGGTCATGGGCCTGGGCGCGCAGATGACGGCCTGGCCGGAGGGGCTGTGCGCGGCCATCGCCGCACGCGGCTTCCGGGTGGTCCGCTTCGACAACAGGGACGCCGGACTGTCCACCTTCATGGACGCAGGTCGGCAGCCCGACCTGGGGGCGATCCTGCACGGTGACCCCTCCAGCGCGCCCTACCTGCTCGGCGATATGGCCCTGGACGCGGTGTCGCTGCTGGACGCGCTGGGGGTGGACCGGGCGCACATCGTCGGCGCCTCGATGGGCGGCATGATCGTGCAGCAGCTGGCGATCGACCGTCCGGAGCGGGTGCTCAGCCTCTGCTCGATCATGTCGCTGCCCGGCGACCGGGTCAGCGGAGGGTCCACCCCCGAGGCCGGCGCCGTGCTGATGCGGGCCCGGCCGGAGAACCGGGAGGAGGCGATAGCCGTGGGGGTGTCGGCCTCGCAGGTGATCGGCTCGCCCGGCTACCCGGAGGACCCCGACGAGCTGCGCGAGCGGATCGCCGCCGCGCTGGAGCGGCAGAGCCGCTCGGACGGCTTCGGACGGCAGTTCGCGGCGATAGTGGCCTCGCCGGACCGCACGCCGGGACTGCGCGAACTGGACCTGCCGACGCTGGTGATCCACGGAGCGGACGACCCGCTGGTGGACCGCAGCGGCGGCGAGGCCACGGCCAAGGCCGTGCCCGGCGCGGAACTGCTGCTGGTGCCCGGGATGGGGCACAACCTGCCGGAGCCGCTCTGGCCGGAGGTGGTCGACGCCATCGCCGCGAACGCCGGGCGGGCCAAAGCCCTGGCGTAGGCGGCGACGGCGTCCGGAACGGCGTCCTGGACCGAGGGACCGTCAGGCGACGGCGGAGGGGGTGTGCGTGCTCTCCCCGTCGCCGTCCCCCTGCTTGACCACGGTGGCGACAGCCTCCGTCGGCTCCGCGCCGACGGCGATGCCGCGCCGCTTGGAGATCCACACCGCGGTGACGATCACCACGATGCAGAGCACCCCGATGCCGACCCGCAGGCCCACATTGGCGTCCTTGCCGAAGCTGAACTTCACGATGGCCGGGGCGACCAGCAGTGAGACCAGGTTCATCACCTTGAGCAGCGGGTTGATGGCCGGGCCCGCGGTGTCCTTGAACGGGTCGCCCACCGTGTCGCCGATGATGGTGGCCTCGTGGGCGGAGCTGCCCTTGCCGCCGTGGTTGCCCTCCTCCACCAGTTTCTTGGCGTTGTCCCAGGCGCCGCCGGAGTTGGCCAGGAAGATCGCCATCAGCGTGCCCGCTCCGATCGCCCCGGCCAGGTAGGAGCCGAGCGAGCCGACGCCGAGCAGGAAGCCCACCGCGATCGGGGCCAGCACCGCCAGCAGGCCGGGGGTGGCCAGCTCGCGCAGGGCGTCCCGGGTGCAGATGTCCACCACCCGCCCGTAGTCCGGGAGTTCGGTTCCCTCCATGATCCCGGGCTTGGTGCGGAACTGCTCCCGCACCTCAAACACCACCGAACCGGCCGAACGCGAGACCGCGTTGATGGCCAGACCGGAGAAGAGGAACACCACAGCCGCCCCGAGCAGCAGCCCGACCAGGTTGTTGGGCTGGGAGATGTCCAGGCTGAGGCTCAGGCCGTGGGCCGCCGGCCCCACCTGCGCCTCGGCGGTGGATATCGCGTCGGTGTAGGACCCGAACAGGGCCGTGGCCGCCAGGACCGCGGTGGCGATGGCGATGCCCTTGGTGATGGCCTTGGTGGTGTTGCCGACCGCGTCCAGCTCGGTCAGCACCTGGGCGCCCGCGCCGGTCACGTCGCCCGACATCTCGGCGATGCCCTGGGCGTTGTCCGAGACCGGGCCGAAGGTGTCCATGGCGACGATCACGCCGACGGTGGTCAGCAGTCCGGTTCCGGCCAGGGCGACCGCGAACAGCGCCAGGATCAGCGAGCCGCCGCCGAGCAGGTAGGCCCCGTACACGGCCGCGCCGATGACGACGGCGGAGTAGACGGCGGACTCCAGGCCGAGGGAGACACCGGCCAGGACGACGGTGGCGGGGCCGGTGAGCGAGCTCTTGCCGACGTCGGTGACCGGCCGCCGGTTGGTCTCGGTGAAGTAGCCGGTGAGCTGCTGGATCACCGCGGCCAGGACGATGCCGATGGCGACGGCGGCGAGCGCGAACACCCGCGGGTTGCCGCTGTGCTGGCTGATCGCCTCGGGGACGCCCTTGAGGTCGCTGAAGCGGCCCGGCAGGAAGGCGAAGACCGCCGCCACCACCAGGACCAGGGAGAACGCCGCGGAGATGAAGAAGCCCCGGTTGATGGCGGTCATCCCGCTGCGGTCCCGGCTGCGCGGGGAGACCGCGAAGATGCCCAGGACCGCGGTGATCACCCCGATGGCCGGGACGACCAGCGGGAAGGTGAGCCCGTCGTCGCCGAAGGCGGCCTTCCCCAGGATCAGCGCGGCGACCAGGGTGACCGCGTAGGACTCGAAGAGGTCCGCGGCCATGCCGGCGCAGTCGCCGACGTTGTCGCCCACGTTGTCGGCGATGGTGGCCGCGTTGCGGGGGTCGTCCTCGGGGATGCCCTGCTCGACCTTGCCGACCAGGTCGGCGCCGACGTCGGCGGCCTTGGTGAAGATGCCGCCGCCGACACGCATGAACATCGCCAGCAGGGCGGCGCCGAAGCCGAAGCCCTCCAGCACCTTGGCGGCGTTGTCCTTGTAGATCAGGACCACCAGGGCGGCCCCGAACAGGCCGAGGCCCACGGTGATCATGCCGACCACGCCGCCGGTGCGGAAGGCGATCCGCATGCCCTGGTGCGAGACGGCCCGGATGTCGGGCTCCTGCCCGGCGCCGGCGGGACTGTCGGGATCAGGGGTGGCGGCGCGGGCGGCGGCGGCGACCCGGACGTTGCTGCGTACCGCGAGCCGCATGCCGATGTAGCCGGTCAGGGCCGAGAACCCGGCTCCGACCAGGAAGAAGATGGAGCGTCCGATCCGCTGCGACCAGTTGTCGGCGGGCAGCAGGAGCAGCAGGAAGACCACCGCTGCGGCGAACACCCCCAGGGTGCGGAACTGCCGTGCCAGGTAGGCATTGGCGCCCTCCTGCACGGCAGCGGCGATGCGCTTCATGGACTCGGTGCCCTGGTCGGCGGCGAGGACCTGACGGACCAGCAGCCAGGCCACCCCGAGGGCGGCCAGGGCGATGACGGCGACGACGATCACGATGGTGCGGCCGCCGCCGGTGAGCACGGCCGAGACCGGCGCAGGGGCGGCGGATAGTGCGCTCGATGGAGCACCGGAGAAGATGAGCCCGGCCATTCGTCCTCCTTGACGTCTGGCTCGTGCGCCGGGCAGGGCTGTGGAGACGGTTGGGTCCACTCGGCGCGCGGGCGAGGTGGGGCCGTGTCTCTCCGACGGTGTTTCCGTGATGCCTGGTGTGACTTGTTGCAGACACGGCAGGCCGCGATTCTAGGAATCGCGGCCTGATCAAAACAGGGTGTGCGCAGCAATCAACGCGGAATGGTGCGGGAGTTGTCTCGTGGGACTCCTGAGGCAGCGTCAGGGAGGTGTGCGGGGCCGGACGTCAGGGCAGCGCGTCGCAGCGCGGTGTGTATCGGGCGGTGCGTCAGGGCAGCACCGGGTGGACGGCGACCGGCCAGCTCATCCTGACCACACCGCCGTTCTCGTCGCTGCCGATGTCCAGGTCGTCGACCAGACCGCTGATGACGGCCAGGCCCATCGCGGCCTCGGCCGCGTCCTCGCCGGCCGACCCGTCGATGGCGTGCGAGCCGGCTTCGGCCCCGGTGGCGCCGGGGACGCCGTCGCCCACCTCGATCAGGAACCGCTTCTCCTGCTCGACGAGTTTCACCCGGACGGCGTCGTCGATCCCGCTGCGCCGGTGCAGTCCGACCGCACGCGAGCAGGCTTCGCCCACGGCGAGGCGGACCTCGTCGAGGACGGACTCGTCCACTCCGGCCCGGCGGGCTACGGCGGCGGCAACCAGCCGCGCGGTCCGTACATGCTCCGGCAGGGCACTGAATCGGAGTTCGACGGTGGCCATGGCTGTATCCCCCTCGAAGAATCGTGTCGGCCTCGGAGAGCCGTGTCGGCGTGTTGTCGACACTGGTCCTGTCCGGGCCGGCCCGGGGTCCGGTCAGGGACCCCGGGAAGTCGCGACGAACCAGACCGCTCACGGCCTGTCACCAACGGCGGGAACCGGTGGATCAGTCGGTCGCGGCTACGGCCTCGTCCACGGAACTGTGGATGGGGAACACCTTGGTGAGCCCGGTGATACGGAAAATCTTGAGGATGCGCTCCTGGTTGCAGACCAGACGGAGCGAACCCTCATGGGCGCGTACCCGCTTGAGCCCTCCGACGAGGACGCCCAGCCCGGTCGAGTCCAGGAAGTCCACGCCTTCCATGTCCACGATCAGGTGGTAGTGACCCTCGTTGACGAGCTCGACGAGCTGCTCACGCAGCTTCGGCGCGGTGTACACATCGATCTCGCCCCCCACCTCGACGACCGTGCGGTCGCCAACGGTACGGGTCGACAGGGACAGGTCCACGGAACCTCCAGCACCTTGCTCTCACAGCATCACGCCCCCCGGGACGGGAGACGCACTGCAGCGATGGCATCGTTGCGATTCTTGGCCGACGGAGGGGCAGACGCCCCGATGCACGGCCGCGATGGCATTCAACCACTTACGACCAGCGCAGCACGACGCCTTGAGGCGAATCTCCACCGGTGTGATGACAGACTGACTGCCGATGAAGCCGCTTCCGGACCCGCCCGCGGCCGTTCTCGACAGGCTCACGGGAGCCCGAGGACGGCAAGATCGGCTCACTCATACGGAGCACCTGCCCGCCCGTCCCGCCCGCTATGCGGACTGGCCGCAAGAAATTCGTCCGGAAATCGCCGTTGCCGTCGAGGGCATCGGAATCGCCCGTCCCTGGACACATCAGGCAGAAGCGGCGAGTCTGGCTATCAGCGGACAAAATGTGGTAATCGCCACAGGAACCGCCTCGGGCAAGTCGCTCGGCTACCTCGCCCCGGTCCTCAGCACCCTGCTGGACGGCACCGAGGCGCCCAACGGGCGCGGGGCGACCTGCCTCTACCTCTCCCCGACCAAGGCACTGGCCGCCGACCAGCTACGCCGTCTGGGCGAGTTGCGCAAGGCCGGGGCCGGCGGTCTCGACCTGGTCCGCGCCGCCGCCTACGACGGGGACACACCGTTCCAGGAGCGGGAGTGGGTGCGCCAGTACGCCTCGCTGGTGCTGACCAACCCGGACATGCTGCACCGGGGCATACTCCCGGCCCACACCCGCTGGGCCTCCTTCCTGCGGGCACTGCGCTATGTCGTCATCGACGAGTGCCACACCTACCGCGGCGTCTTCGGCTCCCACGTCGCCCAGGTGCTGCGCAGGCTGCGCCGGCTGTGCGCCCGGTACGGCAGCGAACCGGTGTTCCTGCTGGCCTCCGCCACCGCGGCCGACCCCGGACGGACCGCCGGACGGCTGACCGGACTGCCGGTGGCCGAGGTCACCGAGGACGGCTCGCCGCGCGGCGAGACCGTCTTCGCCCTCTGGGAGCCGCCGCTGACCGAGCTCCAGGGCGAGCAGGGCGCTCCGGTCCGCCGCTCGGCCACGGCCGAGGCCGCCGACCTGCTCACCGACCTGGTCCTGGACCAGGTCCGCAGCGTGGTCTTCGTCCGCTCGCGCCGGGGGGCCGAGCTGGTGTCGGTGATCGCCCAGGAACGGCTGGCCGAGGCCGCCGGGTACACCACCGCCCGCCGGGTGGCCGCCTACCGGGGCGGCTACCTGCCGGAGGAGCGCCGGGCCCTGGAGCGGGCCCTGCACTCCGGCCAGCTGCTCGGCCTAGCCGCCACCAGCGCCCTGGAGCTGGGCGTGGACGTGGCCGGGCTCGACGCCGTGCTGCTGGCCGGCTACCCGGGCACCAGGGCCTCGCTGTGGCAGCAGGCCGGACGGGCCGGACGGTCCGGCCAGGGCGCGCTGGCCGTCCTGATCGCCCGCGACGACCCGCTGGACACCTACCTGGTGCACCATCCCGACTCCCTCTTCCGCCAGCCGGTCGAGTCGACCGTGCTGGACCCCGACAATCCGCACGTGCTCGCCCCGCACCTGTGCGCGGCCGCCGCCGAGCTCCCGCTGACCGACTCCGACCTGGAGCTCTTCGGCCCCTCCACCGCGCCGCTGCTGCCGCAGCTGGAGCGGCGCGGGCTGCTGCGGCAGCGCCCCGGCGGCTACTTCTGGACCCGCCGGGAGCGGGCCGCGGACGCGGTGGACATCCGGGGCGGCGGCGGGGACCCGGTGCGGATCGTGGAGGCCGACACCGGACGCCTGCTCGGCACCGTGGACGCCGGGTCCGCGCACACCTCGGTGCACACCGGGGCGGTCCATCTGCACCAGGGCCGGACCTACCGGGTCCGCGAGCTGGACCTGGAGGACTCGGTCGCCCTGGTCGACGAGGCCGACCCGCCGTACAGCACCGTCGCCAGGGACACCACGTCCATCCGGGTGCTCGACACCGACCGTGAGGTGGCCTGGGGCGAGGCCACGCTCTGCTTCGGCTCGGTCGAGGTCACCAACCAGGTGGTCTCCTTCCTGAAGCGCCGACTGATCACCGGCGAGGTGCTCGGCGAGACCAAGCTCGACCTGCCGCCGCGCACCCTGCGCACCCGGGCCGTGTGGTGGTGCGTGACGGACGGTCAACTGGAGGACGCCGGACTACTGCCGGAGGAGCTGCCCGGGGCGGCCCACGCCGCCGAGCACGCCTCCATCGGCCTGCTGCCGCTGTTCGCCACCTGCGACCGCTGGGACATCGGCGGCGTCTCGGTGCCGCTGCACCCCGACACCGGGCTGCCCACGGTCTTCGTCTACGACGGCCACCCGGGCGGCGCGGGCTTCGCCGAGCGCGGTTTCCAGCGGGCCGAGGAGTGGCTCGGCGCCACCCTGGCCGCCATCACCGCCTGCGAGTGCGAGCGCGGCTGCCCGTCCTGCATCCAGTCCCCGAAGTGCGGCAACGGCAACGAACCGCTGGACAAGGGCGGAGCGATCCGGCTGCTGCGGCTGCTGCTGGCCGGGAGCACCGCGCCGGGGGCCGAGTCGATGTAGACCGGTCCGGCCCGGGCCCGGCCCCGGGCCGGCGGCAGCCCTGGGAAGAGGTTCCCGGCCATCGGGACCTCGACGGAGACCTCGACCGCGTCCTCGCCACCGTCGGCCTGCACCGCGCAGCTCAGCATCCGGGCGTGCTGGGCCGCGGCGATCCTGGCCGCCTCGGCACAGGCGCCCTCCGGCTGCCAGAGCAGCTTCCCGGCCGCCGCCAGCGCCGCCAGATCGGCCGCCGCCCCGGCCCGGTGCCGCGCGGTGACGGCCGCGCCGAGCCCCAGCGCGGCCACCAGGACACAGCCACCGAGGGTGAGCAGCGCGACCAGCCAGATCGAGGCCGACCCGGCGTCAGAACGCCCGCGCCGAGGGGCGATGGTGCGAAGGATCCCAGCGGCCATCACCGGTCACCTTCGCCCGTGGTCCCCGGCTCGCGCACCGCCGAGGCCGTCGCCGCGACGTCGATCGCCAGCAGCCCGCCGAGCCCGCCCGGCGCCCGGGAGGTGGCCGAGACCCGGACGCTGACGGTGTCCCCGCCCTCGCTGACGGAGACCGTCGCGCCCCGGGGTCCGGCGTTGCGGGCGGCGTCCAGCACCCGCCCCTGCGGATCGCCGCGAGCCGCGGCCCGCGCCCCCTCCCGGGCCGCGTCCACGCAGCGCAGCTGCGCCGCCCCGACCAGCACCCCCCACACCAGCACCCCGGTGAGCAGCACCAGGACCGGCAGGGCCACCGCGGTCTCCGCCGTCACGAAGCCCTCGTCCCGGGCCCCCGCCGCCGGTTCAGACCGCACCGAGGGCTCGCCTGATCAGGCCCTGCAAGGCCGACGAGACCGCTCCGCTCGTCACGACCTTGTAGAGCAGCGCGGCGAAGCCGCAGGCCGCGACGGTTCCCACGGCGTACTCCGCCGTGGTCATCCCGGCGTCGGGGCCCCGCCGGGCCGCCCGTTGCCGGAGCCGGTGGACCCCGCAGAGCAGCCAGGCCTGGGCCACCGCCACGGCGAGCAGCAGCAGCGCCCGGACCCGGCGGAGGCAGTACCCGGCGACGGGCACGAACGGCGCCCCGGGCGCGGCGAAGGTCTCGTCGAACACCGTGTCGAAGCGGTGTCCGGGTGCGGCGAGGACGGCGGTGTCACTCATGAGTGGTTCTCCTTGCATGGGTCGGTCTGCATCGGTTGGTCTGCATCGGTTGGTCTGCATGGGTCGGTTGGAATGTCTCTGCTGTTTGACGTCGTGTCAGTAGCCGCTCAGATCCGCAGCAGGAAGCTGCCGGCCAGGCCGGTCACCACCGGCACCACCCCGACCAGGACGAAGGCCGGCAGGAAGCACAGCCCGAGCGGGGCCGCGGCCAGCACTCCGGCCCTGCGCACCCGGCCCTGCGCGGCGGTGGCAGCCGCCGCCCGGCTTCCCTCGGCGAGCCTGGCCAGGCCGGCTGCCGGGGGTGCGCCGCTGGCGGCCGCCCGGGCCAGGCAGCGGGCCAGCGGCGCCAGCTCGGGCTCCGCGCCGAAGCGCCCCCAGCTCTCCTCCGCGTCCGCGCCGGTACGGATCTCTGCGGCGACCGTGGCCAGCCGGCCCGCCATCGGCTCGCCGACCGCTTCGGCCACCGCCTCCGCCGCCTCGGCCGGGGCGCACCAGGAGGCCAGGCAGCCGGCCAGTAGATCGGCGGTGAGCGGTACCTGCGCGCACAGCGCGGCCCGTTCACGCCGGCGCAGGCGCTGCTGCGGCGAGGACGGCTCCGGCAGGTAGCGGTGTCCGGCCGCCCCGGCCAGCACCCCGAGCAGCAGCCCGGTCAGCCCGGCCACCGAGAGGGCCAGGGCCGCCCCCAGCAGCAGCGCGGTGCCCGTCCTGAGCTGCCCCGGTGTGGGGCGCCGCCGCGGACCCGCACGGGCCCGTCCAGGCCGTTCCAGCGGCACCCCGGCCGCCCTCGCCCTGCCCCGGCACCGACGGAGGGCCCGGCTCCGCCGAGCCCCCAGCAGGCCCGCCGTCCCCCCGCTCAGCAGTGCGGCCGCGATCTCGATCCCCTGTGCTCCCACCGTTGCTGACCTCCTCCGCTCGACTACGCCGGTACGGCTTCCGCGCCGCCGGCGATCCGCGCCGTCCAGGCCAGCCCGGCCCACTCCAGCAGCGCTCCGCCGAACAGGCAGACCAGCCCGCCGGGGGTGTGCAGCAGCATCCGCAGCGGATCGGCGCCCAGGGCGATGCCGAGCAGCAGGCCGAACAGCGGCAGCGCCGCCAGCAGCCCGGCCGTGGACCGAGGACCGGCCAGCTCCGCCCTGATGCTCTCGGCCAGCGACCGCTCGGCACGCAGCCCCTCGGCGACCCGGTCCAGGCCGTCCGCCAACCCCGCGCCGCTGGACGAGGACACCTGCCAGCAGGCAGCGATCCCGGCCGCCCCTTCGGCCCCGGGGAGTTCCGCCAGCGCCTGGAACGCCTCCGGGACGCTCCCGCCGTAGCGCACAGCGGCCAGCAGCACGGTGCAGTCGAGCGCCTGCGCCTCCGGGACGGTGCCGTCCGACACCGCCGTCTCCACCGCCTGGTTCGGTGTCGCCCCGGTGCGCAACTCCCCCGCCAGCGCGGCGCACAGCCCCACCACCGCCCGTCGGCGGCTCTCCTCCAGTCGTGCCCCCCGCCGTCGGCGGCGCAGCCGTATCGCCGGGACGACCGCGCCTGCCGCCACCACCGCCACCAGCGGCGAGTGCGTCGGCCAGGCCGCCAGCAGCCCGAGCGGGAGCAGCAGCAGTTCCGGCGGCGGGCGCGTCCCTCCGCGCGGCTTCATCCCCAGCCTGTGGACGAGCCCGCGCTCCGGCCTAGGGGACTGCTGCGAGCGGGGGAACAACCACCCCTGCCGCCGCCGGGTGACATCGCGCTCGGCCAGGCGCCAGGCGCCCCAGCCCAACAGG
This sequence comes from Streptacidiphilus jeojiensis, assembly GCF_042510965.1. Classification (NCBI taxonomy): domain Bacteria; kingdom Bacillati; phylum Actinomycetota; class Actinomycetes; order Kitasatosporales; family Streptomycetaceae; genus Streptacidiphilus; species Streptacidiphilus jeojiensis. Next base: position 185,170 of record NZ_JBEUKS010000014.1, read on the forward strand.
CAGAGCAGCGCTCCGGCCGCGGTGGCCCGCAACACCGGCGCCGGCAGCCCGAGCACCGCCGCGGCCGCACCGGTCCACTCCGCCGTCGCCCCCGACCCGTATTCGAGTCCGTATCCGAGTCCGCTCATGACACCGTCCCTCCATCGATCCCGCTGTCGATCCCGCCGCCTCCGCCGCACATCCAGGCCAGCCGCGCCCAGGCGGGGCCCTCGCGCATCCGGCCGTCCGGGCCGAACACCGCCGCGGTCTCGGTGCCGACCAGCCCCTCCGGGCCCCGGGTGAACAGCCCGATCTCGGCCACCCTGCGCCGCCCGTCCGGGCCGCGGACCAGATGGACGACCGCGTCCAGGGCGGCGCCGAGCCTGCTGTGCAGCCCGGCGCGGTCCAGGCCGGCCCCGGCCGCCAGCGCCTCCAGCCGGGCCGGGACATCGGCCACGGAGTTGGCGTGAACCGTTCCGCTGCCGCCCTCATGACCCGTGTTCAGGGCGGCCAGCAGCTCCAAAATCTCGACGCCACGGACCTCGCCCACAACCAGCCGGTCCGGCCGCATCCGCAGCGCCTGCCGGACCAGGTCGCGGAGGTCGACCGCGCCGGCGCCCTCCTGGTTGGGCAGCCGGGCCTCCAACCGGACAACATGCGGATGGTCCGGTCGCAGCTCGGCCGAGTCCTCGACGACGACCAGCCGCTCGGCCGGCCCCACCAGCCCGAGCAGCGCCGCGAGCAGCGTGGTCTTGCCGCTGCCGGTACTGCCGCTGACCAGGTAGGACAGCCGGGCCTGGACCATGCCCCGGAGCAGCGCCGCCCCCTGTTCGGTGACCGTTCCTGCGCCGACCAGTTCGGGCAGGGTGAACGCCCTGGACCTGCTGGTGCGCAGCGAGATGTGGGTGCAGCCGACCGCGACCGGCGGCAGCACGGCGTGGAACCTGGTCCCGCCGGGCAGCCTGGCGTCGGCCCAGGGTCTGGCGTCGTCCAGCCGCCGGCCCGCCGCGGTGGCCAGCCGTTGGGCCAGCCTGCGCACCGCCTGCCGGTCCGCGAAGCGGATGCCGGGTACCGGTTCCAGGCCCGCACCCCGGTCCACCCAGACCTCGTCCGGGCCGTTCACCAGGACGTCGGTGACCCTGGGGTCACTGAGCAGCCGGTCCAGCGGGCCCGCGCCGACCATGTCCGAGCGCAGCTGCCGCACCAGTTCCAGCACCTCGGCGTCCCCGTAGGGCCGCCCCTGCGCCCGCAGTGCCTCGGCCACCCGGCTGGTGGTGGGCTCGGCGCCGGCCTCGGCGAGCCTCAGCCGGACCGCGTCCAGCAGCCCGGCCGTCCGGGCGTACGGCGAGTCCGCGGCCCTCGGCCCGGCCCCACTGACTGGCCTCCCCGAGCTCATGCGGCCGACCCGCTGCCGGCCAAAGCCTCCGTCAGGAAGGCGGAGCAGAACCGGCCGAGCGGCCCTCTGGCCCGCAGGCCGGGCGGTCGCCCGCGCTCCAGGTCGGCGACCAGGCCCGGCTCGGCGGCGAGCTCGCCGGCGAGCGGCAGCCGCAGCCCCCGGGCGATCTCGGCGCCGTCCATCCCGCTGGGGGCGGGGCCGCGGACCACCGCCCGGAGGTCGGACAGCCGCATCCGCGCGGCCGCCGCAACCCGTGCCGACGCCGCCATCGCCCGCAGCTCCGCCGGGATCACCAGCAGCCCCAGATCGGTCTGGTCCAGGGCCTCACCGGCCGAGTCGTCGATCCGGCGGGGAAGGTCCAGCACCACCACCCCGCCGCGTCTGCGGGCCGCGCCGAGCACCGTCCGCATCGCCTCGGGCGGGATGGTGAGCGCGTCGCCGCGGTCCCAGCTGAGCGCGGACAGGGCGTGCAGCCTGGGCAGCGAGCGCTCCAGCTCCACCGCGTTCACCCGGCCCCGGGAGCCGGCCAGGTCGGGCCAGCGGAGCCCGACCGCCGCCTCACCGCCGAGCAGGACGTCGAGTCCACCGCCCAGCGGGTCGCCGTCGATGAGCACCGCCCGCATCCCCTCCCGGGCGGCGGTCACCGCCAGGGCGCAGGCCAGGGTGGAGGCACCGGCGCCGCCCCTGCCGCCGAGCACCGCGACGGTGAGCGCCTGCACGCCCACCCCCTCGGCGGCGTCGGCGATCCGGTCCAGCAGCCAGGACTCCGCGTCCGGCAGGAAGACCACCTGCCGGGCGCCGATCACCACGGCCCGCCGCCAGACGTCGACATCGTCCAGGTCGTCCCCGACCAGCAGGACGTCGGACCGGCGGCTGAGGCCGGCCATCCGGTCCGCGACATCGTCGCCGACCACCACCAGCGGGGCGGACTCCCACAGCTGACGCGGCGGCGGGGCACCGCAGACCAGCTGCGGCTCGGCGCCGGCGGCCGCGCAGATCCGCAGCAACTGCTCGATCAGGCGCTCGTTCTCGGTGACCAGCAGCGGCCCCGGGGCGAGCCCCTCGGTCCGGCTCGCGGGCCCCGTCTCCCCCGTCGGTGGTTCCGCGGACGACGTCCCGGCCATGACAGCCTCCCCGTGCTCTGGAGCGGTGCGCCGCGCGGGGTGTCCGGCCGCGCGGATTGCTTCGTGACAGCAACGGTGCCGCTTTTACGGAAGGGGGCCGGACAAAGTGCCGTGAACTGTGGAGAACTCGGAGGGTGTGGAAAATCCGACCACTCCGGCGAATGACTTATGCGGCGTCAGATTGACATAACAGCCGGAAAGAGCCCACTGCGGCCGCCATCAGCAGCCCTATCGGGAAGGCCATCGGGACCACCATCTGAAAAGGTGCCCGGACATGCGACGACCCCCGCCGGGGGGAGAGCGGGGGTCGTCCTCCACAGCCTGACTCGGGGGGGAGGAGCCAGACCGGGGCAGCACGGTCGCGAACGAGCCGTGACTTCCATGGTGTACCCGAGCCCCTTCTCAAGCAAACCCACGCGCCTGCCCTTGGGCCGAATGGTGGGCGCATATCCTCGTCCTTGTGGACAACCACCGGCAGCCCTCGCCCACGCCCTCGTTCCAGCCGCCCAGGCCGCTGCGGACCGCCGCGTTCTTCGACCTCGACAAGACCGTGATCGCCAAGTCCAGCGCACTCGCTTTCAGCCGCCCGCTGTACCGCGGCGGCCTGATCAACCGTCGCGCCGTCCTCAAGAGCGCCTACGCCCAGTTCGTGTTCCTGGCCGGCGGCGCCGACCACGACCAGATGGAGAAGATGCGCGAGTACCTCTCCTCGCTGAGCCGCGGCTGGAACGTCCAACTGGTCCGGGAGATCGTCGCGGAGACCCTGCACGACCTGATCGACCCGCTGATCTACGACGAGGCGGCCTCGCTCATCGAGGAGCACCACCTGGCCGGCCGCGACGTGGTCATCGTCAGCAGCTCGGGCTCCGAACTGGTCGAGCCCATCGGGGAGATGCTCGGCGCCGACCATGTCATCGCGACCCGGATGGCCGAGGCCGACGGCTGCTACACCGGCGAGATCGACTTCTACGCCTACGCCGGGAACAAGGCGAGCGCGATCCGCGAGCTGGCCGCCGTCGAGGGCTACGACCTGGAGCACAGCTACGCCTACAGCGACTCGATCACCGACCTGCCGCTGCTGGAGGCCGTGGGCCACCCCTTCGCGGTCAACCCGGACCGGTCGCTGCGCCGCGAGGCGACGGCCAGGGAGTGGCCGGTGCTGGTGTTCGACCGCCCGGTCCAGCTGAAGCAGCGGAGCCCCGGCCTGCGGGTCAGCAGCCGCCCGGTGCTCGCCGCAGCCGCGGTGGGCGCGGCCGCCACCGCCGCGGGCATCGTCTGGTACGCGGCCCGCCGCCGCAGCGCGACCGCCTGACCCGGCAGACCCCCCGATCCGGCAGACCAGGCCGACCTTCTGACCAGGCTGTTTCCAGGAAAAGAGAGCCCCCGAGTTCCGCTTTGCCCGAAACAGGACTACAAAGGAAGGAGACGGCCCGCGAGACCGGATGGACCAGCAGCCAGGATCCATCGGAGTATCAGGCCCCACGGACCGAGCACAACGACTCAGCACCCACGTGCAGCCGACCCGCGATCGGGCCGCCGCACCCGGCCGACGGACATGGTTCCAGCCGGATGCGCAAAGAAATGGCGCACGCATGGTCACTGGGAAGCTGTGCCAGCGGCGGCACCGGTACGCAGGTGCCGCCGCACTCCTGTGTTCAGGCCATCCCGCGCTGCATCGCCTCGCACACCGCCGTGCTCTCCCGCACCCCGAGCCGCAGCGCGGCCCCGCAGTGGGTGATCCACAGCGCCATCCCCTCCGCCGTCCCCGAGGCGTAGCCGCCCAGCGCGTTGCGGTAGGCCTCGGTGCCCAGTTCGGCCAGCCCGACCTCGACCGGGCAGATCGCCTGCGGGTCCATCCCCTCGGCGATCAGCACGATCCGCTGCGCGGCGCGGGCGACCAGCCCGCTGTGCCGGGCGAAGGGCTGCAGGGTCATCAGCTCGCCGTGCACCACGGCGGCCACCACCAGCGCCGGGGCGGTGCGCTCATTGGGGTTCTTCTTGCCGCCCCGGGCGGCGAGCAGCTGCGCCAGTCCCTCCAGCCGCGCCACGGCCTCCTCGGCCGGTGGCGGCGGTGCCAGGTCGAAGACCGGCACCGGGGCCGGGGGTTCGGCGGCCGGGTCGGACGGCTCGTCGGCCAGGGCGAGCGGCAGCAGCTTGCCGAAGCGCTCGGCCGCCGGCTCGCCGGCCCGCCGCGGGCGGCCCGCCGCGGCGTCGTCGTCGCCGCAGGCCAGCAGGTGCAGCCGGGCCAGCACCTGGAGCGGCGAGTGCCGCCAGGTGCCCAGCAGCTGCCCGGCCTCGGCGTTGACCCGCAGCACGCCCCCGACCGTACGGGCCTCCGGGTCGGTGCCGAAGTCGGTGCGCCGGCGGACCTCCTCCAGCGGCCAGTCGGCGTCCTCCAGCGCGGCGGAGGCGCGGGCCCCGCGCAGCGCCGACTCGGAGGTGACCTCGGCGGCCCGGCGGCGCATCACCCGGTGTCCGTAGAGGCGGTCGACGGCGCGGCGGGCCTCGGCGACCGCCGCGGGCACGCCGGGCAGCAGCCCGAGCGGGGCCAGGGGGTCGTCGGACGGCTGGGCCGGGGTTGGTGTGCTCACGGGACCGAGGGTACGTAACTCGCGAGTAAGGGCGCTCCCCGGGTCGCTCTCACCCGAAAGAGTCAACAGTGCACAAAAGCCGATCACCAGAGGGTCCGGAGTCGCTAGCATGACCGCATTCGGTGACGATAACGATTACCAATAAGCGCGCCGACCGGTGCGCCCCTTCGCATGGAGCACCCCATGAAGATCGCCTTCGTCGGCAAGGGTGGGAGCGGCAAGACAACGCTGTCCTCCCTCTTCGTCCGACACCTCGCCCGGACCGGCGCCCCGGTACTGGCCGTGGACGCCGACATCAACCAGCACCTGGGCACGGCGATCGGGCTGAGCGAGCAGGAGGCGGCGGCGCTGCCGTCGATGGGGGCGCACCTGCCGGAGATCAAGGAGTACCTGCGCGGCAGCAATCCCCGGATCGCCGACGCCGAGTCGATGATCAAGACCACCCCGCCCGGCAGCGGCTCGCGACTGCTGCGGATCGCCGAGGACAACCCGGTGTACGCGCTGTGCGCCCGCGAGTTCCAGGTGGACGGGGCGCCGCTGCGGCTGATGGCCACCGGCGCCTTCACCGAGGAGGACCTCGGGGTGGCCTGCTACCACTCCAAGGTCGGCGCGGTGGAGCTCTGCCTCAACCATCTGGCGGACGGCCCCGGGGAGTACCTGGCCGTCGACATGACCGCGGGCTCCGACTCCTTCGCCTCCGGCCTGTTCACCCGTTTCGACATCACCTTCCTGGTGGCCGAGCCGACCCGCAAGGGCGTCTCGGTCTACCGGCAGTACAAGGACTACGCCGCCGACTTCGACGTGAACCTGCGGGTGGTCGGCAACAAGGTGCAGGGCCAGGAGGACGTGGACTACCTGCGCGACGCCGTCGGCGAGGACCTGCTCACGGTCTTCGGCCAGTCCGACTGGGTGCGGCGCACCGAGCAGGGCCGCGCGCCCCGGCTGGACACCCTGGAGCCGGAGAACCAGCGGGCGCTGGACGCCCTGCTGCGGGCCGTGGACGCCTCGTACCCGCTGCGGGACTGGGACCGCTACACCCGGCAGATGGTGAGCTTCCACCTGCGCAACGCCGAGAGCTGGGGGAACGCCAGGACCGGAGCGGATCTCGCGGGCCAGGTCGACCCCGGCTTCGTGCTCGGGGAGGCCGTACCGATGACCGCCTGACACTCGGACCGACACCCGGCCCGGCAACCGGGCCTGACACTCGGTCGGGTGAAGTTCGGGGTTTACGTCTCTCCTTCAGGTAAAGGATTCATTACTCTTCATTTACCTGATCTTGGGAGGCGCGATGATCCACGACCACCTGCGCGGGGTGCGGGACTTCCAGCAGTTCACCGCTCCCGGGCTGCGCCCCGAACTGGCCCGGCTGGCCCGGGAGGGCCAGTCGCCCTCCCAGTTGTTCATCACCTGCGCGGACTCCCGGCTGGTGCCCAACGTGATCACCAGCAGCGGGCCCGGCGACCTCTTCACCGTCCGCAACGTCGGCAACCTGGTGTCCCAACCCGGCGCCTCCCAGCCCGACGACTCGGCGGCCGCCGCCATCGAGTACGCGGTGGACGTCCTGGAGGTGAGCACCGTCGTGGTCTGCGGGCACTCCGGCTGCGGGGCGATGCAGTCGCTGCTGCGCGGGGCGCACCGGCGCGAGGGCCAGGCCGGCACGCCGCTGACCCGCTGGCTTCGGCACGGCCAGGACTCGCTGCAGCGGGTGCGCCACGCCCCGGCCCGGATCCGCGGCTCCGCGCTGTCGGAGGACCCGCTGGAGCGGCTCTGCCTCACCAATGTGGCGCAGCAGTTGGACAACCTGCGGGCGCACGCCTCGGTGCGCCGCGCGCTGGACTCCGGCAGGCTGCGGCTGACCGGGCTCTACTTCGACTTCGCCACGGCACAGGCGTACCGTCTCGCTCGCAACGGGCGCACCTTCAGCCCCGTCCGACCGCGACTGGCCCCAGCCGCTTGACCTGCCCGGATGCCCGCCGCTCGGCAGAATCCAAATAGGTCTACACCAATTTTCCGAGGCCCCTTGTCAGCGCGCCCTCATCCTGGTGAGCTAGGTCACGACATAACGGGTCGGCGGGGATGATCGGGACGCCCGCACCCAGATCTTGATGAGGAGTGCGCGTTGAGCAGCAATGAGAGCCTGGCCAACCTGCTCAAGGAAGAGCGTCGATTCGCCCCGCCTGCTGAGCTCGCCGCCGCCGCGAATGTGACCGCCGAGGCGTATGCCGAGGCCAAGGAGGACCGGCTGGCCTTCTGGGCGAAGCAGGCCCGCCGGCTGAGCTGGGCCACCGAGCCCACCGAGACCCTGGACTGGTCCAACCCGCCGTTCGCCAAGTGGTTCGCCGACGGCGAGCTCAACGTCGCCTACAACTGCGTCGACCGCCACGTCGAGGCCGGCCACGGCGACCGGGTCGCCATCCACTTCGAGGGCGAGCCCGGCGACAGCCGCGCCATCACCTACGCCGAGCTCAAGGACGAGGTCTCCAAAGCCGCCAACGCCCTCACCGAGCTGGGCGTGCAGAAGGGCGACCGGGTCGCCGTCTACCTGCCGATGATCCCCGAGGCGGCGGTGGCGATGCTCGCCTGCGCCCGGATCGGTGCCGCGCACTCCGTGGTCTTCGGCGGCTTCTCCGCCGAGGCCGTCGCCTCCCGGGTGCAGGACGCCGACGCCAAGCTGATCATCACCGCGGACGGCGGCTACCGCCGCGGCAAGCCCACCGCGCTCAAGCCGGCCATCGACGAGGCCGTGCTCAGCTGCCCCACCGTCGAGCACGTCCTGGTGGTCCGCCGCACCGGCCAGGACACCGCCTGGGACGACAGCAAGGACGTCTGGTGGCACGAGATCACGGACCGTCAGTCCACCGAGCACACGCCCCAGCCGATGAACGCCGAGCACCCGCTGTTCATCCTCTACACCTCGGGGACCACGGGTAAGCCCAAGGGCATCCTGCACACCACCGGCGGCTACCTCACCCAGGCCAGCTACACCCACCACGCGGTCTTCGACCTCAAGCCGGAGACCGACGTCTACTGGTGCACCGCCGACATCGGCTGGGTCACCGGGCACTCCTACATCGTCTACGGGCCGCTGGCCAACGGCGCCACCCAGGTGATGTACGAGGGCACCCCGGACACCCCGCACCAGGGCCGGTTCTGGGAGATCATCCAGAAGTACGGGGTGACCCTCCTCTACACCGCGCCGACCGCCATCCGCACGTTCATGAAGTGGGGCGACGACATCCCCGCCAAGTTCGACCTGTCCTCGCTGCGCATCCTGGGCAGCGTCGGCGAGCCGATCAACCCCGAGGCGTGGATGTGGTACCGCGAGCACATCGGCGGCGACCGCACCCCCATCGTGGACACCTGGTGGCAGACCGAGACCGGCGCCATGATGATCAGCCCGCTGCCCGGCGTCACCGCCGCCAAGCCCGGCTCGGCGCAGACCCCGCTGCCCGGCATCGCCGCCACCGTGGTCGACGACGAGGGCCACGAGGTGCCCAACGGCGGGGGCGGCTACCTAATTCTCACCGAGCCGTGGCCGTCGATGCTGCGCACCATCTGGGGCGACGACCAGCGCTACCTGGACACCTACTGGTCCCGCTTCGGCGCCGGTCACGACGCCGCCGAGACCGACTGGCGCTACTTCGCCGGCGACGGCGCCAAGAAGGACGAGGACGGCGACCTCTGGCTGCTCGGCCGGGTGGACGACGTGATGCTGGTGTCCGGGCACAACATCTCGACCACCGAGGTCGAGTCGGCGCTGGTGTCGCACCCCAAGGTCGCCGAGGCGGCCGTGGTCGGCGCGACCGACGCCACCACCGGGCAGGCCATCGCGGCCTTCGTGATCCTGCGCGGCACCGCCCACGACGACGCCGAGCTGGTCACCGACCTGCGCAACCACGTCGCCAAGGTGCTCGGCCCGATCGCCAAGCCCAAGATGATCAAGGTGGTCAGCGAGCTGCCGAAGACCCGCTCCGGCAAGATCATGCGTCGGCTGCTGCGTGACATCGCCGAGGGCCGGGCGGTGGGCGACACCACCACCCTGGCCGACTCCACGGTGATGGACCTGATCCAGAGCCAGCTGCCGGCGGCCGGCGAGGAGGACTGACCCTCCGCCAGTACGCCTAAGAGGCCGTTCCCGCGTCCGCGCGGGGACGGCCTCTTTCCTGCTCGCCGGTTAGCATCGGACAAATGTGACAATCCGTCCGCCAGCTTCCGGAGGAGCCAGCGCGTGAGTGACAGCCCCACGCCCCGCCGCCCGTTCCTGGGCCGGCTCCCGCTCCCCGAACGGAAGTTCCTCGCGGACGCGCTGCGCGCCGAGACCGTCGGCGGCATCCTGCTGCTCGGCGCGGCCGTGGTGGCACTCGTCTGGGCGAACGCCTGGCCGGCCGGCTACCAGAGCGTGCTGGACACCACGGTCGGCCCCTCCTCCCCGCTGCACCTGGACCTCTCGCTGGACGCCTGGGCCAAGGACGGGCTGCTGGCGGTCTTCTTCTTCGTGGCCGGGATCGAGCTCAAGCGCGAACTGGTCGCCGGGGAACTGCGCGACCCCAGAGCAGCCGCGCTGCCCGTGGTCGCGGCCGTCTGCGGGGTCGCCGTGCCCGCCGCCGTCTACGCCGTCGTCAACAGCGGTCCGGGCGGCCACCTGGCGGGCTGGGCCATCCCCACCGCCACCGACATCGCCTTCGCCCTGGGCGTGCTGGCCGTCGTCGGCTCGCACCTGCCCTCCGCGCTGCGGGCCTTCCTGCTCACCCTGGCTGTGGTGGACGACCTGATCGCGATCCTGATCATCGCGATCTTCTACAGCACCGGCATCAAGCTCTGGGCGCTGGGCCTCTCCCTGCTGGGGCTGGTCCTGTTCTACGTGCTGCACCGGATGCGGGTGCGAGGCTGGTACCTCTACGTCCCGCTGGCCGTGGTGGTCTGGGCGCTGATGCACGAGAGCGGCATCCACGCCACGGTGGCCGGCGTCGCCATGGGCCTGCTGCTGCGCTGCACCAAGGACCCCGGCGAGGAGCACTCCCCCGCCGAGCACATCGAGCACCTGGTGCGGCCGTTCTCGGCCGGGTTCTGCGTCCCGGTGTTCGCCCTGTTCGCGGCCGGGGTGTCGGTCAGCCCCCGGGCCCTGGGCGAGGTGTTCACCCAGGCCTCGCCGCTGGGCGTGGTGCTCGGCCTGGTGGTCGGCAAGTGCCTGGGCATCTTCGGCGGCACCTGGCTCGCGGCGCGGTTCACCCGGGCCGAACTCAACCCCGAGCTGGAGTGGGGCGACCTGTTCGCCGTCTCGGTGCTGGCCGGGATCGGCTTCACCGTCTCGCTGCTGATCGCCGAGCTGGCCTTCGCCGACGACCACGGGCTGTCCGAGCGCGACAAGGCCGCGGTGCTGGCCGGCTCGGTGATCTGCGCGGTGGTGGCCTCGGTGCTGCTGCGGCTGCGCAACCGCAAGTACCGGCGGCTCTACGAGGCCGAGCTGGCCGAGGAACGCGCGGCGGCGGTATGACGCACCGTAAGACGAGTCGAGTGGTGCGCTACCGCAGGCACGAGGCATGATCTGAGACAGTGACATGATGCCGTGGACCCATACACGCGAGGAGACCCCCGATGTCAGCTGCTGACAGGTACGAGGCCAGCCCCACGAACGGCGGAGCCGACCGTACGGTGGGCCAGCTGTTCGCCGCAGCGACCGCCGACCTGTCCGCACTGGTGCACGACGAGATCGCGCTGGCCAAGCAGGAGATCAAGAAGGACGTCTTCCGCGGGGTCTCCGGCGGAGGCGCCGGAGCGGTCGCGGCCGTGGTGGCCCTGGCCTCCATCCCGATGTTCAGCTTCGCGGCCGCCTACGGCATCCACGCGCTGGGGATCACCCTCGGCTGGTCCTTCCTGATCGTCGCCGGGGCCTTCGTCCTGATCGCGGCCGTGCTCGGACTGGTGGCCTTCCGCTTCTTCAAGAAGATCTCGCCGCCGGAGCGGACCATCGCCTCCACCAAGGCGACCGTCGACGTGCTCAAGGGCACCAAGCCGCACCCGGCCGCGCCGATCACCGCCGACGGTCACAAGGTCCTCACCCGGTGACCGACTCCGGAAACCTGATCAAGGCTCGGATGTGACACGCTCTCCCCATGTCGTCTGACAGAACCCCCGGTGGAGCCCACAGATCCACCGACTCCTTCGATCCGCGCATCGAGGGACCCTGGAACCACCGCGACGTGTCCGCCAACGGCGGGCGCTTCCACATCGCCGAGCTGGGCGAGGGACCGCTGGTGCTGCTGGTGCACGGCTGGCCGCAGTTCTGGTGGACCTGGCGGCACCAGCTGACCGCGCTCGCCGAGGCCGGCTTCCGCGCCGTCGCCGTGGACCTGCGCGGCGTCGGCGGCAGCGACCGCACCCCGCGCGGGTACGACCCCTCCAACATGGCCCTGGACCTGACCGGGATCATCCGCTCGCTCGGCGCCCCCAACGCCGCCCTGGTCGGCCACGACCTCGGCGGCTTCCTGGCCTGGACCGCCGCCGTGATGCGCCCGGCCCTGGTCCGCCGGCTGGCCGTGGCCTCCAGCGCGCACCCGCGGCGCTACCGCCGGGCGCTGATGACCGACCGCAAGCAGATCACCGCGGCGGAGCACCTGCTCGGCTTCCAGCGCCCCTGGGTGCCGGAGCGGCAGCTGGTCGCCGACGACGCCGCCCTGGTCGGCGAGTTCCTGACGGACTGGACCGCCCCCGGGCACCACCCCGACGAGAAGGCGCTGCTGACCTACCGTCACGCCATGCAGCTGTCCAACACCAGGCACTGCTCGATCGAGCCCTACCGCTGGCTGATGCGCTCCATGGGCCGTCCGGACGGCCTGCAGTACTCGCGCCGGATGCGCCGACCGGTACGGGTGCCCACGCTGCACCTGCACGGCGCGGCGGACCCGGTGCTGCTCGCCAGGACGGCCGCAGGGTCGGGCGAGTACGTGGAGGCTCCGTACCGCTGGCGGCTGCTGGAGGGCATCGGGCACTTCCCCCAGGAGGAGGACCCGGAGGGGTTCTCCCGGGAGCTGGTGAACTGGCTCCGCGACCCCGAACCGGACCGTCGCTGAGCCCTTCGCCGGACCGCCGCCGATCCCGCCACCGGACCGCCGCTGACTGTTCGTCATGACGCTGTCATAAGCGGAATCCGGTGAAGTGAAAATATGCCAGAAACGGGCCGATTGGCCGCCCCGCACGGGATTACACCCGGTCCCGTGCGGGCAGTCCTCTACCTATGAGCTGGATGCACGACCGCGCTTTCGCGCCACGTACCCGTCGCCGCCCGCCTCAGCAGACAGCGGCCACGAGCTCGTTCAACGGCACCACCGGCGCCGCCCCCGAAGCCCCCGCGAGCAGCGGGGACCTCCTGGTCCATGTAGGGATACCGCACATCATCACCCGCCGGGCGCGCTGGGTCACCTCAAGACTCCGCCAGCGCTGAACCCCGGCCCCGAACCGCCCGCCCTCAGAACGTGTTGGGCGAGAGCGCGGTGAACCACAGCAGGACGACGGTCGCTATTCCCATGATCGGGACCAGTATCTCCGTCTCCAGCTTGTTGCCGCTGCTCTTGATCACCACGATCTCGTAGCGGGTGCGGATCGGCCACAGCCACGGTGCGCCCTGCTTGGTGATCGAGTCGCCGAGCAGGTGCGCCAGGCAGCCCAGGCCGACCGCGTACGGCAGCCAGCCCGGCGCCGACGGGATGAACTTGTCGATGATGCCTGTCCCGAGCAGCGCCATCGCCACGATGGTGCCCCAGGCCGAGAAGCCGTGCCCGGGCGGGCACAGGTTGAGCGCCCGCACGGCCATGGCCAGTAGGAAGAAGGTCAGGCCCAGGGTGAACCAGCGGCCGACGTAGCTCACCCCGGCCCAGGTCCCCGCCGTCATAAAGGCGATGAAGAAGATCGAGTGGGTGGCGTGCCGGTGCCCGCCGGAGATCCAGGCGACGAACCGGCACAGCAGTTTGGACACCGGGCCCAGGAAGTTGGCGATCGTCCCGTCGTGGTGGTCCAGGTCGGGCAGCAGTGCGGCGCCCGCGCACAGCACCGTGCCCATCAGGATCTCCTGCGGGCTGAGGTGATGGTGCATCACCAGCGGTGGCAGGTACGGAGCGGTGGCTGCGAAGAGCAGCGCCCCGCTGACCGCGTGCGAGTGACCCATCATGGCGTGGACGTCCTCCCCCTCGTGATGACGGCACCGTCAAGATCCGTCCGACTGAAGCGTCCCAGACGGTACCAGCAGATACCGACACCTCCCGACGGAGGCTCAACTACTGGGGACCTGCTGCCGGGGAGGGTGCCGGCGGGACTCAGAGCGCGCAGGACTCGCTGTCGACCTTCTGGGTCGCGTTCGCACCCTGCTCGGCGTCCGACCGCACCTCGGCGGCGGTGAGCGCGTACCCGGTCTGGGCGTCGTCAAGCGACTTGGCGAAGACCACCCCGTAGACGTCGCCGTCGGGGTTGAGCAGCGGGCCGCCGGAGTTGCCCTGGCGCACCGTGGAGCGCAGCGAGTAGACGTCCCGGCTGACGGTGCCGCGGTGGTAGATGTCGGGGCCGCTGGCCTGCAGCCGGCCCCGGATCCGGGCCGCCTGGACGTTGAACGGGCCGTTCTCCGGGAAGCCGGCCACGATCGCGTCGGCGCTGGTCTTCGCGTCGCCCGCGAACACCAGCGGGGTGGCGTTCAGGCCGGGGACGTCCAGCACCGCGATGTCCCGCTTCCAGTCGTACAGCACCACCTTGGCGGCGTAGATCCGGCCGCCGAGGTTGACCGTGGGCGCGGAGACGCCGCCGACGACATGGGCGTTGGTCATCACCCGCTGCGGCGCGTAGACGAAGCCGCTGCCCTCGATGACCTTGCCGCAACTGGGGGCGGTGCCGACGACCTTGACGATGCTCTTGTGCGCCTGGACCACGGCGTCACTGCTGGCCAGCGCCGGGTCCGGGGCCGGGACGTCGGTGATCGGCTCGCTCTGGAACGGGTTGAACACCTGCGGGAAGCCGTTGCGGGCCAGCACCGAGGTGAAGTCGGAGAACCACTCGGGCGCGTCCGCGGGCAGTGCCTTCTGCACGTCGCCGAGCACCTTGGAGGTGCGGACCTCATGGGCGATGGTGGGCAGCGAGGTGCCCGCCAGGGCCGTCCCGATCAGCCAGGCGACCAGCAGCATCGAGACCACGTTGACGATCGCGCCGCCGGCCGCGTCCCAGATCCGGGCCCGGCTGCGGTCGATCGGGCCGCGCAGCTTCCAGCCCCAGTGGGTGGTGAAGGCCTGCCCGACCGAGGCGAAGACGATCACGACCACCACGGCGATCACCGAGGACATCGTCCCCGGGGAGAGGTGGTTCAGCAGCAGCGGCAGGAGCTGGACCGCTATCAGGCCGCCGCCGAGGAAGCCGACCAGGGAGAGCGCACCGACGACGAAACCCTGCCGGTAGCCGGAGACGGCGAATCCGACAGCGGCGGCGACAAGCAGGATGTCGAGGACGTTCACGGCGGCTTCCTGGTGGTGAAGGGCGACGGTCTACCATCCCACGCCGGGACTGCAGGAACGTGCCTCCTAGGGAGGACCTTGTCTCCTTCTCACGCCGGCCGACCCGAAATGGTTCCTTCGCCCGCCCCGGCCGGGTCGGCTCCGGTACGTTGCTTCGCTCGGGCGCGGTCCTCGGCGGCGACCACCACCGCGTCCTCGGACAGCTCGATCTCCCGGCTGGTGTCCCAGGGCCGCTCCAGACCGGAGTGGTGCAGCAGCCGGTCGATCACCCCGGCGGTGAAGCCCCAGACCAGGCGTCCCTCCACCAGGAAGGCCGGCCCGCGGAAGCCGCTGGGGTGGCGCAGCCTGGCCCGGCGGTCGGGGTCGACCAGTTCGTCTACCGGGACCCGGAACACCGCGGCGACCTCCGCCGGGTCCACCGGACCCACCGGGCTCGGGCTGCGCCACCAGCCCAGCACCGGGGTGACCACGAAGTCGCTGACCGGGATGTAGAGGTCGGGCAGCACCCCGAACACCTGTACCCCGGACGGGTCCAGGCCGGTCTCCTCCCGGGCCTCGCGCAGGGCGGCGTTGACCGGCCCTGGGCCGCGCGGATCGCCGTCCTCCGGGTCCAGCGCGCCGCCGGGGAAGGAGGGTTGTCCCGCGTGCGAGCGCAGCGAGCGGGCCCGCTCGATCAGCAGCAGGTCGGGACGGCCGTCGGCGCCGGTCCCGAAGAGCACCAGCACCGCGGAGCGCCGGCCGCCCTCGGCCGGCGGCAGGAACCGGCTGAGCTGCCTGGGCTCGATCCGCTCGGCGGCGTCCCGCACCGGCATCAGCCACTGCGGCAGGCCGTCCCGCCGCACCTGGTGCGCCCCCGCCGGTTCCGCCGCTTCCTGCGTCACCTCCTGCGTCGGCTCCGGTTCCGCCATCAGGCCGCCCCGCCCGCCGCGGGGGCGGGCTTGCCGGGGTAGTCCGGCGGGGGGCTGAGCCGCTGTCCCGGCTGGCCGCCCTTCTCGTACTTGAGCAGCTTCTCCGCCTTCACCGGGTCGATCTCGCCCTCCCCGTAGGAGGGGCACAGCTCCGCGATCGGGCAGGCACCGCAGGCGGGACGGCGGGCATGGCAGATCCGCCGCCCGTGGAACACCACCCGGTGCGACAGCATGGTCCACTCGCTCTTCGGGATCAGCTCGCCGACCTCGTGCTCGACCTTCACCGGATCGTCGGATTCGGTCCACCCGAACCGGCGGGCGAGCCGCCCGAAGTGGGTGTCCACGGTGATCCCGGGCACGCCGAAGGCATTGCCGAGGACCACGTTGGCGGTCTTGCGGCCCACCCCCGGCAGCGTCACCAGGTCCTCCAGCCGCCCGGGCACCTCGCCGTCGAACCGGTCCCGCAGCGCCGCGGACAGGCCCAGCACCGACTTCGCCTTGGCCCGGAAGAACCCGGTCGGCCGCAGGATCTCCTCCAGCTCCTCGGGGTTCGCCGCCGCCATCGCCTCCGGCGTGGGGAACTTCGCGAACAGCGCGGGCGTGGTCTGGTTCACCCGCAGGTCGGTGGTCTGCGCCGACAGCACGGTCGCGACCAGCAGTTCGAACGGGTTCCTGAAGTCCAGCTCCGGATGCGCGTACGGGTAGACCTCCGCCAGCGCCCGGTTGATCTTCCGCGCCTGCCGCACCAGCCCGGTATGCGTCGTCGGGACCTTCGCCTTCTTGAACGCCGGTCGCCCCGCAGCCTCACCCACGCCACTCTTCGCCATACGGATCAGCCTACGGGCCACCACCGACAGCCAACGGGGGATCCACGGGTTCGGCACCCGACCGGGTTCGACTACTGCTGCAATACATTGCAGATATTTTCTGAAAATTATTGCCCGAGGAGCACCGATGAGCGCCGAGAGAGCTGAGACAGCGGAGACAGCTGAGACGGACGTCCTGGTCCTGGGTGGTGCGGGCGTCGACACCATCGTGTACGTCCCCGAGCTGCCGCTTCCGTACGCGGACAGCTACATGGTGCCCAGGGTCGAGACGCGGGCCGGGCAGACCGGGAACTTCGTCGCCCTGGGTCTGCACGCGCTGGGACTGCGCACCCACCACCTCGACATGATCGGCGACGACGACGCGGGCGACCTGGTCCGCGCGCTGTGCGCGGAGCGCGGCGTGGCGTTCACCGAGGTGCACCAGTCGGGCGGTACCAAGCGGGCGGTGAACCTGGTCGGACCGGACGGGCGGCGGCTGTCGCTGTACGACAACAGCCGTTCCCTGCCGGAGGACCGGCTGCCGGAGGCGACGGTCCGGGAGCTGGCGGCGGTGAGCCGGCACGCCCATGTCTCCATCACCCATCCCTGCGGCTACGCGCTGCCGGTGCTGCGTGCGACCGGGGTGACCGTCTCGACGGACCTGCACAACTGGGACGGCGAGCAGGAGTACCACGAAACCTTCGCCCACCAGGCCGACCTCGTCTTCCTGTCCACCACCGCCCTGGCTGACCCGGAGCGCACCATGCGCCGCGTGGTCGAGCGGGGCCGGGCGCAGGTGGTGGTCGCCACCGCCGGGGCCGAGGGTTCGTACCTGCTGGTCGAGGACCGGCTGACCCATGTGCCCGCCGTCGCGCCGCCGACCCCGGTGGTCGACTCCAACGGCGCCGGGGACGCCTACGCGGCCGGCTTCCTCTTCGGGTGGCTGGCCGGGGAGCCGCCGCTGCGGTGCGCCCAGTACGGCGCGATCGCCGGTGCCTTCGCCTGCACCGTGCCGGCCACCGCGAGCGACTCCATCGGCCGCGACGAACTGCTGGCCCGGGCGGCGGAGCTGGAAACCGCCTGAACCGACACCTGGCCGGGGTCATCCCGATGTGCGTACCGGTCGGCGGATCGCGGGCAGCAGGAGCAGCACGACGACGGCTCCGAGCAGCCAGAGCGATCCGCCGGCCAGTACCGGACCGACGCCGATCACGGCGGCGACCGGTCCGGCGGCGGCCAGGCCGAGTGGGCCGAGGCCGAAGGCCCCGAGGGTGCCGTAGGCCGCGACGCGGCCCCGGAACTCGACCGGGATCACCTGCTGCTCCAGGGTGTCGATCAGCGTCCCGTAGAGGGACGAACCGACGCCCGCGACCAGTGCACCCGCGCAGACGCAGGCCAGCGGCAGCCCGACGGCCAGCGCCCCGGTGGGGAAGGCCCAGCCCAGTGAGGCGACCACGGCCACGAGCAGGGGACGGGAGGGTCTGCGTCCCAGCAGGACGAATCCGCCGGTGATGGCGCCGCAGCCGTAGCAGGCCATGATCGCGCCCCAGGCGCCCGCTCCGCCGAGCCGGGTGGCCGAGACCACCGGGCCGAGCACCAGGAACGGTCCCCAGACCAGCAGGTTGAACAGGCAGATGTGCAGCGTGGTGACCCACAGCCAGGTCTCCGAGCGGAACAGCGACCAGCCGGCCCTGAGGTCGGCGAACAGCGAACCGCGCCCGGCCGACGCAGCTGGCCCAGGGGCGCCGGCGCCGGCGGGAGGCAGGCTGAAGACGACCAGGACGCTCACCGCGTAGCTGGCCGCGTCCAGCGCCAGCACCAGCGCGGGTCCGCCGGTCGCGACCAGCACCCCCGCGAGCGCCGGCCCGGCCACGGTCGCGCCCGAACGGGCGATCTGCAGCAGGGAGTTGGCCTGGGTGAGCCCGTCCCGGGGCGACAGCCGGGGAATGAGTGCGGACAGCGACGGACCGAACAGGCCCTCGCCGATCCCGGCCAGCGCCGACAGCACCAGCATCACCCACAGGTCCGGACGGCCCGTCAGCAGCAGTACCGCGAAGGTGACCTGGGCACCGCAGCGGAGCACGTCCGCGACGATCATCACGATCCGGCTGCCGAACCGGTCCGCAGCCACTCCTCCGAAGAGCAGAAGGAGCACCAGCGGCAGGATCCTGGCCGTCATCACCGCCCCGAGCGCCGAACCGCCGCCCCCGGTCGCGAGCACGGCGAAGGCCACCGCCACCCCGGCCATGGACGAGCCGAGGACCGAGGTGGTGTAGCCGACGAAGAACCGGCGGAAGTCGCGTTCGCCGAGCACCAGCAGGCGCCGGCGCAGCCCGAGGAGAGGGCCAGGGCGGCCCCGGAGGTCGGTGGTCATGTGAAGCAGACTGCCTCGGCCGGCGCGGGTTCTACAAGGCTTTCCGAGGCTAAAGTTGAGTCAATCAGAGGCAATTGTTTGAAGGGCAACATCTGCCGCAGTAAATTGTTGGTGGTACGGCTCTGACACTGGGTTTTACTGCGCCAGTGCCGAACATTCGGGCCGGATTTTTACTGCGGAGGATTGATGGTTGAGCCGGTCGAGTACGCGGTCGCGGTGGAACGTCGGCTGGAGGCGGCAGGGCTGTCCGAAAGCTCGCGGCGGATCTACCGGATCGCCTTGGTCTCCTGGGCCTGGCCGATGGTCGGCCGGACCACGCCCACCGGTGCCGCGCGGCGCGGCGCCAGCCCGCCGGTGGTACCGCTGAACCTGCTGGACGACCCCGCGTGCGCGGCCCGGCTGCGCGCTGCCTGCGCGCAACGCGCGACGGTGACCGATCCGCGCACCCTCAACCGCGAGTTGTCCATCCTGCGCGGCGCACTGCGCTGGTGGCGCGAGCAGGGCTGGATCAGCACCGATCCGCTCGCCGCGGCCGAACCCCCGCCGCCCGGTGCGCCTGCTGCGGCAGCGGCCCGGCTCGGCGGCGACCAGGTCCGCGCGGTGCTCGCACTCCGCGCGCCGCTGCGCGAGCAGGCCCTGTGGCATCTGCTGCACGACAGCGGAGCGTCCATCGAAAGGGTGCTCGCACTGAACATCGTCGACCTGGACCTGAACCGCCGTCGGGGCAGGACAGGCAGCGGCACGGGCCGTGCCGAACTGCACTGGGGGCCGCGCACCGGGCGGCTGCTGTCGCTGCTGCTGCTCAGCCGGACGGCGGGGCCGGTCTTCCTCACCGACCGCCGCGCCCCGGTCGGCACCCCGGCCGCGGACCGCTGCCCGCTGACCGGGCGGGCCCGGCTCTCCTACCGCCGGGCCGCCGAGGTGTTCACCGACGCCACCCGCGCCCTCGATCCGTCCGGGTCGGGGTGGACGTTGCGTCAGCTCCGCGCCGGATGACCGCGGTCGCGGCGGCGCCGGCCGCCATCAGGCCCAGGGTCGAACGCCAGGACAGGACCGACCACCGCGACTGGGCGGACAGCAGCGATCCCACGCTCAGCCAGGAGCCCACCGAGAGCAGCGACGCCGCGCTCCCGACCGATCCGACCGAGAGCACCGACCCCACGGAGCCGATGGACAGCACGGATCCGGTCGAGCCGATGGAGAGCACGGAGTCCCGGGACCACAGGGACAGCGGCGAGTCGGAGGAGTGCAAACGCGTCAGCGCTGTGCGCGGATTGGCCATGCCCGCCATCCTCCCCCGGAGCCGGGGTCCCGGCACGGCGTGTCAGCTCTGGGCGAAGCCGTCGGCGTGCGCCGCCGCCCACTGCGCGAAGGTGCGCGGCGCCTGCCCGGTAACCTCCTGCACGGTCGGCCGCACCTGGGACTCGTCCAGGGTCCCGTCCACGTAGAAGCGGAAGAAGGCGTCGACGTAGTCGGCCGGCATGGTGCCGCTCATCTCGGCCCTGGCCTCCTCGTCGGACTGCGGCACGCACTCCAGCTTCCGGCCGAGGACCTCCCCCAGCGTCCTGATCTGCTCCTCCGGGAGAAGCGACTGCGGCCCGGTGGGGTAGTACACCCGCTCTTCGTGACCATCCGTCAGCAGCGCACGTGCGGCGACCCGGCCGATGTCGTAGGGGTCGACGGTCGCGGTGCGCACCGTGGCGAAGGGGACCCGGACGACGTCGCCGGCATCGAGTTGGGGCAGCCAGCGGAAGGCGTTGGACATGAAGGCTGCCGGGCGCAGGATCGTCCACGGCAGGCCGGAGTCCCGTACCGCGATCTCCGAGAGGATCATGTAGCGGGAGACCGCGTTGGTCATGTCGCCGTCCCCGGCCGAGCCCCCGGAGAGCAGCACCACCCGCTCCACCCCGGCCCGCGCCGCCTCGGCCAGCAGGCCGGGCATGTCACGGTAGCCGGGCAGCAGGAACAGTCCGCCGACGCCCGCGAGCGCGGGCGCGAGGCTCTCGGGCTCGTTGAGGTCCCCCACCACGCCCTCTGCCCCGGCGGGCGCGGGCCGGTCCGCAGTCCTGACCAGCGCCCGGACCTGCTCCCCCGCCTCGGACAGCGCCCGGACGACCTCCGCTCCGACGTTCCCGTTCGCACCCGTCACCAGAATCATGCGGTCCCCCTCCCGTTCGACGCCGCCCCCGCGGCACCGCCGCGCTTCACGCTACGGCACGACGGGAGCCGGAAAGCCACACTTTCGGAGCAGAGTGATCGTCAGGGTTCCGGCGCGCCGCGATTACTGACAAATCGTCATAACTTAGGCTCTATTTCATGTCGCAGCGCCGTCTGGCACCTATCGCCTGTCTCGCGATCGCGATGCTGACGGTAGCCCTGCCAGTGATCGCGCTGCTGATCCACGCCCCGGACCTGCGGGAGGCGGCCGCCTGGCGGTCGTCCCACGGTGACGCGGTCACAGCTGGGGAGGCCCCCACCGCGGGGGCCTCAGCCGGCCCGGGGGTCGGCGTGAGCGCGAGCGCTGGGAGCAGCGCGGGGGCCGGGGGGAGCCCGAGCGCAGGAGTGAGCGCGGGCGCGGGGAGCAGTGCGAGTGCGGGGGCGAGCCCTGCAGTGAGCGCCAGCGTGGGGGCGGGAGCGGGGGCTAGCGCGGGGGCTAGCGCCGGGATCAGCGCGAGTTCGAGCGCCGGAGCCGGTCCGTCCGCCGGGGCGGTGCCGAGTGCGACGGCTGCCGGTGCGAGTCCCAGCGCGGGCTCGGGACAGGGCGGCACGGTGCCTGTTGCGGGGGTGAGTCCCAGCGGTGCGGCGGTCCCCAGTGTGGTGCCCAGCCCGGGACCTGGGCCGAGTGTTCCGGGGCCCGCGCCGAGCGTGGGTTCCAGCGTCGGTCCGGTGCCCAGCGCGAGCGGGGTACCCAGCGCTGCGCCCAGCCCTGGCCCGATCCCGACATCGAGCCTTCCCGCCGTGCCCACTGCCAGTCCCTCACCGGCGCCGTCGCCGGCGGCATCCGTGTCAGCCTCCGCATCCGCATCCGCATCCGCATCCGCATCCGCCGTACCGTCGCCATCGGCCTCCCCATCGCCGTCCCCGTCCCCGTCGCCCTCGCCCTCGCCGAGCGTCCCCGCTGCGCCGCAGCCGATCGTGCTGCCCTCGCACCCCGTGCCGTTCGGGGCGTTCCTCGGTTCGGACCAGTCGAACGACCGGATCAACGAGTTCTCCAGCTGGCTGAACCACGCCGAGATCCAGGTCGGCCACACCTACCTCCCCGGCAACCACTGGGAGGACATCGAGGGCAGCGTCACCCTGCTGGCCCCCTGGGCGGCCTGGCGGACCGCGGCGACCGACCGGATGCTGATCCTCGGCGTTCCCATGCAGCAAGCCAACGAGGGCGACCTCGACGACGACAGCGTGCGCTACCTGCTCGCCCAGGGCGCGGCGGGGGCCTTCGACGGCCACTTCCTGGAGCTGGCCCGGCGCCTGGTCGCACTGGGCGTCCCCGACACCGTCATCACCCTCGGCTGGGAGATGAACGGCACCACGTACAGCAGCCGCTGCCATCCGGACCCGGCCGACTGGCGGACCTACTGGCGCCGCATCGTCACCACCATGCGCAGCATCCCCGGCCAGCGGTTCCGTTTCGACTTCGACCCGACCCGCGGACCCGACGACAACCCCTGGACCGAGTGCTACCCCGGCGACGACGTCACCGACGTGATCGGGATGGACAGCTACGACATGGAGCCGGGGAGCACCTTCCAGGACTTCGTGACCGAGCCGTACGGACTCCAGCAGCAGGTGACCTTCGCCGCCGCCCACCACAAGCCGGTCTCGTACCCCGAGTGGGGCCTCTACCACTACGGCGACGACCCCGACTACGTGCGACAGATGCTGGCCTGGATGGCCACCCACGACACGCTCTACCAGACGGTCACGGACTACTGCCCGCACGGCGTCTGGGAGTGCGACGCCAATCCCGGGTCGAGCGAGGCCTACCGCGATTTCCTCTCGGCAGTAGCCAGCCCGAGCCCTTCGCCGAGCCCCAGCCCCAGTCCGAGTCCTTCGGCTCCCCCCAGCCCGTCCCCGAGCCCGTCCCCCACTTCGAGCCCGTCCCCGACACCCTCCCCGCGCCCCTTCCCGTCACCTCCCGCTCACCCGGTGCCCCTCCCGGAGAGCCCGAGCACCGCCCCCGCAGCCGTCACGACCCCCACCCCGGCCGCGCCGGCCGCCCCGGCCACGCCGACCCCCGCCCCGGCCACCCCCGCGCGCTTCCGTCCCGTCCACGACCGTCTCTAGGAGTCCGGGCAAAGTCCGGCGACATCGAGCCACCATGCCCGATCATGGCTGAAGGGCACTCCGACGAGCACCCCCGTGCAAATCGCCGGTTTCCATACGCCACACTTGTTGTGATTGATCGCACTGTTTCCCGGTCGGGCATGATGGGGATCGCACCTCAAGCCTGCACGGCCGACAAGGAGGACCGAGTGGACGACGTTCTGCGGCGCGCCCCGCTCTTCACTGCTCTGGACGACGAGCAGGCTGCCGAGCTGCGCGCCTCCATGACGGAGACCACGCTCGCGCGCGGCGAATCCCTGTTCCACGAGGGCGACCCGGGCGACCGGCTGTACGTCATCGTCGAGGGCAAGGTGAAGCTGCACCGCACCTCGGCGGACGGGCGCGAGAACATGCTGGCCGTGGTCGGCCCCAGCGAGATGATCGGCGAGCTGTCGCTGTTCGACCCCGGACCGCGTACGGCCACGGCCTCCGCGCTGACCGAGGTCAAGCTGCTGGGCCTGGGCCACGGCGACCTGCAGCCCTGGCTGACGACCCGTCCCGAGGTCGCCATCTCGCTGCTCCGGGCCATCGCCCGCCGCCTGCGGCGCACCAACGACGTCATGTCGGACCTGGTCTTCTCCGACGTCCCCGGGCGTGTCGCCAAGGCGCTGCTGGACCTGTCGCGCCGCTTCGGCGTCCAGTCCGACGAGGGCATCCACGTGGTCCACGACCTGACCCAGGAGGAGCTGGCGCAGCTCGTCGGCGCCTCCCGGGAGACCGTCAACAAGGCCCTCGCCGACTTCGCCGGTCGCGGCTGGCTGCGGCTGGAGGCCCGCGCGGTGATCCTGCTGGACGTGGAGCGGCTGGCCCGGCGCTCGCGCTGACGCCGGGAACAGCTGACGACGCCAGGAACGCAGAAGGGGTGCGGCCACTCGGCCGCACCCCTTCACCTGTTCGAGTAGTTCCTCGTACTGTCGGACCAGGCCGTCGCTCCGGGTCAGATCAGCCCGTGCTCCCTGAGGTACTCCAGCTGTGCCCGGACCGACCACTCCGCCGCCGGCCACAGCGCGCGGTCCACGTCCGCGTACACCCGGGCGACGACCTCCGCCGGGGTCCGCAGGCCGGCCTCGACCGCGGTCTCCACCTGGGCCAGCCGTGCCGCCCGGTGGGCCAGGTAGTACTCCACCGTCCCCAGCGCGTCGGCCAGCACCGGACCGTGTCCGGGCAGCACCGTGGCCACCCCGTGCTCGGCCGCGAGGGTGCGCAGCCGCCGTAGCGAGTCCAGGTAGTCGCCGAGGCGCCCGTCCGGGTGGGCCACCACTGTCGTCCCGCGGCCCAGGACGGTGTCGCCGGTCAGCACCGCCCGGTCCGCCGGGAGCTGGAAGCACAGCGAGTCCGAGGTGTGGCCCGGCGTGCCGACGATCCGCAGCTCCAGGCCGCCGACCTCCAGCACCTCGCCGTCCCGCAGCCCTTCGTCGCCGAGCCGCAGCGCCGGGTCGAGGGCCCGTACCCCGCTGCCGGTCAGCTCGGCGAAGCGGGCGGCGCCCTCGGCGTGGTCCGGATGGCCGTGGGTGAGCAGGGTGGCCGCCACCCGGCGACCGCTCTGCTCGACGCGGTCCAGGACGGCCCGCAGATGGCCCTCGTCCAGCGGCCCGGGGTCGACCACGACGGCCAGCTCGGAGCCGGGCTCGGCGAGGATCCAGGTGTTGGTGCCGTCCAGGGTCATCGGCGAGGCGTTGGGGGCCAGCACGCAGTACGCCCGCTCGGTGGCCTGACCTGCGATGCCGCCCGCGATCTCGCTCACTTCCCGGCCCCAGTCCCCGCGTGCACGGTCAGCTCCGGGTACCCGGGCCAGCGCAACGTCACCCCGCCGTCCTCCCGCAACGCCGCCTCGGCCATCACCGCCTCGACCCGTCGCCGGCCCGCCGCCGCCAGCGCCGTGCCGGCATCGGCGTACGGGGACAGCTCGCGCAGCGTGGTGACGGTCGGCGGCAGCATCCGGTAGGCGCCGCTCTCCACCCGGCGCACCGCCTCGCCCGGGGCAAGCCACTCCACCCGGTCGGCCTCCCCCGGCACCTCCGCGGTCCGCTGCCCCTCGGGCACCGCGGCAACGAAGAACCAGGTGTCGTAGCGGCGCTCCTCGAACTCCGGGGTCACCCAGCGGGCCCAGGCGCCCAGCAGGTCGCTGCGCAGCACCAGCCGCCGACGGGTGAGGAACTCGGCGAAGGTCAGCCGGTGCGCCTCCAGCGCCGCCCGGTCCTCGCGCCACCGGTCGCCGCTGACGTCGGCGACCACCGACGTGGAGTCCGCGCCGGCCAGCAGCACCCCGGACTCCTCGAAGGTCTCCCGTACCGCGGCGCAGACGATGGCACGCGCGGTCTGCGGCGCGCAGCCCAGGCGCGCGCCCCACTCCTCGGCGGTCGGCCCGGCCCAGCCGAGGTCCGACGCACCGTCATGCAGGTCGACGCCCCCGCCGGGGAACGCGTACATCCCGCCGGCGAAGGCCATCGACGTCCGGCGCCGGAGCAGGTACCCCTCCGCGCCGGAGGCGCCGTCGCGCAGCAGCACCACCGTCGCCGCGGGCCTGGGCGGCACCGGCTCCAGCTCCCCACGTCCCAACGCGGCAATCCGCTCGGCCCAGCCCGAAGGCAGCTCAGCACTCATGGGCGGATCGTACGGGGCCGCTGCCCGCGCCCCCATAGGGGCGCGGGGAACTGCGCAACAGCAACCCGCCACCAACGTGGCGCCCTACTCCGAAACCCGAACCTGAATCTCCACCTCGACGGGCGCGTCCAGGGGCAGGACCGCCACCCCCACCGCGGACCGTGCGTGCACGCCCGCGGCGCCCAGCACCTCGCCGAGCAGCTCGCTCGCCCCGTTGACGACGCCCGGCTGCCCGGTGAAGTCCGTCGCCGAGGCGACGAAGCCGACCACCTTGACGACCTGCTCGATCCGGTCCAGATCGCCGACCACGGACTTCACCGCGGCCAGCGCGTTCAGCGCGCAGATCCGGGCCTGTGCCTTGGCCTCCTCCGCGGTGACCTCGGCGCCGACCTTCCCGGTCAGCGCGAGCTTGCCTTCCACCATGGGCAGCTGCCCCGAGGTGAAGACGAACTCCCCCGCCCGCACGGCGGGGACGTACGCGGCCAGCGGCGGCACCACCTGCGGCAGCTCCAGCCCGAGCTCGGCGAGCTTGGCCTCGACCTTTCCGGCCATCAGGACTTCCCCTGCTTCTCTCGCTTGAGGTAGGCGACGAGCTGCTCGGGGTTGGGCCCGGGCACGACCTGGACGAGCTCGTAGCCGTCCTCGCCCCAGGTGTCCAGAATCTGCTTCGTCGCATGCACCAGCAGCGGCACGGTCACGTATTCCCACTTGGTCATGAGGGGACTCTAACCGGTCGCCGCCCCCGCGATGTCCCTGTGATCTGCGACACAAAGAGGTGCAAACGTCTCGCCGTGGCAAGGCGTCTCCCGACGGCCGGGACGGCTCCTGGTTACGCTCGCCAGAAGACGCACAGCACGACGGCCACCGAACAGCCACCGATTGCCCATGAACCGATTGCCCAAGAACAGCCAGCGGACGGAGACGCACATGCCGGACTGGGAAGGGGTACGGCTGCATGTCGTCAGCGGTAAGGGCGGAACGGGCAAGACCACCGTCGCCGCCGCACTGGCCATGGCCCTGGCCGCCGACGGCAAGCGCACCCTGCTGATCGAGGTCGAGGAGCGGCAGGGCATCGCCGAACTGTTCGGCATCTCCGCGCTCCCCTACGAGGAGCGCCGGGTCGCGAGCGTCGGCCCCGGTGCCCTGGGACGGAGCGGGGCCCGCACGGGCTCGGCGAAGGGCGGGCGCGAAGGCGGGCGCGAGGGCGAGGTCTTCGCGCTGGCCATCGACATCGAACAGGCCCTGCTGGAGTACCTGGAGATGTTCTACAAGCTCGGCCGGGCCGGGAAGGCCCTGCGCAAGGTCGGCTTCATCGACTTCGCCACCACCATCGCGCCCGGGCTGCGCGACGTCCTGCTCACCGGCAAGGCCTGCGAGGCGGTCCGCCGCAAGGGCCCGGACGGGAAGCGGCACTACGACGCGGTGGTGATGGACGCGCCGCCGACCGGGCGGGTCAGCCGCTTCCTGAACATCAACACCGAGGTCGCCGGGCTGGCCAGGTTCGGGCCGATCTTCACCCAGTCGCAGGCGGTGATGCGGGTGATCCGCTCCCCAGAGACCGCCGTCCACCTGGTGACGCTGCTGGAGGAGATGCCGGTCCAGGAGACCGTGGACGGCGTGGCGGAGCTGCGCGCGGCCGGGCTGCCGGTCGGCGGGGTGTTCGTCAACATGGTGCGCCCCCCGATGCTGGACGAGGCGGCGATACTCGCCGCCGACGGGGACCATCGCGAGGAGCTGGGGATGGCTCTTGCCGACGCAGGGGTCGGCGCCCGTCCCGGCGGCGGGGCCAGGAAGACCGTCCCCGCCGCGACGAAGAAGCTGGTGGAGCCGCTGCTGGCGCAGGGCCGCGAACACGCGGCCCGGGTGCTGCTGGAACGCGATCAGCGCGCCGACGTCCAGGCGCTGAAACTGCCCACCTACGAACTCCCGCTGCTGAGCGGCGGGGTGGACCTCGGCGGGCTCTACCGGTTGGCAGCGGCGTTGAAGGAGGAGGGGGCGGCATGACGGCAGCGACGACACCGACGGCAGCGACGGCAGCGACGGCAGCGACCGGAAAGCAGACCGCTGGACGGCAGCAGAGCGCTGACCCGCTGGCGGGCGTGGCGCTGGACGTGGACGCGCTGATCGACGACCCCGCGACGGCGATCGTGGTCTGCTGCGGCTCGGGCGGCGTGGGCAAGACCACGACCGCCGCCGCGCTGGGGCTGCGCGCCGCCGAGCGCGGCCGCAAGGTCGTGGTGCTGACGATCGACCCGGCCCGCAGACTGGCCCAGTCGATGGGGCTGACCGAGCTGGACAACACCCCACGGGTCGTCAAGGACGTCGCCGGACCGGGCGAGTTGCAGGCGATGATGCTGGACATGAAGCGGACCTTCGACGAGGTCGTGCTCGCCCACGCCGACCCCGAACGGGCCCGGCAGATCATGGAGAACCCCTTCTACCAGTCGCTCTCCTCCGGCTTCGCCGGCACCCAGGAGTACATGGCGATGGAGAAGCTGGGCCAGCTCCAGGCCACCGGCAGCTGGGACCTGATCGTCGTGGACACCCCGCCGAGCCGCTCGGCGCTGGACTTCCTGGACGCGCCCAACCGGCTCGGCTCCTTCCTGGACGGCAAGCTGATCCGGGTGCTGATGGCGCCGGCGAAGGTCGGCGGCCGCAGCGCGATGAAGTTCCTCAACGTCGGGATGACCATGTTCACCGGCGTGCTCGGCAAGATCCTCGGCGCCAATGTGCTGCAGGACGTGTCGACCTTCGTCGCGGCGATGGACTCGATGTTCGGCGGCTTCCGCGAGCGTGCCGACCGTACCTACCAGCTGCTCCAGGCGCCGGGCACGGCCTTCCTGGTGGTGGCCGCCCCCGAACGGGACGCGCTGCGCGAGGCGGCGTACTTCGTGGACCGGCTGGAGACGGACCGGATGCCGCTGGCCGGGCTGGTGCTGAACCGGGTGCACCGGACCGGCGCACCCCAGCTCACCGCGGAGCGGGCTCTGGCGGCCGCGGAGACCCTGGAGGGGGATGCGGACACCGACTCCTCCGACGGTGGCGAGGCAGGGGGGAGTGCCTTCGCGCAGGAGTCGGAGGTGCTGGCCGCCGGGCTGCTCAGACTGCACGCGGACCGGGTCAGGACCATCACGCACGAGCGCCGGATGCGGGACCGCTTCGTCTCGATCTACCCGGACGTGCCGCTGGTCGAGGTGCCCGCCCTGGCCGGTGACGTGCACGACCTGGAGGGCCTGCGGGAGATCGGCGAGCGCCTGGCAGCGGGCTGACCCTCGGCCCGGCGGTGGCCGGCCAGGGTCCGAACCAGGTCCGGGTTCGACCAGGTCCGGTTCCGAACGTGACGGCACGACTCCGCCGCCCGTGGCCCGGCCCGTTGCGGCCGGACACGGGGCGTGGAGTAGCCGTGCGGGACTGCGCGTGCTCGGACCGCCGCGGCGGCAGAGCCCGGCTCAGCCTGCTTCGGCGTAGTCCGGATCTCCGATGGAGAAGGTCTGCTCGTACTCGGTACGAGCCGTCTCCAGCAACCTTCGCCAGGAGATCACCGTTGGTCTGCGGCGCAGCAGAGCCCTGCGCTCGCGCTCCGTCATTCCCCCCCACACGCCGAACTCGACGCGATTGTCGAGGGCATCCGCCAGGCACTCGGTGCGGACCGGGCAACCGGTACACACCGCCTTGGCGCGGTTCTGTGCCGCCCCCTGAACGAACAGTTCGTCCGGATCACTGGTGCGGCAGGCTGCCTGCGCACTCCAGTCGTCAACCCAGCCCATGCTGGTGCCGTCCTCTCCCGAATCGAGGCTCCCCCACGGCGGCAACGGCATATTCGCTGTTGCCAGTTGAGGACGTTACGGAAGAAGAGCAGGTTGCAACAGCCCCTTGGGGCCCAATCCTGTATGGCCCGTTCGGACTATGCGTGCGGAATAGATCACCCACTGGAGTGAGTGCAGGTTGGAGGGCCGTACAGGCTTCGGGGACCTGGACGACACTGCCCTTCCTGGCTCAGTTCCTGGCATATGACCGCGATCCGGACAGATCTCATCACCCACAAGAGTGAAGTGAGTGAGCGCTCGGGAACTTGTCGCAAGCTTGTGACAAGAGTAGGCGAACAGATGCCCGCCTGTCCGGCTAACGCGTCGTAAGGTGCTGCCCATGGCGAAGCGCTCTCGATCTCCGTTGTACAAGGTGGGTCTCGGTCTGAACCTGGTCGGCGCGAGTGTGCTGGCCGGAACGCTGGTCGCCGGACTGGCCCTGCCCGCCGTGGGCGCCCTCGGGTTCGGCGCGAAGTCGGCGACGACCTCCTTCAACGAGATCCCGGCGGAGTTCACCGCACCGACCCTGTCGCAGGCGTCGACCATCTACGACGCCAACGGCGGAGTGATCGCCAAGGTCTACGCCCGCGACCGCACCGTGGTGCCGATCAGCAAGATCGCCCCGGTGATGCGGCAGGCACTGGTCGACATCGAGGACAACCGCTACTACCAGCACGGTGCGATCGACCTCCAGGGCACCCTGCGCGCGCTGACCAAGAACGCCTCCTCCGGCGCCTCCCAGGGCGGGTCCACGCTGACCCAGCAACTGGTGAAGAACATGAACGTGGAGCTGGCCGGCAACGACCCGACCAAGGTCCGCGAGGCCCAGGCGCAGACCATCGGGCGCAAGATCTCCGAGCTGAAGGTCGCCATCAAGCTCGAGGAGACGCTCACCAAGGACCAGATCCTCACCGACTACCTCAACATCACCTTCTGGGGCGAGCAGGCCTACGGCATCGAGGCCGCCTCCGAGCGCTACTTCAGCGTCCACGCCAGCCAGCTGACCGTCCCCCAGGCCGCCATGCTGGCCGGCATGGTGCAGTCGCCCAGCAACTACGACCCGCTGCTCTACGCCCCCGCGGCCACCACGCGCCGCAACGAGGTGCTGGACGCGATGGCGAAGTACGGCTCCATCACCGCGGCCCAGGCCGCGGTCTACAAGGCCAAGCCGCTGGGGCTGAAGGTGAGCCGTCCCAAGGAGGGCTGCATCACCGCCAGGAACGGCGAGCAGTTCTTCTGCGACTACGTCGAGCACATCTTCCTGAGCAACCCGGTCTTCGGTCAGACGGCGCAGGCCAGGCAGGCGCTGTGGGACCGCGGCGGGCTGGACATCCACACCACGATCGACCCCAAGGTGCAGACGGCCCTGCAGAAGTCGGTCACCTCGCACGTCCACGCCGACGAGAAGGCCGCCACGGCGATGACCATCATCCAGCCGGGCACCGGCAAGATCATGGGCATGGGGCAGAGCCGCCCGTACGGCAACGGGACCAGCGCCGGCGTCACCACGCTGAACTACAACGTCGACCGCACCATGGGCGGCGGCGGGGGCTTCCCGACCGGGTCGACCGTGAAGCCGATCACCGCGGCCGCCGCGCTGGAGAACGGCATCGGCATGGACCAGACGTACGACTCGCTGTACCAGGAGCCCTACCCGGCGATGACCGACTGCAAGGGCAACCACCTGCGCGAGGTGACCGACCCGCCGGACCAGAACGACTCCACCACCCTGGTCGGACCGTTCAACATGCCGACCGCCATGGCCAAGTCGGTCAACACCTACTTCGTGCCGCTGGAGAAGGACGCCGGGCTCTGCAACGTCGTGCAGATGATGGCCAAGATGGGCATCACCTCGCAGGCCACCTACTCCCCCGGCACGCACACGCTGGCCCCGATCGAGCAGGTCCAGTCGCTGACGCTGGGCACCAACAGCCTCACCCCGATGCAGATGGCCAACGTCTACGCCACCTTCGCCGCCCGGGGCGTCTACTGCTCCCCGACCGCGATCACCGCGGTCACCGACGTGAACCACAAGAGCCTGCCGGTGCCCTCCGCCAACTGCCACTCGGTGATGCAGCAGAGCACCGCCGACGCCATCACCACCATGCTCAAGGGCGTGGTCGAGGACGGCACCGGCGCACAGGACGGCTTCGCCGACGGCCGTCCCAGCGCGGGCAAGACCGGTACCACCGACTACCACAAGCAGGTCTGGTTCGTCGGCTTCACCCCGCAGCTCTCCGGCGCCACCGTGGTCAGCGACACCGGCACCAAGATCACCCCGCTCTACGACGGCCAGACCATCGGCGGCACCTCCTACGGTCAGAACGAGGTGTTCGGCAGCACGATCGCCGGCCCGATATGGCATGACGCCATGGACGGGGCGCTGAGCGGCGTCGGGTTCAGGTACTTCCACACCGTCAGCCTCCCTGCGCCGGTCAAGACCAAGGCCCAGCAGGCCAAGGACAAGAACAAGAACAAGACCGGCGGGACCACCGCGGGCACCACCACCGGGACCACGGCGGGAACCACCGCGGGCACCGGAACCACGACCGCCGGCACCACCGGGACCACGGGGACCACGGGCACCACCGGCACGAACCTGATCGGCGGGCTCACCGGGGGCACCGGAGTCACCGGCCGCTGAGGCTCCGCCCACAGGCCCGCACAGCAACGCCGAGGGGCGCCCGGTCAACTCCCGGGCGCCCCTCGGCGCGTCGTCGTACTGTGCCGGCGGTCTGGGCTCCGGCGGCTCTGCAGTCGTGCCGTGCCGTCGGCGCTCGGCGCTCGGCGCTCCGCCTCAGCCCGCCAGGGCCTGCCGCACCGCCGCGGCCACCCGGCCGCCCTCGGCCAGCCCGGCCACCTTCGGGTTCACCAGCTTCATCACCGCACCCATCGCGCGCGGCCCCTCGGCGCCCGCGGCCCTGGCCTCGGCGACGGCCGTGGCGACGATCTCCGTCAGCTCATCGTCCGTCAGCTGCTTGGGCAGGTAAGCGGCCAGCAGCTCGCCCTCGGCCCGCTCGCGCGCCGCCGACTCAGGACGTCCGCCGGCCTCGAAGGCCTCGGCCGCCTCACGGCGCTTCTTCGCCTCACGGGTGATCACCTTGAGCACCTCCTCGTCGGAGAGCTCGCGCGCCACCTTCCCGGCCACCTCCTCGGTGGTGATGGCGGACAGGGTGAGCCGGATCGTGCCGGAGCGCAGCTCGTCCCTGGCCCGGATCGAGGCCGTGAGGTCCTCCTGCAGCTGCTTCTTGAGCGTCGTGGTCATGTACGCAAGTCTCGCATCCCCGACAAGCCGACGCGCTGCCAATTAACACCGCCGCCCCGAGCCGCCGACCCGGGCCGACGCGCCGTGTCGCCGACCCCCACCGCCGACCCCCGCCGCGCCACACCGGTGCTCGCCGTACGGACGCACTCTGCGACCATGGACGGATGCGACCGCTCTACGCCGTACCCCTGGGAATCGCCGCCACCGGCGCGGCCTGCGTGGCCTACGCCGCCGGTTACGAAGTGCGCTCGTTCCGGCTGCGCCGGGTGACCGTACCCGTGCTGCCGGCCGGAGCGCCGCCGCTGCGCGTGCTGCAGCTGTCGGACATCCACATGGTCAACGGGCAGGGCAAGAAGCAGCGCTGGCTGCGTGAGCTGGCCTCGCTCAAACCGGACCTGGTGGTGAACACCGGCGACAACCTCTCCGACCCGGAGGCGATCCCGCAGACCCTGGACGCCCTCGGCCCGCTGATGGACTTCCCGGGCGTCTACGTCTTCGGCTCCAACGACTACTACGGGCCGGTCCCGAAGAGCCCGACCCGGTATCTGGGCGCGATGCTGAGCGGCGACCACGGCATGAACGGGGCGGACGGCACCCCCCGCCGCGGCATCGTCGGCGCGGTCCACAACCCGTGGGAGGACCTGCGGGACGGCTTCGACCGGGCCGGCTGGCTGAACCTGACCAACACCCGCGGCCGGCTCAAGATCGAGGGGCTGGACCTGGAGTTCACCGGCCTGGACGACCCGCACATCCGCCGGGACCGCTACGCCCAGGTCGCCGGCGGTCCGGACGCCGACGCCGACCTCTCCATCGGCCTCGTGCACGCCCCGTACCTGCGGGCCCTGGACGCCTTCACCGCCGACGGCTACCCGCTGGTGCTGGCCGGGCACACCCACGGCGGGCAGCTGTGCGTGCCCTTCTACGGCGCCCTGGTCACCAACTGCGACCTGGACCGGGGGCGGGTCAAGGGCCTGTCCCGGCACTCCGCGGGGGGCCACGAGTCCTATCTGCACGTGTCGGCGGGCTGCGGCACCAACCGCTACACCCCGGTGCGCTTCGCCTGCCCGCCCGAGGCCACCCTGCTGACCCTGACGGCCGGCCCCGCCACCTGAGCCGTCGGACCGCCTGAGCCGTCGGCCCGCGGGCCCGCCTGCTGCGGGGCCGTGGGCCCCGGCCGGCTAGACCGGCGGCTGCAGCCACCCCTGCTGGCGGGCGGTGTCCGCGGCCACCTTCAGCAGCCGCTCGATCGCGGGCGAGCGGTTCGGTCCCCGGGTGATCAGGTGGACCTCCACCGTCGTCGCGGGGACCAGCGGCAGCCAGAGCAGCCCGGCCGGCAGCCCCACCCGCCCGGTCTCGCCGACGATGGTGACCGCGGCGCCGGAGGCGACCGGGGTGTAGGAGGCGTCGAAGTCCAGCCCGCGCACCAGCACCTCGGGCTTGGCCCCGGCCTTGGCGCAGATGTCCATGATCTGGTCGTAGTGGCCCGGGTTGTGGTCCCGGGCGTGCAGCAGCAGCTTGACGCCGTCCAGCTCGGCCGGGTCCACGCCGCCCGCAGCCCCGCCCTGGGCCAGGGGGTGGTCCCGGCTGACGATCAGCCCCTGCCGCTCCAGCCGCAGCAGGGTCAGCACCAGCTCCTGCTGCGGCGGCGCGCAGCGCACCAGACCGACGTCCAGGGTGCCGGCCGCGACTCCGGCCACGATGTCGGCGAAGGACATCACCCGGGCCGACACCTCGATGCCCGGCGCCTCCTCGCTCATCGCGAGCAGCAACTGCGGCGCGGTCTCGTACCCGGCGCTCATGCCGTAGCCCAGGCTGATGCTGCCCAGGCTGCCGTCCGCGAAGCCGCGGACCCCGCGCCACAGGCTGTCGGCGGCGTCCAGCAGCGCGGGACCGCGCTCCAGCAGCATCAGACCGGCCTCGGTCGGCTCCACCTTGTGCGTGGTTCTGCTGAGCAGCTCCACGCCCAACTCCCGCTCCAATTCCCGTACTTGGCGACTCAGTGCCGGCTGGGCAATATGCAGTCGCTCGGCGGCGCGGGTGAAGTTCCGCTCCTCCGCGACAGCGAGGAAGTAACGCAAGCGACGCAGTTCGGACATGCACCCATCCTAGGCGTGCGGTCATGCCGTGTCGGCATGGACCGATGGAAAACAAGTCTTTCCCTACCCCGGGAGCCGCTCAGTAGATTCGAGTCAACAGCAGCGAGAAGGAATTGCGAAGGAGTGGAAATGGACACGAACACCACCGAAATCAGCCGGAACGTCGTCGAGGCCTATATCGAGGCGTTGAGCTCCGGGCGGATCGACGACGCGAAGGCGATGTTCGCCGAGGACGCCACCTGGACGCTCGGCGGCGACCTGCCGATGTCGGGGACCTGGCACGGTCGCAAGGGGATCTTCGAGGACTTCCTCGGACTCGCCTTCGGACGCCTCGACGCCACCACCGTCGCCCTGAACACCACCAACCTGGTCGCCGTCGGCGACACCGTGGTGGTCGAGTGGACCTCGGACGCCACCGCCCGCGACGGCGGCCACTACCACCAGCAGTGCGCCGGCTTCTTCATCGTGCGGGACGGACTCATCGCCGCCGTTCGCGAGTACTTCGACACCGACCACGCCCGCCGCGTCCTTTTCGCCGCCTGACAAGACATCGCAACAACACATCGCACCGGAACAGAGAGGGGGATGCAACACCATGAAGGCCATGATTCCCACCGGGGACATTTCCAGCGCCGTGGAATTCGGCGAGGTCCCGGAGCCCGAACCGCGTGCGGACGAGGCCGTGGTCGCCGTCGAGGCGTACTCGGTCAACCGCGGCGAGACCTTCCTGCTGGAGCACCCGCGGGACGGCTGGCGTCCCGGCAAGGACATCGCCGGGAGGGTGGTCCGCGCCGCCGCCGACGGCAGCGGACCGGCCGAAGGGTCCAGGGTGGTGGGCCACCCTGCCGCCGCCGGCTGGGCCGAGCGGGTCGCCGTACCCGTCCACAGCCTGGCCGCCCTCCCGGACCGGGTGGACAGCACCACCGCGGCCGCGCTGCCGCTGGCCGGGCTGACCGCGCTGCGCCTGCTGCGCGCGGCCGGCCCGGTCGCCGGCCGGCGGGTGCTGCTCACCGGCGCGAGCGGCGGCGTCGGCCACTACCTCACCGAGCTCGCCTCCGGCAGCGGCGCGCAGATCACCGCGGTCAGCGCGAGCCAGGAGCGCGGCGTCCGCCTGCTGGAGCTCGGCGCGACCGAGGTCGTCACGGATGTGGAGAAGGCGACCGGCCCCTTCGACATCGTGCTGGAGTCCGTCGGCGGCACCTCGCTCCCAGCCGGCCTGGCCCGGCTCGCCCCCGAGGGCCTGCTGGTCTGGTTCGGCCAGGCCAGCCGCACCCCGGTCACCCTCAACTTCTTCGACTTCTTCAAGACCGCGGTCGGCGGCTCCATCCGCCACTTCGACTACACCCGCAGCGACCGCAGCTACGCCGACGACCTGGCCGTCCTGGTCCGCCTCGTCGCCACCGGCCGGCTCCACCCCGAGATCGGCCTCCGCCAGGACTGGTCCCACACCGCCACCGCCATCACCGCCCTCCGCACCCGCAACATCCGCGGCAACGCCGTCCTGGTCACCTCCTGACCTGCACGGTCGCCGCCCCCCGAAGAAACGCGATTTCGTCCCACGCCCCGGGTCCGCTAGAGTAATCCTCGTTGCACCGGGGTGTGGCGCAGCTTGGTAGCGCGCTTCGTTCGGGACGAAGAGGCCGTGGGTTCAAATCCCGCCACCCCGACCCAGGTCAGAGGCCCAGTCGAGATCATCGACTGGGCCTCTGCGTGTCCATCTGCGTGACGAAGTCGCTACATTCGAGACCGGCGCGGGCCATGCTGAGGACATGAGCATGCATCTCCAGCAGGTCAGAGAGCATCCGGAGCGCCCGGTTGTGGTGCGCGACCATGACGTCTCAGCCCTTGTCGCGGTGCTCGCCGGGGTCGAGAACGCGGTGCGTCTGCAGGATTCGCAGGGCCTTGTCGAGTTCCTGCATCGCCGGTTCACGGCTCTCGATCTTGTCTCGGACGAAGGGGTAGATCGAGATCAACTGGCGGATGCGCTACTCGCGTTGAACCATCGCCTCCGGGAGGCCAGGGGTGAACACGAGAGCATCCCGTAGCCGAGACCAGAGCCACGGACCAACTGCAGGCAGCCCGACCGATGCCCGGCAACTGGAGAAGCTGCAACTCACGGAGCGGTCGCACGCGCGGTAGCAAGATCGGTGCCCTGACTGATCCCCGACCGCTCATTGCCTCGCGCAGGTCCTGACCACAGACTGCTCCGGCGTTCTTCGTGTTCACGACACATTGAGGTTGGCGCCAGCTCAGTCTCTCCCGACGTACGACCGCGTGGTGTGTCGTGATGGCCGTTCACAATCTCCAGCAGTGAGGGTGACATGGCTGATTTCTCGCGTAGGCGGATCCTGCAATCCACGCTCGGTGTCGGCGGCGCCGCGGCGGCGGCGACGTTGCTTCCGCCGAACCTGCAGCGGGCGATGGCGGAGTCGGCCAAGAGTCCGGGCCCCGGGTCCATCGACGACATCGAGCACGTCGTGATCCTGATGCTGGAGAACCGCTCGTTCGACCACTACTTCGGCACCCTGCGCGGGGTCCGCGGCTTCGACGACCCGGACGCGGTGACGCTGTCCACCGGACGGTCGGTGTTCTACCAGCCGGACACGGTCAACCCGGACGGCTACCTGCTGCCGTTCCACCTCGACACCAAGAGCACCAGCTCGCAGGCGATCCCGTCGACCAGCCACGCCTGGGCGGTGCAGCACGCGGCGGTCAACGGCGGCCGGATGGACCAGTGGCTGCCCGCCCACCGGGCGGCCGACGGTCAGGCCAACGGCCCGTACACGATGGGCTACTACAAGCGCGACGACATCCCGTTCCACTTCGCGCTCGCCGAGTCGTTCACCGTCTGCGACGCGTACTTCTGCTCGCTCCTCGGTCCGACCTGGCCCAACCGCCTGTACCACTGGACCGGCACCATCGACCCCAACGGTCTGGCCGGCGGCCCGGTGACCAGCAACGTGATCCCCTCCCCGTTCCGCTGGACGACCTACCCGGAGCGCCTCACCCAGGCGGGTGTCTCCTGGCACGTCTACCAGCAGGAGGACGACTACGCGACCAACCCGCTGGAGTGGTTCCAGTCCTTCCAGGACTCCAAGCCCGGCGACGCGCTCTACGAGCACGGCCTGACCATCGGCCCGGCCGACCAGTTCGCCCGGGACGCGGTCAACGACCGCCTGCCGACCGTCTCGTGGATCATCCCGACCTCGGGCCAGAGCGAGCACCCCGACTACACCCCGGCGGCCGGCGCCGACTTCCTGGCCCGCCAGCTGGACGCGATCGCGGCCAACCCCGAGGTGTGGCGCAAGACCGTCTTCATCATCAACTACGACGAGAACGACGGCCTGTTCGACCACATGGTCCCGCCGATGCCGCCGGCCGGTACGCCGGACGAGTTCGTCGGCGGGGTGCCGATCGGCGCCGGCGTGCGGGTGCCGTGCCTGATCGTCTCGCCCTGGACCCAGGGCGGCTACGTCGCCGGCGAGCCGTTCGACCACACCTCGGTGCTGCGCTTCCTGGAGCGGATCACCGGGGTGCGCGAGCCCAACATCAGCGACTGGCGCCGGAAGACCTTCGGCGACCTCACCTCGGCCCTCGGCTTCGCCAAGCCCCGTCCGTTCCCGAAGCTGCCGAACACCAAGGCGCAGTTCTGGGCCGCCGAGCACGAGGTCGCCACGCTCCCGCCGACCACGATCCCCGGCGCCGACCAGACTCCCCCGCACCAGGACACCACCGGTGCCAAGGCCGTGCCGGTCCCCGCAGCGGCACCCGCCACCGAAACCAAGGCGCTCGCCGGCACCCGCCCGTACGCCGTCAGCCGCATCGTCGAGAACGCCACGACGCACCGCTCGGACTTCCCGAACGGCACCGCGGGCACCGTCTTCCCCGGTATCCAGGAAGCCGTCCCCAGCACCGGGCCCACCAGCGGCACCCACGTCTACACCGTCGGTGTGGTCAGCTTCACCCTCGCGGTGATCGACGCGGCCACCCGGCAGCTGGTGGCCAGCATCAGGGCCGGGGTGAGCCCCTACGGCCTCGCGAAGACGGCCGACGGCAGCAAGCTCTACATCAGCAACTCGGGCGAGAACGCGGTCACCGTCTACGACACCGCCAAGGGCGCGATCACCGAGAGCATCGCGGTCGGCCCCTACCCGCACGGCCTGGCGACCTCTCCGGACGGCAGCAGCGTCTACGTCGCCAACACCGGACCGGACACCGGCTTCGGCGGCTCGCAGACCC
Organism: Streptacidiphilus jeojiensis; assembly: GCF_042510965.1. Taxonomy (NCBI): domain Bacteria; kingdom Bacillati; phylum Actinomycetota; class Actinomycetes; order Kitasatosporales; family Streptomycetaceae; genus Streptacidiphilus; species Streptacidiphilus jeojiensis. The sequence continues at coordinate 224,172 of NZ_JBEUKS010000014.1, forward strand.
TCTCCGTCATCGACACCGCCTCCGACAAGGTCACCGCCACCTGGACGACCGGGGACACCCCGCACTCCATCGCGCCGAGCACGGACGGCAGGACCCTCTACGTCTCGTGCTACGACGGCCTGTCCGTGCTGGACACCGGCACCGGCAAGCAGCGCACCCTGCTCGCCGACCAGGCGGAGTCCAACGGCGTCGCGGTGCACCCGGACGGCACCCGGCTGTACGTGGTCAACACCTGGCACAACACCCTGTCGGTGATCAGCACCCGCACCCACCGGGTGCTGAACCGCGTCCGGGTCGGCCGCACCCCGTGGCAGGTCGCCGTCAGCCCCGACGGTTCGCGGGTGTACGTCACCAACTCCAAGGACGACACCGTCTCGGTGATCGACGCGGCCCACGACCGGGTGATCGCCACCGTCGGCGTCAAGCACGTCCCGACGACGGTCACCGCGACCGCCTCCACCATCTGGGTCGCCACCAACGCCTCGGCGACGATCGACGCGATCGACGCCAAGTCCCTGGAGTTCCTGGGCAGCACAGCCCTGGGGCTGACCACCGGCCCGACCGGCCTGATCGTCGCCTAGCCCTCACGCTCCCTCTTCCGAAAGCCCGGAGGCTCAGAGGCCCGGCCGAGATCGTCTACGGCCGGGCCTCCGCGCCTCCACGGATCGGTAGGCTTCCGCCATGTCTGCCGCTCCCGTCCGCGTTCGCTTCGCCCCTTCCCCGACCGGCATGTTCCACGTCGGCGGAGCCCGTTCGGCCCTGTACAACTGGGCGGTGGCACGACAGTCCGGCGGTACCTTCGTGCTGCGGATCGAGGACACGGACGCGGCACGCAACCGGCCGGAGTGGATCGACGGGATCATCGGCGCGCTCGCGGCGATCGGCATCAGCGACGCGGACCCGGCCTTCGAGGGGCCCTACTTCCAGTCCGAGAACGCCGGACGGCACCGCGAGGCCGGGCTGCAACTGCTGGCGGCCGGTCGTGCGTACTACTGCGACTGCACCCGCGAGCAGCTCGCCGAGCGCACCGGCTCCGCCCAGCTCGGGTACGACGGCTTCTGCCGCGACCGCGGCCTGGCGTACGAGGCCGGACGGGCGCTGCGGTTCCGGACGCCCGACGAGGGCAGCACGGTCGTGGTGGACCTGATCCGGGGCGAGCCCGCCTTCCCCAATGCCGCGATCGAGGACTTCGTCATCGCGCGGGGCGACGGCTCACCGGTGTTCCTGATCGCGAACGTGGTCGACGACCTCGACGAGGGCATCACCGCGGTGATCCGCGGCGAGGAGCACCTGTCGAACACCCCCAAGCAGCAGTTGCTGTGGCAGGCCCTGGGGGCGGAGCCGCCGGTCTGGGCGCACCTGCCGGTGATCGTGAACGAGAAGCGGCAGAAGCTGTCCAAGCGCCGCGACAAGGTCGCGCTGGAGGACTACCTGGCCGAGGGGTACCTGCCTGCGGCGATGGTCAACTACCTGATGCTGCTGGGCTGGGGGCCCGGCGAGGACCGTGAGATCCGCCCGTACGCCGAGCTTGAGCAGTTGTTCGACATCAAGGCCGTCAACGGGTCCTCGGCCTTCTTCGACGTCAAGAAGCTGGCGGCGTTCAACGCCGAGTACATGCGCGCCCTGGCCCCGGTCGAATTCGCGGAGGCCTGCGCGCCATGGCTCAGGGCCCCGTACGCGCCGTGGTTGCCGGAGGCGTTCGACCAGGCGGTCTTCGACACGGTCGCACCGCTCGCACAGACCCGCATCACGGTGCTCTCGGAGATCACCGCGTACGTCGACTTCCTCTTCCTGGACCAGGCGGTGCACGACGAGGCCGCGTGGGCGAAGGCGATGAAGCCGAGCGCGGCCGACATCCTGCGTGACGCGCGGGCGGCGCTGGAGAGCACGACGTGGCAGGCCGAGAAGATCAAGGACGAGCTGACGGCCGTCAGCGAGACCAACGGCCTGAGGCTGGGCAAGGCCCAGGCCCCGATCCGCGTCGCTACCACCGGCCGCACCGTCGGACTCCCCCTGTTCGAGTCACTCGAGGCACTCGGTCGCAAACGGGTCCTCGCCCGGATCGACGCAGCCCTGCGACGTCTGGCCGCCTAGGGAATCCCCGCGCCCGACGGGTCAGCCGATGGCGATGACGGGGTGGGCCGTCGGCTTGATCCATTTGATGATCTCGGTCATGACGGTCGCCGGGAGGGCGACGCAGCCGCCGGTGGGGCCGGCCTGGGGGCCGAGGTCGTGGAGGAAGATGCCGGCGCCGCGGCCCTTGACGGCGGGGTTCATGTTGAAGTTGATGACCAGGGCGTTGTGGTACTGGGTGGGGTACTCGATCAGGTGCTCGCTGCCGTCGGCGCCGGACTGGGTGAGGTGGAAGCCGCCCAGGGTGTCGGTGCGCATCTGGTTGTAGTAGGCCGAGGTCGGGTCCTCGACCCACCAGTCGTGGGTGTTGACCTGGTGGTAGGGCATGGCGGTGCCGGGGTTGGCGCCGACGCCGAAGCCCTGGGTGATGGTGTACGTCCCGGTGGGGGTGGTGTTGGTGTTCTGCACCCGGGTCGCGCCGTTGGTGATGCCGTTCGCGCCGATGCGTGCACCGCTGGTGGAGTAGACGGCCTGCCAGGCGTTGTTGCTCAACTGCCAGGCGGTCACGGTCGCGTGGGAACCGCTGGCCTTGACCGTGATCACCTCGGTGGCGCTGCCGACCGCGACCGCGACCGGGAACGGCAGCACCGGGGGCCGCAGCGGGGCGAGCGGGTACGAGGTCACGGGTACGGGGGCAGCCAGGGCCGGCACCGTGGCCGCCTGCGCCATGGTGCCGCCGAACAGTGCACAGGTGAGGCCGGCCAGCGAGGTGGCGGCCGCGACCGCGACCGTCCGGTAGCGGAAGGGCGTGCGGGGACGGAGACGGCGGCCGGACTGTGCGGACATCGAGCGGTACTCCTTCGCTGGGGCGGAAGTTGATGCCTCGGGAGCCGGACGCGGGACGCAGATCGTCAGGGCACACCGTTGCTGACCGACGCTCGGAGACCGCTCCGCGGTTCCCTGCTCGCGGCGGAGTTCAGCCGAGGTCGAGCAGTTCCTCGTAGAAGCCACCGAAGCCCCGTTCCAGGTCGACCAGGTGGATCTCCAGGATCCAGTGGCAGCGCCGGCCGGCGCGGTCGTCGCGGCGCAGCGGCGTGTCGTTCGCCGGGGCGATGCGCGCCTCGGCGTCAGCCCACTCGTCGTTCTCGGGCGGGAACTCGCCCACCAGGTGGCCCGCGTGCCAACCGCCCAGCCCCCATCCGGCCTGCGCCGCCAGCTGTTCCACCACGGCGTACAGCTGCTTGCCGGTGATGTCCGGATCGGCTTCGAAGGCGCGGCGGCCGGCGGCGAAGACCTCTGGCAGGTCGTTCCTGAGCCGGTGCTTGACCGGGTCGTCGCCGAGGACGAAGGTCCGCCCGAAGTCGGCCTCGAACTCCTCGAAGATCGGTCCGAAGTCCGCGAAGGCGATGTCGTCGGCAGCGATGACGCGGTCCGGCGGGTTCTCCTTGTACGGCAGGAGGGTGTTGGCCCCGGACCGCACGATCCGCTTGTGCCAGTAGTGCGTCGTGCCGAACATCTCGTTGGCGAGATCACGGATGCGGTCGCTCACCTCGCGTTCGCCCCGGCCCGCCGCGACCAGACTGCGCTTCTCGATCTCGGCGAACAGGTCGGCTGCTTTGGCTTGAGCGTCCAGCAGCCGCGCCACGCGCGTGGATTCATCCGACATACGGGCGACCCTATGTGCCCCGCCTACGTCCCGGCAACGGGGTTCGGGAGCGGGTTGCGGGGCTGTTGTCCCAGGTCAGGCCAGTAGGGTCGGCGATCGGGAAATGGATTCGCCCGGGTGGCACAACCGGGGCAGAGTGCGTGCATGACTGCTGAAGGGCTGGACGAGGACGGATTCATCGCCCGGGAGGGCTCCCTCGGGCGCGTGCAGGAGGAGTTCGCGCCGGTGGTGCACTACGCGCGCACGCTGATCGGCGAGGTCTTCGGCGGTGGCGGCCCCGACAGCGACCGGCAGCTGCACAGCGCCTACCTCTACGGCAGCATTCCGCGCGGCACCGCGGCCCCCGGCGTGTCCGACCTCGACCTGCTGATCGCGCTGCGCCGCGAGCCCGGCAAGGACGACCGGTCCGCGGCGGACGAGCTCGAAGCCGCCATCGACAGTGCGTTTCCACAGGTCAATGGGGTCGGCGTGCTGCTCTTCGACCTCGGCCCCTGGCTGGCGGCCGAGTACGCAGCTGTCCACGGAATGAAGACAACTCGGGGCTGAGCTGAGCCGGGGCTGGTGAACTCAGTGCCCCATTCGTCAATTTGACGCTTAGTCATACTCACGTTTGTTCGATGGCGACCGACCCGGATTGTGAGCTATCGTCCGAGATCTCACCATGAATTGGTGACCCCGGCGGTGCGCCAACACCCCGGGGTCCGGCACCAGGAGCACAACCTCCCATGCACATTCATCGTAGCCGTCCCGCGCACGGCTTCACCGTTCTCCCCAACGCGTTCCTCCAGGATCGGCGGCTGAGCTACACCGCCCGGGGCCTGCTCGCGGACCTGCTCTCGCGGCCGGACGGCTGGCGCGAGGACGGACGGCAGATGGCCGACCGCAGCCCGCAGGGGCGCGGGGCGGTCGCCAGAGCGCTCAAGGAACTGACGGAGCTCGGCTACTACCGGGTCGAGAAGGTCCGCCAGGAGGGCGGGACGATCCTCAGCGTGGCGCACGCCTGGGACACCCCTCAGCAGGTCGGACCGGCTCCCACCCGTCCGGGCCCCGGTTCGGCGGGCACCGGAATCCCTGACGCCCTCCCTGTAAAGAACCGTCAGAAAGAACCCGCCCTCCCGTCGCAGGCTGCTTCGCGACCAAAAAAGCCGCAGCAACCGCAGCGCGGAGGCGCGGAGCCGTCCGCTGTCGCACTTCTGTTCCGAGTGGTACGCGCCGAACCACGGCTGCGGCTCGGCATTCCTGAGGCGGCGTCACTCGCACCGCTGGTCGCACAGTGGCTGGAACGCGGCTGCACCCAGCAGGATCTGGCCCAGGCCCTGCTGCCGGGCCTGCCGGCGCAGGTGCACTCCGCCGTCGCCCTGCTGCGCGACCGGCTGGTCCGGAAGCTGCCACCCGCGCCACCGCCGGCACGGCCGCCGGACACGGTGGTGGCCCAACGGTACGAGTGCGGCAGGTGCAGCGATCCGGTCCCCCGGGCCGGAATCTGCCGTCCCTGCGCGGGCCTCGGCCCCCGGGTGGTGACCGTCGGCGGCGGCGCAGCCGCGACAGCGCGCGGGGCCGCCAGGGTCAGAGCGGCGCTGCGCCCGGCGGCGGCCCCGATAACCGTGTAGAAGGCGCAGCACGGCCCCTCGGCTTCACCGGGAAGCCGAGGGGCCGGGGCGGGTCGGATCAGCGCCTGCGGCGGGCTGCCGTCCGGGTGCCGGCGACGACCAGTGCACCGGCGCCGGTCAGGCCCAGGGCCAGCGCCAGGCCGAGGCCGTCCTCGTTCGCACCGGACGCCGCGAGGCTCGGACGGACGACCGCTGCGGGGCGGACCCGTGGGTGCAGCGGGTGCTTGGGGATCTTGACCGTCACCTTCACGAACTCCGGCTTGCCCGTCTTCTTGTTCTTCCCCTCGTAGATGAAGGAGTCGGTGCCGGAGAAGGTCGGATCGGGTTCATAGATGAAGCTCTCCGGATCGACCGGATTCGTGATCACAACTCCGTGCGTCGGCGGCTCGGTGACCTCGACTGGCAGCTCCAGATCGTGGATGATCCGGATCGGGATGCGCAGGTTAATCAGCTCCGGGGAGTCCGGAGGCACCGTGACCGGCGGCTCGGAGATCAGCGCGCAGTCCAGGTGGAAGTCGGCGTTGGTGACGTCGTCACTGGTGGCGTCCACGGCCACCCGGGTCGAGTCGGCCGTGAAGCCGTCCGGGACCCGAAGGGCGACCCGGTAGGAGCCGACGGCCACGTCCGAGAAGCCGTACGCGCCGTCAGGACGCGACATCGTGGTGATGGGATGACCGGCCGAGTCCAGCACCGGAGCACCGTCGCTGTCGAGCAGCTCCAGCTCGGTCCGCCCGGGCTGGCCGCACGGGGAGGTGATCTGGCCGCTGATGTTCACCGTCCTGGTGGCGACCCAGACCTGGTAGATCGGAATGCCGCTCTGCACGCTGAAGGTGAGCGTCAGCGACTTGACCGGCACGGTGGGTCGCAGCCACCCCGAGGCGCCGCTGGTGTCACCGGTGTTGCTGCCGATGAGCGTCGTGGTCGCGGCGTCCCAGTGCGGCAGGTCGGTGAAGGGGCCGCTGCCGGTGCAGGTGGACGGCCTCGGGGAGCCCTGGCAGTAGTTGAAGGTCCCCTGCCAGCCGAGCTGCGCGGCCGTCAGCGGGGCGCCGTCGGCCCCGGTGGCCTCGACCTTCACATGGTCCGCATCCACGTCGCCCAGTGCGAAGCCCCAACCCACGGGGGTGGCATGGGCGAAGTCGAGGGTGGTCACCGACGGCTGGAGCCCGGCGGCGGTGCGCAGGGCGATGTAGTTGTGGTTCCTGGAACTGCCGTACTCGGCGCCGAACGGCGTGTCCTGGTTGAGGTACGTGCTGGCGCCGGACGGGATGAGCGTGTTGCTGCTCGTGGTCGTCACCGTCGCGGCCGGGAAGCCCCGGGCCGGTACGGTGAGGGAACCGGCTGCCCATTCACCGTAGGAGGACCCCGAGGCGAAGGCGGGCGATGCCGCCATCGGCACCAGTACTGCTGCGAGCACCGCAGCAGCAAGGCTGCTGACTCCTCGTCGGATGGTGAAGGGCAAGGTGATCAGTCCGTTCCGGCATCAGGTGGGTCTTCAGTCCCTCCCTGCCTAGCCGACGATCCGATCAGCAGCCCGCAGGACATGACGGCGTCACCCGTACGGGCGGCCCGGGATTACCGCGAACGGCCCTACCTCAGTCAGCCGTCCTGGGCCCGGTGCCAGGCGCTCACTCCGATTTTCCCGGTGTTGCCCAGGTCGATGGTGTAGCCAGGGGTGAAGTTCTGAGCGGGGCGTCCGGGAGCCGGGGTGATCTCCACGGAGGCGCCGTCGGCGGCGACCACGGTGGAGTCGGTCACCGTGTTGCGCCAGATCAGCCCGAACTCGGCGCGTTCTCCCGGCTGCAGGGTCAGCGGCTCGGCGGGCCGGTCGAAGCTGTCGACGCGGGAGATCGCCTCGGAGCCGTGGCTGACCGCGACGGTGAGCGGGCTTCCGTCCTGGTCCAGTACCCGGATGCCGGGGTAGCCGTCGAGCTTGTAGGGGCGGGTGCCGCAGTCGACCAGGCGGATCGCCACCGCCCGCAGGCCCATCGCGGCGTCGGGTTCCCCGGTCTCGAAGCGGATGCCGGAGGCCGGGCAGACCGGCGTCGCCGTGGCGCTCGGCGACGGGGACACGACGCCGTACTGGCCCGAGGTCGGCAGCGGGGAGGTGTCGGGGGCCGAGAATCCTCCGGCCGCATCGGCGGATCCGGGCGTACCCGCCGCGCCGGCGCAGGCGGAGAGCAGAGCGGTCGCCGCGAGCGTGAGGACAGCGGTCGCGAGGGCAGCAGGCCTGAGGGCATCAGGCGTGAGGGCACCAGACGTGAGCGCACCAGGCGTAGCGGCGGGGGCGCGGGCAGGGCGGCGCACGATCATCCGGTGATCATCGCACGGTATCGGCAGCAGATGAGTCTGAGGCAGAACACATCGCTCTACGAATATGTCTGTCACCGATATAAGCTGGACCCATGACTCCCCCCGGGCCGACCCCATGACCAGCGGCAGCCATCTCAGCCCGCTGCCCCCGGGGCCGATACCCCGGGGCTGGGACCTGCTCACCCAGGAGCGCCCACGCCCGGACCGGCTCAGGAACCGGCCCTGGGCCTGGCGCCTCGCCGTGGCGACCGTCTGCTTCGGCGCCTTCATGGGCCAGCTCGACGCCAGCATCGTCACCCTCACCTACCAGTCGCTGGGCCACCAGTTCCACGCCGGACCCGCCGCCGTCGAGTGGGTCTCGCTCGCCTATCTGCTGGCACTGGTCGCCCTGCTCGTCCCGGCCGGCCGGTTCTCCGACGCCCACGGCCGCAAGCTGATGTACCTGTACGGCTTCGCGGTGTTCACCGCGGCCTCCGCGGCCTGCGGGCTGGCGCCCGGCCTCGCCGCCCTGGTCGCGTTCCGGGTGGTCCAGGCCCTCGGCGCCGCGTTGATGCAGGCCAACAGCGTGGCCCTGGTCACCACCAGCGCCCCGCCCGGACGGATGCGCTCGGCGCTCGGCATGCAGGCCGCGGGGCAGGCGGTCGGCCTGGCCCTCGGACCCACCGTGGGCGGGGCACTGGTGGCCACCATCGGCTGGCGCTGGGTGTTCCTGGTCAATGTGCCGGTCGGGGTGTTCGCCCTGCTCGCCGGACACTTCCTGCTGCCGCGCACCCGACAGCGTTCGGGCGGCGCTGGCCCGGACAGCCCCGGCCGCACCAGCCACCCCAACCGCACCGGCGGTTCGGGCGTGGACGGCTACAGCGTGCTGCTGCTCGCCGCCGCCAGCACCGCCGCGCTGCTCGCCCTGTCCGTCGGCTCCGGGCTCGGGCTGCCGCTGTGGACCGCCGCCGTGCTGTTCGCGGCGGCCGTGTGGTCCGGCGGGGCCTTCGTCCGGCGCCAGTCCAGCCTCGCGGCACCGCTGCTGGACCTGAGGCTGCTGCGCCCCGGCGGGATCGCCCCGGGCCTGTTCAGCGGGCTCTGCGGCTACCTCGTGCTGTTCGGCCCGCTGGTGCTGGTGCCGGTGGAACTCGGCCGCCGGGGGGATTCCGCCCTGTTCGCGGGGCTGGTGCTGACGGCGCTGCCGCTGGGCTTCGCGCTCGCCGCCACGCTGTCCGAACGGCTGCTGCCGTCGAGCTGGGACGACCGGGTCCGGTCCGCGGTCGGGATCTCCGGGTGCGTGGCCGCGCTGGCGCTGATGGCCGTACTGCCGGCGACCGCAGCGGTGCTCCCGCTGCCGCTGGGCCTGCTCGGGCTCTCCCTCGGGGTCTTCACCCCCGCCAACAACACCCTGGTCATGCGGGCGATCCCGCAGTCCGCGGCCGGCACCGGCGGCGGCATGGTCAATATGGGCCGGAGCGTCGGAACCGCCCTCGGCGTGGCCGCGGTCACGCTGACCCTGCACCTGGTCCCCGGCCCGGACGGAACCCGCGCCGCGGTGCTGGTGCTGCTGGGCTTCGCCCTGCTGGCGCTGGCGTCCTGCGTCAGGCCCCGGCGAGGCCGAGGGCGCGGTCCCGGGCCAGCTCCAGTTCCCGGCGCGCGAAGCGGGCCCACATGAAGACCACGAACCCGGCGAAGACGAACCACTGGCAGGTGTAGCCGAGGTTCTGGAACGCCTGCAGGGTCAGTCCGTTGCCCCCGGAGGGCTGGTACGTCGGGACGGCGGTCAGCCCGTCGGTGCCGTCTGCGGCGCCGTTGCCGCCCTTGCCCGGGTCCAGGGCGATCCAGCCGTCGTAGACCGAGTAGGGCAGCAGGTTGACCAGGGTGGACGGGCTGATCATGCCCACCTGCCCGGCCGGCAGGTTGCCGCTGCTGATGACCTCGGGCGTGCTCGCGTCCTCCGAGGTCTGCAGCCGTCCGCGCAGGTCGACCAGCCCGGTGGGCGCGGCCGGAACCGCGTGGGCGCTCGCCGTCCACCCGCGGACGACCGCGACCGGCAGGCCGCCGTCCTGCGGACGCAGCGGGGTGAGCACGTAGTAGCCGCTCTTCCCGTCGACCGTGCGCTGCGGAACCAGCAGCTGGTGCGCAGTGTCGTAGGTCCCGGTGAAGGTGATCTCCCGGCCCACGTCGCTGGCGATCACGGTCTGCGCGTCCGCGCCCTTGAGCAGCGGAGCCAGCGGCACGGACCGGTCCGCCGCGGCGAGCGCGGCGGCGCTGCGGTGCTCGCCCGCGTGGGTGCGCTGCTCGAAACGGCCCAGCTGCCAGACGCCGAGCCAGATGCACGCCGGAATCGCCACCAGGGCGAACAGGTTGATGCCCAGCCAGCGGGGGGTAAGCAGGAATCCCATCGTTCGTTGTTGCAGCACCACACCACGGTAACCAGAGCGGCCGCGGCCGCTCCGACCGGCCCCCGACTGTGCGCTCAGCCCGCTGTGGCCAGCTGCGCCGTCCGGTAGACCGTGCCGGCGCAGGCGTTCGGCACGACCACCGACACCGCGCTGCCCCCGACACCGGGGGTGTGCCCGAGCACCACCGATGGCTGCCCGGTGGTGCCGGTGGGGTCGTTCGACTGCGAACCCGTGCCCAGCGCTGCGGTGTCACCGCTGGTGGTCCCGGCGGTCGAAGCCGAGGCGCTGGGACTGGCGGTGGCACAGCTCGGCGCGCCCGCACCGGTCGTCGGCACCCAGGCGAAGCCGACCGCGTACGACTTCCCCGGGGCCAGCAGCACCGGCGCCGGGGTGGGGTCCGGGGCGGGCAGGCCGCCGGCCGGGTCGGTCGCGGTGTGCTGGGTGACGGTGATCCAGGACGGGTCGGTGCCGCTGACCGACAGCACCGCGACCGTGCCCGGCTGCGAGACCACGCAGGTCTTCGCGGAGACATTGGTGACCAGGAAGGTGCCGTAGACGATCCCGGAGGAGTCCGCGGCGCCGACGGTCGCGGAGCCCGACCCGAGCTGGGACTGGAGGCACTCGGGGGTGGCGGCGGCCGATGCCGAGGCCGCCAGCGACGAGGCGCCGGTGAGGGTGGGGGACGGCGGCAGGGTCGGGGCGCCGGGGGAGGGGGCGGTGACGGAGCCCCGGTTGCCCGAGGCGTGGCCGGACGGCTGCAGTTGTCCGCTGCCCGGGGAGCCCGGTACCGGGGAGACGGCGTTGGTGCTGCCGATCCCCGAGGTGCCGCCACCGAGCGATCCGCCGGAGCCCAGGCTCGGGGGCAGCAGCGACGAGTAGCTGGGGCTGGAACTGATCCCGGCTCCGCCCGAGGCGGTGTGGTCGTTGGCGGTGTTCCCGTAGCTCTGTGCGGTCTCCGGACCCGACACGGACAGCACCGAGCCGACCGCCGAGTGCAGTGCCAGACCGCCGATCAGGCAGACCGCCGCGGTCAGGGCGGCCGAACCGTACATCCGCCGGCGGCGCTGCCGCCGGCGGGGCACGGCCCGGCGCAGCTGCTCCAGCGCGCCGGGAGCGGGCTGGAGCCCGCCGACCGCACGGTGCAGCAGCTCGCGCACCTCGCGCTCGTCGGGGGCCAGATGCGGATCCGGATCGAGGGCGTCGCGGGAGGCCCCCGAGCGGAGGCCGGTGCCGGCGGAACCTGCCCGCCCGGGACCAGTTGCCGACGATCCCGCTGCTGCGGGTCCTGATGCCGACTGACCCGCCGCCGGACCGGTCGCCGCCGGACCGGCCGCGGTGGCCGGGTCCAGCCACGGCGGAAGCGCGGTGGGGGGTGCGACCGGCATCGGCGGGGCCCCGGCGATGCCCCCGCCGGGACGGACCACCCGGACCCGGGCGTGAGGTTCGGGGCTGCTGCTCTGGGGCGAAGTGCCCTGCGACGGAATGGTCTGGGGTGGAATGCCCCGCGACGGAATGTTCTGGGGCGAAATGCTCCGTGGCTGCTCGTCCGTACCGGACTCCGGGCCCTCGCGGTCCCCGTTCGCGTCCCCGTTCCGGTCCCTGATGGTGCTCATGACGTGCTCTCCATCGCGATCCGCAGCGCCGCCAGGCCCCGCGAACCGTATGCCTTCACTGATCCGATCGAAATGCCGAGGCTGTCCGCGACCTGGGCCTCCGTCATATCGGCCAGGTAGCGCAGCACCAGCACCTCCCGCTGCCGACGCTGCAGCCCTCGCAGCGCCTTCCGCAACTGGTCGCGCTCCAGGGCGTCGTACGCCCCCTCCTCCGCGCTGGCCATGTCCGGCATCGGCTTCGGCAGCAGCCGCAGCCCCATGATCCGGCGGCGCAGCGTGGACCTGGACAGGTTGACGACGGTCTGCCGCAGGTAGGCCAGGGTCTTCTCGGGGTCGCGCACCCGGCGGCGGGCGGCGTGCACCCGGATGAAGGCCTCCTGGACCACGTCCTCGCAGGAGGCCGTGTCGTCGAGCAGCATCGCGGCCAGGCCCAGCAGCGAACGGTAGTGGGCCTGGTAGGTCTCGGTGAGCTGGTCGACGCTGGTGCCCTCGGCGGCCACCGCTGCGGCGGCCTGCCCGGCCCGGTCGACGGCGCTCTCGACCACCTGCTCGACCGTGCGGCGGACATTGGGAAACGGCGCGGTCATGAGGCCGCCCCGGACCGTGAGTACATTCCCCGTTGTTTGCGCCACGACAGTTGGACGTACAACTTCTCTGGATGGTTGTACGGGCTGTGCCGGTTGTGGCCGTTCTGCTTGCAAAAGGGCAGCAGCCCACTCATCCCGCTGCCCTCCCCGGCGTCGTTGCTCATGGCGTCCCGTGCCGTTCCAACGGCTCGGTCCAACGGTACGGGGCGGTGGCGGTCGCGTCAGCGCCTACTCCCAACCGACACAAAGCCCGCCCCTGGTCTGTGGATCAGAGTCCGTGGATCAGGAGCGGGCCGGTGCTGCGGGCGGCTGCCTCAGCGGCCGGTGCCGCCGTAGACGACCGCCTCGTCGCTCTCGCTGTCCAGGCCGAACGCCGAGTGCACGGCGCGGACCGCCTCGTTGACGTCGTCGGCCCGGGTCACCACCGAGATCCTGATCTCCGAGGTGGAGATCAGCTCGATGTTGACGCTCGCCGCCGACAGCGCCTCGAAGAAGGTCGCGGTGACCCCCGGGTTGGACCGCATCCCGGCGCCGACCAGCGAGATCTTGCCGATCTGGTCGTCGTAGCGGAGCGACTCGAAGCCGATGCCCTCCTGTACCCGCTCCAGCGCCTCGATGGCCTTGCGGCCCTCGGTCTTGGGCGCGGTGAAGGAGATGTCGGTCAGCCCGGTGGACGCGGCGGAGACGTTCTGCACCACCATGTCGATGTTGATCTCGGCATCGGCGATGGCACGGAAGATCCGCGCCGCCTCGCCCGGCTTGTCGGGCACGCCGACGACGGTGACCTTGGCCTCCGACGTGTCGTGGGCGACCCCGGAGATGATGGCGTGCTCCATTTCGCCCCCTTCTGTGGGCTTGTTACGGACCCACGTGCCGACATGCCCCGAGAAGGACGACCGCACGTGGATGGGCATGTTGTACCGGCGGGCGTACTCGACGCAACGGGCGAGCAGCACCTTGGAGCCGGACGAGGCCAGCTCCAGCATGTCCTCGTAGCCGATCTCGTCGATCTTGCGGGCCCGCTTGACCACCCGGGGGTCGGCGGTGAAGACGCCGTCCACGTCCGTGTAGATCTCGCAGACCTCGGCGTTCAGCGCGGCCGCCAGGGCGACGGCGGTGGTGTCGGAGCCGCCGCGGCCCAGGGTGGTGATGTCCTTGCTGTCCAGGGACACCCCCTGGAAGCCGGCCACGATCGCGATGTTGCCGCCGTCCAGCGCGGTCCGGATCCGGCCCGGCGTCACATCGATGATGCGCGCCTTGTTGTGGACGGAGTCGGTGATGACCCCGGCCTGGCTCCCGGTGAACGACTGGGCCTCGTGGCCGAGGGATTTGATCGCCATCGCCAGCAGGGCCATGGAGATGCGCTCTCCGGAGGTCAGCAGCATGTCGAGCTCGCGGCCGGCAGGGAAGGGTGACACCTGCTCCGCGAGGTCGATGAGCTCGTCCGTCGTGTCACCCATCGCGGACACCACGACGACGACCTCATGGCCGGCCTTCTTGGTGTCGACGATCCGCCTGGCGACGCGCTTGATGCCCTCGGCATCAGCGACGGAGGAGCCGCCGTACTTCTGCACGACAAGGCCCACGTGCGCTCCTCGAATCTTCCGGTACTGCGACATATGTCTGGTGGCATACGTCTGCTACTGCGCGGTCAGCTCAGTCTAACGAGCAGCAGGAAAGCCCCCCAGGTATTCCAAATGGTGGGATTTGATGCTCACCTGCCGAGATCACCACGGTTTCTGCGGCCCGGGACCACGGGCACCGCAGATCCGGCGACGGCTGCAGCCGCGACTACGAGAGATCCTTGACGCCCAGCTCGGCAGCCATCAGCTCGCCCGCCTGCTGTTCCAGCTGCTCGTCCGTCAGGCCGTCGTCGTCCGTGTCGGCGCCGTCGACCGGAGCGCCGATCGGGCTGTCCAGGCGGACGTGGGCGACCAGGGACTGCAGGGCCCGCAGCACGGCGGTGGTGTTGGAGCCCCAGTTGGCCAGGTAGGAGAACTGCCACCACCAGAGCGCCTCGGAGACCCGGCCGGCCCGGTAGTGCACCAGCCCGTGCTGGAGGTCGGTGACCACACCGGCGATGTCGTCGGAGATCCGGCACGGAACCGGCTTGTCCGCGGGACCGTAGGGGTCGAAGACCTCGTGGTAGACGTCGATCGGGGCGAGCAGCGCGGCCAGCTTCTGGCGCAGCTCGTCCTCGTCCGCGTCCGGCCCCGTGTCGGGCTCGTAGCGGTCCTCGGGCAGGACGTCCTCGATCGCACCCAGGCGTCCGCCCGCGAGCAGCAGCTGCGAGACCTCCAGCAGCAGCAGGGAGATGGCACTGCCCGGCTCGTCGCCCTTGGCGATCTCGTGCACGGACAGCACGAAGCTGTTGATCGAGTCCGCGATCTGCACCGCGAAGTCGTCGGGTTCCTCGGATCGTTGGGCCGCCGTGGCGGTGGTGGTGTCAGACATCGAGAAGTCGTCTCCCTTCAAAGGCCCGTCCGAGGGTGACCTCGTCGGCGTACTCCAGGTCTCCCCCGACCGGCAGGCCACTGGCCAGGCGGGTCACTCGCAGGCCCATCGGCTTGAGCAGCCGGGCCAGGTAGGTCGCGGTCGCCTCCCCCTCGAGGTTGGGGTCGGTGGCCAGGATCAGCTCGGTGACCACGCCGTCGGCGAGACGGGTCATCAACTCCCTGATCCGCAGGTCGTCGGGGCCGACGCCCTCGATCGGACTGATCGCCCCGCCGAGCACGTGGTACCGGCCGCGGAACTCGCGGGTGCGCTCCACCGCGACCACGTCCTTGGGCTCCTCGACGACGCAGATCACCGCGGGGTCCCGGCGCGGGTCCAGGCAGACCCGGCAGCGCTCCGACTCGGAGACGTTGCCGCAGACCACGCAGAAGCGGACCTTCTCCTTGACCTCGTTGAGCGCGTGCGCGAGGCGGCGCACGTCCACCGGATCGGACTGCAGGATGTGGAAGGCGATCCGCTGCGCGCTCTTGGGACCGACGCCGGGCAGCCTGCCCAACTCGTCGATGAGGTCCTGGACCACGCCTTCGTACACGCTTCCGCTCCTGTCCTTTCGGTGTCATGGCCGTTCCCGTTACGGGTGCCATCATCCTCTGGCCGGGGTCTGCTCCACAGCCTCACGACACACCCGACGTTATTCACGCCGGGGGCGTACGGAGGTCCTGGGGCGCCCGCCGGGGTTGGTTCCCGATGCTTCCCGATGCTTCTCGGTGCTTTCCCCGGTGCGGCGGACCTCAGAACGGCAGACCGGGGATCCCGCCGCCGCCGAGACCCTGCGCCAGCGGGCCGAGCCGCTCGGCCGCGAGCTTCTGCGCGGCGGCGTTGCCGTCCCGCACGGCCGCGAGGATCAGGTCGGCGAGGGTCTCGGTGTCGTCCGGATCCACCGCCTTGGGGTCGATGACCAGGGCCTTCAGCTCACCGGTGCCGCTGACGGTGGCCTGCACCAGGCCGCCGCCCGCGGTGCCCTGCACCGTCGTCTCGGCCAGCTCGGCCTGGGTCCGGGCAAGCTGCTGCTGCATCTGCTGGGCCTGCTGGAGCAGGGCCTGCATGTCGGGCTGTCCGCCACCGGGGAACATGGTTCGCTCCTGTCTGAGGTGCTGCCGGGTCACTGCTTGATCACTGCCGGGTCGGCCCACTCGATCCAGCGGGCCGCTCCCCCGCTGAGCCTACGTGTTCGACTCCCGGCGGGTTCACCGATCGTGCTCGATCTCCTGGATGACGGTCGCACCCAGCTCCTTCATGATCAGCTCCGGGCCCGAGACCATCCCCTGGCCGTAGCCGGCCTCCTCCTCGGGGATCGTCTCGTCGTCCGGTGAGAGCGGGTGCGGGTGCGGGTCCGGCGCGGGTGCCGAGGGCTGCGGCGAGGACGACGGTTGCGCAGGCGCTTGCGCAGGTGCCGAGGGCTGCAGGACGGGAGGTGCGGACTGCGTCATCTGCGTCGGCGGCGGCGCGAACTGCTGGGTCGGCGGCGCCTGGTACTGCTGCTGCGGCGGCTGCGGCGCGCCCTGCTGCATCGGCTGTGGTGCCGCCTGCCCGGGGCCCGAACCCGGTGCCGGACCGCGCCCCACCGACGGATCGATGATGCAGTCGATCCGCCAGGACATCCCGAAGGAGTCCTGGAGCGCCTGCCGCAGGATCTCGTCATGGCCGCCGTTGACGAATCCGTCCCGGGTGCCGGCGTGCTCGAACGAGAGCTGGAGCGTACTGCCGTCGAAGCCGGCCACCTGGGCCTGCTGGACCAGCATCCAGGTGACCCGGCGGCGACCCTTCACCGCGTCCAGGATCTGCGGCCACATCTGCCTGATCTGACCGGCGCCGCCCTGCTGGGCCTGCGGCTGCGGGGCCTGCGGCGGGGCGGCCTGCTGTGGGGGCGCGGGCTGCGCGGCGGGCGCGGGCGCCGGCGCCGTTGGCGGTGACCTGCAGCGTGGTCGGCCTG
>NZ_JBEUKS010000015.1:0-66784 GCF_042510965.1 Streptacidiphilus jeojiensis
TCGGTGGTCATAGCGTGAGGGAAACGCCCGGTAACATCCCGAACCCGGAAGCTAAGCCTCACAGCGCCGATGGTACTGCAGGGGGGACCCTGTGGGAGAGTAGGACGCCGCCGAACAATCATTCAGAGCCGCGGCCCCAGCGATTCGCTGGGGCCGCGGCTTTTTGTGTTTTTGCAGGATCGAATTGAACTGGCCGGTAGCCCGTGAGCGGGCACCTGCCGGGTGCGGGACAATGAGAGTCGGTGGGGTGCCTCGACGGTGGCCACCGGGATGTTGCTGGTAGATCAGAAGGAGTCAGGTCGATGTCGAACCCCCCTCAGGGACGCCCGGAGCGCCGTTCGGGTGACGGATCGCAGGGCACCGGGGGTGCGGGCGCCGGCCGGCGTGACTCCCGTGGCGGTAGCTACAACCGCGACAGCCGCGATGATCGCGGACCGCGTCGGGACGACCGTCCGTCCGGTGGCGGCTACAACCGCGACGACCGCGGCCCGCGCCGCGACGACCGGCCGGCCTCGTCCGGTGGTGGGTTCCGTCGGGATGACCGTCCCTCGGGCGGTGGGTTCAACCGTGACGATCGTCCCCGTGGTGGGGGCTTCAACCGTGACGATCGCGGCCCGCGCCGCGACGACCGACCGTCGTTCGGCGGCGGGTACCGTCGGGACGACCGCCCCTCCGGCGGTGGTTACAACCGCGACGACCGTCCCTCGGGCGGTGGCTTCAACCGCGACCGGGACGACCGTCCCCGTGGTGGGGGCTTCAACCGTGACGACCGTGGCCCGCGTCGCGATGACCGTCCGTCCGGTGGTGGGTTCAACCGGGACGACCGTCCGCGCAGCTTCAACCGCGATGACCGCGGCCCCCGTCGTGACGACCGACCCTCGGGCGGTGGGTTCAACCGGGACGACCGTCCCCGTGGTGGGGGCTTCAACCGTGACGACCGCGGCCCGCGTCGCGACGACCGTCCCTCGGGCGGTGGTTTCAACCGGGACGACCGTCCCCGTGGTGGGGGCTTCAACCGTGACGACCGTGGCCCGCGACGTGACGATCGCCCGTCCGGTGGTGGGTTCCGTCGTGATGACCGTCCCTCGGGCGGTGGCTTCAACCGTGATGACCGTCCCCGTGGCGGTGGGTTCAACCGTGACGACCGTGGGCCGCGTCGGGATGACCGTCCGTCCGGTGGTGGGTTCAACCGGGACGATCGTCCGCGCAGCTTCAACCGGGACGACCGCGGCCCCCGTCGTGACGACCGCCCCTCCGGCGGTGGCTACAGTCGCGACCGGGACGACCGTCCCCGTGGCGGTGGCTTCAACCGCGACGACCGCGGACCGCGACGTGACGATCGTCCGTCCGGTGGTGGGTTCCGTCGTGATGACCGTCCCTCCAGTGGTGGCTTCAACCGTGATGACCGTCCCCGTGGTGGCGGCTTCAATCGGGATGACCGTGGGCCGCGTCGGGATGACCGTCCGTCCGGTGGTGGGTTCAACCGGGACGATCGTCCGCGCAGCTTCAACCGGGACGACCGCGGCCCCCGTCGTGACGACCGCCCCTCCGGCGGTGGCTACAGCCGTGACCGGGACGACCGTCCCCGTGGCGGTGGCTTCAACCGCGATGACCGCGGACCGCGTCGGGACGACCGTGGGTCGTCCGGTGGTGGGCGGTTCGAGAACCGCGGGCATGGGGACGATCGGCGCAGTGAGCCGGTTCGGCGGCTGCCGATCGACGAGGACGTCACCGGGCAGGAGATCGACGGCGATGTCCGCCAGGAGCTGATGAGCCTGCCGAAGACGCTCGCCGAGGACGTGGCCAAGAACCTGGTCATGGTCGCGCGGCTGCTCGACAGCGAGCCGGAGGAGGCGTACGCGTACTCGCGCGTCGCCCTGCGGCTGGCGTCTCGGGTCGCGGCGGTGCGCGAGGCGGCCGGCTTCGCGTCCTACGTCACTGAGCGCTACTCGGAGGCGCTGACGGAGTTCCGTGCGTCTCGGCGGATGACCGGGTCGGCGGAGCTGTGGCCGGTCATGGCCGACTGCGAGCGCGGTCTCGGTCGGCCGGAGCGGGCGCTGGAGATGGCCGGCGCGCCCGAGGTGAAGCAGCTGGACAAGGCCGGGCAGATCGAGATGCGCCTGGTCGCCGCGGGTGCCCGCAGCGACATGGAGCAGTTCGACGCCGCCGTGGTGACGCTGGAGTGCCCCGAGCTCGGCTCGCACTCGGTGCAGCCCTGGACGGCCCGGCTGCGCTACGCCTACGCCGACGCGCTGATCGGCGCCGGGCGTGAGGACGAGGCTCGCGACTGGTTCGCCAAGGCGGTTGAGGCCGACCAGGACGGCAGCACCAACGCGGCCGAGCGCCTGGCGCAGCTGGACGGCATCGAGTTCGTCGACGCCCTCGACCCCGACGTCGAGGTGGACGACGAGGACGAGGACGACGAGGACGAGGACGACGAGGACGAGACCGGCATCGTCGTCGAGGTGGACGACGACGGCGACGCGGAGGACGACGCCGAGTTCGCCCAGGGCGACGGCGAGGACTACTACGAGGACGACGAGGAAGAGGACGAGGAGGAGGGCTTCAGTAGCCCGTCCGCCGAGCGTCCCTTCCTGGAGCCCGAGAGCGATCGGGACTGATCCACCGGCTGTGGCCCGGAACCAGGAGGTCTCTGGTTCCGGGCCACAGCCGTTCTCAGTTGACGGGCCTTCAGGCGCTCAGCGGACCAGCAGGCTGCGCAGGACCAGTCCGGTGGCCGGCTTGGGGCCGAAGGAGGTGGACTTCCTGGGCATGGTGACGCCCTGTTCGGCCAGCCGGCGGACCACTCCCTCGTCGACGGGGTGGAGCAGCACCGCGGTGCCCCCGCCGCGCTCGGCCTCGCGGACGGCGGCTGCGGTGTCGTGCAGGTAGCCGATGTGCTCGGGGGCGTCCGGGACGTGCCAGACCCGGTCCAGGAGCACCGAGTGCAGCACGGTGGCGTCCAGTCGGCGGTACTCCTCGGGGCGGTCGTCGGGGACCGCCGCGCGCAGCGTCTCCTCGTCCGGCCCGGTGACCAGGTGGAAGCCGCCGTCGCCGGCGAGGACGAAGGCGTTCAGCCCGGCTGCCTTGGCGTCGGCCAGGGCGGCGAGCGCGCCCTGCTGGGTGCCGTCCTCCACCAGGCCGACCGACCAGGCGCCGTCGAGGGCGGAGAGGGCCTTGTCCACCGGGAGCTGCCGCAGTACCCGGTGGATGGCGCGGACCCGCAGCGGGTAGCGGGCGGTGTCGACGAGCAGCACCAGGCCGCGGTCCCAGGGGCTGTTGGCGAGGTGCCGGTACTCGCCCTGGAGGCGCAGGTACATGGCCCAGCGGTGGTGGCCGTCGGCGATCAGGGCCCGGCAGGTGGCCAGGTCGGTGCTGACGGCGGCCAGGTCGGCCTCGGCGGTGACGGACCAGAGCCGGTGGGTGGTGCCGTCGAGGGTCGTGGTGGTCAGCAGCGGGGGGCCGGACGCGGCGCGTTCGACCACGTCGGCGGCGCTGCCGTCGCCGCGGTAGGTGAGCAGCAGCGGCTCCAGGTTGGCCTTGGTGGTGCGCATCAGGCCGACCCGGTCGGCGACCGGCTGCGGCATCACGTCCTCGTGCGGGAGCACCACTCCGGCGCCCGGCTCGCTGAGGGCCAGCGCGCCGATCAGGCCGCGCTGCAGGGTGCCGCTGCCCGGGTCGCCGTCCTCGGGCGGAGTGTGCTGCTCGTAGACGTAGAGGGCGGGCGCGCGGTCGGGGACGAGCACGCCCGTGCGCTGCCACTCGGTGAGCAGGCGGGCGGCCTGGCGGTAGCCGCTCTCGGCGGTCGGCTGCGGGCGGGGCAGGATCAGCCGGACGATGTTGTGCGGGTCGCCGGTCTCCAGGCGGAGGCGTCCGTCCGGGTCCACCACGTCGTAGGGCGGGGAGGTGACGGCGGCCAGGGAGCTGACCTTCTCCGGGTCGTAGCGCAGCCCCCGGAACGGGGCCAGCGACAGCCCGGCCGCGGCCACCCGTCCGGCATCACCCCAACCGCGGGCATCGTCGCCGGGGCGGAAATCTCCTGAGTCGTCTGCACTGACTGCTCTCACTCTGGGCATGTTAATCGGGTATGCCTGGTTGCCTGATCATCGGAGGGCGCGATGAGGGAACGTGCACGCAGTGACGAAGGTGCACCGAGCGGTGATGTCTACGAGTGGTTCCGGCGCGGCAGCGCCCTGCTGGCCGGGGGCCATCCGGGGGCCGCGCAGCAGTTGCTGAGCCGGGCCGCCGCGGCGGAGCCCGGCTCGGCGGCGATCCGGGAGTCGCTGGCCAGGGCCCAGTTCGACGCCGGTTCGTACGCCGCGGCGCTGGAGAGCTTCCGGGAGGTGGCGCTGGCGGATCCGTCCGACGACTACGCCCAGTTCGGCTGGGGGCTGGCGGCGGCCCGGACCGGGGACTTCGAGGAGTCGGCGGTGCACCTGGCGCTCGCGGTGGCGATGCGCCCGGAGGCCGCCCACTACCGGGCCGCGCTGCGCCAGACACGGGCGACGCTGAAGGCGCGGGCCGGCGGGTTCGGTACGGTCGGGGCAGAGCACGGGCAGGACCAGCAGGACCAAGAGCATCATCAGGACGAGTAGGAAGACACCGATCCATGTCTGAGCACGCAGACCAGCCGCTGTACCGGGCCTATGACACGGCCCTGCTGGACCTGGACGGAGTCGTCTACGCCGGGCCCCGGGCGATCGACCACGCGGTGGAGTCGCTCGCGGAGGCCCGTGCGGCCGGGATGCGGCTGGCCTATGTGACCAACAACGCCTCGCGCACGCCCAAGGCCGTCGCCGAGCACCTGACCGAGCTGGGCGTCGCCGCCGAGCCGGAGGACGTGATCACCTCGGCGCAGGCGGCGGCCCGGGTCGTTGCCGGGAAGGTGCCGGCCGGCGCGGCGGTGCTGGTCGTCGGCGGCGAGGGGTTGCTGGAGGCGGTGCGGGAGCACGGGCTGCGCCCGGTGCGCTCGCTGGACGACGGCCCGGCCGCGGTGGTGCAGGGCTATGACGCGACGGTGGGCTGGCAGCAGCTGGCCGAGGCCTCCTACGCGGTCGCCAGCGGCCTGCCGTGGGTGGCCTCCAACACCGACCTGACCATCCCGACCGCGCGCGGCACCGCGCCGGGCAACGGCACGCTGGTCGCGGCCGTGCGGACGGCGACCGGGGTGGAGCCGGAGGTGGCCGGCAAGCCGCTGCCGCCGATGCACCGGGAGACGGTGATCCGCACCGGGGCGAAGCGGCCGCTGGTGGTGGGGGACCGGCTCGACACCGACATCGAGGGCGCCTACAACGGCGGTGTCGACAGCCTGCTGGTGTTCACCGGCGTCAGCAGGCCCGAGGAGCTGCCGGAGGCCCCGGCGAAGTACCGTCCGACCTATCTGGCGGCGGACCTGCGCGGGCTGCTGCGGGTGCAGCCCGAGCTCAGCGCCGGGGACGGCGGTTCGTACCGCTGCGGCGGCTGGACGGTGGAGCTGCGGGACGGTGCCCTGGTCCTCGCCGAGCGCGGGGAGGACCGCTACGACGGGCTGCGGGCGCTGTGCGCGGCGGCCTGGGCGGCGGCGGACGCACCCGGCGGGTCGACCCCGAAGTGGCGCGAGGCGCTGGCCTCGCTGGGTCTCTGAGGCCGGTCGGGGACGCCTAGAGCAGCTTGCGGAGCTGGAGCAGGTCGCGGATGCCCGCCTCCAGCTTGACCCGGCCGGTGGCCCAGGCCGAGGCGAAGTTCAGCTTGCCGTCGACCAGGGCGACCAGGTCGTCGCCGGACATCGACAGCCGGATCTGGGCCCGCTCGGCCGGACGGCCGGGGGCCTCGGTCACCTCGGTGATGCTGCCGTCCCGCAGCCGCCCCGAGAAGGTGAGGTCCAGGTCGGTGATCCAGCAGGTCAGCGAGCGGTCCAGGGACGCGGCGGTGCGGACGTCGCCTTCGGCCTTGCCGAGGTTGCGGCTGAGCTGGTCCAGTGCCGCGCGGCACTCGGCGGGGGTGGCCATGGTGCGCTGTGCTCCTGAGGTGCGGGATGGGTGCTGGGTGCGTCCGACGCTACCGCAGCCCGGGGCGCGCTGAGTGCGCGACGGGGGACGGCCAGGCGGTAGCGTCGGTGCAGGGCCTGTCGAGTGCGTGGGTGTGGAGGAGGAGTGCCGGATGCGCGACGTGGTGCGTGATTGCCTGAAGGCTGCGGCGGGGGCTGCCACCGGGGTCGTCGGCGTGGCCGAGGAGGTCCGGCGCAGGGCCGAGGGGGCCGCCCGGGAACTGGTGGAGCTGAGCGGGGTGCGTCCGGAGCAGTTGCTGGAACGGGCGCCCGAGCCGGTGCAGCTGGTGGTCGGCGTGGTGCGCTCGGAGGCCGACAAGGTGTGGAGCCGCCTCGGTGACGGGGTGGTCCAGGTGGGTGTGGTCCTGGAGTTCCTGGAACAGCAGGTCCGGCACCTGCAGGGCGGGGAGGACGCGCCCGCGGCGGAGCCCGAGGAGCCGGAGGAGGAGCCGCGGGTCGCGCGGCCGCGCGCCGAGCAGGCATTCCCGGCACCCCGGCGGAAGTCGGGCTCGGTGCGACCGGTGCGGGTGATCGTCGACGAGGACCTCCCGGCGGACGACGACGCCGCGGCGGCTGCGGCGCGCAGGCGCGCGGCCGTGCCGGGGATGAAGAAGACGGCCGCGCGGAAGGCGGCGGTCGCCGCCGAGGCAGCGGCGGCGCCGGCCAGGACCCCCGCGGCGCGGAAGGCCCCCGCTGGGAAGCCGGCCGAGGCGGCTGCCGGCACGGCGGTGACGGAGCCGGCACCGGTGGCGAAGGCGCCCGCGAAGAAGGTCGCAGCGAAGAAGGCCACGGCCCAGCCCACCGTGGTGGAGAAGACCCCGGCGAAGGAGCCCGCGGCGGAGGACGTACCCGCGAAGCGGTCTGCGGCGAAGCGGGTGGCGGCGAAGAAGACCGTGGCTGAGGGCGTGTCGGCGACGAGTGGTGCCGCGAAGGGGAGCGCGGTGAAGCGGGCTCCGGCGAAGAAGGCCCCGGCGGTGCGGAAGTCGGCGACTGAGCCGGCCGCGACTGAGCAGACCCCGGCAAAGAAGGCTGTGGCGAAGAAGGCCGTCGCCAAGAAGACCCCGGCGAAGCGGACCACTGCGGCGAAGAAGGCCACCGCCGGCGCGGTGGGCTCGTCCGCGAAGCGGGTGGCGCCGAAGGCGCAGGCGGGCGATGAGTGAGTCCCGGGAGCCGGTGCTGGAGACCGGGCACGACGCAGTCGACTCCGCGCTGGCGCGGCTCGCGGAGTTGGACGGGGTGCCGACGGAGGCGCATGCCGGGGTCTACGAGAGCGTGCACCGGACGCTTCGTGACACCCTGAACGCGCTGGACGCCGAGCCGCACCCGCTCGGCACCGATTCGAACCGCAGGAGCTGAACCGCACGTGGCAGTCGCACGACGCCGTCTGGACGCAGAGCTGGTCCGCCGCAAGCTGGCCCGGTCGCGGGAGCACGCCAGCGAGCTGATCGCCGCGGGGCGGGTCTCCGTGGGCGGGACGACGGCGACCAAGCCGGCCACCCAGGTGGAGACCGCTGCGGCGGTGGTGGTGGCGAAGGACGACAACGACCCCGACTACGTCTCCCGGGGCGGCCACAAGCTGGCCGGCGCGCTGGAGGTGTTCCGGCCCGAGGGGTTGGTCGTCGAGGGCCGCCGCTGCCTGGACGCCGGCGCGTCCACCGGCGGGTTCACCGATGTGCTGCTGCGCGCCGGGGTGGACCGGGTGCTGGCGGTGGACGTCGGCTACGGCCAGCTGGCCTGGTCGCTGCAGAGCGACGACCGGGTGACCGTGATGGACCGGACCAACGTCCGGGAGCTGACCCTGGATCAGCTCGACGGGGTGCCGGTGGACCTGGTGGTGAGCGATCTGTCGTTCATCCCGCTAGGGCTGGTGCTGCCCGCGCTGGCGCGCTGCACCGCGCCGGAGGGCGATCTGGTGCTGATGGTGAAGCCGCAGTTCGAAGTGGGCAAGGAGCGGCTGGGCAGCGGCGGGGTGGTCCGCAGTCCGCAGCTGCGCCAGGAGATGATCGAGAAGGTGGCCGGGCAGGGCGCCGAGGTGGGGCTCGGCGTGCGCGGGGTGACCGCGAGCCCGCTGCCCGGGCCCTCCGGCAATGTCGAGTACTTCCTGTGGTTCCGCCGGGACGCCCCGCCCCTGGACCCGGCGGATGCCCGCCGGGCCGTGGAGCAGGGCCCCCAGTAGCCCGTCAGCCGGTGAGTGGCCGACCGGTCACTCGGCGGTGGCCAGGTCGGGCACGGGCAGCGGTGCGGAGGCGGCCGCCGGGGTGCGCGGGGCCTCGCGGTGCGGGACGTAGATGGACCGCTCGGCGATCAGGAAGCGCACCGCGAACGAGGCCACCAGGGTCAGCGCGGTCGCCCAGAGCACGCCCATGCCCAGGCCGCTGACCAGCAGCGCCAGCAGCGGGATGCGCAGCAGCAGGTCGGCGTTGCCGAGCGCCCAGAACCTGGCCGTGCGGCTGGCCCAGTGCCGGTGCCGCCGGCTGCGGAAGACGGTGGCCTCCAGCAGGGCGAAGTTCCAGGCCAGCGCCGCCTGGTTGGCCAGTACTTCGGCCGGCAGGTAGTGCATGTGAGCCTGGGTCAGCAGGTGCAGCAGACCCAGGTTGGGCAGCACTCCGCTGAGGCCGATCAGGCCGAAGGCGAGGGCCCGGCCGCCCGGGGTGGAGAACCGCAGCCCGGTGAGGTGCCGCAGGAAGCGCAGGCCCTCGCGCAGCGAGGACTTGGACTCCCCGGCGAAGCGTTCGCCGAAGTGGTACGGCACCTCGGCGACCCGGCGCGGCCGGGACCTGACCGCGAGCTCCAGCAGGATCTTGTAGCCCAGCGGCCGCAGTTCGGCGGGGTCCACGGCTGCGGTGCGCAGCGCGAAGAAGCCGCTCATCGGGTCGCTGATGCCCTGCAGTTCCAGCGGGAAGACCCCCTTGGCCAGCAGGGTCGAGGCGCCGGACACCACCAGCCGGTAGCGGTCGGCCAGGCCCTGCCTGCTGCCGCCTTCCAGGTAGCGGCTGGCCACCACCAGGTCGGCGCGTTCCCGGCGGCCGGTGGCGACCAGCTCCGGGACCAGGTTCGGCGGGTGCTGCAGGTCGGCGTCCATCACCACGGCCCAGTCGCCGCCGCCGTCGCAGACCTGGCGCAGGCCGGCCACGATGGCGCCGCCCAGCCCGCCCTCGGGGACGTCGCGGTGCAGCACGGTGATGGGCAGCGGGCAGTCGTCGGCGGCCGCGGTGAGCAACTGCGCGGTGTCGTCGCTGCCGTCGTCGACGAACAGCAACCGCGGTACCGGGGCGTCCTGCGGCCGGTCGGCCGGGAGCAGCGCGGCGACCAGGCGGCGCAGCAGCTCGGGGACGTTCTCGCGTTCGTTGTAGGTCGGGATGAGCACGGTGAAGGCGGGGGTGCCGGCGGCGCCGGGGGTGTGCGAGGTCTCGGAGGTCATGGGATGGACCCTTCTGGCGTTCTGTCAGGAGGCTGGGCCGATCAGGAAGACTTGTCGATCTTTCGGATCTGGATCAGGTTCGTCCCGCTGCCGAAGGAGGCGATGACGGTGGAGTGCGTGAGCGCTTGCTCCACGGTGGGCAGGCTGTTGGGGTCCTGCCGGAGGGTGGGGGTGGAGACGATGTAGTCCAGGCTGCGCCAGCCCTTGGGGAAGCCGTGGGCGACAGCGGGGTCGAGGTCGACCTTGTAGAACCAGATGACGCCGGTGCCGGGCTTGAAGCCGTCGTGGACCAGGTCCAGCCACATCGCGTCGTCCACCACGATCCGGGTGCGGGCCGGGTCGGGGATGTCCGCGCGGATCCACTGGACGGCGCGGTCGTACTGGGCGTTGGCGTCGGCGGTGACGGCGGTGCGGTCGCCCTCGTACCAGTGCGGGACGACGTATCCGGCGGCGAGGACGGCGACCGCGCCGACCGCCGCCCAGCGCACCGGGCGCAGGCCGACCCGGGGGAAGGCGTGCAGTCCGGTGCGGACCAGGACCTGGGCGGTGGCGGCGATGCACAGGGCCAGGAACGGCAGCACCTGGATGATGTACATGGCCGGCAGGTAGCCCGCGTCGGGGCGCACCGCCACGGCCGTGAACAGCAGTACGGCGCAGGCCACGGCGCGCAGTTGGCGGGAGGCGACCATCGCGACGGCAGCCGCCAGCCCGGCCACGATCAGCACGTGGTCGTAGTAGAGCCAGGAGTTGAGGGTCTGGTTGGAGCCGGTCCCCGAGGTCAGCAGTGACCCGGATCCGGCCCGGCCGAGCTGGAAGGCGATGCCGCCCCACAGCGAGACATGGCCGGTGCCCGGCAGCAGCTCGTTCTTGAGCAGTGCGTACAGCGGGTACTGGGCGACGGTGAGGGCGAACGCGGAGCCGAAGCCGACCAGCGAGAACTTCCGGGTGGTGCGGTCGCTGCGCTGCCAGAGCAGCAGCACCAGCGCCGGCAGCGCCACCAGCATGGTCTCCTTGGAGAGCACCGCGGCGCCGGCGGCCAGGCCCGAGCTGATGTGGTGCCACAGGTGCCGGCGCGGTGAGGCGGCCAGGACCAGCGCGGCCAGCATCCAGAGCACCGCGAAGTTGTCCAGGAACAGCTCCCGCTGCAGGCCCACCGACAGCGGCGACAGGCCGAACAGCAGCACCCCGAGCCCGGCCGCCCAGCGGGCCAGCCCGAGCCGCCGGGCCAGCACGAACAGCAGCAGGCAGCAGGCGGCGGTGACCGGGATCATCACCACCCGCATCTCCGCGGTGAACAGGTGCGCCGGGGAGCTGAAGAGGGCCGGGAGCCAGGACAGCATGGCGATCTGGATCCAGCCGAGCGGTGGATGGTCGTACCAGTAGGTGTAGGGGGCCAGGCCGTGCCAGTGCTGGACCGACCAGGCCTGGGCCAGGTAGGTGCCCTCGTCGTCGCTGACGGTGGGGTAGCCGGTGATGTTCCAGGCCTGGACGATCAGGACCGGCAGGGTGACCGCGAGCGCGGTCCACAGGTCCCGGCGCCGCCGGGAGGGTGCCGCGGGGGCCGGGGCCTCGGTGGTGGCTGCGCCGGCGAGGGTGTCCAGAACGGTGGTCATGGAACCTTCCTCTCTTCTCTGGGGTGCTGCTACGCGCCCTCGGTGAGGTGTGCGCCGACGTGCCGGGTGAGCTCCCAGCCGCGCTGCCCGCGGCCCTCGCGCCAGACCGCGCGCAGTGCCGCGGCGGCCAGCACGACCTGGTAGAAGGGGCCTCCGACGATCAACTTGACGTAGTGCCAGGGCCGCACCCGCAGCCCGTACTGCAGGCCGAAGTCGTGCAGGGCCACCGCCTCGAAGGCGAAGGTCGCCAGGGTCGGCACCACCGGCAGGAAGGAGGCCAGTGCCACCGAGACCCGCAGGTGCCCGAAGAGGGCGAGTGCCACGTCCAGGGGGATGACCACGCCCGAGAAGGCCTGCAGGAAGGGGGTGCTGAGGGTCCATCGGGCCAGCAGCCGCTGGCGCACGGTGGGCAGCTGCTTCCAGTCCTTCTTGCGGTAGACCTGGAGGAACCCCTGGTTCCAGCGGGTGCGCTGGCGCAGCAGCCCGTAGAGGGTGTCCGGGGTCTCCTCGCGGGTGACCATCGCCGAGTCGTAGGCGACCACCACCTTGGCGCCCTGCGAGGAGAGCCGCACGCCCAGGTCGCAGTCCTCGGCCAGGCACTGCTCGTCCCAGCCGCCGGCCTGGCGCAGCACCTCGGTGCGGACGAACACGGTGTTGCCGCCGAGCGGGATGAAGCCGCGGCTGGCGTGCAGGTGCAGCCGGCTGCGGAACCAGAAGAAGTACTCCAGGCAGTTGCGCAGGCTGTACCAGCTGGAGTGGAAGTTGATCAGCTGGACCCCGCCCTGCACCACGTCGGCGTCGCCGCGGAAGGCGTGGTCGACGTGGGAGAGCAGGTCGGGGTGGACGTGGTCCTCGGCGTCGAAGACCCCGACGACGCGGCCGCGGCAGTGCGGCAGCGCCGAGTTGAGGGCCTTGGGCTTGTTCTTGACGGCGTGGGTGTCGGTGACCACCCGGACCTGCTCGGGGTGCTCCTCGGCGAGGCGGGCGGCCACCTCGGCGGTCTCCGGGTCGTCGTGGCCGACGATCACCAGGATCTCGTAGTCGGGGTAGTCGGTCTCCAGCAGCCGTTCGATGGTGTGCCGGAGCACTTCCTGCTCGTGCCGGGCCGGGACGAGCAGCGAGAAGGAGAGGCTGTGCGCGCCGTCGCTGGGGACGAAGCGGGTGCCTTCGAGTATTTCGGGTGTGCGCCAGGCGTGCAGCATCCACCAGAGTGTCAGCGCGGACATGCAGAAAAGCGTGGCGGACACCAGCAGCATAAAGATGGAACTGACCATTCACTTCCCCCCGGAGTGGTAATGCGTCAGTGCGGTGTTTCGAATTCCGGATTTCCCGGTACTACCAGTAGAGCGCAGTCGGAGCAGCAACGGCGGCGGAAAGCAGGGCTTTTACGGACCGGCTACCGGGCCGAAATATCCACTAATGGATTCAAGTCATCCGGCCAGCACATTCAGGTCATGGACGATGTCGGCGACGGTGGTCGTCGGGCTCCAGACGAAGCGGGCGGTGCCGTCCGGGCCGAAGACCAGCGTCTGGGTGCCGTGCTCGACGGTGCGGGTCCCGGCCGCGTCCTTGCTCGGCGGCTGGGCGGGGACGCCCAGCGAGAGGGCGTCCCGGTCCACCACGGCGACCGGTCCGCTGAGGCCGACGAAGCCGGTGTCGAAGTCGTCCAGCCAGCTGCGCAGCACCGCAGGGGTGTCGTGGGCCGGGTCCAGAGTCACGAAGAGCGTGGTGACCCGGGCCCGGACCGCCGCCGGGAGCCGCCGCAGGGCGGCGGCGATGTCGGCCATGGTGGTGGGGCACTCGTCGGGGCAGGCGGTGTAGCCGAAGAAGAGGGTGACGATCCGTCCGGCCGCGCGGGTGCTGGGCCGGTAGGGCTTGCCGCCGGTGTCGGTGAGCTGGAAGGACGGCAGCGCCACGGTCGGTTCGATCCGGGTGCCGTAGTAGGGCCAGGCGCCGCTGGGCGCGGCCGGTGCGGTGGCCACGGCGATCGGGCCGCCCGCTGCCGCCTGCTGACGCACCGTCGGCGCAGCCGTGGCCGCGCAGGCGGTGAGCAGGGCGCAGCCGGCGGCGAGGGCCAGGCCCTCACGCAGGTGTGCGGTCGCCGCTGCCACAGGCCGTCCCGTCCTTGTTGCTGTCGAGGTGCTGACGGTCCTTGCCGTAGACCTTCAGCGGGCCGAAGCCGTGTGCCGTCAGCCAGTCGCAGCGGGCGGCGGTGGTGGCGCCCTGGATGCTCCAGGGCACGCACTGGTTGGTGGTGCCGTAGTCGTGGTCGCAGCCGTCGACGTTGGCCGGGACCGGGACCCTGGACGGGCCGCTCCGGTTGGGGATCACCCGGCCGCCGCTGCCGCCCGGTTGCGGGACGTGGACGGCCGGCGGCCCGGATGTCAGCGGGACGGCCAGGTGCCGGACCCGGTGCCCGTCGGCGGAGGCGCCGTCGGCGGCCTGGAGTCCCAGCAGGATCGTGGTCGCGGCGGCCAGGGCGCCGCCGGCGAGCAGGGCGCGGGTGCGCACGTTTCGGGTCGTCATGTCAGATGCACCCAGGTGGCTACGGAGGGAACCCCGTTGGCGTCGGTGACGAAGAGCATGTACCAGCCGGGCGGGGCGAGGTTGGGGTTGCTGGTGACGTTGAGGCTCAGGGTGTTGCCGTTGGCGGTGACCGGCAGGGCGACGTAGCGCTGGTTGGGGTCGGAGGAGTGGGTGACCGCGGCGGGCCGGATCAGTTCGGCGGTGCCGACGGTCCGGTCGACGGTGACGGTCTGGGTGGAGCCGTAGTGCCACTCGGTCGAGCCGACGGAGGTGATCTGCGGCCGGGCCCCGTCGAACAGGTAGGGCGGCGAGTAGACCGAGACCCGCATGTCGAAGCTGCCGTCGCCGGGGTTGTTGCCGATCGCCATGACCCGGCCGTCGGGCAGCAGGAAGGCCGAGGAGTGGTAGGTGCGCGGCACCTGGTCGGCGGCGACCGGGGTGAAGGTGTTGGCGATCGGGTCGTACATCGACGCCTCGTAGACCGGGTCCTCGCGGTCGTGCAGGCCGCCGCCGGTCTCCAGCACCTTGCCGTTGGGCAGCACCACCAGCGAGACGTACATCTTGCCCTGGGTGCCGGTCTCGGTCGCGCCGCCGGTGACGGTCCCCTGCGGCAGTTGCGGCCCGGCGGTGTAGGTCGGGGTGGCTGCGGAGAGGTTGATCAGGTCGGTGTCCCGGTTGGCGTCGACGTTGGTGCTGACGTTGCCGCCGCCGACGGTCAGCACCTCCTGGTTCTGCGCCGGCGGCAGCAGCACCGACATCGACTGGTCCCGGTTGTCCTTGTCCTGCAGCCCGCTGACCGAGGTGATCGTGTTGGTCGTGTAGTTGTACAGGTCGGAGCCGGTGCCGGAGATGTTGTTCCCGAAGACGTGGCTGCCGGTGTAGAAGAGCGTGCCGTCCTGACGGAGGATCATCGCCGGGTACAGGCCCCAGTACGACCAGGTCTGGTTGACCTGGTTCAGCGGCAGCCAGGAGTTGCTCGCGGCGGAGAAGTACTCGGCGGTCACCGAGCCGGTGGAGTCGGCCTTGAGCCCGCCGAAGGCGAGCACGTCGCCGTTGCCCAGTTCGGTGGCCGAGGGGTACCAGTGGCCGTCGTTGAGGTTGTTGACCTTGACGTAGGTGTTGGTGTCCGGGTCGAACAGGTACGAGGAGTTGAGGCCCTCGTAGCCGTGGCTGCCGTCGGCGGCGGGGTAGGCGGCGTTGCCGCCCAGGATCAGCACGTCGCCGTTGGCGAGCTGGACGTGGCCGGAGCAGAACATGTCCGAGGGGGTGGGGATGACCTGGAAGGTCTCGGCCACCGGGTCGTAGACGGCGGAGGTGAAGGTGCCGGCCGCGAAGGCGTTGGGGTCGTTGCCGGAGCCGGCCACCATCAGGATCTTGCCGTTCTTCAGCAGCACCACGTGGATGGAGCGGACCGGCGAGTTGAACGGCAGCGTCTGCCAGACCCCGGCGGTGCAGGCGGTGCCGGCGCTGCAGCCGGTACCGGTCACGGCGGCGGTCGCGTCGTACATGGTGTAGTCGTCGGTGACCAGGGTGCCGACGCCGTAGATGGACACGCCCCAGGTCACCATGTCGGTATTGGCCGGGATCGCCGGGGTCTCCACGCTGGTCTGCGCGTAGGTCGCGGACACCGGCAGGGTCTTCAGGTCGGTCCAGTACTGCCAGCCGTTCTGGGTGTCGTGCCGGAACATGGTGACCACCGAGTCCGGTGTGCTGGTCATGTAGTCCAGGCCGAGCAGGTACTGGTGTCCGGGGGTGACCGCCGGGGCGCAGGAGCTGTTCTCGGTCATCATCGCCTTGCGGTCGCCGGTGCCGGCGGCGGTCATGGTGATCTGCATGGCGTGGCTGCCGGTGTTGGACTGGCTGCTGACCGAGAAGGCCGCGGTGTTGCTGCCCCAACCGGACTGCTCCCAGCAGACCGGCCAGTTTCCGGAGCCCAGCTGCTCGAATCCGGGATTCACCACCAGATTGGCCGAGGCGTGCGCCGGCCTGGCATTCGCCAGACCGAGTGCGAGCACCAGCACGAGAACCGAGAGCAGCCCGGTCAGTATGCGTTCGGGTGAACGGGAAAAACGGGAATGGCGGCGCAACTCGACCATACGAGCCCCCCCGGGCCTGGAAAACGGGATCCCCCTCGGTTCCCATGGGAAGCGTAGGGCAGCGGAATTGATCGGGAGCTCGGGTGCGACGTTTCTACTCCGGGAATTAACACACGGGTTACAGCGGGATTCGCCGGAGTGAACGGCAGTCCACCGGAGGGGCTCCTGGGGCTGGGCTTCCGGGTGCGCCGGAGCGCAGAAGGTAAGGTCGGAGCACTGCACTTGACCGCGACTTGCCCGCATCAGAGGGGGAGCGCCGACCGGGCCGAGGACGTCCCGTCCGGCGCCGGAGGTTCAGATGAGCGACCGTACCGTCTTCCTGCTCGCGCACACCGGCCGCGAGGAGGCCCTGCAGAGCGTCGAGTGCCTGGTGGAGGGGCTTTCCAAGGCCGGCATCAAGCTGCGGGTACTGGCCGAGGAGGCGCCCGACATGGGCTACCCGGCGCAGGTGGAGACGGTGGCGGTCGGTCCGGGTGCGGCCAGGGGCTGCGAGCTGGTGCTGGTGCTCGGCGGCGACGGCACGCTGCTGCGCGGCGCCGAACTGTCCCGGGAGTCTGGGGTGCCGATGCTCGGGGTGAACCTCGGGCGGGTGGGCTTCCTGGCCGAGGTGGAGCGCGACGACCTGCAGAAGGTGGTCGAGCGGGTGGTGGACAGCGACTACGAGGTCGAGGAGCGGATGACCCTGGACGTGGTCGTTCGAACGGACGGCCGGGTGGTGCACACCGACTGGGCGCTCAACGAGGCCTCCGTCGAGAAGGCATCCCGCGAACGCATGATCGAGGTGGTGACCGAGGTGGACGGGCGCCCGGTGTCCACCTTCGGCTGCGACGGGGTGGTCTGCGCGACGCCCACCGGATCGACCGCCTACGCCTTCTCGGCCGGCGGCCCGGTGGTGTGGCCGGAGGTCGAGGCGCTGCTGATGGTGCCGATCAGCGCCCATGCGCTGTTCGCCAAGCCGCTGGTGACCTCGCCGCACTCGGTGCTGGCCGTCGAGGTGCAGGCGAAGACGCCCAACGGGGTGCTGTGGTGCGACGGGCGGCGCACCGTGGAGCTGCCGGCCGGGGCCCGGGTGGAGGTCCGCAGGGGCGCGATCCCGGTCCGGCTGGCCCGGCTGCACCGGGCCCCCTTCACCGACCGGCTGGTCGCCAAGTTCGCACTGCCGGTGACGGGTTGGCGCGGAGCGGCGCAGCGCTGAGGCCCAAGGGCGGGTGAACGGGGCGGTCCCCGCTTCGCTCGGACGGGTCAGGCCACTAGGCTCAGGGCAACCCGTCATGGGGTCGTGATACGGACGTGGACGGGAGCGCGGGCTCCCCAGGATTTCCCCCAGAGGGGCCAGTGAGCGCTCACCGAGAGGACAAGGTGCAGGTCAACGGCGTAGAGCGCCCCCGTCTGGAGGAGATGCGGATACGGGCGCTGGGCGTGATCGAGGACGCTGTGGTCGAGCTGTCGCCCGGATTCACCGTGGTGACCGGTGAGACCGGGGCGGGCAAGACCATGGTGGTCACCAGCCTGGGGCTGCTGCTCGGCGGCAAGGCCGACCCGGCCCTGGTGCGCAACGGCGCCGAGCGGGCCGTGGTGGAGGGGCGGGTCGCCGACGCGGTCGGCTCCCCGGCCGCGCAGCGCGCTGCCGAGGCGGGCGCCGAGCTCGACGACGGCGCGCTGCTGATCAGCCGTACCGTCTCCGCGGAGGGGCGTTCGCGGGCGCACGTCGGCGGGCGTTCGGTGCCGATGAGCCTGCTGGCCTCGCTGGGCGAGGACCTGATCGCGGTGCACGGCCAGACCGACCAGCAGCGGCTGCTGCAGCCGGCCCGGCAGCGCGGCGCGCTGGACCGCTACGCCGGCGACCCGGTGGCGCTGCCGCTGGTGGAGTACCAGACCGCCTTCCGCAGGCTGCGCGAGGTGACCGCGCGGCTGGAGGAGCTGACCACCCGGGTCAGGGAGCGGGCCCAGGAGGCCGACCTGCTGCGCTTCGGCCTGGACGAGGTCGCCGCGGCGGAGCCGCTGGCCGGCGAGGACCTGGAGCTGGCGGCGGAGTCCGAGCGGCTCGGTCACGCCGACGCGCTGTCCTCCGCGGCCAACCAGGCGCACGCGGCGCTGGCCGGCGAGCCCTCCGACCCGGACGCGGTGGACGCCGGGACCCTGCTGGCGCAGGCCCGGCGGGCGATGGAGTCGGTGCGCCACCACGACCCCAGGCTGGCGGCGCTGGCCGACCGGCTGGGCGAGGTCGGCTACCTGCTCGGCGACATCGCCGGCGACCTGGCCGGCTACGCGGACGACCTGGACGCGGACCCGGCCCGGCTGGCCGCGGTGGAGGAGCGCCGCGCGGTGCTGGCGCACCTGGTGCGCAAGTACGCCGGAGCCGCGGGCGGCGCCGAGGGCGGTCTCGCCGAGGTGCTGGAGTGGGCCGAGACGGCCGCCGAGCGGCTCACCGAGCTGGACGGCGACGACGACACCATCGGCGCCCTGGAGGAGGAGCAGGAGCAGCTCCGGGGCACCGTCTCCGAGCTCGCCGGGCAGCTCACCGCCGCCCGCAGGGCCGCGGCGGAGGACTTCGCCAAGGCCGTAACCGCCGAGCTGACCGAGCTCGCCATGCCGCACGCCCGGGTCAGTTTCGGGATCACCCCCGCCGCCGACTTCGGCCCCTACGGTGTGGACGAGGTGGAGGTGCTGCTGGCGCCGCACCCCGGTGCCCCGCCGCGTCCCATCGCCAAGGGCGCGTCCGGCGGTGAGCTGTCCCGGGTGATGCTGGCGGTCGAGGTGGTGTTCGCCGGGGCGGACCCGGTGCCGACCTACCTGTTCGACGAGGTCGACGCCGGCGTCGGCGGCAAGGCCGCGGTCGAGGTGGGCCGGCGGCTGGCCAGGCTGGCACGGACCTCGCAGGTCATCGTGGTCACCCATCTGCCGCAGGTGGCGGCCTTCGCGGACCGGCACCTGGTGGTGGAGAAGACCGTCGACGGCACGGTCACCCGCAGCGGCGTCACCACCCTCAGCGATGTGGAACGGGTCCGGGAGCTGTCCCGGATGCTGGCCGGTCTCGAGGACTCCGAGCTCGGCCGGGCACATGCGGAGGAACTGCTGGCGGCCGCCCGCACCGCGGCCGCCGACTAGCCGGAGGCCGTTCGGCGACACGCCGCCGAACGGGTGAGCAACGGGGCGTGACCACGGCTGCAGCGCCGCTGCCGACTGTCCAAGACCCCTTCCGAGCTGGCATCGTGGTGCCGCGACAGCCCGCCCGCCGACCTCTGTCCCACCGCCGACCCATCCGACCGAGCAGGAGACGACGCTGACCGTGGAGCACACCTCTGCAGCCCACACCGGCCAACTGCACGCCGTCCTGGTACTGGCGGGCAGTTCAGGCGGCATCGGCGCGCATGTGCGCTCCCTGGCCCAGGGGCTCAGCGCGCACGGCCTGGAGGTCACCGTGTGCGGGCCGGCCGAGACCGACGAGCTCTACGGCTTCTCCGGCTCGGGGGCGCGTTTCCAGCCGGTCGAGATCACGCCCACCCCGGGGCCCCGTACCGACGCCGCCGCGGTGGGCGAGCTGCGGCGGGCCTTCGCCCGGGCCTCGCTGGTGCACGCGCACGGGCTGCGGGCCGCGCTGCTGTCGGACCTGGCGCTGCGGACGGCGCGGGCCGGGACCCCGCTGGTGGTCACCTCGCACCACGCCAACCTCGCCACCGGGGTGGAGCGCAGGCTGCTGCGGCTGATGGAGCGTCGGGTCGCCAAGAACGCGGACCTGATCCTCGGCGCCTCCTCCGATCTGGTGGCCCGGGCCCGGAGTCTGGGCGCGGCCGACGCCAGGCTCGGCCCGGTGGCCGCGCCGCCGCTTCCGGTGGCGGCCGCGGAGCGCGGGCGGGAGGCGGTCCGCAAGGAACTGCTGGGCAGCAAGGACCGGGTCGACCGTCCAGTGGTCCTGGCGGTGGGACGGCTGGTCCCGCAGAAGAACTTCCACCTGCTGCTGGACGCCGCCTCGGGGTGGCGCGGCGGCGAGGAGCCGCTGCTGCTGATCGCCGGGGACGGGCCCGAGCAGGGGGCGCTGCGGGCGCGGATCAAGTCCGAGAAGCTGCGGGCCAGGCTGCTGGGCCGGCGCTCGGACGTGCGGGAGCTGCTGCTGGCGGCGGACCTGGTGGTGATCTCCTCGCGCTGGGAGGCCCGGTCGCTGGTGGCCCAGGAGGCGTTGCGGGCGGGGGTGCCTCTCGTCGCGACGGCGGTGGGGGGACTTCCCGAGCTGGTGGGGGACGCGGCGGTGCTGGTCCCTCCGGGGGATCCAACGGCTCTGGCGGCGGCCGTGTCGGCGGTGCTGGCGGACGAGGGACGGCGGGCTGAGCTGGCGGCCGCGGGGCCGGTGCAGGCGGAGACGTGGCCGGATGAGGCGGCTACGGTGGCTCAGGTGTTGAGCGTGTACGACGAGCTGACGGGGGAGCGGTAGGCGGTTCGGTCTGCGTTGGTGGGTGGTTGGCAGCGCAGTTCCCCGCGCCCCTTTTGTCTCAGGGGGTGATCGTCACGGTGAGGGTGCCGGAGTCGTTGGTGCTGACCTGGATCTGGGTGAGGTCGGTGACGGTGACGGTCGCGCCGTAGGCGGTGGTGGCGGGGCCGACGCCGATGACGCGCATGCCGGCGGCGAGGCCGGCGCGGGTGCCGGCCTCGGAGTCCTCGAAGACGATGCACTCGCGCGGGTCGATGCCGAGCAGTTCGGCGCCGAGCAGGAAGCCCTCGGGGTCCGGCTTGCTGCGGGTGACGTGCTCGGCGGTGACGGCCACGGCCGGGACGGGCAGTCCTGCGGCGCCCATCCGGGCCCGGGCCAGGGCGTCGTCGGCCGAGGTGACCAGTGCGTGCGGGAGGCCGGTCAGCGAGGCGAGCAGGGCCGGGGCGCCGCCGATCGGGACCACGCCCTCGGTGTCGGCGGTCTCCCGGGCCAGCATCTCGGCGTTCTCGGCGTGGTTGACCTCCATCGGCCGGTCCGGCAGCAGGATCGCCATGCTGGCGAAGCCCTGGCGCCCGTGGACCACCTCCAGCACCCGGTCGCCGTCCAGGCCCTGCTTGGCGGCCCAGGCCCGCCACACCCGCTCCACCGCCGGACCGGAGTCGACCAGGGTCCCGTCCATGTCGAGCAGCAGGGCACGGGCGGTCAGGACCACAGTCGCGGCGGTGGTGGCAGGCATGGCACTCCTTTGCGGAAACGACTTTGTTCCACGAGTATACAAAGGAGGAGGGCTACCTCGCGGGCAGTCCGCCGACTGCGTTCAGCCGCAGTGCGGTGTCGATCAGCGGGACGTGGCTGAAGGCCTGCGGGAAGTTGCCGACCTGCCGCTGCAGCCGCGGGTCCCACTCCTCGGCGAGCAGCCCCACGTCGTTGCGGATCGCCAGCAGCCGCTCGAACAGGTCGCGGGCCTCGCCGACCCTGCCGATCATCGCCAGGTCGTCGGCCAGCCAGAACGAGCAGGCCAGGAACGCGCCCTCGTCGCCGGGCAGGCCGTCCAGGCCCTCGAGGCCGCCGCTGGT
Source organism: Streptacidiphilus jeojiensis (assembly GCF_042510965.1). NCBI lineage: Bacteria > Bacillati > Actinomycetota > Actinomycetes > Kitasatosporales > Streptomycetaceae > Streptacidiphilus > Streptacidiphilus jeojiensis. Next base: position 21,184 of record NZ_JBEUKS010000015.1, read on the forward strand.
GGGGTAGCGCAGCACGAAGCCGTCGGGGGTGAGCAGCTCGCGCTGGATCGCCTCGATGGTGCCGATGACCCGCTTGTCGTCCGGCGGCAGGAAGCCGACCTGCGGGATCAGCAGCAGTGAGGCGTCCAGCTCCTTGGAGCCGTAGGACTGGGTGAAGGTGTTGCGCTCCCGGTCGAAGCCGTTCTCGCAGACGTCGTAGTGGATGTCGTCGCGCAGCTGGCGCCAGCGCTCCAGCGGGCCCTCGTGCGGGGTCTCCTCGAGCATCCGGATGGTGCGGTCCACCGCGACCCAGGCCATCACCTTGGAGTGGACGAAGTGCCGGCGCGGGCCGCGCACCTCCCAGATGCCCTCGTCCGGTTCGCTCCAGTGCTGCTCCAGGTAGCTGATCAGGCGCAGCTGCAGCAGGTGGGCGTGGTCGTTGCGGACCAGGCCGGTCATGTGGGCCAGGTGCAGCGCCTCGACCACCTCGCCGTAGACGTCCAGCTGGAGCTGTTCGGCGGCGGTGTTGCCGATCCGGACCGGGGTGGAGCCCTCGTAGCCGGGCAGCCAGTCCAGCGAGGCCTCGGTGAGCTCCCGCTCGCCCGCGATCCCGTACATGATCTGCAGGTTCTCCGGGTCGCCGGCGACCGCCCTGAGCAGCCACTCGCGCCAGGCGCGGGCCTCGTCGCGGTAGCCGGTGCGCAGCAGCGAGGACAGCGTGATGGTGGCGTCGCGCAGCCAGGTGTAGCGGTAGTCCCAGTTGCGGACGCCGCCGATGTCCTCCGGCAGCGAGGTGGTGGGGGCGGCCACGATGCCGCCGGTGGGGGCGTAGGTGAGGGCCTTGAGGGTGATCAGCGAGCGGACCACGGCCTCCCGGTAGGGGCCCTGGTAGGTGCAGTGGGAGACCCAGTCCTGCCAGAACTCCTCGGTGGTGGCCAGTGCCTCCTCGGCGTCCGGCTGGTCCGGGGCGCCCAGGTGCGAGGGCTGCCAGGTGAGCGCGAAGGCGATGCGCTGGCCCGCCGCGACGGTGAAGTCGGCGTAGGTGGTCAGGTTGCGGCCGTAGGTCTCGGCCTCGCCGTCCAGCCACACCGAGTCGGGTCCGGCGACGGCCACGGTGCGGACGGTGTCGCCGTCCTCCACCTTGTGCACCCAGGGGACCACCCGGCCGTAGGAGAAGCGCATCCGCAGCGCCGAGCGCATCCGCACCCGGCCGCTGACCCCCTCGACGATGCGGATCATCTGCGGGACCGCGCCGCGTTCGGGGAGCCCGCGCGGCGGCATGAAGTCGATCACCCGGACGGTGCCGCGCGGGGTGTCCCACTCCTGCTCCAGGACCAGCGAGTCGCCGCGGTAGCGGCGCCGGGTGGCCGGCGCGGCGGGGGCGGCCGCGGTCGGCGGCAGCACCCGGAACTCGCCGCTCTCGGTGAAGTCGGGGATGCCCTTGGGTGCGGCCGTCTGCGGCTGCCCGATCGGGTCGGCCGGGCCGATCCGCCAGAAGCCGTGCTCGTCGGTGCCGAGCAGGCCGGCGAAGGCGGCGGGGGAGTCGAAGCGGGGCAGGCACAGCCAGTCGACCGAACCGTCCCGGCTGATGAGGGCGGCGGTCTGCATGTCGCCGATGAGGGCGTAGTCCTCGATACGAGCGGCCACGTGGATCTCCAGTTCGCGAGATGAACTCGGCAGCGCTGATGCGGGGGAAAGGGAGGCTCAAGGGGTGGAAGCGCCCGGATCTGCCGTCGATCCGTCAGGTGCTGTGGTGCTCCTGGGATCTGTGGGGTTCCTGCTGCAGGAACGCGTCCGTGCAGGATACGACGCCGACCGGGGTGGGTGTGAACACCGTGATCACGGCGCGCCGCCGGAGAGGCCGAGGAACGCGATCAAGCCACGGCGCTGATAGGCTGGTACTCCGTGGACTGGTGCTAAGCACCGCCGCCAACCCGCCCCTCAGCGACCCTGGTTTCCCAGTGTCCCCGGGGGCGGTACGCAGGGTCCGGTCGACACCTGCGAAGACGCAACCACGGGAGCCCCCTCTTGGCACAGCCCCATTCGGCCAGTTCCGGTCGGAACAACTCGACGACCAAGCACCTCTTCGTCACCGGGGGCGTCGCCTCCTCGCTCGGCAAGGGGCTCACCGCCTCCAGCCTCGGGGCTCTGCTGAAGGCCCGCGGACTGCGGGTCACCATGCAGAAGCTGGACCCGTACCTCAACGTCGACCCCGGCACCATGAACCCGTTCCAGCACGGCGAGGTCTTCGTCACCGACGACGGCGCCGAGACGGACCTGGACATCGGCCACTACGAGCGGTTCCTGGACACCAACCTGCACGGCTCGGCCAACGTCACCACCGGGCAGGTGTACTCCACCGTCATCGCCAAGGAGCGCCGCGGCGAGTACCTGGGCGACACCGTGCAGGTCATCCCGCACATCACCAACGAGATCAAGTCCCGGATCCGCCGGATGGCGACCGAGGACGTCGACGTGGTGATCACCGAGGTCGGCGGCACCGTCGGCGACATCGAGTCGCTGCCCTTCCTGGAGGCCGTCCGCCAGGTCCGGCACGAGGTCGGCCGGGACAACGTCTTCTTCGTGCACGTCTCGCTGCTGCCCTACATCGGCCCCTCCGGCGAGCTCAAGACCAAGCCGACCCAGCACTCGGTCGCCGCGCTGCGCAACATCGGCATCCAGCCCGACGCGATCGTGCTGCGCGCCGACCGCGAGGTGCCGCAGGCCATCAAGCGCAAGATCTCGCTGATGTGCGACGTCGACGAGGAGGCCGTGGTCGCGGCGATCGACGCCAAGTCGATCTACGACATCCCCAAGGTGCTGCACAGCGAGGGGCTGGACGCCTACGTGGTGCGCCGGCTCGACCTGGCCTTCCGCGATGTCGACTGGACCGTCTGGGACGACCTGCTGCGCCGGGTGCACGAGCCCGAGCACGTGGTGAAGGTCGCGCTGGTGGGCAAGTACATCGACCTGCCGGACGCCTACCTGTCGGTGACCGAGGCGCTGCGGGCCGGCGGATTCGCCAACAAGGCCAAGGTCGAGATCAAGTGGGTCACCTCCGACGACTGCCGGACCCCGGAGGGCGCCGAGGAGCAGCTCGGCGACGTGGACGCGATCTGCATCCCGGGTGGCTTCGGGGACCGCGGGGTGGACGGCAAGGTCGCCGCGATCACCTACGGCCGGGAGAACCGGATCCCGCTGCTTGGCCTGTGCCTGGGCCTGCAGTGCGTGGTCATCGAGGCCGCGCGCAACCTGGCCGGGCTGGCCGACGCCAACTCCACCGAGTTCGACCCGGCGGCGCAGAACCCGGTGATCTCGACCATGGCCGAGCAGCTGGAGATCGTCGACGGCAAGGGCGACCTGGGCGGCACGATGCGGCTGGGGCTGTACCCGGCGAAGCTCGCCGAGGGGTCCATCGTCCGCGAGGTGTACGGCGACGAGCCGTACGTCGAGGAGCGGCACCGGCACCGCTACGAGGTCAACAACTCGTACCGCGGCGAGCTGGAGAAGGCCGGGCTGGTCTTCTCGGGGCTGTCGCCCAAGGGCGACCTGGTGGAGTACGTGGAGTACCCGCGCGACGTGCACCCGTACCTGGTCGCGACCCAGGCCCACCCTGAGCTCAAGTCCCGCCCCACGCGCCCGCACCCGCTGTTCGCGGGGCTGGTCGCGGCAGCAGTGAAGCGTCAGGCCAACGACGGCGAGTAAGCACCACCAGGGGCGCGGGGAACTGCGCGACCAGCCCTCTACGGAGGTGCATGGTTGGCAGCGCCTGCTTTTCATCGAGCAGAGCCCCGCGCCCCTTTCTGGTTGCATGGCTCAGGAAAGTCCGAAAAGCAACGGTGGAGGGTGGCTATGCGGCGGGAGCCGGTTGTGGACAGTCCGGAGGAGTGGCCGGTGACGGCCTCGCGGCTGTCGTTCCACGGGAAGGTCTGGGACATCAGGACCGACGACGTCGTGATGCCCGACGGCGCCACCGCCGCACGGGACTACCAGCAGCACCCCGGTGCAGTGGGGGTGCTGGCCATCGACGAGGAGCGCCGGGTCCTGCTGGTGCGGCAGTACCGGCACCCGGTGCGGCACCGGCTGTGGGAGCTGCCGGCCGGCCTGCTGGACGTGCCGGGCGAGAACCCGCTGCACGCCGCCCAGCGGGAACTGTACGAGGAGGCGCACACCAAGGCCGGCGAGTGGCGGACGCTGATCGACTTCTACAGCTCGCCCGGCGGCTCCTCGGAGGCCCTGCGGATCTTCCTGGCCCGGGACCTGGCCGAGGCGGACGGCGAGCGCTTCCAGGCCGAGCACGAGGAGCTGGACCTCCAGGTCGACCGGATCGACCTGGACGAGCTGGTGCGGCTGGTCCTCGCCGGCGACCTGCACAACGGCGCGCTGGTGTCCTCGGTGCTCGCGGCCAAGGTCGCGCTGGACAGCGATGTGTTCGGGGAGGCCGGCCGGTACGGCCTGCGACCCGCCGAAGCCCCTTGGCCGGCGCGCCCGTTCGAGTGATCGGCGGGTCGGTTTGTTGACGGCGGGGCGCAGCTGCGGAGCTGCGCCCCGCCGGTGAACTACGCTGCGCGAGTGGCGGAAGCTGAGGCGGCAGAGGCGCGGACGGTACGTCGGAACCAGCGGCGCGGCGCGCTGCCGCCCGCGGAGCTGCCCGACGATCCGGCGGTCTTCGCCGGTCGCCAGGCGGAGCTGGCCCAACTGCGGGACGAGGTGCGGCGGCCCGGCCTGGGCGCGGACGGGGAGGCCCCGCGCTGCCGGGTGCTGATCGTCGCCGGGCGGCGCGGCTCCGGACGCACCGCGCTGGCGGTCCGCTTCGCACGCACCGTCGCGGCGGACTACCCGGACGGCCAGTTCTTCGTCCGGATGACCGGGCCAGGCGGCGGGCCCGTCCCCGCCGAGCGGGCGGCCGAGGTGCTGCTGGAGGCGCTGGGGGAGCCCCGGCCGCCGGCCCCGCTGCCGGATCCGGACACCGAGGAGCAGGACGCCGAACAGCGGGCGGCCAGTGGCCCGGCCGCGCTGCGGGAGGCGCTGGCGGGGCGTCAGGTGCTGCTGGTGCTGGACGATGTGACGCAGGTGGAGCAGGTCGAGGCACTGCTGCCGCCGTCCGACGGCTGCCTGGTGGTGGCGGTGACCTCCGGGCCGCTGACCGGTCTGGCCGACGCCCGCCCGGTGGTGATCGGCGGTCTGGGGGCCTCCGCGGCCACCGCGGTGCTGGTGGCGCACGCCGGGGACACCCGGATCGTCTGCGACCCGGTGGCGGCGCGGACCCTGGCCGAGACGCTGGCCTGCCACCCGATGGCGCTCTGCCTGGTCGGCGGCTGGCTCAGGGCCAGGCCCAGGGCCTCGGTCACCGACGTACTGCGGCTGCTGGCGGCCCACCCCGCCGAGCGGCCCCGGGTACCCTCGCACGAACCCGAGGCGACCGGGCCCGGCGGGAGGGACACCTCCGAACCCGAGGCGGCCGGACTTCGCGGGCGGGACACCCCCGAGCCGCTGCGGGTGGTGCTGGCCAAGCGGCCCGGGGCCGCCGAACCCGGTGTCGAGCCGCTGCTGCGCGCCTTCGACCTGGTCCGTGACGGACTGCCGGCCCAGGCCGCCCGGCTGCTGCGGCTGCTGACACTGGCCCCCGGCGGGGTGGCCGATCCGCGCACCGCCTCGGCGCTGCTGGGCTGCCCGGTGGACGCCGCGGAGGTGCACCTGGCGACGCTGGCCGAGCAGCAGCTGCTGCGTCCGGTCGGCGCCCGCGGGCGCCACGAGCTGCCGGGCTGCCTGCGCGAACCGCTGGCCGTGCTGCTCGTGGAGGACCGGCCGGCCGAGACCGAGCTGGCCCGGGCCCGGCTGCTGGAGCGGCTCACCCGGCTGCTCACCGCCTGCTGCCACCAGCTGGCCCCGGCCGGGGGGCCCGCCCCGGACCCGCTGCCCGGGCCGCTGCGCTTCTCCGGGTCGGCCGAGGCCTGGCAGTGGCTGGACACCGAACTGCCGGTGCTGCGGGCGGCCCTGGACACCGCGGTGGCCGACGGCGCGCTGGACGGCCTGGCGATGCGGCTGGCCACCGCCCTGGTCCGGGCGCTGCCGCTGTGGGCCGGCGGCCCGGAGCCGGTTGCCGCGGACCTCTACGCCCTGCACGGCACGGTGCTGGAGCTGGCCCTGCGCGGCGGGCTGCACCGGCAGCAGGCGGCCGCGCTGGTCAATCTGGGTGACCTGCACGCCACGGCGGGCCAGCACCGCCGCGCGCTGGAGCGCTACCGCTCGGCGCTGGGCCCGGCCCGCGCCGCCGACGACCATGTCGCGGTCTGCCGGATCCTGGAGGCGGTCGCCGGGGCGTTCCGGGCCTCGGGCGACCTGGTCCGGGCCGCGGACTGGTACGGCCGGGCGCTGGGGCTGCGGCGCAGGCGCGGCGAGCAGGCCGACGAGGTGCGGCTGCTGGGCCGGCTCGCCGCCGCGCACACCGCGCAGGGGCGGACCGGTGACGCGCTGAAGGACTACCGGGCGGCCGCGGCGCTGCACCGCAAGCTCGGCGACCCGGCCGGGGCGGTCGGGGCGACCCTCGGTGCGGCCCGGGTGCAGGAGCTGGCTGGCAACCCGGACCAGGCGGTGCGCACGCTGCGGGACGCGCTGGAGGAGGCGCGCGGGGTGGCCGGTCCGCCGGGTGCCCGGCTGCAGACCCAGGTGCTGCTGCGGACCGCCGAGGCGCTGGAGCGGGCCGGCGACGCCGAGGGCGGCCGGGCCCGGCGCGAGCAGGCGGCGGCGCTGGGGCTGCCGCAGCGGCGGCGGAGCGGGGAGGCCGCGACGCACCCGGTCGTTACGGAGTGATTGCGGTTGTGTGAGCGATTTGGTGCTTTTGGTAGCACTTGTTAACGCCCGCCACCGCGCAAGCCTACGAAACTGCCAACCGATCGTATTCTTTTGGTCAGATTGGAAGGCTGCCGCAATCCCCGGGCTTCATTACACTCGGAAGTGCCGCAACCAGTGCGCGGCCACCGTCGGCGTATCCGCCGGCGGACCCCCGATGTGCAAGGGACGTGTTTAGCCGTGAAGGTCGGCATCCCCCGCGAGGTCAAGAACCACGAGTACCGCGTGGCCATCACGCCCGCCGGCGTGCACGAGCTGGTCCGCAACGGACACCAGGTCGTCGTGGAGCAGAACGCCGGAGTCGGCTCCTCCATCACCGACGAGGAGTACGTCTCCGCCGGTGCCGAGATCCTCGCCACCGCCGACGAGGTCTGGGCCGCCGCCGACCTGCTGCTCAAGGTCAAGGAGCCCATCGCCGAGGAGTACCACCGCCTCCGCAAGGGCCAGACCCTGTTCACCTACCTTCACCTGGCCGCCTCGCGGGAGTGCACCGACGCGCTCCTCGCCTCCGGCACCACCGCCATCGCCTACGAGACCGTGCAGCTGGCCAACGGCGCCCTGCCGCTGCTCGCGCCGATGTCCGAGGTCGCGGGCCGGCTGGCCCCGCAGGTCGGCTCGTACCACCTGATGCGCCCGGCCGGCGGCCGCGGCACCCTGCCGGGCGGCGTGCCCGGCACCCACGCGGCCAAGGCCGTGGTCATCGGCGGCGGCGTCTCCGGCTGGCACGCGGCCACCATCGCCATCGGCATGGGCTACGACGTGACCCTGCTGGACCGCGACATCAACAAGCTCCGCGAGGCCGACAAGATCTTCGGCAACCGGATCAAGGCGATCTCCTCCAACGCCTTCGAGCTGGAGAAGGCGGTGCTGGAGGCCGACCTGGTCATCGGCGCGGTGCTGATCCCCGGCGCCAAGGCCCCCAAGCTGGTCACCAACGAGCTGGTCTCGCGGATGAAGCCGGGCTCGGTGCTGGTCGACATCGCCATCGACCAGGGCGGCTGCTTCGAGGACTCGCGGCCCACCACGCACGCCGACCCGACCTTCACGGTCCACAACTCGGTCTTCTACTGCGTCGCCAACATGCCCGGCGCGGTGCCCAACACCTCCACCTACGCGCTGACCAACGCGACGATGCCGTACATCGTCGAGCTGGCCAACCGCGGCTGGAAGGAGGCCTGCAACCGTGACGCGGCGCTGGCCAAGGGCCTCAACGCGCACGAGGGCCAGCTGACCTACCGTGAGGTGGCCGAGGCGCACGGGCTCAGCTCGGTCGACCTGGCCGACGTACTGGCCTGAGGCATAGTCCAAAACGTAGGGCGGAGCACCCCGGTGCTCCGCCCTACGGCGTGCCCGGGGGCCCGTCGTAGCGGGGCGAATGGTCTCAATGTCGACAGATCGTCAACTTTCTGACCGGGATCTCACTCCCGTGCAGATGTGATGACGGTGGCCCGAAGAGCTGTACTGCCGCCTGATCTCTGGCATCGTGGCGGGGTGCGGGGCTGTCGTCGGCCACTGAGCAGTGATCTAGTCATATCGACATGTTGGTTCGTGCATCACTGGTGTGGTGGTTGGCGCTACTGTGTCGTTGCTAGGCTGCGGCACGGCACATGCCGCCCATTGGAGGGGGCAAGCCCCAAAGCCCCACCAAACGATTCCGGTGTCAACGGCGGTCGCCAAGGAGGTAAGACGACTTGTGAATGAGTCGACATTTGCTCCCGGGGGTGGTCAGCCAGGACTGGTGCAGGACGTCGCCGGTCCCTCCGGGGAGGAGTCGATGGACGTGCGCACTTTTGACGCCCGCCAGGCGACACCCGAGTACGACACCCACCACTACCCCGGTCAGGCCGATCCCTACCAGGCCGGCGCGCGCCACTCCGACGTGCCCGAGCCGGCGGTCTACAACGCGACGGCCTACGACGCCGTCGAACCGGGCCTGGTCTACGCCGAGCTGCCGGATGGTCAGTTCTACGACCCCGACGCCGAGTACGAGCCCGACCCGGAGTACGCCGCCACGCTGGCGCCCGACGCGGCCCGGCAGCGCCGCGAGCGGGTCGGCCCCACCGGCCGTCCGCTGCCGTACTTCCCGATCCCCTCGCCGCTCACCGAGCACGGTCCGGCCAAGATCGTGGCGATGTGCAACCAGAAGGGCGGGGTCGGCAAGACCACCTCGACCATCAACCTGGGTGCGGCGCTGGCCGAGTACGGCCGGCGGGTGCTGCTGGTCGACTTCGACCCGCAGGGCGCGCTCTCGGTCGGCCTCGGCGTCAACCCGATGGAACTGGACCTGACGGTCTACAACCTGCTCATGGAGCGGGGCCTGACGGCCGACGAGGTGCTGCTGAAGACCGCCGTCCCCGGCATGGACCTGCTGCCCTCCAACATCGACCTGTCGGCCGCCGAGGTGCAGCTGGTCAGCGAGGTGGCCCGGGAGTCCGCGCTGGCGCGGGCGCTGAAGCCGCTGCTGCCGGACTACGACTACGTCATCATCGACTGCCAGCCCTCGCTGGGCCTGCTCACGGTCAACGCGCTGACCGCGGCGCACAGCGTCATCGTGCCGCTGGAGTGCGAGTTCTTCGCACTGCGCGGGGTCGCCCTGCTCACCGAGACCATCGAGAAGGTCTGCGAGCGGCTCAACCCCGACCTGCGCCTGGACGGCATCCTGGCGACCATGTACGACTCCCGCACGGTGCACAGCCGCGAGGTGCTGGCCCGGGTCGTCGAGGCCTTCGGCGAGCACGTCTTCCACACCGTCATCGGCCGCACGGTGCGCTTCCCGGAGACCACGGTGGCCGGCGAGCCGATCACCACCTACGCCTCCAACTCGGTCGGCGCCGCCGCGTACCGCCAGCTCGCCAGGGAGGTGCTCGCCCGGTGCCCCGTCGAGTGAGCCTCCCGGGAGCGGACGAACTGTTCCGGACCACCGGGGGGATGTCGCTCACGCCCGCGCCCCGCTCCTCCGAAGCACCGGCAGGCCGGTCGACGGAGGCAGCCGCGGAGCCGGAGGGCGAGCACGCCTCCGGCGAGAAGGCGGCCCAGGCCGCGGCGCCGGCGTCGGCGCCGGTGGCCCCGCAGCGTCGGCCGCTGGCCAACGGGGCGGCCTCCGGCGTGCCGGGCGGACAGCCCGCACCGCAGCACAACGGCACCCCCGCGCCGGCGGCGGACGCCGCGGCCCGGCGCAAGCCGCGGGGGGGCGGGCGGTCCCGCCCCACCGGGCGGGAGCGGCACGAGGAGAAGATCACGGTCTATGTCTCCGCCGAGGAGCTGATCGATCTGGAGCACGCCCGGCTGGTGCTGCGCGGCGAGCACGGGCTCGCGGTGGACCGCGGCCGGATAGTGCGGGAGGCCGTCGCGGTGGTGCTGGCCGATCTGGAGCAGCGGGGCGAGGCCAGCATCCTGGTGCGGCGGCTGCGCGGGCGGTAGTGCCGTTTTCGGGTGCGGGCTGTGCGGGGTTTGTCGCGCAGTTCCCCGCGCCCCTGGGGGGTGCAACGTCCCCACTGCGATTCAGTTGCAGCACCGTAGGGGCGCGGGGAACTGCGCGACAAACCACGCACATGCCGCAGCCGGGTCCGGGTCGTGATCACCCACTGTCCGCCCGGGGCTCTACGCTGAGCCCGTGAGCGCACCCCCCGTCCCGGTACCTGCCGCCGCGCCTCCCGAGGAGGAGGCGCCGTCGGGCGGGTTCCTGGTGCGCCTGGACAACTTCGAGGGGCCGTTCGACCTGCTGCTGAGCCTGATCGCCAAGCACAAGATGGACGTCACCGAGGTCTCGCTGTCGCGGGTCACCGACGAGTTCATCGCCCACATCCGGGCCATGGGCCCGGACTGGGACCTGGACCTGGCCAGCGAGTTCCTGGTGGTCGCGGCGACCCTGCTGGACCTGAAGGCGGCCCGGCTGCTCCCGGTCGCCGAGCTGGAGGACGAGGAGGACCTGGCCCTGCTGGAGGCCCGTGACCTGCTGTTCGCGCGGTTGCTCCAGTACCGGGCCTACAAGCAGATCGCGGCGCTGTTCGAGCAGCGCTGGGCCGAGGAGCAGAAGCGCCGCCCGCGGACCGCCGGTCTCGAGCCGCACCATGCCGCGCTGCTGCCCGAGGTGGTCATCAGCCTCACCCCCGAGGCCTTCGCCCGGCTGGCCGCCAAGGCGATGGAGCCCAAGCCCAAGCCGGTGGTCTACGTCGACCACATCCACACGCCCAAGGTCAGCGTGCGCGAGCAGGCCGCGCTGCTGCTGGAGCGGCTGCAGCAGCTCGGGCAGGCCAGCTTCCGCGTCCTGACCGAGGACGCCCCGGACGTGCTGACGGTGGTGGCCAGGTTTCTGGCGCTGCTGGAGCTCTACCGCGAGCGGGTGCTGCTGTTCGACCAGCCGGAGGCGCTGGGGGAACTGCTGGTGCAGTGGATCGGGGAGGAAGGGGCAGAGGTCGAGGTGAGCGAGGAGTTCGACACCGAGGGCTCCACGGCCGAGGAAGGTGGCAAGCGATGAGCGGCAACGACGACGGAACCCAGGCCGGCGGACGGCGGCGGCTGGGCATGCCCGGCCGGCCGCGGCCGGGGGAGTACCTGGAGAACGCCTGGATCGAGGAGGGGACCTGGGTCGAACCCGACCCGGTGCAGCCCGATCCGGTGCCCGCGCCGCGCCCGCAGCCGGTCCCCGAGCCCTTCCCGCAGCCGACGCCGGAGCCCGACCCGATCCCCAAGCCGGTCCCGGAGCCCCCGCCGGAGCCGGCACCGGGTCCGGACCCGATTCCGGACCCGGTGCCGTCGCCGCCGGTCCCGCCGCTGCCGCCGCATCCACCGCTGCCGGACCCCGAGCCGCTGCCGCTGCCCGAGCCGGGGCCGCTCACGGCCGGGAGCCCGGCCGGGCTCGACGTGCCGAGCGCCGTCGCCTCGATGGAGCTGAAGCCGGCGCTGGAGGCGATCCTGATGGTGGTCGTCGAGCCGACGACCACCGCCCAGCTGGCCGAGGTGCTGGAGCGGCCCAGGCGGGCCGTGGAGCGGGCGCTGCGCGAGCTGGCCGCCGAGTACACCGAGCAGGGGCGCGGATTCGAGCTGCGCTTCGTGGCCGGGGGCTGGCGCTACTACAGCCGTGCGGCCTGTTCCCCGGCGGTGGACCGCTTCGTCCTGGACGGCCAGCACGCCCGGTTGACGCAGGCCGCGCTGGAGACGCTGGCGGTCATCGCGTACCGGCAGCCGGTGTCCAGATCGCGGGTGTCCGCCGTCCGTGGTGTGAACTGTGACGGCGTCATGCGTACCCTTGTGCAGAGGGGTCTGGTCGAGGAGACCGGGTCCGAACCGGAAACAGGAGCCATCCTGTACCGGACGACGCAAACATTTTTGGAACGGATGGGGCTGCGCGGCCTTGACGAGCTGCCGGAGCTGGCCCCCTTCCTGCCTGAGGCCGACGACGTGGAAGCGGACTCGCAGGAGGGCTCAGCGATCGCCGAGGCGGTCGCCACGAGCAGGTGACAGGCAGTGACACCCGCCCTGGGACGCGGCCCCGACGACGGATTCGACAACGGACTTCTTGATGCGTAGCGGTAGTGGCAACAACGGTAGGAACAGCAGCGGCGGCGGTGGCGGCCGCAGTGGGGGCGGTGCTCCGCGCGGGGCCGGCGGCGGCCGCGGCGGGCAGCGCGGCGGCTCGACCAATGACAACAAGCGCCGCAGCGGCAGCGGTTGGGAGAAGGAGGCGCCGCGTCCCGAGCAGCGCTCCTACGACCGTCCCGAGTACGGCGCCAAGGCGCCCGGCGCGGGCCGCTCGGTCGGCCAGATCCGCCCCGGCGGCCTGGGCGGCGGGGCCGGCGCCAAGCGCGGTCCGGCCAAGCCGGTGCGCTCGCGCGAGCTGCAGGCCAAGGTCGAGGACGCGGTGCGGGCCCGGCACGACAAGCCGGCCGTGAAGCTGCCGAAGACGCACGGCGAGCCCGAGGGCGAGCGGCTGCAGAAGGTGCTGGCCCGGGCCGGCATGGGCAGCCGTCGCGCCTGCGAGGAGCTGATCGAGCAGGGCCGCGTCGAGGTCAACGGCGAGCGGGTGCGCGAGCAGGGCAAGCGGGTCGACCCGGCGCACGACGAGATCAAGGTGGACGGGCTGACCGTCGCCACCCAGTCGTACCTGTTCTTCGCGCTGAACAAGCCGGCCGGCGTGGTGGCCACCATGGAGGACCCGGACGGCCGCCAGTGCCTGGGCGACTACGTGAACAACCGGGAGACCCGGCTGTTCCACGTGGGCCGGCTGGACACCGAGACCGAGGGCATCATCCTGCTCACCAACCACGGCGAGCTGGCGCACCGGCTGACCCACCCCAAGTACGGGGTGACCAAGACCTACCTGGCCGCGATCCAGGGCCCGATCCCGCGCGACCTGGGCAAGCAGCTGGCCAAGGGCGTCGAGCTGGAGGACGGCTGGGCCCGGGCCGACAGCTTCAAGGTGGTGCAGAACGTCGGCAAGAACTACCTGGTCGAGGTGAGCCTGCACGAGGGCCGCAAGCACATCGTGCGCCGGCTGCTGGCCGAGGTCGGCTACCCGGTCGAGAAGCTGGTCCGGGTGCAGTTCGGCCCGATCGCGCTGGGCGACCAGAAGTCCGGGTGGCTCCGCCGCCTGACCAACCCCGAGGTCGGCCAGCTGATGAAGGCCGTCGGGCTGTAGGGGACAGGGGAAGCGATGACCGCGACGGTGCGCCGTTCCCGGCTCAGCAGTGAGCGGGAGGCCGAGCTCTACCAGGCTGTGATCGAGCTGGTGCGCGAGGTCGGGTACGAGGCCATGACCATGGACGCCGTCGCGGCCCGCAGCAAGTCCAGCAAGGCCACCCTGTACCGGCAGTGGCAGGGCAAGCCGGAGCTGGTGGCCGCCGCGATGCGGCACAACCGGCCGGTGAAGACCTCCGACGTGGACACCGGCAGCCTGCGCGGTGACCTGCACCGGCTGGCCGACGAGGTCGGCGACGCGGCCGAGCACGACACCGCGTTCATGGGCGCCATCGGCCATGCCGTGAGCACCAACCCGGACCTGGCGGCCGCCCTGCAGGAGATGTTGATCGACCCGGAGCGGGCCAAGCTGGAGGCCATGGTCCGGCGCGCGGTGGACCGCGGCGAGATCGCCGCGGACACCCCGGCCGTGGAGTTCTTCGCCCACATGATGCTGGGCGCGGTGATCGGCCGGAAGTTCCTGGAGGGCCGCTTCGCCGACCGGGACTACCTGGCCCGTTACGTCGACGCGGTGGTCCTGCCCGCGCTCGGTGTTGCCTGACTCACACTCACGACCTATCGAAACGCTTGAGTTTCGATAGGTCGCGTTCTAGGGTGATTGGGTACGAAACCGTTTCGTTCGGAGAGAGACCCATGACCCAGACCACCGTCGGCGCCCGCACCGACACCCCGTCCGGCGTGAAGCCTGCCTCCACGCACCGCTGGTGGGTGCTGGCCGTCATCGCCCTCGCCCAGCTGATGGTCGTGCTCGACGCGACCGTGATGAACATCGCGCTGCCTTCGGCCCAGCACGCGCTCGGCTTCAACGACAGCGACCGGCAGTGGGTCATCACCGCCTACTCGCTGGCCTTCGGCAGCCTGCTGCTGATCGGCGGACGCCTGGCCGACCTGATCGGCCGCAAGACCGTGTTCCTGGTCGGGGTGGTCGGCTTCGCCGTGGCCTCGGCGCTGGCCGGTGCGGCCGGCAACTTCGAGGTCCTGGTCATCGGACGGGCCCTGCAGGGCATGTTCGGCGCCCTGCTGGCACCCGCCGCCCTCTCCCTGCTCAACACCACCTTCACCGACGCCAAGGAGCGCGCCAAGGCGTTCGGCATCTACGGCGCCATCGCCGGCGCCGGCGGCGGGCTGGGGCTGCTGCTCGGCGGGCTGCTCACCGAGCACCTCAGCTGGCGCTGGACCCTCTACGTCAACCTGGTCTTCGCGGTGATCGCCCTGATCGGCGGCCTGATCCTGCTCAAGCCCGGCGCCCCGGCCGACCGTCCCAAGCTGGACATCCCCGGCACGCTGCTGGTCACCGCCGGGCTCTTCGGCCTGGTCTACGGCTTCTCCAACGCCGAGACGCACCACTGGTCCTCCCCGATGACCTGGGGCTTCCTGGTCGCCGGCGCCGTGCTGGTGGCCGCCTTCGGCTGGTGGCAGACGCGTGCCTCGCACCCGCTGCTGCCGCTGCGGGTGCTGTTCGACCGCAACCGCGGCGCCTCGTTCCTGGCCGTCGGCATCTCCGGCGCGGGCATGTTCGGGGTGTTCCTGTTCCTGACCTACTACCTGCAGGTCTCGCGGCACTACACCCCGGTCAGCACCGGCCTGGCGTTCCTGCCGATGATCGGTGCGCTGATCGTCACCGCGCAGATCTCCACCATCGTGCTGATCCCGCGGATCGGCCCCAAGCCGGTGGTCCCGCTGGGCATGGGCCTGGCGGCGGCCGGCATGGTGCTGCTCACCGGCCTCGGCATGAACAGCGGCTACGTCACCACGGTGCTGCCGGCGCTGGTGATCACCGGTCTGGGGCTGGGGCTGGTGATGCCCCCGGCGATGAGCCTGGCCACCGACCGGATCGACCCGGCGGACGCCGGCGTCGCCTCGGCGACGGTCAACACCATGCAGCAGATCGGCGGCTCCATCGGCACCGCGCTGCTGAACACCCTCGCCTCCAGCGCCGCCACCAGCTACCTGGTCGGCAAGACGCCGAGCCCGACCGTGCTGGCCCAGGCGCAGCTGCACAGCTACAGCACCGCCTACTGGTGGTCGGCCGGGTTCTTCGTGGTCGGCCTGGTGCTCACCGGCGTGCTCTACCGCCGCGGGAAGATCTCGGTGGACCCGGACGCCCCGGCCGCCGTGCACATGTGACGGAACGTCCGCCGGGCCCGTCCGCACCGATCTCGGTGCGGGCGGGCCCGGCGGTCTTCGTGGTTCAGCGGGCGGTCAGTAGCTGAACTGCTGGATCTGGGTCCCGTCGGGGCCGTAGGTCCAGCCGGTGCGGGTGGCCGGGTCGAGCTGGACGGCCGGCTCGGTGGTCGCGTCGAAGGCCGAGCCGAACCCCTGGATGAAGTTGGAGTCGGACAGGGTCTTCAGTACGGCTCCGGTGCTGAGGTCGACCACGTCGAGCTGGCTCATCGCGTTGCTGTCGGTGGTCTGCGCGAACGGCTGGCCCAGGACCACCTTCCCCAGCGGAGTGCCGTAGGCCACCACCGCCACGTTGTGGACGCTGTCCACGGCGAAGGCCAGCGGGCTCTCCTGGCGCTGCGTCAGCGAACCGGCCGGGGCCAGCGTGGACTCGTCGAAGCCGACCAGGCCGGTGGTGCCGGGGAAGTTGACGCTGATCGCGGTGTAGCCCAGCAACCAGCTGCTGGTGCCGTTCTGTGAGGAGGCGAACTGGACCCCGCACCGGGTGGCGGACGTCGGCGCGTCCGTCACCGTCCCGGTGTCCAGGTCGACATCGGCCACCTGGGCGGTGCCCGGGCCGAAGCAGAGCCCGCCGCCGCCCAGGTGGGCCACCTGGAACAGGCCGGTGGAGCGGTCCACGTCCATTCCGTAGAAGTAGGCGCCGCGCTTCTGGGCGGTGGTGGTGTCCAGTGCGACCGGGCTGCCCGCGGTGGCGGTGGACAGGTCCAGCGGGATCAGCTGGTCCACATTGCCCGGCTTGGCCCACACCAGCAGCGCGGCCCGGTGCCGGGCCGGGTCGACCCTGCCGCCGAGCAGGATGTCCTGACTGCTCGTCAGGGTGATCGGGGAGCCGATCTCGGTGTCGCTGCCCAGGTCCCAGACCTCCACGCTCTGGGCCTTGCTGGAGACCCAGTGGGTCAGCAGCACGGTGTGGGCCACCGGGTCCACGCCCAGAACGCCGTAGCCGGCCGTCGCGGTAGTGTCGCTGGTGATCACCGCGCCGTACCGGCCGGTGGCCGGGTCGTAGTGGCGCACCGAGGTCCCGGTGCTGCCGGTGGAGCCGCTGACCGCGGCGACCGAGTCGGTACCCGCGGTGACGAAGTCGGTGACGGTGCCGCCGCCGGGGGCCGGCCCGTCGTCGACGATCAGTGCCGAGGACGGGGAGGCCTGCCCGGTCGCCGTGCCGTCCTTGTCGACCGGGACGATGCGGACGTTGTACTGCACCGAGGTGGCCAGACCGAGCTTGAGCGCGTCCAGCTCCACCGTGCCCGATCGGCCCGGCAGTTGCCGGTAGACCACCGAGCCGGTGTCGAAGCCGTCGCCGTCGCGGCCCACCCCGTTCTGGGCGGTGAAGGTGTTGAGCGAGCCGTAGAGGGTGGGGGCGGGGGCGGAGATCTCCAGCACCGCGCCGCGGGCGTTGTCAGTGCTGTAGTGCAGAGTGAACCCAGGAGCGGAGCGGGTGACCGTGACGGTGTGTCCGGTCGGCTGTCCCGGGGCGCCCAGGGTCGGCGCGTCCGGACGGCTGCTCGCAGCGGCCGCCTGCACCCGGATCGGGGCGAACTCCCCGTAGACCGGCACCTGGGGCTGCTCGTTGTTCTGGATGATGCCGACGCCGTAGATCCCGCCGCCGCCTGTGAAGGCCGAGGCCGGGATGGTGACGGTGCCCTCGGTGGCGCTGAGCTGCGCGGTCCAGGCCGGGTTGAACAGCGGGGCCAGGGCCGGGTTCCAGTGGCCGACGGTGGAGAGCACCAGCTCCGGCGAGCTGACGTTCCTGACGCCGGACAGGTCGTAGTGGACGGTGACGCTGTCGCCCGCCCTGGCCACGGTCCGGACGGTGGGCGCGGCGGCCTCGGTGACGGTGCCGTCGCTGGCGGTGAAGGTCAGCCGGCCGCTCTGCTCGGCGCTGCGGCCGTCGTGGTCGCGGACGGTGAAGGTGTAGTCGACGGTACGGGCGGTGGTGGCGACCACGGGCAGCCCGGCGGCAGCCAGCAGTTGGGCCGGGGTGGCCCGGATCGAGGGGGTGTCGGAATGGAAGGTGGTGCGGCCGACGGTGAGGGTGTAGTCGGCTTCCCGGCCGGCGCTCCGGTCCGGGTAGGAGATGTCGGCGGCGATGGTGACCGGGCCGCTCAGGCCCTGGCCGGTGGCGTTGCCGTCGCCGTCCACCGGGCCGGCCAGGTCGACGGCGCCGGGGTCGGTGTACTCGACGAAGGTGCCGCCGAGGCCGCCGATGGTGACCCGGTGGGCCACCGAGATCCGGTCGATCACCGGGTCCTTGCCGCCCTTGCCGCCCTTGGCGGCCGGCAGCAGGGACTCGACGGCGGCGGTCAGGTCTAGCTGCGGGCCGACCTGGAGGTCCTGGTCGATCTGGGCCGGGGTGCCGACCGGGCGGGCGGTGCGCACCAGCAGGTCGCGGATCTGATGGGGCGTCAGCGTGCGTCCGGTCAGCCGGGCGGTCTGCTGCACCACCGCCGCTGCTGCGGCGATCTCCGGGGCGGACGCGGAGGTGCCGCCGCTGAGGAAGACGCCCACCGACTGGGCGGTGGAGCCGCTGTGCTCGAAGGCGGGGATGTTGTCGCTCGGCGCGGAGAGGTTGATCCGGGTGCCGAATCCCGAGGAGAAGTCCCCGGAGCCGCTGATCCGGGTCTCGGCCACGGTGGCCGCCCCCGAGGCGCCGTCGGCCAGGGTGTCGTCGGTGGTGCTGCCGCCGGCCGCGATGGCGCCGCTGTCCAGCACCTCGCTGGGGGTGGTGGAGGCCGCGTCGTCGTCGACGCTGGTGGTCGCGGAGGCGTTGCGGGTGACGTCGGTGGGCGTACTGCCGCCGTCGGGGCCCACCGAGGCCGGGGTGTAGAGACGGGTGCCGTCGTTGGCGGACACCGTCACCGTGATGCCGTACCGGTGCACGATGGTGGCGATGATCGACTGCATCGCCGGGTCGTCCTCCAGGTAGCGCCCCGCGAAGCCGGTGGTGTCGGTGCCGAAGCCCAGGCTGGCGTTGATCACGTCGGGGCGCGGCGTCTGCCGGGCGGCGGCCAGCAGCGCGGTGCCGACCTGGTCCATGGTCGGCTCGCTCGGCACCACCAGGCGGTAGGAGGCTCCGGGGGCGATGCCGAGCAGGTCGGTCAGCCCGTCGCCGGTGTTCTCCGAGCGCTGCTGGTCGTGCGGCAGCGGCGACATGACGCCGAAGTCCAGCAGGATCTCGCCGTCGGTGGCGTCCTGGTTCTCGGTGGAACCGGTGGGGTCCAGGGTGCCGGAGGCGTCCGCGGTCCAGGTCGGGATCAGCGGCATCGAGGGGATGTCGAGGTAGCGCTGGCCGTTGCGGACCACGGTGGTGGGGCCGTTGGACGCGACGTAGGTGTCACCGGCGTCGGCCATCGACTGGTCGGTGAGGTCGCCGATCGAGACATTGGTGATGATCTCCCCGGCGCCGGGGAGCTGGCCGTAACGGCTGGTCAGATCGGTGTAGGCGCCCATGGCGTCGACACCGCCGGCGTTCAGCCAGCTCTCCAGGGAGGAGGTCAGCCCGTAGTTGGTGGGCAGTTGCGCGGTCGAGGGCGCGGAGGCGGCCTGCCGGGCCAGCTCGGCGGCGTCGGCATCGGCCGTGGTGGCCGCGGCTGCGGGCAGTCGGGTGGAGCCGCTGCTCATACCGGACACATAGCGGTTGGGCTCGGCGCTCACCACGCCGTCCACCGCGGCCAGTCGGGTCGCCGCGGCCGCCGAGTCGCGGTCGGCCAGGTCGGCGACGACCAGGCTCGCGGTGAGCGGGTGCAGCGCGGTGGCGTGCAGTCCGGCGAGGGCGGTGTTGAGGGCGGAACTGGAGGTGGGCGCGGTGCTGCGGGTCTTCCCGCTGGTCAGGGCGGTCTGCGGCGACAGCTGCAGGACGACCTGTCCGGGGACCACCTGTCCGGCCTTCTGGGCGGCGCCCTTGGCGGTGCCGGGCTTCCAGCTGCTGCCCAGGGCGGGTCGGCCCTCGGCAGCGGCCGGGGCGGACGCCTTGGGGGCGGCCGGCGGCGTCGGAGTGCCGGGAGCCACCGGGGCGGCCGCGGCCAGACCGGTGGTGACGCTGATCAGCGCCCCGGTCACGGCGAGCAGGGCCAGCGCCCGGGTCGGCGCGCTGGATATGGACCAGTTCATTCAAGTCCCTTCGGGCAATTCGGGATCGGGGCGCCGCCTGGCTCTGGGATTCGCTCGGAGGGTGCGATTCCGGCAACTGCGTGGCAGCAACTTGTCAGGTGCGCGAGATGTGGCACAAGATGGCCAGCTGACGGATAGTCGCCAAGCGGCGCAAGTACGCCAGATGGACCCGACAAGTGAGGTCAGCCGTGTTCGAGTCGGTGGGACTCCCGGAGCCCGATGGTGCGGTCTACGCCGCCCTGGTCGCACATCCGCAGGTGACGGCAACCGAGTTGGGGCAGCTCTGCGGCCTTTCGCCGACCCTGACCGGGCGCTCGCTGGCGCGGTTGGTGCGGGCCGGGATCGCCAGCCGGATCTCCGGACGGACCGTCACCTTCCTTGCCGCGGCGCCCGATGTGGCTATTGGATCGCTGATCGGCCAGCAGGAGGAGGTGCTGCGGCAGGCCAGGTCGGAGGTCCACTCCCTGATGGAGACCTACCGGGAGGCCTCCCGCTACACCCACCCCGCCCAGTCGGTGGAGGTGCTGACCGGGCGGGAGAACATCGGCCACCGGGTCAACCAGCTCCAGGAGGGCGCCCGCGAGCAGGTCTGCGGCTTCGACCGGCCGCCGTACCTGAACCACCCCGGGTTCAACCTGCGCAGGGTGCGGCGCCGGCTGCGGGAGGGGATCGGCTACCGGGTCATCTACAGCCGTGAGGCGGTGGCCTGGCCGCAACGGCTGGAGAACGACATCCTGGTGAGCTGCGCGGAGGGCGAACAGGCCCGGGTCCGGCCCGAGTTGCCGATGAAAATGATCATGGCGGACGCCCGGCAGGCGGTCATCCCGATCGGGGCCGAGGAGCACGCGGTGGAGGCGGCCTACGTCATCCACCCGTCCTCGCTGCTGGACGCGCTGGTCACGCTCTTCGAGGCGGAGTGGGAGCGGGCCGTGCCGATCCGGGCCACCGACGCCCCGCACGGCGAGTCGGCCCCCGACGACGACAGCCGCCGGCTGCTGGCGCTGCTCGCCTCCGGCCTCACCGACGAGGCCATCGCCCGCTCGCTGGGCTG
Source organism: Streptacidiphilus jeojiensis (assembly GCF_042510965.1). Lineage (NCBI taxonomy): Bacteria > Bacillati > Actinomycetota > Actinomycetes > Kitasatosporales > Streptomycetaceae > Streptacidiphilus > Streptacidiphilus jeojiensis. The sequence continues at coordinate 42,056 of NZ_JBEUKS010000015.1, forward strand.
GAGCTTCCGCACCACCCAGCGCCGACTGCAGCGGCTGATGCGCGAGTTGAGCGCGACCACCCGCTTCCAGGCCGGAATGGCGGCCCGGGAGCGGGGGTGGCTGTAGCAGCGGTCAGCGCTGTTGTCAGCGGTCGCGGCGGCGGGAACTGCGGGTGCGGCGCCAGGAGAAGGGACCGGGGAGGTCCACCGACTCGGTCCGCTGTCCCCGGTTGTTGACGGTGTAGTGCTCGTGCCGGCCGCCCGCGCTCAGCGACAGCGAATGACGGTTGATGTTGAGTCGGACACCGGGGAAGATCGGGAAGGACTTGTGGAAGCGGATGGGCATCTGAGGCTCCCTCACCTGTTCACACCTGGACGGATACGCAGGCTCGTCTGCCCCGTCGAAGCGGATTCACCGACGTGGCAAGGGGTATTGACCGGGCATGGCAGAGATCTTGGTTGAGGAGAACTTCGTCCGCATCGACGGGGACGACATGAACGCCCTGTTGAACATCCTGGACGCGGTTGATCTGGAGGCGGAGCCGACGGCGCCGCGTGACAACGACACCGGTGTCCGCTGGCAGCTCGCGGTGCACTGGCTGCCCTTCGCCCCGCCGAGCGCCGAGCGGCTGACCACCCTCGCCGGGGCCTTCGCCGAGATCCACGCCCATTTCGTGCTGGAGGGGAAGGTGCCGCCGGCGCGGGTCATCCTCTACGGGCGGGAGTCGGAGGCCATTCACATCTTCGAGCCCGAGGCGGCCTAGCCGGGGGTCCGGCTCGGGGCGGCTCAGCTCCAGGCGGCGAGGGTGGCCCAGCGGCCCGCGGTGTCGCGCTCGACCTCCAGCATCCCGGCGACGGCGGAGCGGTTGACCGGGCCGTAGATGTGCGGGAACAGCGTGGTGCCGGGGGTGCCGGGCGGCGGAGCGGGCGCCGCGGCCTCCCAGCGGACCGGGGAGTCCAGGGCGTCCTCGTCTATCAGCAGGACCATCAGCGGTCCCTGGGTGCCGGCGAAGCGGTCGTTGGCCACGGCCAGGACCGACTTCTCGTCCGGCGAGCAGTGGATGAAGCCCTCCAACGCCAGCGAGGCCGTGGCGTAGGGGCGGTCGGGGTGCGCCAGCCAGCCGTCGAGCGTCGTCAGGTGCATAATCATCTCCTCTTTCTACCCGATCCCCGCCGCTCCGGATCACCCCTTGCGCAGACTGGCAGCGGACCGGACCGCATGGTGGACTGGGCCGCATGGCCCATGACGCTGAGCTGTACCCCGCCGACCGGATCGTCCGCGCACAGAAGGCCGCCGCCGCTGCGGGCCTGGACGCCCTGCTGGTCTCGCCCGGACCGGATCTGCGCTATCTGACCGGGTACCAGGCGCTGCCGCTGGAACGGCTGACCTGCCTGGTCGCTCCGGCCGGTGGTGAGCCGTTCCTGGTGGTGCCGCTGCTGGAGCAGCCGGCCGCCGAGGCGTCGCCGGCCGGGGCGCTGGACCTGGAGATCGTCGGCTGGCACGAGACCGAGGACCCGTACCGGTTGATCGGCGAGCGGATCGGCGGGTCCGCGCGCCGGGTCGGCGTGGACAACCACATGTGGGCCGAGAAGGTCCTGGCGTTGCGCGACGCGCTGCCGGGGGTGGAGCAGGCGCTGGCCGGTGAGGTGCTCGGGGCGCTGCGGATGCGGAAGTCCGCCGCCGAGATCGAGGCGTTGCGGGCCGCGGGTGCGGCGATCGACGCGGTGCACGCGGCGGTGGGCGACTGGCTGCGGCCGGGACGGACCGAGCGCGAGGTCGGCAGGGACATCGCCGACGCCATCCTGGCGGCCGGCCACGAGACGGTCGACTTCGTGATCGTCGCCTCGGGGCCGAACGGGGCCAGCCCGCACCACGAGCTGTCCGACCGGGTGATCCGGGCCGGGGAGCCGGTGGTGGTCGACATCGGCGGCACCATGCCCTCGGGCTACTGCTCGGACTCCACCCGCGACTACTGCGTCGGCGAGGCGCCGGCCGACTACCTGCGGGCCTTCGGGGTGCTGCTGGCGGCGCAGACCGCGCAGTGCGAGTCGATCCGCCCCGGGATCACCGCGGAGCGGGTGGACGCGGTGGGCCGGGAGATCATCGCCGAGGCCGGGTACGGGGAGCAGTTCATCCACCGCACCGGCCACGGGATCGGCCTGGAGACGCACGAGGAGCCCTACATCGTCGCCGGGTCCGCCCGGCCGCTGGAGCCGGGGATGGCCTTCTCGGTCGAACCCGGCATCTACCTGCCGGGGCTGTACGGCGCCCGGATCGAGGACATCGCGGTGTGCACCGGAACGGGTGGCGAGCGCCTCAATCTGACCTCGCGTGAGCTGCGGGTGCTCTGAGGCCCGCGGCCGCTGCGGGGGCGGCTAGGGCGCCCCTTCGGCGAGGACCCGGTTGAGCAGCTCCGCCCCCTCGGCGAGCTGCTGGACGCCGCCCGCGCCGGCGAAGCTGACCCGCAGGTGCGGGCCCGGGGGTTCGGCCGGGAAGTAGGCGCGGCCGGGGGTGACCGAGACGCCGGCGCGGAAGGCCGCGGCAGTGATCGCGGTCTCGTCGGCGCCGTCGGGCAGCCGGAGCCACAGCTGGTAGCTGCCCAGCGGGGCCGGTCCGGCCAGATGCCGGTGCAGCGGTACGGCCAGGGCCTGCCTGCGGTCCCGCAGCGCGGTGGCGACCGTGCGCAGATGGGTGCGCCAGGCGGGGGCCGCGACCAGTTCCAGCGCCGTCTCCTGGAGCGGGCGCGAGACGAAGAAGCTGTCCACCGCCTGGAGTGCGCGCAGCCGTTCCAGCGCCGGGCCGCGGGCGCTCAGTCCAGCCACCCGCAGGCTCGGCGAGGTCACCTTGGTCAGCGAGCGGATGTGCACCACCACGCCGTCCGGGTCGTCGGTGGCCAGCGGCAGCGGCAACGGGGGCGCGTCGGCGTGGGCGAGCCTGCGGGCGAAGTCGTCCTCGACCACGAACGCCCCGGCGGCTCGGGCGATCCGCAGCACCTCGGTCCGGCGCTGGGGTGCCAGCACCGCCCCGGTCGGGTTCTGGAACAGCGGTTGGCAGACGAAGACCCGGGCGCCGGTGGCCGCGAAGGCGTCCGCGAGCAGGTCGGTGCGGACGCCGTCGGCGTCCAGCGGGACCGGCACCGGGCGCAGCCCGGCGGCTCGGGCGATGGCCAGGATGCCGTAGTAGGTGGGCGACTCCACCAGCACCGGGGAGCCGGGCGCGGCCAGGGCCCGCAGTGCGGTGCTGAGCGCGCTCTGCCCGCCGGACGCGACCAGGACGTCCGCCGCGCCCAGGGCCTGGGAGGGGCCGGAGATGTCGGCGGCGAACCAGGCCCGCAGCTCCGGCAGCCCCTCGACCGGCGGCCGGCCCCAGGCCCCGGGGCGCCGTCCGGCCCTGGCCAGGGCGGCGGCCAGGGCGCGCTCGGGCTGCAGCGAGGGGTGGAGGTAGCCGCCGCTGAGGTCGATCACCTCGGCGGGCGGGACGGTCAGCGTGGCCAGCACCCCGGTCGCGTCCACGGCGCGCTCGCCCCGGCCGGCGCTGAGCGCCACCTGCTGCCAGGACAGGTCCCCGCCGCGCCGGTCCGGGCCGTCGTGCGGGCGGACCCGGAAGACGCCCGCGCCGGGACGGGAGACCACCAGCCCCTCGGCGGCCAGTACCGCGACCGCGCGGGAGACGGTGCCCGGGCCGACCTGGTAGCGGGCCATCAGGGCGCGGCTGGACGGGAGCATCTGCCCGTCCGGGTAGCGCTGGAGCTCGCGGCGCAGCAAGTCCGCCAGATCGACCACACTGCTACTATCGTTCATGAGAGAATATGGTAGCGCTACGGTGAAGAGTCGGATATCCGGTAGCAGTTCCGCGGGTGGGTCGAGTAGCGGTTCCGGCGGCGGGGTGCTGCTCGGCGCCCTGGGGGTGCTGGCCTTCTCCTTCAGCTTCCCGGCCACCGACTGGGCGCTGGACGGCGGCCACGGCCTGGGCCCGTGGACGGTGACCGGGCTCCGTGGCGTGCTGGCGGGCCTGCTGGCGCTCGGCTGCCTGCGCGCCGGGCGGGTGCCGGTCCCCGAGCGCCGACACTGGCGCGGGCTGGCGGCGGTGGCGCTGGGCTGCGTGGTCGGCTTCCCGCTGCTCACCACGTTCGCCCTGCAGACCGCCGGATCGGCCCATTCCGCCGTGGTCATCGGGGTGCTGCCGCTGGCCACCGCGGTGGTGTCGGCGGCGCGGAACCGGACCCGGCTGTCGCCCTGGTTCTGGGGTGCGGCGCTGGCCGGGGCCGCGGTCGTCGCGGCCTTCGCGCTGCAGCAGAACCACGGCCGTCCGACCGGCGCCGACCTGTGCCTGCTGGCGGCGCTGCTGGTGTGCGCGGTGGGCTACGCCGAGGGCGGCCGACTGGCCAGGTCCATGCCGGGCTGGCAGGTGATCTGCTGGGGCGTGGTGGCGGCGCTGCCGCTCACCGCGCTCGCCGCCGCGGTCGCGCTGGCGGTGGAACCGGTCGGACTGACCGTCCACTCGGTGGTCGGCCTCGGCTATCTGGCGGCGGTCTCCCAGTTCGGCGGCTTCGTGGTCTGGTACCGGGGGATGGCGGCGATCGGCGTGCCCCGGGCCAGCCAGCTGCAGCTGGCCCAGCCGCTGCTGACGCTGCTCTGGTCGGTGCTGCTGCTGGGCGAGCGGCTGCCGCTGTCCGCGCTGGTCGCGGCGGTACTGGTGCTCGGCTGCATCGCCACCACCCAGCGGGCCGGGGCGGCCGCCCGTCCGGTCGCTCCGGCAGTCTCGACAGGTGAACCCGCCGTTTCGAATGGCGGTCGGCGCAGCTAGGGTCGCTGACTGATGCTGGCCGCGGACCGCAGCGGACCGTGGCCGGCTTGCCGCGCGGACGCCGCAGCCGAAGTCCGCAGCCGCGCCGCAGCAGGGACCGGGTCGGTCTGCGCCTCCGACCCGGTCCCTGCTGCGGCGAACTCGCTGCCCCGCCCGGCCATGCGGAATCATGGGGAGCGCAACCCGCGCCGCACCCGCCCCCTGAGCCCGAGGACGTATCCCGCCATGCGCACCGCCGCCGTGATCGGCACCGGACTGATCGGTACCTCCGCCGCGCTCGCGCTGAGCGCCCGCGGGATAACGGTGCACCTGCGGGACGCCGACCCCGACGCCGCCCGTACCGCGGCCTCGCTGGGCGCCGGAACGGTGGAGGAGCCGGAGGGTCCGGTGGACCTGGCGATCATCGCGGTGCCGCCGGCGATGATCGCCACGGTGCTGGCCGACTGCCAGCGGCAGAACCTGGCCCGCTGGTACACCGACGTCGCCAGCGTGAAGGCGGGTCCGCGCCGCGACATCGCCGCGCTGGGCTGCGACACCGTCCACTACATCGGCAGCCATCCGATGGCCGGGGCCGAGCGGACCGGGCCGCTGGCCGCGCGGGCCGATCTGTTCGAGGGCCGGACCTGGGTGCTCACCCCGACGCCGGAGACCGACACCGACACCCTCAACGCGGCGCTGGAGCTGGTGGCGCTGTGCGGGGCGGTCCCGGTGGTGATGGACGCCGCCGCGCACGACCGCGCCGTCGCACTGGTCTCGCACACCCCGCAGCTGCTGGCCAGCCTGGTGGCGGCGCGGCTGGAGCACGCCGAGGAGAACGCGGTGCGGCTGGCCGGCCCCGGGATCAGGGACACCACCCGGATCGCCGGCTCCAATCCGCTGATGTGGGTGGAGATCCTCAGCGCCAACGCCGGGATGGTCGCCGACATCCTGGAGGAGCTGGCCGCCGACCTCGACGGGACCGTCGCCGGGCTGCGCGCGCTGCAGGCCGCGGACGAGGCCAAGCGCGAGCAGGGCGCGACCGCCGTGGAGGACGTGCTGCGCAGGGGCAATGCCGGGCGGGCCCGGATCCCGGGCAAGCACGGCGCGCCGCCCACCCGCTACGAGACGGTCGTGGTCGCCATCGGCGACCAGCCGGGCGAGCTGGCGCGGCTGTTCGCCGAGGCCGGGCGGGTCGGGGTGAACATCGAGGACGTGCTGATCGAGCACTCCACCGGGCAGCAGGTCGGACTGGTGCAGCTGATGGTCGCGCCCTCCGCGGCCGGTGTGCTGACGGCGGCGCTGCAGGAGCGGGGCTGGCGGGTGCGTTCGGACCGGTAACCTTGGGGGAGACCCCTGATTGCGTCGAGAAGAATGAGGATCCTTCACCGTGGCCCACCACACTGCACCGAGCGGCGACCGTTCGGATGCCCCGGTGATCGTCGTCCTCGACGGCCCGGCCGGCACCGGCAAGTCCACCGTCTCCCGTGAGATCGCCACCAGGCTGGGCCTCAGCTTCCTCGACACCGGCGCGATGTACCGGGCGATGACCTACTGGCTGCTGCAGAACGGCGTGGACGTCGACGACGCCGAGGCGGTGGCCAACGCCTCGGCCAAGCCGGTCATCCTCTCCGGCACCGACGCCGACGGCCCGACCATCACCGTCGACGGCGTGGACGTCTCCGGGCCGATCCGCGGCCCGGAGGTCACCGCCGCCGTCTCGGCCGTCTCGGCCGTTCCGGAGGTCCGCACCCGGCTGGTCGACCTGCAGCGCGGATCGGCGGCGGCCGCCCCGCGCGGGATCGTCGCCGAGGGACGCGACATGGGCACCGTGGTCTTCCCCGAGGCCGACCTCAAGGTCTTCCTCACCGCCTCCGCCACCACCCGCGCCACCCGCAGGGCGGCGCAGCTGGGGGTGGCCGACCCGGCCGGTGTGGCGGCGATCCTCGCGGACATCGAGCGCCGCGACGCCGCCGACTCCGGGCGGGCCACCTCGCCGCTGGCCAAGGCCGACGACGCGATCGAGGTGGACACCAGCGAGATGGACCCGGAAGAGGTCATCGGCCACATCCTGGGCCTGGTGCGGCAGCGCGCCCGAACCGTCCGGGCCTAGCCCCGTACCGAGCCCGGCCGTTGCCGGGCCCGCTGCGACCGGCCCGGCCGGTCCACGCAGCACCCCGAAGCTTTGCGCGCCCTCCCGGGCGTCTGACGAACGAGAGTTGGCACCGCACCATGAGTAACGAGAACGTCGGCAGCAACGCCGGCACCAGTGGGCTCGACGGCTCCGCCGGCAACGTCGACGGTATCGACCCGGCGGACTACGCCGAGTTCATGGCCCTCGCCGCGGAGGAGGGCTTCGACGCGGAGGAGATCGGCGACCTGTCGGAGGCCGGCCCGATGCCGGTGCTGGCCGTCGTCGGCCGCCCCAACGTCGGCAAGTCCACCCTGGTCAACCGCATCATCGGCCGCCGCGAGGCGGTCGTCGAGGACAAGCCCGGCGTCACCCGGGACCGGGTCCAGTACGAGGCGACCTGGAACGGCCGCCGCTTCCGGCTGGTCGACACCGGCGGCTGGGAGATCGACGTCTTCGGCCTGGACGCCATGGTCGCCGCGCAGGCCGAGCTGGGCATCCAGACCTCCGACGCGGTGCTGTTCGTGGTGGACGCCACCGTCGGCGCGACCGACACCGACGAGGCCCTGGTCAAGCTGATCCGCAAGTCCGGCAAGCCGGTGGTGCTGTGCGCCAACAAGGTGGACGGACTGTCCGGCGAGGCCGACGCGGCGATGCTCTGGTCGCTGGGCCTCGGCGAGCCGTACCCGGTCTCGGCGCTGCACGGCCGCGGCTCCGGCGACCTGCTGGACGCCATCCTGGACAAGCTGCCGCCCGCCCCGGAGCAGACCTTCGGCGGCGAGCCGCTCGGCGGCCCGCGCCGGGTCGCGCTGATCGGCCGGCCGAACGTGGGCAAGTCCAGCCTGCTGAACAAGGTCGCCAAGGAAGACCGGGTCGTCGTCAACGAGCTGGCCGGCACTACCCGCGACCCGGTCGACGAGCTGATCGAGCTCGGCGGCAAGACCTGGAAGTTCATCGACACCGCCGGTATCCGCCGCCGGGTGCACCAGACCGCGGGCGCCGACTTCTACGCCTCGCTGCGCACCTCGGCCGCGCTGGAGAAGGCCGAGGTCGCGGTGGTCCTGATCGACGCCAGCGAGACCCTGGCCGAGCAGGACACCCGGATCATCTCGATGGCGGTGGAGTCCGGCCGCGCCGTCGTCGTCGCCTACAACAAGTGGGACCAGCTCGACGAGGAGCGCCGCTACTACCTGGAGCGGGAGATCGAGCAGGACCTGGTCCAGGTCCAGTGGGCGCCCCGGGTGAACGTCTCCGCGCTGACCGGCCGGCACATGGAGAAGCTGGTCCCGGCGATCGAGACGGCGCTGGAGGGCTGGGAGACCCGCATCCCCACCGCCCGGCTGAACGCCTTCCTCGGCGAGCTGGTCGCCGCCCATCCGCACCCGGTGCGGGGCGGCAAGCAGCCGCGGATCCTGTTCGGCACCCAGGCCGGCGCCAAGCCGCCGCGGTTCGTGCTCTTCGCCTCGGGCTTCATCGAGGCCGGCTACCGGCGCTTCGTCGAGCGTCGGCTGCGTGAGGAGTTCGGCTTCGTCGGCACGCCGATCTCCATCAGCGTGCGGGTGCGGGAGAAGCGCGGCCGCAAGAAGTAGAAGGAGCAGGCGCCGCGGTCACGGCAGGACGGCGGTCACAGCAGGGCCCCGGGCGGCAGTCGCCCGGGGCCCTGCTGCATGCCGCCGGGGCGCCAGCGCGGTGCGCGGCGGTCGATTTCGCGGGGCGCGGGCCGCGCGGGCCGGGGCGGGGGCCGTACGGCGTCAGCCGCGGCCCGGCGGCAGCGAGAGGTAGCTGCGGTGGCGGCCCATCCCGCCCTGCGCGGCGTACTCGCTGCTGCCCGCGTAGTAGTGGCCGAAGCCGGTGAAGCGCAGCTCCTCCTCTCCCGAGCGGTCCCCCGGCAGGGCCCGGAAGAGCCGACGGAACTCCGAGTACAGCGCGTCGTAGATGGGCGTGCTGGAGGCGGGCTCGGCCTCGTGCGAACGCGGGGAGGGCATCAGCGGGGCGCTCGTCGGCACATGGCCGGTGGCCCAGCGGGGCGGGGGGAAGGAGCGAGAAGTCTGCACGTCATGGCCAACGACCGGGCGCCCCGCGGGATGCGGGGCGGCGGCCGACAGGTGGAGGGTGGCCGTCCCCGGAGCGCGTGGGGCAGGACGCGCGCCGGAGGGATGCCGGAGGTCGGCGGAGGGCTGCTGGAGTCTGCCGACCTGCTGCCGGAGGGGTCAGGTCCCGGCCAGCGGCAGTACGGCTCCGATCAGCAGCCCGCGCCGGGCGGCGTCGTCCATCGCCTGCCGCAGCAGGTCCTCCCGGGGCTGGCGGCCCACGCTCCCGGCCGGGGCCGCGTACATCAGCACCTCGCCCTGCCGGGTGGCGGCGGACCGCCAGGCCTCGGTGACCTGGAGCGGGACGTGCGCCTGCCACCAGGCGATGGTGCCGCCGCCCTGGGGCGCCGGCTGCAGGATCGCGTGCAGCTGGCCCATCGCCATCAGCACCGACCAGCCCGGCAGCTGCTGCGGCGGCTGCTCGACATCGGCGACCTGCCCGAAGCCGTGGTCCAGCAGCATCTCGGCGAAGTGGTCCACGCCCGACTCGTCGCCGGGCCGGCCGACCGGTCCGGTGGGCTCCACCACCAGCGCGGCCCGGGGCACTCCGGCGTACGGGCCCTCCTGGCTGAGCACCAGGCCGCAGGTGACACCGAGGACGGCGGCGTCCTGCTGCCGCGGGGAGGGGACGGCGGCGGGGGCCTGCGGCTGCTGCGCCGGTGCCTGCGGCTGGGCCTGCTGGGCCAGCTGGGCCTGCTGGGCCGCGGACGGGAAGCCGCCCTGGGGGCCGGTGTGCGGCTGGGTCTGGAACTCCGGCTGGAACTCGGCCGGGTACGGGTAGGGGGACTGCTCGGGGCTGCCGGGGGCCGCGCCGCCGGCGGTCTGGCCGATGCTGCGCACCGCGCCGAGCAACTGCTCCTCGGCGACCGGTACCACCTGGGAGGGGATGCAGCGGGAATGGGCGAAGGCGAGGACTGCCGTCTCCTCGCCGACGAAGAGCACGGTCGCCGTCGGCTCCACAGTGACATCGCCCGGAGCCCGGCATGAGGTGCAGTCGTATCGGTCCGGGGCGGTGACTCCGGTGAGCAGGCGGTCCGCCTCGTCGTCGCCGATCTCGGCACGGACCTCGTCGCTGACGTCGATCAAACGCGGCACGAACACTCCTTGGGTCACGGGGGCGGCGCGGTGCTGCCCCAGCCGTGATGACAAACGGACCGGGTGTGCGCCAGGTCACGGTTGAGGGGGTTCGAGCAGGGGAACGGCCGGTCGAGATTTCACTCCCTGCAGGTCAGCGGTGACCGTGGGTCGACAATGTGGGTCAGCTCACTGAGCCGGCTGTGTGGCGCAGCCCACGACGCCCGCCGTCGATCTTGCATATATCGGACCAATCGGTGCCAATTGCCAGGCATTCGATGATCGATACCTCCGGTAACGCCCCTCTGATCAGCATTTAAACCAAATTATTTGGCTGTGCAGCACGAGTTGCCTACGTTCGGAGACCGGTGCAACGAGCACCGCCCGGGTTCGCCCGCCTCTGTACGCCTCCTCGGCTCACCCCGGGGAAGTGCGCCCGCCGCCGCAAGGACAGGCCGGCGGCGAGTGGCAGGCACCGGGACGGCCAGGCGGACACCCCCGTGCCGCCGCCCGTCCCGCAGAACCGGATCCATGGAACGAAGCAGTGCTTGCAAAGCGCTGCCCGTGGGCCCGGCCGGGGCTGTCGAGAGGGACTTCATGATCTTCCGCCGCGAGACCGACGCTGCCCGCACCGCCGCCATCGAGACCGAGGGTGGCCGCAAGAAGAGCCGCCTCCGGGCCGCCGTACTTGCCGGTGTGGTCGTCGCCGCCCCCGTGGCCGGTCTGGTTACCGCCACCAGCGCCTCCGCCGCCGACACCTCCACCTGGGAGGCCGTCGCGCAGTGCGAGAGCACCGGTAACTGGAGCATCAACACCGGCAACGGCTACTACGGTGGCCTGCAGTTCTCCGCCTCCACCTGGGCCGCCTACGGTGGCACCCAGTACGCCTCCTCGGCCGACCAGGCCACCGAGGGCCAGCAGATCGCCGTGGCCGAGAAGGTCCTGGCCTCGCAGGGTCCCGGCGCCTGGCCCGTCTGCGGCCCGCAGGCCGGCCTGACCCAGGGCGGCGCCGCTGCCTCCGTGGACACCTCGTCCACCTCCAGCAGCAGCTCGAACAGCTCCAGCTCGTCCGACAGCTCCAGCAGCTCCAACAGCTCCAACAGCTACGCGGACAACAGCTCCAGCAGCTCCAGCGACTCGAGCAGCTCGAACTCCAGCTCCTCGGACAGCGCCGCCACCACCTCCAGCACCGACAGCAGCGCCTCCACCGGCTCCACTGCCTCGGGCACCTCCTACACCGTCAAGTCCGGTGACACCCTGAGCGCCATCGCGGCCGCGAACGGCACCACCTGGCAGACCCTGTACCAGGAGAACCAGAGCACCGTGGGTTCCAACCCGAACCTGATCCTCGTGGGTCAGGTGCTGACCATCGGCTGACGTCAGTCTCTGCTCCAACCGAAGGCGCGGGCCCCTCGCGGGGTGCCGCGCCTTCGGCGTTGCCGGGGCCGGTGCGCGTGCCGGCTGCGCGGCTGTTGCGGCCGACCGGGTGAGGCTTCGGCGCGCCGATCTGGTGGTTCATCAGATCGTGTGCTGATCGGACGTAGCGTCGTCGGCCGTGGGCATACGCAGTCAGGCTCTGACCGTCGTCACCGCGACGCTGCTGCTCTGGGCGGTGCCCAGTGCGGACGGCAGCGGCGCGGCGATCGGGCCTGCGCCCGCCCGGGTGACCACGGCCGTCTGGGACTCGCTCGCCGCCTGCGAGAGCAGCGGGAACTGGCACATCAACACCGGCAACGGCTACTACGGCGGAGTCCAGATCTCGCTGGAGACCTGGCGCGAGTCCGGCGGCAGGGTCTATGCGACCAGGCCGGACCAGGCGACCAAGCAGCAGCAGATCGCGGTGGCCGAGAGGATCCTCCGCGAGCAGGGCTGGCAGGCCTGGCCCTCCTGCGCACGGCAACTGGGCCTGCTGAGGCCGGTGCCAACGCCGAGCCCGAAGCCGAAGCCGAGCCCGAAGCCCAGTCCTAAGCCGACGCCGAAGCCGAGTCCGAGTCCGAAGCCGACGCTGAAGCCCAGTCCCAGGCCGAGCGTGAGGCCGACGCCGAAGCCGACGCCGACCTTGAAACCGACGCCCAAGCCGAGCCTGAAGCCTGTGCCGAAGCCGACGCTCAGTCCCAAGCCGACACCGAAGCCGAGCCCTAAGCCGAGTCAGAAGCCCACGCCGACACTGAAGCCGAGTGCCAGGCCGAGCGTGAAGCCGACCGCGACGCCGAGCGTGAATCCGACGCCCAAGCCAAGCTTGAAGCCTGTGCCGAAGCCGACGCCGAGCCCCAAGCCGACGCCGAGCCCGACGCCGAGTCCCCAACCAACGCCGACGTCGGGAGCGACGCCCACGCCGGGGCCGACGCCCACGCCTGTGCCCGGGCCGGTGCCCGCGCGCTACACCGTTCGTCCGGGTGACACCCTGTCAGCCATCGCCGTCCGCTACGGCCTCGCCGGCGGCTGGCGCGCGCTGTACCGGCTCAACCGGGCCGCCATCGGCCCGGACCCGGACCGGCTGGACGCGGGGACGGTGCTGCGGTTGCGCTGATCGCGGCCAGGGCCGGTTCGTCCGGCTCGCCCGAGAAGACCACCGAGCCCCGGTGCAGCACATGCACCAGGTCGACCGCGGCGGTGGCCGCCGACGGCAGCGACTGCTCGGCGAGGACGACGGTGCGCCCCGCCGCGACCGCGGCGGCGAGCGCGGTGTGCAACCGCTCCAGGACGGCCGGAGCGAGCCCCCGACCGGGTTCGTCCAGCATCAGCAGCCGGCTCGGGCGGGCCAGGGCCACCCCCAGAGCGAGCATCTGCTGCTCCCCGCCCGAGAGGGTGCCGGCGCTGCGGGGGAGCAGCCGACCCAGCTCGGGGAAGAGGTCGAGGACAGCGGCGCGCTCGCGGGGCGTCGACCGGGAGAGGTGGTCGGCGACGGTCAGCGAGGGGAAGACCGCTCCCTCGGCGGGGACCAGGGTCATGCCGAGGCGGGCCCGGGCGTAGGCGCCCAGCGCGGTGATGTCGCGGGCGGCGCCGGACCCGGCGGGCGCGCCGCCGTACCAGTGCACCCGCCCGGCCGAGAGCGGGACGGCGCCCGCCAGGGCGTCCAGGGCGGTGCTCCGTCCGGCGCCGTTGCGGCCGAGCAGGACGGTGAGTCGGCCGGCCGGGACCGGCAGGTCGACTCCGTGCAGCGCCTCCAGCGGGCCGTGGCGGACCCGGGCACCGAGAAGGGCGATCTCAAGCGTCATCGGCCGCGCTTTCCGACGGTGCGGGTGCGGGTGTGGACGCGGCCGATGTGGATACGGCCGGGAGGATGCGTCCGGCGGACATGGTGAGCACCCGGTCGGCGATCCGGTCGACCAGCTCGCGGTCGTGCTCCACCAGCAGCACCGCCAGTCCGTCCGCCGCCAGTGCGGTGAGCAGTACGGCCAGCCGTTCGGATTCGGCCCGGTCCAGGCCGGCCGCGGGCTCGTCCAGCAGCAGGACGCCCGGTTCGGCGCTGAGCGCGCGGCCCAGTTCCACCAGCCGCAGGGTGCCGGTGGGCAGGCCGGACGCGTGCCGGTCGGCGAGGTGGTCCAGCCCGAGCAGCCGCAGTGTGCGGGCGACCGCGAAGTCGGCTTCGAGCCGTCCCCTGCGGCCCGCCTGCTCGGCGCCGACGCGCAGATTGTCGGCGACGCTCAGGCCGGGGAAGACGGCGATCTGCTGGAAGGTCCTGGCCAGGCCGAGCCGGGCGCGGGTGTACTCGGGGAGGCGGGTGATGTCGCGGCCGTCGAGCAGCACCTGGCCGCTGTCGGGGCGGTCGGCTCCGCTGAGGCAGCGGAACAGAGTGCTCTTGCCGGCTCCGTTGTGGCCGGTCAGGGCGGTGATCCGGCCCGGCGGCAGGTCGAGCGAGACCCGGTCGAGGGCGGTCACCCCGCCGAAGCGGCGGACCAGGGCGCGGGCGGACAGGCGCGGTGCCGGACTCGAACTCGGACTCGGACTTGGTCTGGGACTCGGGCTCGGACTCACTCGGGGACTCCCTTCAGGCGCTGGACCAGTCGTTCGCCGAACGGGCTGAGCCGGACCGGCAGGGGTGGCTGCTCGGGCGGTACGGGGGCGGTGCTCCCGCCGGTAACGGCGCGCCGTCCGTGGACGAGCCGTCCGCGGACCAGGGCCAGCAGGCCGATCGCGGCGGCCGAGACCCCGGCGGTGGTGGAGGCGTCCAGCACGGTGAGCACCATGGCCCCGAGCACGGCCGCAGAGGCGCTGTCCGCGCCGAGGCCGACCGCCGCTGCGAACCAGAGCAGGCCGAGCACCGGGTCGAAGGCGTTGGGGTCGAAGGCCTGGGCGCCGAGCCCCAGCAGGCCGCCACCGAGCGCCGCCAGGGCCGCGCCCGCGGTGAAGGCCAGCAGCTTCAACCGGGGGACGTCCACGCCGGAGGCGTACGCGGCGGGCTCGTGGTCGCGCATCGCGCCGAGCGCGCGGCCGGTCGCGCCCCGGCGCAGGGCGTGCACCGCCAGCAGGGCGGCGGCGAGGAGGGCGAGTTCCACGCCGTAGAAGAGCCGGTCGTCGGCCCAGGCACCGGTGCGGTCCAGGCGCAGCCCACTGGTGAGGGAGGGCTGCTGGAAGACAAATCGACTCATCGCCGTGCCGACCGCGAAGGTGGTCAGCGCCAGTGCGAGGCCCCGGCGGCGGATGGCGGGCCAACCGACCAGCAGGCCGCAGGGCGCGGCGACCGCGGTGGCCAGCAGCAGGGCTGCGGGCGCTGGAAGCGCCGGAAGCCCGGGGATCGTGCCGCCCGCCAGCGCTCCGGTGAGCAGGGCGCCCAGGCCCGCGTACCCGGCCTGGCCGAGGGAGATCTGGCCGCCGTAGCCGGTGACGACGACGATCGAGAGCAGGATCAGGGCCAGCCCGGGGCCCGGCAGCAGCGAGCGCACATCGCCACCGCGCAGGGCCAACGGTACGAGCAGCAGCAGGGCTGCGGTCCAGCGGCGTCCGATCTGCCGGGTCCGCGCCGCACTGGTCGCGGTCGCCGTTGCCGCCGCGGCGGTCGTGGCGGAGACCGTCGGGGCCGGGGGCAGCGCACTGAGCCCGGCCGCGAGACGGCCGGGGAGCAGGGCCACGGCCAGCAGCGCGACCACAAACAGGCCCGAACTCACCGCCTGGAGCAGCGGTTGAGCCGCCCCGGAGAGGTGAAGCATCGTCAGTTCGCTCTGGCCGATGCCGAGTAGGAGTGCTGTGCCGATCGCCAGCGGCAGGCTGCGCAGCCCGGCCGCCACCGCGACCGCGAGGGTCTCCATCACCAGAAGCGGCAGCCCGTAGGGGTCCAGGCGCAGGGCCGGTGCCAGCAGCACCCCGGTCAGTCCGGCGGTGAAGGCGCCGAAGGCCCAGCCGGTGGACGCCACCGCGTCGGCGTCGATCCCGGACAGCTCGGCCAGCCGCCGGTTGTCCACCACGGCGCGCAGCGCGGTACCGAACGCGGTCCAGCGGCTCAGCGCGCCGACGGCGGCCGCCAGCAGCAGCACCAGACCCAGCTCCACCGCCGTGTTCAGGGTGATCAGCAGTCCGTCCGGGGCGCCCAGCGGGGTGGCGGGCACGACCACGGGCGCGTCCGGGTAGGGGGTGGTGCCCCAGAGCAGTGTGGCGGCGCCGACCAGCAGGACGAACACGCCGAGCCCGGCGACCAGGGTCTCGGCGGTGCCCGCGCGGCGCCGCTGCAGCCGGCGGAACACCAGGACGTCCATCAGGAAGCCCAGTCCGGGCGCCAGCAGCAGGACGCAGCAGGCCACCGCGAGCGCTCGCGGCCAGTGCCAGACCACCACGCACTGGCGCAGCGCGAACGCGGTGGCCATGGCGACGGCGCCCTGGGCCAGGTTGAGCACTCCGGTGGCCCGGTGGCAGACCACCAGGCCGATGCCGGTGATCGCCGCCGCGCTGCCCACGGAGAGTCCGGCCACGGCGAGTTGGAGGGCGAGGGGGGCGGCCATTGCGCGCTCACACCTCCGGCGGATCGCACAACGGGCAGGGGCGCAGGCCGCGTTCGGAGGCGGCGCCGTCGAGCAGCCGCTCCGGGTCCTGGCGGCCCTGGACCAGCAGGCAGCCGGTCCGGTGGTAGGTCCGGCCGCCGGGGACGGCGAGGAGCAGGGCGGAGCCGTCCGTCCGCACACCGGCGGTTGAGTCGGAACCGTTCCCTCGGGAGGGCTGGGGAGACTCGGCAGTCTCCACAGCCTCCGTCAGAAGCTGGTATAGGAGCGAGAGTTGACGTTGCATCTGCTCCTGGTTGCGCTGCTGTTCGGGGGAGGGCGTCGTATCGCGGCGGCGGGCGGCGAGCAGTACCGTGCCACCGATGATCAGGGCGGCACCGGGGGCGGTCGCCGAGGCGAGGTAGGGGATTTGCCGTGCGGTGTATCGCTCGCCGGACACGCCGTACCAGCCGAGGGCGCAGAGCAGTACGCCGCCGGCGCAGCAGACCCAGCCGAGGTGGGTGCGGAGCGCCTGCAGGGCCGTCCTCGCAGCTCGCGCCGGTTCCGGTACGGGCTCCCGCAGTTCTGGCATCGTCCCCCCTGGTGGGCCGGAGGAGCGGACCGGTGGACGGTCACGTTCCCTCATCGATTTCGGTCGACTGCGTGCAGCGACAGGACCATCATGCGCCGTAACCGCTAGCGTGGAAGATAGCTGACGCCTAGTCAGATCGGATACTCAGTCGGACGGTGAGGGTTCCATGATCGACGGTTCCACAGGCCTTCAGAGGTTCGCTCCACGCGTCGGCGTCGCCGCTGCGGTCCTGCTTCTCGCCGGTGCCTGCAGTAGCAGCGGAGGCGGCACGGCTTCACCGGGCGCGTCCGTGACCACGGGCGCGGCCACCACTGCCGCCGCAACGTCGGCGGCCCCCAGCGAATCGGCGAGCGCCGCGTCCAGCAGCGCGGCCGCCGGCGGCACCTCGACCGGGCCGTGCGCGCCCACCACCAGTCCCGCGGTGAGCGGCAGCGGTCCCGCCGACACCGCGGCGGCGGGTACCCAGGTCGCCACCGCCTACCAGAAGTTCTTCGACCCCTCCACGCCCTCGGCCACCAAGCTGGGACTGCTGCAGAACGGCAAGGCCTTCGTCCCGGTGCTCACCGGCTTCGCCAGCAACCCGCTGGCGGCGCAGGCCGCGGTGAGCGTGCAGAAGGTCGCCTTCACCAGCGCCACCGCCGCCGATGTGACCTTCAACCTGTGCGAGAGCGGACAGCCGGTGCTGCCCAATTCGGCTGGCAAGGCGGTGCAGGAGGGCGGGGTCTGGAAGGTCGCCGACGCGACCCTGTGCGGACTGGTCAAGCTGAACAGCGGCGGCGCGGCCGTGCCGGGCTGCTCCTGAGCGGCGCGGGCGGGGTGCGTGGGCCCGGGCGGGGGACCGGGCGCAGACGGGGACGGGGGCAGGGACGGGAGCGGAGTTGGGTTCCGTGAGGCGGCGGCGTGCGGGGCAGCGTCGTGCCGGGCGGCGTCGCGTGGGGCGGCGCTGTTCGGGGTCAAGGGCGGCAGCGGTGTTCGCCGCCGCCCTCGTCCTGTGCCTGCCGGCCTGTGGGAGCCGGCTGCCGGAGCGCGACTTCGCCGCACCGGGCCCGACCGGGGCCGGGGGCGCCGTGGGGGCGACCGCGGTCGGATCCGGGGCCGCGTCGGGAATCGCTTCCGGCGCGGCCTCCGGACCGCCGGTCACCGTCGGCATCGTCACATCGGCAACCAGCCTGCTGGGCACCGGAACGTTCAGCGGGCCGCTCTACGGCGCTCAGGCGTTCTTCCGCGCCCTGGACGCCGCCGGCGGCCTGGGCGCCGGCGCAGGGCGGGGCGGTCGTCAGGTCACCGTGGTGACCTGCGACGACGGCGGCACCGGCAGCGGGAACCAGAGCTGCGTCCACAAGCTCATCGACCAGGACCATGTGGTGGCGCTGGTCGCCACCAGCGCCCTGGACTACGCGGGCGCCCCCTACGTCAGCGCCCAGGGCGTGCCGGACATCGGCGGCGAGCCGATCGGCACCGCCTACGACCGCTACCCGCACCTCTACTCCATCGACGGCAGCTCGGAGCCGCGCGACGGCAAGGCCGTCGGCTGGAACGGCACCGAGTACCTCACCACCGAGGTCTACCGGTACTTCAAGCAGAAGATCGGCCTCAGCCGCGCCGTGGTGGTCAACTACGACCAGGCCGACTCGTCCCGGTATGCAGCCCAGGTCACGCAGGGGCTGAAGGCGGAGGGCTACCACGTGCTCAACGAGACCGTGGACTTCGCGCTGCCCGGCTTCGCCGCCGTCGCCGCCGCGATGAAGGCCGACGGGAGCCAACTGCTGCTCGACGCCATGGACACCCGGGGCAACGTCGCGCTGTGCCAGGCGATGGCGGCGGCCGGGGTGACCGTGACGGCCAAGGTGACCACGGGGCTGAACTGGAGCGCGCAGACCGGGACCGACTACCAGTCCGTACCCGGCTGCCTGAACGCGCTCTGGGTGACGTCGACCAGCCGGTCCTACACGGATGTGCAGTACCCGGCGGTGGCTGCGTTCCGGGCCGCAATGAAG
Source organism: Streptacidiphilus jeojiensis (assembly GCF_042510965.1). NCBI lineage: Bacteria > Bacillati > Actinomycetota > Actinomycetes > Kitasatosporales > Streptomycetaceae > Streptacidiphilus > Streptacidiphilus jeojiensis. The sequence goes on from NZ_JBEUKS010000015.1 coordinate 60,614, forward strand.
CGTTACTTCCCGTCCAGGGAGGGACAGTTGTCGCAGTGGGAGCTGGAAGGGTGGGCCGCGGCGCAGTGGTTCGCCGATGCGGCCGGCTCCTGCGGTGCGCAGATCGACCGCGGCTGCCTGGACCGGTACATGCAGCGGCCGCAGCCCTACCAGGCGCACGGGCTGCTGGTGCCCACCTCGTTCGTGCCGCAGCCCGACCCGCCGAAGGGGCTGCAGCGGGCCTGCCTGGACGTGGCGCGGTGGGAGCGCGGCGGGTGGGTCACCCAGGTGCCGGACATGGACACCAACTGCTTCGACGTACCGGCGCTGCCCTACCGGCCCTGACCCCTGGGTAGTGGGGGTCAGGGGGTCTGCGCGGCGAACTGCTTGAGCGCCTTGGCCGACAGCGGCGGCCCGACGCCGACCAGCGAGGTGGACATGCTCATCGGTTGCGGGGTGACCGCGCGCAGCAGGAACTTCCCGCGCACCCCGGGACCGCTCACGCCGCCGTGCGGAGCGGACAGCAGATACACCGCCCGGGTGTGCGGGGCCAGCGATGCCGGGCCGGAGAGCACCTTCCAGTAGTCGGAGATGTTGGCCCCGGTGCTGGTGGCGAAGTGCGGGGTGAGGGTGGTCCCGGTGACGTTGTCGACGTTGACCATCAGCTGCTTCACCGTGCCCGCCAGCGCCTGGACGCCGGTCACCCCGTTGGTGGCCCTGATCGAGGTCACCCGCATGGACAGCGGTGGGGGAGTGACGATCGCGCCGACCAGCGCGGCCGCGGCGGGCAGCAGCAGCACCGGCACCAGCAGCGCCCGGGCGGTGCGGGTCCGCAGCAGCGCCGGCCGGGGGTGCCAGGCGCGGTCGAAGTCGGTGGAGCTGACGGTCGCGGCGGCGAGCACCCACAGCGGCACCGTCAGGTCGAAGTAGTCCTCCTGGGAGCGGGCCGACAGGTAGAACACCAGCCAGGGCATCACCGTGACGGCGAGGCCGAGCCGCCGCGGGAAGATCACCAGCAGCACCAGCATGGCCATGCCCAGCAGCAGTCCGGCCTCGCTGTAGAGGTGGATGTTGCCACTGCCGTCGCGGAAGTAGTACGAGATGCCGACCAGGCCCTGGCCACTGGGGATGGCCTTCTGGAAGATCGGGGTGAAGACCCCCTGCAGCCAGGCGTAGGGGCCCTGGATGATGAAGGGGAGGTTGATCAGCGCGGCGACGCCCAGGGCGATCGCCACGTACCGGCCCACCAGCCGGAGCGCGTCGCGGGCGGGCATCTCGCCGCGCCGGATCAGGTAGAGGCCGACCACCAGGAACGGTGCCAGGAACCAGGTGAGTTGGTGCAGGCAGATGGCGATGCCCAGGCAGACCGCGCGGACCACGCCCCAGCGGCCGAGCTTCCCGCCGCGCCCGGTCCGCTGCCAGTAGGCGACGGTGATCATCAGGAACGGGAGCTCCATGCAGCCCGGGTAGCCCATCTGGGCATAGCTGGGCAGCCAGCCGAATCCGTAGCAGACGATCACGGAGACGGAGCGCCAGGGAGCGGGCAGCAGCAGGAACATCACCACCGAGGCCAGCAGCAGCATCGCGGTGGCGGCCAGCCCGGCCGGGGGGTGGCTGAGTCCCAGGTACATGGGGACGGCCGTGAAGATCGGTCCGAGCGGGGGGTAGTCGAGCCCGGTCGCGGCCCCGCCGTTCATCAGCGGGGTGGTGCCCACATGGAAGAGCGAGAAGATCTGCGGCCACTGGGTCCCGTAGATGTGGCCGCCGTGCAGCAGCGTCCTGGCCGCCATGTCGACCAGCGAGCCCTCGTCGGTGCCGTAGTAGACGTGGCTGGAGGGGCCGGTGGTCGGGTGCGCGGCGGTGACGGTGAAGAAGCGGTTGACGCACTCCAGCGCGGCCACCAGCAGCGCGGCGCAGTCCACCAGGATCATCGCGCGCCGGGTGCGCACCGACAGCGCGAGCACCCCGAGCACGACGATGGCGCCGAAGTAGAGGATCACCGCCAGCGCGTGGACCTGCTGGTTGATGATCGTGCGGTTCCAGACGTCCCGGGCGCCGATCAGCATGCTGGAGCAGGCCAGCACCGTGAGCATCCGGTTGACCTGCTCCGGGGGCCGGTGCAGGGTGCCGGCACTGGACCCGAGCCAGCCGGGGATGCGGAAGCCGGTGAGGAACCCGGAGGACGACGCGTCCTGATCGGACTGGTTCCCGCCCTCGTCCGGCGGGGGCGAACCGGCACCGGCGGAGCTGACAGGTGAGACAAGAGGCACGGCCGCATCATGGCATGCGAGATGGGCGGTATTGCCCGGATGAGAAGGTGTTCATTCCGCATTCTTATGCTTGTGACCTGCACTGATGCGGTACGTCACCTCCTCGGGCGGAATCACCCGGACGGGGGGCGCACGGAGTATCCGCTGCGCTCGGGGTGGGGGCCGGTGGGACGGGGGTGACGCGGCCGGGACCCTGTGGATCAGCTGACCGCTACCTGGGAGAAAGCCGTACGTGAGTCGCATGCGGGTCGCATCCGGGTCGGATCCGATTCGGATGCGGGGCGCGTGCGACCCGTGCCCGGGCGGCGTGCCGGCTGGATGCGGGCGGAAGCGGTGCCGCAGGGGAGAATGGCGCCAGAGCGCACGAGAGCGCACACGTGCGTGAGCACCGAGAGGACGTACACCCCATGGGCAACCCCGTCGACCAGCTGGTCGATCTGCTGGACCTGGAGCAGATCGAGCTCAACATCTTCCGGGGGCGCAGCCCGGAGGAGTCGTTGCAACGGGTCTTCGGCGGCCAGGTGGCCGGGCAGGCGCTGATCGCGGCCGGGCGCACGGTGGCGGCCGACCGTCCGGTGCACTCCCTGCACGCCTACTTCCTGCGGCCGGGGATCCCGGGGGTGCCGATCGTCTACCAGGTCGACCGGATCAGGGACGGACGCTCGTTCACCACCCGCCGAGTGCTCGGCGTCCAGCAGGGACGGACCATCTTCGCCCTGACGGCCGACTTCCACCTGCCCGAGGAGTCGCCGTTCGAGCACCAGCTGGCGATGCCGGAGGTGCCCGATCCGGAGTCGCTGCCGACCGCGCTGGAGGAGGTCGGCTCGGTGCTGGGCGAGCTGCCGCCGTTCATCAGCCGTCGCCAGCCCTTCGACATCCGCTACGTGGACCGGCTGCGGTGGACCCAGGAGGAGCTGAAGGGCGTCGAGCCGCGCAGCGCGGTGTGGCTGCGGACCAACGGCGCGCTGTCGGACGATCCGCTGGTGCACGCCTGCGCGGTGACCTACGCGAGTGACATGACCTTGCTGGACGCGGTCCGGATCCCGGTGGAGCCGCTGTGGGGCAAGCGGCACTTCGACATGGCCTCGCTGGACCACGCGATGTGGTTCCACCGGCCGTTCCGGGCGGACGACTGGCTGCTCTACCAGCAGGAGTCGCCGGTAGCGGTCGGCGGACGGGGGCTGGCGCGCGGTCAGCTCTTCGACCGGCAGGGACAGCTGGTGGTGTCGGTGATGCAGGAGGGGCTGTTCCGCCGGATCGCGGAGTAGTCCTGGGTGGGGGCGAGGGACAGGGTGCGCCGTGGACGCGAGAAGATGACACGTGCCCAAGGAACAGACCAGCAGTGCAGCCAAGCCGCCGCCACCCGAGTCCATAGCCCCCGTCCCGGCCCCTGCCGCACCCGCGGCCCCGGTTTCCTCCGGCTCGTCCGGTCGGCTGCGGCGCCTGGCGCGCACCGCGCTCGCGGACGTCACCCCGCTGCGCACCAGCGCCCACTTCCGGCGGCTGTGGTTCGGGCAGAGCGTCTCGTCCGTCGGACAGCAGATGACCGCACTGGCCATCTCGGTCCAGGTGTACGCGCTGACCGGATCACCCTTCGCGACCGGACTCGTCGGTCTCTGCTCGCTGATCCCCCTGGTCGCCTTCGGCCTCTACGGCGGCGCCATCGCCGACACCATGGACCGGCGCAAACTCGGCCTGTACGGCGCGTCGGGCCTGGCGGTGCTGTCGACGGCACTGGCGGTCCAGGCCTTCCTGGGCGTGCGGCAGGTCTGGGTCCTCTACCTGGTGGTGGCGCTCCAGGCGGTGTGCTTCGCGCTGAACGCACCGGCGCGGGCGTCCATGGTGCCCAGGCTCGTCCCCGCCGAACAGCTGCCGGCGGCCAACGCGCTGTCCACGGTCAGTATGAACCTGGGGCTGACGGTCGGGCCGATGCTGGGCGGCCTGCTGATCGGGGTGTGGAGCTACCAGGCGGCCTACCTGGTCGACGCCATCGCCTTCAGTGCCTCGCTGTACGCGATGTGGCGGCTGCCGTCGATGCGCCCGCAGAGCAGCGGTGGCGATGGGAAGGCGGACGGGGCTCGTCCCCGCGCCTCGGTCCTGGACGGGCTGCGCTTCCTGAAGGACCGCCCCAACCTCCGGATGAGCTTCATGGCCGACCTCGCCGCCATGGTCTTCGGCATGCCGCGTGCCCTCTTCCCGGCCCTCGCGCTGCTCCTCTTCCACGGCGACGCCCGCACCGTCGGCCTGCTGGCCGCCGCCCCCGCGGTCGGCGCACTGCTGGGAGCGCTGTTCTCCGGCTGGGTCAGCCGGGTGCACCGGCACGGCCTCGCGGTCATCTGCGCGGTACTCGCCTGGGGGCTGTCCATCGCCGGCTTCGGCCTGGCCCGGCACCTGTGGCTGGGCCTGCTGCTGCTCGCGGTGGCGGGCGCGTCGGACACCGTCAGCATGATCTTCCGTAACACGATCATGCAGGCAGCGGCCCCGGACGACATGCGCGGCCGACTCCAGGGCGTCTTCGTGGTCGTCGTCGCCGGCGGCCCGCGCCTGGGCGACTTCGAATCCGGCACGGTCGCCCAGCTCACCTCGCCCACGTTCTCCGCCGTGAGTGGCGGCCTGGCCTGCGTCGCCGTCATGCTCCTGCTGACTGCCCGCTACCCCTCGTTCGCCCGCTACGACTCCCGCCACCCGACACCCTGAGCCGCCGCCCCGAGCGCCGTCCCACCGCCCCCCGCCCCTCTGACCAGCGCATCCGCCGCCCGAACCCGATCCGAAAGGCGTGCGCGAGCACGGGCCGCCGTGCTGTATTGTTCTTCCTGTGCCCGGGAGACCGGGAACAGGCCGCAGAGCCGCAAGGCACCGCAGCCTCGGGACGTGGCGCAGCTTGGTAGCGCACCTGACTGGGGGTCAGGGGGTCGCAGGTTCAAATCCTGTCGTCCCGACAGAGGTCAAAAGCCCTCCGATCGGACGAAAGTCCTGGTCGGAGGGCTTTTGCGTGACAGGGCGTCAGAAGTGGGCCGAGCCCGGCGGCGTCCAGTCAGGGGGGTTGGGGACCAGCTGGGGACCAGAGCGGTCACACGAGGCGCATCGGGCCTCACGCTCTGCGCGCGGAATTCGTTATTCCGGGGCCTTTCTGGAACGCGGGTGACAAATATCGGCGGCGTGGCCGGAGCGTCCTCGCGATGAATTGGTGAACAGTCCGTACTGGCCGCCGCGGCGTCGTGGCGACGGACTCGCGCTCGAATTCACGGTTCCCTATCTGCTGAGGTTGCAGTGCCTCTGAGCAGGCTTGCGATGAGTCCGCTGGCCGGTCGGCTATCGCTAGGATCGGCGGATGGTTCGCAGTGCGAAGAGGGCACGACGTCTCGTGGTCGAGGGGGAGGTCTTCCTCTGGGCCTTGAGCCACAGCCATCGCGCCCTGGGCAACGGCCAGTACGAGGACTGCTGCGAGACCCTCGTCATCCGTCGGTTCAAGGCGGCGGGCAGTCTGCGCATCGCGTTCCCGGCGGGAGCTGATCGTCTTGTCCCGGACGGCTATCTCGTGCCGTCCGGGGCTGTCGGCACGGAGTTCGGCAGGACTATGAACCTGCATGAGCCGGGCACTGTCAGGGCGATGCTCGACGTAGCCCTGAGTCGGGGTTGGCAACCCGACGATCCCACCGCCGAAGAGGTCGACGGATGGAGCATCTTCGACGAAGTGACCCGGCGTCGCGGAGCGACTTCGCCTCTCTGAGCTGCCCGGTGTGCTGGCTCCAGAGCCTCCTGGGCAGCAGGCGACTGTTTCGGGTTCTCGTCTCTTCCGCAGCGGGACGGGGAGTGGCCTACCACCGCTGCCCAGTCGTGAACCACGCCGCAACGAACATGTCGGCGCAGGTGTCCCAGTCGTAGTCGTCCTGGTGGGTGGGCAGGAGGCGGGCCTGTTCCT
>NZ_JBEUKS010000015.1:66794-240726 GCF_042510965.1 Streptacidiphilus jeojiensis
GGAGCCGAACCCCAGCTGGGGTTCGGCTCCGCCGACATGTTCAAGGAGACGGGGTCAGGTGCGGGAGAGGTAGGCGCGGTGGCGAGTGGCGTTGGCGAAGGGTGTGAACCAGGCTGTGGGGCGCAGGTCGCCTATGCCGAGGCTCTGGTTCGCGGAGTTCGCGGGGTCGGCCAGCGCGGTGTTGTCTTCGTTGAAGAGCATGAGGATGTCGGTGTCCTCGAGCAGCATGTCGGCGCAGGTGTCCCAGTCGTAGTCGTCCTGGTGGGTGGGCAGGAGGCGGGCCTGTTCCTCGGTGAGGTCGTAGGAGCGCAAGTGCGGGCCCAGGTCGTGGGGGAGGGTGCGACCAAGTTCATCGAGGGCCAGGTGCAGCGCCATTTCCTCTGCCGAGCATGTCGGGACGGGCCAGTTCCCGGTTTCAAGGTCGTTGGCGAGGTGTCCGCTGGCCGTGGCGAAGTTGGTCCTCCAGGTGCGGCCCTGGTCCCACGTCAGTCTGGGCAGGCGCTCGAAGACTCCGTGATTGGTGAAGACATGGACGGTGAGCTGAACATCTCCCAGAAGCTCGGCGTCGTCCTCCGCCTGGTCGTGGATCAGGGTCAAGGCGGTCCACAGATCCAGGGCGGTGCGGGGCGTCAGCAGCCAGGGGGCTTCGGGCTGGTGTTCGCCGAGCAGCGGGAAGAGGGTCGTGAAATCGGGCAGCTCGACAGGTGTGGCGGGGGTGGACAAGTCAGCCTCCAAGGTGGCGTAGATGGGTGCGGTGTGTCAGGGGGCGTGGATGTGGGGTCGTGGAACGTGTCCCACTGGTCCCGGTGTTGTTGGGTTCAGCGCACCAGGCGCAGGCGCGGTGCGGGAGGTTCAGGGCTGTGGCGAGTCGCGTCTGCGGTGATGGACGGGGCGGTTGTCGATTCCTCGCGGTGCTTGCGCAGGTGGGCGCTGAGGGTGGTGGCGGCCAGGGCGACAGAGCGGCGGTCGGGGTGGAGATACCGCTGGGTGGTGGTGATGTGGCCGTGGCCGGCGATGTCCTTGAGGACGTGGATGGGGACGCCCGCGTCGGCCATCCAGGTGAGTCCGGTGTGGCGCAGGTCGTGGCGGCGCAGGTGTTCATAGCCGAGCTTGACGACGACCTCGTCCCAGTGGGTGGCGTCGCGGAGTACGGCGGTGGAGATGCGTCCGCCGCGCGGTCCGGTGAACAGGCGTGCCTCGGGGTCGTTGCCGAGGACGGTGAGCCGCCACTTCACAAGGCCGCGGATCTCCGGGATCAGCGGAACGGTGCGGCGGCGCTTGCCCTTGGTGTTCTTGTCCACCAGGCCACCGGGGACCGGGGTGGTCTGCCGGCACAGGTCCCAGGTCCAGTCGGCGACGTTGATGTCCTTGACGCGGGCGCCGGAGACCTCGCCGATGCGGGCCGCGGTGCAGGCGGCGAAGCGGACCACGTCGCCCCAACCGCGGTAGTTGCCGTGGGATCTGGCCACGAGGCCGTCGGCAAGACTGTCGAGGACCTCCCAGCTGGGCAGGGCCAGGGACCGGGGGTCGTCGAGCTCGTCCTCGATCAGTCGGTAGACGCGCTGCCAGCCGGCCATGTGGCTGGGGTTGTGGGTGATCAGTCCGTCGCGGACGGCCTGCTCCATGACGCGGACCAGGCCGGCGAGGGTGTTCTTGATGGTGGAGCGGCCGACCTCGTCGTCGACCCAGGTGCACAGGACTCGGTCGGTGACGCCGTTGGTAATCGCTGTGACCTTGAGGTGTCCCATGGCGGGCAGGACGCGCAGGCGCCAGCCCTGCTCGTACAGAGCCACGGAGTTGTGCTCCAGGCCACGCATGGCGAGGTTCCAGACACTGTCCCCGTACTCGGCCAGGGTCATGTTGAAGGTGAGCGGCGTGATGCCCTGACTGGCGGCGCGCTTCATCCGGTCGATCCAGGCTTCTGCCGCGTCGAGCGTCGGCTGGGCGCAGGACAGGGACTTGCGCTCAGTGCTGCCGGGGATGCTCCAGCGCACACGGGCGCGGTACTGCGACTCCTCCGGCCGGTTGGGACGGAACTCGACGTCGCCTGACAGTTCGATGCCGATCGGTATGACCGGCCGGGGCTCTGTCATCAGGCCGCCGCCGCAGGGTCGATGCGGCGGGCGTGGATCCAGCGCTGGGCGTCCAGGACGCTGTAGACGTAGTGGCGCGATGCCAGCTTCACGAACGGCGGCCCCTGCGGCGGGGTGGTCGTGCGCCAGCGGCGCAGGGTGGAGGGGTCGACCTTCAGCAGGGAGGACATCTCCTCTGTGGTGTACCAGCCGCTGTGCAGCAGATCGTCGTCGGCCGGGGCATCCAAGGGTTCATGGAGGGCTGAGTCCTGGCGGGCGCGCATCGACAGCAGCTGCGCTATCTGATCGGGGCTCAGGCGGTAGGTCGTCACCGGCTGCCGCCGAAGGCGCCGATGGGAAGCACCGGGGCACTGGTTCGCAGCTCCGGGCGGCCGGTGGAGCGCGCTGTCCGTGCCGGGCGGTCGTTGCAGGGCCGAGGTGGCCGCGACGAGGGTGGAGCAGTGGCAGCCGCCTGATTGGGCACGGCATCGGTGATGGCCGGCGTGAGCGTGGCAGCGAGCGAGGTGCTCGCCGCCTGGGCCATTGAGGCTGCTGTGAGGCTCTGCGAGGGCGAGCCTGCGAAACGAGGCATGGTCATGCGACACTCCTTGGTGCATGAGCGCGCCGGCTGCGACCGCCAAGAAGCTGGCCGACTCGCTCAGTGTGGAAGCGGCGCGGTGCCTAGGGGCTGGAACTCCTGGGCACCGCAGTCCGTAGCTGTTCTGACCTGTGGATATATCTGAGGCCTCCGCACTTCTTGCCCTGCAGGCAGGGAGGAATGCGGGAGGTCTCCCACTGAGGGAGTAGGTACTTTACTGCCCTCTGGTGATCTTCACCGTACAGCAAAAAGCCGCCCCTGGGTCGTTAGAGTGACTGGAACTTAGTCATGATGCGGACGGATCGGCAGTAAACTGTCTCCAGGCGGACGATCCGACACGAAGGCGAGTGATGATGGGCGATCAGCAAGGCGGGAGGGTCGGCAGCGCCGGCATCGCCTCGGTGCTGCGCTATCTGCTCGCGGAGGTGCATCCGGAGGACCGGGCGCCGTACACGATGGCTGAGGTCGCGACGGGGGCCGGGGTCAGCGAGAGCACGCTCAAGGCGATCAAGACAGGCCGGGGCAACCCCACCTTTGCGACGCTCGAAAGCCTGGCCGAGTTCTTCCAGGTCCCTGCAGAGGTCTGGGTCAACCCGGCGGATCCTGCTGCGGTCATCGCCGGCCACCGCCTGGAGCAGGCGAAGGTCGCTGCGGGCGTCGTATCGATCGCGCTGCGGGCGGATGGGCTGGATGCCGAGGGTATGGACTACGTCCGGCGGAGCATCGACCAGGCCCGCCGGGCGCAGGGGTTGGGCCCGGCCAAGACCGGCCTGGATCTGCGTAATTAGAACCAGGACAATCCCGCCTGGATACCGCATTCGGATCAAGGCCGTACAAGTTCGTATTGCTTATCATCCGCACCTGCTGAGGGCGATGGGCGAGGTGCTGCGGGCCGAAGACCGGTTGGTCCTCCGTCATTGCGCACATGCAGCTGCCTCCTGGGTACCAGGGGACACTCCGCCCCCTCGCGGTAGCGGGTGCGGGGCGTGGCCTGTTTGGCTGCCCTCGCGGGTGGGCCCTCTTGTCGCTGATGGCGACGGTTCCTACCGTCCAATGTCATGGACTCCACAGCCGCCGCAGTCATCAAACGCCTCAACGAGCCGCTGGCCGTGCAGGTGAACTCCTCGGCTGTGCTCATCGAGGGAATGGGCAAAGCCGCTGCCGCCATCGATCGCGAGCGGGCGAAGAAGAAGACCAAGAAGGACTCCGAGGGTCCCCGCAAGCCGGGTCTGGATCAAGTTCCCCGCCCTGAGCGGGTCCCGCTACAGGTGACCCCGTGGGACCTGCTGGCGACGTTCGCGCGCGCCACGACGCTCGCCCGGCAGGGGCGCGGGAGGGGGCTGGCTGAGCACTGGCAGGGGCTGAAGTACTGCCGTGCCTTCGCTGGAGACCGGCACGGGAGCCTGCACCTCACGAAGGAAGGGAAGTCGCCAGAGCTTTCCTACCGAGGCATGCAGGCCCGGGAGCTGGGGCGGGCCTTCGGGCTCGCTGTTGCCGAGCGGGCGATCTGCGAGCGCTATCCGGACCACCTTGTCAGCATCATCGATGCAGAGACCGTTCTGCTTCCCGGCTTTGCCCGGATCAAGCCGGCGGGGACTTTGGGGGCCAGGCCGCGCCCGGACTTCCTGCTGGAGGCGTGGCGCCCCGGCGAAGGATCCCGGATCTTCGTGGTGACCGTGAACGGCAACCACCAGGCTGTGACCGCAAAGACCTCCGCAAGCTCCCGCACGACGCACAGGCAGTTGGCCAGGGGCAGTGAACGAGCGGAGCGGTTCCACCTCGGTCACTGGGGCGATACGCCGGCGTTGTTGACGTCGACCGAGTTCTTGGCCGCCGCCGGCGTGACCGTCCACCTGCTGCACGCCGGGGGAGGCGTCGTACTCCCCGTGCGGCCGGCAGCCGGTGCCGGCACAGCGGATGTTGCCATCGGCCGCAGACCCCTGCTGTACGCGGACTCCGTCGCTGTTCCGACACAGCGCGGGGTCACCCGGCACAACGCTTTCCTGATTCCGGAGAAGGAACTCGCCTGGTTCGGTCGAGTGCTGGCCCGTGCCCACGCCGCCGGTCAGCTCTCCCTGGCCGGCGGCGGGGGGACGGTGGGTCGCTACCTGATCGCAGAGCAGGGCGGCAAATACTTCAGCGAGACTGCGTTCGCCGGAACCGCCAGCGTGCATGACGCCGTGGTGGCCTTTGGCGACGACGAGTACGTCGGCACCGACCAGGTCTTCCGCATCGACGGTCGCCGCGTCGAAGCCTTCTCGGGCATAGCCACGGGTCTCTACGACCTACTCGCAGACGGCAAGGTCGAGGAGTACCGACGTCGGGCATACGACCGCCGTCAGGTTCTACCCAAGCCGGACGACGTCCGCCGCTGGGGCGCAACGTCCTTCCGGCCGGACGGCACTGTTCTCGCGATTCGTGTGGTGCAGGGCGATTAGCCCTGACGCGATAGCCGAAAGGGAGCATTTCCGGACAAATCCGCCATCGAGGCACTTGGAGAGCGGCCTTCGAGGGAGAAAGCTCCGTTCAACGCTCTCAAATGCGTGGGTGGGCGGTTTTGCTGAGACCATGGATTCGATGACGCCTTACTAGCCTGGCTGCTACTTCCATGGCGATAGGCCGATATATCCAAGGGAAGCCAAGGGCGCGAGGTTCAACCTGCTATCTGCATACGTCTCATTTTCACCGTGGCCTCCCCTTGGCCTCCCGGTGATGGGGTGTCAGATTTGACGGCCGGGAGCGGGTGGCAAAACAGTTCTAAGACGGACAAAAGGTGGGTGATTCCCGGGGTGTGATCATGGCGGGAGTGGTGAAACCTTCGACTTATGCACTCGTAAGGCGTTGGTTCGAGGTTCCTGTATGGGTGGGTAAGGGCGCAACCCCTGGCCCGCGCTCTTGTAAAGCGTAGGTCTCGGGTTCGACTCCCGAAGGCGTCTCCAAAGTGAACCCCAGGTCAGCTCTCTGACCTGGGGCTTCTCGATCCGGCGGACATTTGAATTCGGGCTAATCGGACACGCGGGGTCTATGCCATGCTCCGCAACAGCACCGACGGCAGGCAGACCGCGCTGCTCGTCTACAACTTCCACAGCCCACTGGAACAGGTCATGGTCGACCTGACCGGCACCGGCATCAACACACCAGGTGCCGCGCGACCTCCACAACGGCGGCCGGGCCCCCGCCGTCAACGGCACCACCTACACCGTCACCCTGCCCCGATACGACTTCACCATGCTCGACGTGAAGACCCCCAGTGCCATGGGCCAGTAGCGCGGTACCGGCGCCAGGATTGGGGGAGAGGATCGCCCCCCGAGGCATCGGTGAGCCCGATCAGCGCCGGGAGCTGCGGGAACTGCTGCGGCGGGGCGCCAAGGACTACGGCTTCGCCACCGACGGCTGGACCCTGGCGCGGGTGCGCCGGGTCAACATCGAGCGATTCTCGGTGGTCTACGACTCCCTGTCCAGGGTCGGCCGCCTGCTGCACCGCATGGGCTTCACCCCGCAACTACCGGCCCGCAGAGCCCTGGAGTTCGGCGAGGACGCGGTCCACCAGTGGGTGCAAACCGAATGGCCGAAGACTGAAAAAGGGGGACGGCAACACCTGGATCTGCTTCCAGGACGAGGCTGGCACCTCGCTACCAAGAGGCCATCGTCAACGCTTGTCGAGGATTCTCTGTACTTAGGGCTCGCAGATCAATAACCCGTGGCCTTCGCTCGGCCAGTCCTTGGCGTGCTACGGAGACTCGTGACGATCAACTGGTAGTGCTGGCAGCGAAGTTCGACGCCATCGTGCCTCATCTTGTTGAGCGGCAGCGGCGCCTGCTCCTCGGCGCCGAGGCTCGTGCTCTCGGCCACGGTGGGATCCGGCTGGTCGCCCGTGCCGCCGCAGTCCGCGAAGCCACGTGTCCCGAGGCGCGTGTGAACTCGATGCCGGGCAAGCACCGTTGGGGCGCGTGCGTATGGCCGGCGGCGGCCGCAAGCGCATAGTCGACCTGAACCCGGCCCTGTGTGCCGCGCTGCTCGCCCTGGTCGAGCCCGACACGCGAGGCGACCCGATGTCACCGCTGCGCTGGACGACCAAGTCGACCAGGAACCTCGCCCAGGAACTGGTCCGGCAGGGACACCGTGTCTGTGCGGGCACCGTCGGCGACATCCTGCGAGCGGAGGGCTTCAGCCTGCAGGGCAACGCCAAGACCTTCGAAGCAACACGACACCCGGACGTGACGCCCAGTTCCGCTACCTCAACGAGCAGGTCAGGACCCACCAGGAGGCTGGGGGCGCGGTGATCAGCGTGGACACGAAGAAGAAGGAACTGGTCGGGCCGTTCAAGAACAGCGGCCGGCAGTGGCTGCCCGCTCATGAACCGGTGCACGTCTACAGCCATGGCTTCCCCGACCAGGCGACCAGCATCGCCGTACCGTACGGGATCTATGACGTAGCCGCGAACACCGACTGGGTCAACGTCGGCACCGACCACGACACCGCCGAGTTCGCCGTCGCCTCGATCCGCCGCTGGTGGAACACGGTTGGCCGCAGTGCCTACCCCGCCGCCGGCCGGTTGCTGGTCACCGCCGACGCGGGCGGCTCCAACGGCTACCGCACCCGCGGATGGAAGACCCACCTGGCCGCCCTAGCCGCCGAGACCGAACTGGCCGTCACCGTGTGCCACCTGCCGCCCGGCACCTCCACGTGGAACCGGATCGAGCACCGGCTGTTCTCGCACATCACGATGAACTGGCACGGCCGACCGTTGACCAGCCACGAAGTCATCATCCAGAGCATCACCGCAACCACCACCCGCACCGGATTGACCGTGCACGCCGAACTCGACACCGGCCGGTATCCCACCGGCATCCAGGTCAGCGACGAGGAACTCGCCGCCCTGCCGATCACCCGCCACCGGTTCCACGGAGACTGGAACTACCCTCCACCCCGCACACCCGAAGCCGGTGCCGACAGCGATCCCCACCATCGGTCTCGTCGACACCACCTCCAGCTGTGTCCCCCTCCGGCTCCCACACCCTCTCCTGCGCGACCCGAACTGACCGGCATGACCCACCAGCAGCTCGACGACCCGATCGCCCCCCTCACCCCGGCCCTGGAGAACCAGCGCGAGCACGCCCGGGCCCTGAGCCGGGGCGGCCGACCAAGCCAGGTACCCGGCGCAGGCCCCAAGGACAAGCTCACCCCGGCGGACCGCATCCTGATCACAGTCCTCTACCTGCGAAAGATCGCTGCCAAGGATCTGCTCGGGCAGCTCTTCGGTGTCGCCAAAATGATCGTCAGCCGGATCATCTGCGAAGTCCGCCCTCTCCTGGAAGCTGTCGGCCTCCAACCAACCGCCTCGACGGCCTGCTTCCGCACACCAGCGGACATCACAACGTTCCTACAGGGCGACACTGCCATGGAGATCAACTCGGCGGGTTATTAATCTGCGAGCTCTATATAAGGACATTTAGGTGATGGTATCTAGCGATCCAAGGCAGTATGAAGACGGTGCGAGCGTTCTCCCATAGCCGCCACAAGCGCCCGAGGCGTTGAGCATTCTAGCTCCTTGTCCTGGTCATGTCCGGCATGATTCGGGGCATGGGTCGTGATCCGGCGGGCATGGACGCGTTGGTTGAGCACTGGACGGTGCTCGAAGGTGAATGGGATCTGGCGCTGGACAAGCGCAGGGGCTCGCAGCGGCGCGGGTTCGCCTTGCTGCACGGGCGGTTCCTGCGGGGCCAGGCGGAGTTCCCGGACGAGGCGGTGGAGTTCGTTGCCCGTCAGTTCCAGTTGTCCGGGGCGCAGTTCGGCCTTCACGAGGCACATCATCTGCGGCTGCGTACGGCGAGGATCACTTCGGCGACGGCCCTCAGGACCGTGGCGCGGTCCCGCGAGGCGGTGTCCTTCAGCGCGACTACGACGATCAGCACGGCCGCGGTGGCCGCGACCAGCATGCCGGCCACGGGCACCAGGGCCCAGGCGGTGACGTCCATGACAGTGCCTCCCTCCGTGCCGCCGTCCGACGAACGGCACCGGAGCCATCCCACAACAACGACCCGACATGGCGAAGACCTGCCGGACTCACCGGACGACACCGGTAAAAGGCTAGGTCGCAGGCATGTCTCGACCGGCTCGGAGCGGATCCGCCAGATCCGGGGCGCGGGAAAAGGACTGCGGTGAACAACAAGACGAACCCCAGCGCGGGACGGCAGGTCCTGCGCGCGGCACTGCGGGACTTGGAGGACGCGGCGCTTGCGGGCAAAAGCCGCACGGAGGCGATCCACGAGGCAAACCGCCGGCTGGCGCAGGCCGGACTGGCGACGCTCGGGCCCACCACAGTGGGCAACTGGTTCGAAAAGGGCAGCCCGGCCAAGGACTTCCAATCCCTGTGGACCCTGGTCCAGGTCCTGCTGGAATGGTCCCCACAGCCGTCACCACGCACCGCCGAAGGGCCTGCCCGTAGCCAGGCAACCCGGGCGCTGTGGAAGAAGTACTGGGAGTTGGCCAAGACGGCTGCGCCGCGCACCGCTTCCTCAGCCACTGCTTCCTCAGCCACTGCGCCACTGGTGACCGCCTACCTGGCGGCGGCACGTGACGTCGCCAGACAGCACCCCTATCCCGGCCTGCTAAGCACCTCGGGTCTGCCGACGCTCGCCGATGTCTACGTGCGCCAGCAGGCCTGTTCCCCAGCAGCGGACCACCGGGACCGCCGGAGGCCTGGCAACACCACGGCACGTGTGAATCAGGCCGACCCCGCGGTGCCCGCCACCGAGGTCTTCCGGGAAGACCAGGCCGTATGCGTACTGCTGGGCGGACCCGGCGGCGGCAAGTCCACGCTGCTGCGCGCTCAGCTGGCCGACTGCGCCGACAGCTGGCTGGCCGGCAGGACCGCCACGACGATCCCTGTCATGGTGAGCGCAGCAGCCCTGACCGGCACAGATCCGCTGCCAGCGGCCCTGGCCAGGACCGTCACCGGTGACCTGCGACGGGTCGGGCTGTTGGAGGTGCTTCCAGCTGATTTCTTCCGCCTCCCGCCACGTTCTGGGGTGTCCTGGCTGGTGCTGGTCGACGGTCTCGACGAGATTCCCGACGCCGATACGCGCAGCGCTGTTGTGACGATGCTTGTCGGCGCTGCGGCGAACGGGAAGGGGCTGTACCGGTTCGTCGTAGCCACGCGGCCCCTGCCCGCCTCAGAGCTCACCGCCCTGGGCCGGCACGTACCACGCTACGAACTCCAGCCCTTCTCCCGCGAGGACCTGCACACCTACGCTACGCGCTGGTTCCAGGGCTTGGAGGACCCCGGCCACCACGTCACGGCATTCATGACCGGGTTGGGGCGCTCGCGCCTGGAGGTACTGGCTCGCACCCCGCTCATGGCCTTCATGCTGTGCCAGCTCTACACGGCCGACCCCGCCCGTCCCATGCCCGACGGCCGAACCGGGGCCTACCAGTCATTCGCCGAACTGATCTACGAGCAGAACACCCACAAGAACATCAAGAACACCCACGACGAGGCCATCCGCCGTCTAAAGGACCGTCACCAGATCTCCAAGGACAACCAGGCTGCCGAACAGGCCGCCCTGCAGGTACGTGATCATCTGCCCGAACTGATCGATCATCTCGCCTACGAAAGGATCAACGCCGGTACTGCGCACGCCATCGAGATACTGGCCTCACACCTGCACGCCAGCCGCCCGCCAAAGGTCAATGCGCACCTCTGGGAATCATTCCTGAGCGATCTTCTGCGGCCCACTGGCATTGTGGCCCAGCACGCGGACGACTTCGACTTCCTGCACCAGACCCTCCTCGAATTCCACGCCGCCCGCCATGCCACCCGCGACGAGCAGTCCCGCGCCCAGCTCCTGCAGGAACTGATCGCCTCCGCCGGCATTCCGACTGGTCGTCGCCGGAAAGCGCCCGACCTGGACGACTCCTACCTCGGCTTCCTCCTCGACGGGCTCCTGGCCCCCCAAGATCGCATCGCAACCGAGACCATCCGCTATGTGGAGGAACTCACCGCAGCCGGAGGAGAAAGAGCCTGCAGATTCCTCACCACACAGGTGAACCTGAGGACCAGCCTCCCTGCCCACCTCGCAGCTGCCCACCTCGCGCGCGATGCCGCCGACACCACCCTGAACGACTACTTCCGCGTGAGGGCCGCGGAGGCACTGGCCCAGGTGGACAGGAAAGCCGGTGCGGCCCACCTGGCCCGCCTCCCCGGTGACACCACTCTGTACCACGATGCCCGGGTGCAAGCTGCGGAGGCACTGGCCCAGGTGGACAGGGAAGCGGGTGCGGCCCACCTGGCCCGCCTCGCCGACGACACCACTCTGTACCACGGCTACCGGGTGCAGGCGGCGGAGGCACTAGCCCGGGTGGACAGGGAAGCGGGTGCGGCCCAGCTGGCCCGAGTGAACAGGGAGGCCAGCGCAGCCCAGTTGAATCGCCTTGCCGGCGGCACCACCGTCTACCACGATTTCCGGGTGCAGGCGGCGGAGGCACTGGCCCGGGTGGACAGCGAAGCCGGTGCGGCCCAGCTGATTCGCCTTGCCGACGACACCGCCCTGTACCACGGCTACCGACTGAGGGCGGCGGAGGCACTGGCCCGGGTGGACAAGGAAGCCGGCGCGGCCCACCTGGCCCGCCTCGCCTCCGACATCACCCTGGACAGCGGCGACCGCGCCTGGGCGGCCGAGACACTGATCCGGGTCGACAAGGAAGCCAGTCTGGTCCTGTTGGGTCGCCTTGCCGACGACACCACCCTGGACACCGGTGACCGCGCGTGGGCGGCCAAGACACTGAACCAGGTGGACAAGTCAGGTCGAAGTCCTTGGCGATCTGACCGACCGAGCGGTCACCCCGGCGGCACAGCTCGACGATCTCGGCCTTGAACTCTGGCGCGAATGAGCGGCGAGGGCGCGGCTTCATCTTCCCCATGCACTCCACGATGGACATCTTCTCTCCGGGACCGAAGCCCCTGATCCCAGGTGTCCGTCAAACCGAATCAAGCCCACAGGTAGCCGATGACACTCCCGAGGGGCGGCTCGTGAACCTCAGCGCTCAGCCGTGCTTCGAAGATCGACACACGATCGTACGGATAGTCTCCCCGTCACCGCACCGGCCTGGGCACGAAAGCCGGTCGGTATACCCAGTTCGCGGTCCTACCGGCGAGGGCCTCGTTCGGGGTCGCGCTGGTCGCTGTTACCGAAGGGCGGATTCGCATGATCGTCGCAACGTTGCTGGTCTCATGCTGTCAGAGCGGCGGCGAACGCATGGACGGGAGTTCGCCATCCCAGGGTTTTTCGGGGTCGGCTGTTGAGCCGTTCCTCGATCGCGCGTAGCTCTTCGGCGGTGTGCACGGACAGGTCTGTGCCCTTCGGCAGGTACTGCCGCAGCAGTCCGTTCGTGTTCTCGTTCGTGCCGCGCTGCCAGGGGCTGGCCGGATAGGCGAAGAACACGCCGTCTCGGAACAGGGGCGCCAGTTCGTAGTGACGGGACATCTCGCTGCCCGGGTCCCACGTCAGCGTCATCCTTGCGCTGGCCGGGAAGGGGGCCATCGCGGCCGTGATGGCGTCGCAGACTCTGGCGAAATCGTGGCCGTCGGGCAGTGGAATCAGCCGCAGCAGACGGGTGCGGCGGTCGACCCGGGTGGCGACGGCGGACCTGTTGCCGCGGCCGACGACGAGGTCGCCTTCCCAGTCGCCGACGCGCTCGCGCAGCTCGACCACTACGGGGCGATCGTGGATGAGCCTGGCTGGCGTCTGGAACCGCTGTGCCCGTGCGCCGCCGCTGCGACGGCGCTTGCGCAGGGCCCGTCCGGTCCGCAGCTTCTTGGTGAGTGTTCTGCTCAGAGCGTCCTTGGCACCCTGGTAGAGGGCCCGGTAGATGGTCTCGTGGCACAGGTGTCGGTCGGGCTGGTCCGGCCACAGGATGCGCAGGTGGGCGGCGATCTGTTCCGGGCTCCATTCGAGATCGAGCCTGGCCTGGACCTCGGCGCGCAGTTCGGTGTCGGTCTGCAGCTTCGGCCGGCTCGGGCGGCAGGCTCGCTCGCGGGAGCGGTGGTGGGCCATGTCGGCGTCGTAGACGCCCTTGTCGTGTTCGAGCATGTTGCGGCGCAGTTCGCGGCTCACCGTCGAGGTCGACCGGCCGATCCGGGACGCGATCTCCGTCATGGTCAGACCGCGTTCGCGCAGCGTCGCGATGCGCTTGCGCTCCAGCAGCGACAGGTAGCGGCCCGAGTGCTCGGTCTCCGGCATCCGCTCGGGTGGCAGACCTCCGTTCTCCGCCCGCCACCGGTAGCCGGTCTTCCTGCCGATTCCGACCAGCTTGCACGCCTCGACCGTGCCCACCCCCGACTGCAGCAGGCGCCAGTACTCGGCCTCCAGATCAAGTCGACGCTTGCGACCTCGTATGCCCATCAACACACCCATCATGATCACGGATGTTGCGACAAGCTTTAGAACCCAGGAATCACCTGGGGGTTAGTTTTGCGGAAGCAACGACACACCTACTTCCACGGCTGCTACTCGATCGGCGACGACACCCTCTGGGGCGTCAACCGACGCCGCAAGGGAGCCGCGAACAGCCTCGCCGCCCTCCGCTCGATCCGGGCCGCCCGCCCCGACGGCGCCCCGGTCTACGTGATCCTGGACAACCTCTCCGCCCACAACGGCAAGAAGATCCGCCGCTGGGCCCGAAACAACAACGTCCACCTGTGCTTCACACCGACCAACGCCTCCTGGGCCAACCCGATCGAAGCGCACTTTGGCCCTCTACGGCAGTTCACCCTCGCGAACTCCAGCCACCCGAACCATACGGTCCAGACCCGCGAGCTGCACGCCTACCTGCGTTGGCGCAACGCCAACGCCCGCCATCCCGACGTCCTGGCCGCCCAACGTAAGGAGCGCCCCGCATCCGTAGTGAGAAGGGCGTGCGGTGGGGCGGACGCCCGCTGGCGCTGGCGGCATGACCGGCGCAACGATGTGCGCGCTCCTGCGGGTAGCATCGTGTCCGGTCGCAACTGGCGAAGGTGGAGATCCACCGGGGAGCGGCCGATTTCCCGCGTGAGCGTCGACCGCCTGGGCGCCTGCGTCAGTGATGTCCCGCTGACACAGGAGGCTATGACGTGGATCTGCGCTATGGGATCAACCCGCAGCAGGAGGCGGCGACTACCGTGCCGGTGCAGCTCGGCCGATGGCCGGTCCGGGTGCTGCAGGGCAGCCCGTCCTACATCAACATGCTGGACGCACTCAACAGTTGGCAGCTGGCGCTGGAGGCGAGCCGGGTCCTGAACCGGCCGGCTGCTGCCTCCTTCAAGCACGTCTCGCCCGCCGGTGCGGCCGTGGCCGGCCCCGTCGATGACGTCACCGCCGAGCTCTACAGCATCGACCGCGACAGCGTCGGCGCGATCACCAGCGCATATCTGCGTGCTCGCGACGCCGATCCGAAGTCCTCCTACGGCGACTTCGCCGCGGTGTCGCACCCGGTCGACACCGAGCTCGCCGAACTGCTGTCCCGCGTGGTCTGCGACGGCGTCATCGCCCCCGGCTACGCTCCCGGCACCGTCACAACGCTCAGCAAGAAGAAGAACGGCCGCTTCCTGGTCATGGAAGCGGACCAAGCGTTCGCGCCCCCGCAGTACGAGACACGGGAGGTGTTCGGCCTGCGGCTGTCCCAGCGGCGCGACGAGGTGACGCTGTCCACCGCTCTGCTGGACAACGTCGTATGCGGCACGCTGCCGACCACGGCAGCCGAGGATCTCCTGCTGGGCCTGGCGGTCCTGCGCTACACGCAGTCCAACTCCGTGTGCTACCTGCGTGGTGGGGTGACTCTGGGGATCGGTGCCGGCCAGCAGTCTCGCGTGGACTGCACCCGCTTGGCCGGCGCGAAGACCGATACCTGGTGGCTGCGACGCCACCCGGCTGTCCGTGCACTCGCCTTCCAGCCGGACACCCGGCGCCAGGACCGAATCAACTGGCAGATCCGCTTCATCGAGGGCGACCTCACCCCGGACGAGAGCACACGCCTGTCGACAGCCCTGTCCGCACCCGCACCCGAGCTGACGGACGAGCAGCGCACGCAGTGGCTCGGGAGCCTGGCAGAGGTGGCATTCGTCTCGGACGGCGCGTTGCCGTTCCGCGACAACGTCGACCACGCCCACCAGCACGGCGTCGCCTACATCGCCGAACCGGGCGGATCAATCCGGTCCACGGAAGTCGAGGACGCCTGCCGCGAGCATCAGATCACCCTCACCCGCACCGGACTCAGGCTCTTCCACCACTGAGGACCAAGATCGAGCTCCCCACCCCACGCGGTGGGGAGCTCAAGACCATCCGCCTGGAAGCCCACAAGTCGGGTGTGTCGGCAACCCGGTGAACCATCCCGGTCAGAGCACTAGTCACCACCGCACTCCTGTCCCAGTACCGATCCACAGCGGAACCGGTGGAATCCACCGCCTGGATTCTGGTGCGCACCGTCGAGTCCGTGACTGTCGGCTACGTCCTGGCCCCCCGACCGTCGGCCGCGACACGATCACCAACGAACTCACCCGACTCATCGTGCGCCACCTCACTGAGTTCCTATCCGAGAATGATCGTTCAGCTGGGTAGACGATGGCGTCTGGCTGCGGAGCCGTCTTGCCGGGTGTCCACGGGGCCCAGGGCGTGAGCTGATCGACGCCAAAAGCGCGGGTCGGGGCGTCGTGACTGCCGCAACCGCGAGCCGGCTCACAAGCCAAGCGAAGGAATGACGCACCCGGTCGGTGGTCCGGTGCCCCGGGTTCTGCCGAGCTGCCTCACGACCGCCCCTGGGCCTGCCCAGCACTCGTTCAGGGAGAGGATTCGGCTGACGTTCTGTGCTACAACAGCAGCCGCATCCACGCTTCACCGCCTGGATGAGTTCCGGGATTCCGGCGGATTCCGGTTGGTGGCCACCGTCGCTGGGTGGTCGACCGCAGAGGGTACGGCCGGTACGAGCGGTGGTTTGAGCGGCCTCACCGTCCTGGCTGTGCCCCGCACCGCAGCTCTGACCTTGCTCAAGCCTCGTTTATCCACGCGGCGCAGGTGGCAGACCGACGCCAGGCCAGGATCTCAAGCCTGCTGGCGACGGGTCTCACGAGGAGGAACCGGTCATGGCTGGAGCGATTGAAGGACTGGCGCGAGGCTGGAACTCCCGGGCTGCATTCCGTCCACGAGGTTCCGCGGTCGAGCGCTTCCAGGGCAAGGCTCTGCTCGGGTTCGCACTGCTGTTCGTGGTGGCGCTGCTGGTCCTGCCGTCGAAGCGTGCCGTGATCGTGTTCGGTGGCACGGGCGTTGCCCTATTCGTAGTCCAGGGCACGGCGCTGCTGTTCACTGTGCCGCGCTGGTGGGACCGATGCGCGAACTGGCTGCACAACCGAGCGCCCAAGTGGGCCTACCTCCTGCTCATAGTGTCCTTCGGATGCGCACTCGTCCTGTCTTTGCTCGCCGAGGAACGCACCGACGCTGGGTTCCTGGCGATTTCATTGGCTGTTGCAGCGCGGACCGCTTCATCGTTGATGGAGCCGCAGTCGTACGCACTGGACGATCACCCCTACGCTGGGCGAATTCGCCGCGCTCTGATCGTCCACAGCGGATTCATGCTGCTCTTCGCCTTCGGAGCGGCGCTTGCGCTTCGCGCCGCGTTGACAACGGTCCCCATCAGCGTCTACCTCACGCTGGGCTTCTCTGCGGCCGCCTTCTTCTTCAACGTGCAACTCCGCGTCCGCAGGATCTGCAAGGAGGTCTGCAAGCACACTCAGGGTGTTCTCAACGGCCTGGCCTACCTGAACGGGGACGCAACGGCTCAGACATTCACCGACGCCATCACAGCGCTGGACTGGGCCTTGGAGACGCCGGTCGAGACCTTCTCGCAGGTTTGGGGCAAGCCGATCGTGCCGTTCGAGATCAGGGTTCAGTTGGTCGCCTGGCTCAAGCAGCGCGTCCTCGAAGGAACACCGGTCCGAGACTCGGCTGACCCGGAGTACCGGGCGTTGCTGGAAGTGGTGGCAGCGTGCAGGCGGTGGAACGGGTCCTGACGAGTGAGCACGCTGAACGAATTCAGTGCTGGCGGGGCAAGAGCCACGGCCGTGGAGCACGCTTCACGACAATGCATAAGGTGATCGGGCCGAGACAGCCAGTAGCGTCAAAGCCCCTTAGGTACGGCTCACTGGCCGCGCAAACGAATGCGTTTTCTACTATCGCGTACGCTGACCAGGTGGGCCGCGGTGAGGCGGTGAGCTGCGATGCAGCAGGAATACGCTGGCATGTCTGGTGCGTGGGCCACGTCTGGTGCGCCGTATGGCGGGCTGGGAGGCGAGCTCGGGCATCCGCGATTTCGGTTGCCCCCTGAGAAGCCGGTGAGTGTATGGGTTCTGCTGCGGTTGTCCCCGTCGTCGGGCGTCGATGGCGGCCAGTCCTCAGCGTCCTGCCGGTCGTAGTGCTGGCGGGGTCCACCGTGGCGGTGCTCCTCGCGCCGCCGACGTACCACTACGGACTGCTGCTGGCCGCAGTGCCGCTGCTGGCCGCCACTGTCTATTCGACCTACACCACCGCGGTGCTGGGGGCCCTGAGCCTGGTGGTGTACGTGCTGCTGCACTACGAGCGCACCGAGGCGCTGGACGTATGGTTGATCAAGGTGGGCCTGGTGGCCGGCTTCTCCATCGTGGGAGTCATGATCGCCCAGTCCCGAGCTCGCGAACAACGCCTCACCCGCGCCCGCGACGTGGCCCTGACCCTGCAGCGCGAGCTACTGCCCCAGCACATGGCCGCCGTACCCGCACTGCACATAGCCCACCGGTACGTGCCGGCCGACACCGCGGCCGGTGTCGGCGGCGACTGGTTCGACGTGATCCCACTCTCGGGCGGCCGCGTCGCCCTCGTGATCGGCGACGTCGTCGGACACGGCGTACACGCCGCCGCCCTCATGGGCCGCCTGCGCACTGCCGGGCAGACCCTCGCCGACCTCGACTCCTCACCGGCCGACCTGCTCGCTCACATGAACGACCTGCTGGTGCGTCTGGGCGAGGAGAACCCCGAACGCGAGCCGGGCGCAACCCTGCTCTACCTCGTCTACGACCCCGTCACCGGCAACTGCACCATGTCCGGCGCCGGCCACACACCTGCTGCATTCCGCTCCCCGGACGGCAAGGTCCGCTTCCCCGAACTCCCCTCCACGCCCCCGCTGGGCCTTACCGGGACGGTCTTCGCAGATACCGAGTACCTCCTGGAGCAGGGCACAGTCATCGCGCTATACACCGACGGACTCCTCGACCTGCGCAGCACCGACCCCGACGACGGCCTGAAGCAGCTCAGCAACGCCCTGGCGGACCCCACGGTCGGATCACTGGACGACATGTGTGAGCGGATCTTCGGCTCGCACCCCGACCACCCCCGAGACGACGACACCGCGCTCCTACTCGCGTGCACCCGCCGATTCGACCACACCCAGGTCGCCACCTGGGCATTGGCATGCGACCCGCGCGACGCTGCCACCGCCCGGACTCTGACCACGCAGCAACTACGGGTATGGGACCTGGAAGAGCTTGTTCACTCCACCACCCTGATCGTCAGTGAACTCGTTGGCAACACGGTCCGGCACGCGACGGCACCCATCACCCTGCGCCTGGTCAAGGCCACCACCCTGATCTGTGAGGTCGCTGACGCCGTTAGCGCGGCCCCGCACGTGCGCCGTGCCGGTACCCTCGATGAGGATGGCCGTGGCCTGTTTCTGATCAGCCAACTCGCCTCACGCTGGGGCGTACGCCACCACCACGACGGTAAGACCATCTGGGTCGAACAACATCTCCCCGCTCATGCGCCTAGGTGTGATATCTCAGGCGGGTCGGTACGGTGAAGGGCCCTGTCCCGCTGATCAGATGCCGTTGGTGATCTTCGCCGGTTACTGACTGGGCACCATCGCCGCGTTCCTAGCCCTGGTCGGGATTCTCGAGATCACCGCCAGGGGCGACGACAGCCTTGAGTGCCGCGTCGTGGCACACAGACCGGGGCCCAGCACAACTGTGGTCCCGGCGGTGGGCCACGTCTGGAAGATCTTGAGGTCGTCCGGATGTTCGTCGATTGAGGTGGCAAGGGCTCCATCATGCTGGTCGGGTGTGCGATCGGTGCCGGCTCGGGCGCGGCTGCGAGTAAGGTTCCGCAATTAAGCAGGCTGTCCGGGGTGGGCACAGTGCGGTGCGGCTGGGGGAGGGGGCTGGTGTGGCGAAGAGGGGGCGGCCGTGGGGAGCATTACGGGCGGAGTCGGTGGAAGCCGAGGCGCTGGCAGTGATGTTGCGCCGTCAGGTGGACAGCTGCGGGAAGACTTTGGCCGAGTTGGCCAAGGAGATTCATTCTTCCCGTACTCAGCTGAGTGTCTATCTCTCGGGTGCTGTTCCCCGTCGTGAGCTTGTTCTCGATCTCGTGAAAGCAACAACCGCCGATCCGCGGATGTGCGAGCGGCGGCGGGCCGAGGCCCTGGGGCTCCTGGATGCAGCCCAGCACCCGGCGCCAGGTGCTGCCGGGCTCAGGCCCTCCTCGGTGGAGTTGGAGTTGGCGGCTGCCCGGGTCCAGCAGATCGAGACCTATGATCGCCTGACTCGCGCGCTGGAGCAGCGGGACGAGCTTCGTGAGGCGGAAGGAAACTCACGGAAGCTGGTGATAGCGCTGCACGTCATGATTGATCAGCTGGAGCACCGTGTGACCGTGCTGACCCAGGAGGGTGAGCAACTGCGTGCGGCCCATGCGCAGGTCCACGAGCTCGAGCGGACGCGTGAACAACTGACACGGGCGACCGTGCAGGTGGACACCGCGAAGGCGGAGCTGGATCGGGCCAGGTCCAAGCAGCGTCAGGCGGAGGAGTTGACGGTGCGGGTCCAAGAGCAGGTTCGCCAGCTCACTGACGAGCTCGACCGCCTGCGCGGCCACAGCGTGGATGCCGTCGGAGATCCGGTCGTCCCTCAGTCTCCTCACGACGACGGTGTTGCCGGCGACCCTGTCGGTGACGATGTGGACCAGGCGTTGGTGCAGGCCGCTGCTGTGAATGATGCCGACGCAGACCTACTGGACAAGATCACTGGGGAACTCGCGGACACGGAGGCTGCAGCGCCTGTCACCGCAGATGATCTGTCCGTGACGGTTTTCGATCGGGCTGCCGATGTGCTTGCCCGCCTCCAAGAGGCGACCTCGCTCGGCGAGACGGGCGATGCCGCTGGAGCGGTACGCGTGCTTGCTGTCCTGGTCGAGGAGGCCGCTGTTGTTCTCGGCCCTGATCATCCCTACGCTTTGAGCGCGCGGGTCAACAGCGCGCATTGGCGTGGAAGGGCCGGGGACAGGACCGGTGCGGTTGCGGCTCTGAAGGAGGTGCTGGTCGACCAGGAGCGAGTGCTGGGGCCGGCGCACTTCGACACCGTGGACACTCAGGGCAACATCGTGCGCTGGCTGGCGGCTGCGGGCGAGCCGGAGGAGGCGGCCGCGGCTCTGGAGCACCTGCTCGAGCCGCTGAACGTGCTGGACCAGGGACATCCCGATGCTCTGACCATCCGTTACCAGATGGCCTTGTTGTTGGCGGAGGGTGCTGGGAATGAGGATGCCGCGCTTGCGACGTTCCAGGCTTTGCTGGTGGATCAGGTGCGGGTGCTGGGTCCAGATCATCACGACACTTTGGCGACACGGCATCAGATCGCTCTCGGGCACTGGCACGTTGGGGATGTGAACGGGGCGACGGCCAGGTTCCAGGAGTTGCTGCCCGACCAGGTGCGTGTGCTGGGCCCGCAGCATCGCAACAGCATCGCCACCCGTAGGAGTCTTGCTCGGTGGCAGTTGGGATCGGCCAACTCGTGATCGGCGTTGCGACCGGAACCTGATCGGCGCACTGCGACGCAGGCGTCGTGGTTGCCAACAAGGGGAAGCCTCTCACCTTGTCGGTGAGAGGCTTCGAGAGTTAGGGCTACAGGTAGCTGTCCAGCGGCTCAGCCGCGTACGTGCCGTCGCGCAGTTGGACGTCGGTCAGCTCGAACGTCGAGCGGTGACCTTCGACGACCCGGATGAGGACGTTGCCGGCATTGCGTGTCGTGTCGTACAGCAGCGGATTTCCGTGTGCGTCCTGCGTGCCGAGCAGGGTGTACCGGCGCAGTTCCCTGCGCCGGTACACCCTGGCCTGGCGAACGAGACAGCCCAAACCGGAGAGCAGCATCGCGGCCACGACGGCGTAGAGCAGGTCGGACAGCGAGGGGTGGAGGAGGAAGTCCGCTGCGCTCCCTCCTGCAGGCTCTGGCTGGAGTGCCCAGAGGGAGCGGGGCGAGGGGTCGGCAGGCAGCATGCGTGTCTCCAACGGGCCGGGGCCCTGCGGGTGCTGGGCAACACGTACACAGTCGGCGGTTGTCGATTGGCCCTCCAGGGCAGGACGCATTGGCCCAGGTAAGGTCCGAACAAGCAGGCCTTTGTCCCGGACCGACCGGACAACAACGGGCCAGGGCAGGCGGCGTACCGGAGGATGACCGGCCGGCAACGCGGTAGACCCGGAATTGGCCCGTTGTCCCGGACAATCCGCAGACAACTCGTTGATCAGCGCCTCTGGCAAGAACAATGTTGGGTCGTGTTACCGCCGGTGGGCTGGCTTGCTCCAGCAGGAAGTGGAGTTGTTGCTCTTCGGTACGGGCCGCCCGGGGCGCGTGAACAGCTGTGGCACTGGGATGTCTAGTCGCTTTGGCCGTCGCTCAGCACCTCGATGTCGTCGGGTCTGGTGACCCACTCAAGGCCACCCAGGGGCGGACTCAGACCTCGGCGACGGGGCTGGCATTAACGGCGCTCTTGGCGCCACCAAAATCGGACCAACTTGTACCTATCTAGGTGTTCGACTCCGGCTTGATCTGACCCCATTTGCGGCAGTCCGCCCTGGTCAGCCACGGGGCCGGATCAGACCGGAAGTGGCCGTGTCCGCTTTGCGTTGAAGCCGGGTCGGACTGCAAGAGTGAGCCAGTTACGCCGACATCGCCACGGGGCCGTATCCCGGCAGCGGCCCGGGTGTTGAGAGCTGGCCGGACAGAAGTCCGACGCGGCCGGTCGAGCGGCTGCGGACGCGCTTGCCCTCAGCGGGGTGCGGCGGGAATGACGTGCTCATTGTCATGCCTCCCTCTTCTGGATCGGATCCCGCAGAGAGAGCGGCCTCGTGCCCGATTCATACACTGGAATGACCGGTTGGCCTTCTACTGTGAAGCCACCCGCTAGGCGGGGGCCGGGCTGCCGTAGCCGGGACGGCGAGGCCCAGCTGAGACGCTATTGCCGCGGGGGTCGCACCTCGCGCCGACAGTCCTGCCGCCCACGGACGGCCTTCCGTCCCTGGACCGCGACAAGTTCGCTACCTCGTCCGCCGCGGATGTGCCCAAGGGCCTGGCCACGTTCCTGGCCGACTCGCAGGTTCCCTGGGGCATCGATGCACTAGGTGGAGTTGTCTCCGAGGCAGCCCGGCGGCCAGGGCCGTCCTGGTATCTGGTCGCCACCGACGACCGCACGATCCCGCCGCGGCGCAGCATGCCATGGCCGAGCGTGCTGGTGCCAGCGTCACGTTCTAGGTCGCTGCCTTCGTCCCCGACGTCGGCGAGCAGTTGGGCAACCTGATCAACAAATTCCCCGGCAGCGTCATCCAAAGCTGCGACCCGGGGCGTGCCCTACGTCAACCCTGACTCAGTCACGGTCCTCACGAGACCGCTACCGGCCCGGTGAAGACGGACGATGATCACCCCCCTCGCCGGCTCGGCCGGTGCTCGTCGTGGTGAAGGCCAAGCGCAGGGCCGCCGCGGCCTCGAGCACCGCGTCGTGGGCTGCGGGGAGCAGTTGCGTCATGTTGGCGAAGCCGTGGGTGAGTCTCTCGTGTCGGCGTTGCACGACCGGGACGCCGGCCG
The DNA here is from genome assembly GCF_042510965.1 of Streptacidiphilus jeojiensis. Lineage (NCBI taxonomy): Bacteria > Bacillati > Actinomycetota > Actinomycetes > Kitasatosporales > Streptomycetaceae > Streptacidiphilus > Streptacidiphilus jeojiensis. The sequence goes on from NZ_JBEUKS010000015.1 coordinate 89,362, forward strand.
CTGCGGCCCTGAGGGCGAACAACTCGCCTTCGTCGCGCACCACGTCGAAACCGGCGGTGGCGAGATACAGCGGGGGCAGGTCCGAGAGGTTCGGAGCGTGGATCGGAGCGACGCGCCAGTCGGCGTACTGGGATGTGTCGCGAATGTACATGGAGTCGAACAGTGCGATGTCCTTCTCCGTGAGCATGAGCCCACTGCCGAACAGGGTTCGCGAGGGCAACGGTGGTGCGGTGGTGGCCTCGACGACGGGATAGAACGCCAGCACGAACACGGGGCCCTTAACTTGCAGCGCGGTCACGATGGCGAGGTTGCCGCCTGCGCTGTCGCCGCCGAGTGCGATCCTGTTCGGGTCGATTCCCAGTGCATCGGCTTGCGCCATGACGTATTCGACGGCTGTCGTGCTGTCCTCGACGGCAGCGGGAAACGGATGTTCAGGCGCGAGCCGGTAGTCCACCGAGAGCACCGCGAGACCGCCGTGCGACGCGAGCAGTCGGCACAGGTGGTCGTGGCTGTCCAGGTCGCCGAGGACGAATCCGCCACCGTGGAAATACACCAGCAGCGGCGAGTCGGTCGCTAGCCCTGGGGGCCTGTAGAGCCGGGCATGGATGCTGCCGTCGCAGATGTCCAGGTTCTGGGTCTGCACGGATCGGATCTTCGGCGCGTTGATGGCGGCGGTGAAGAGCTCGTACTGCCGGCGGACGACGGCGAGATCGGTTTCGCGGCCGGCCGAGCCGGCCCCGAGTCGACGTCGGATCGTCATCAACAGTTGGGTGTCGAGATCCAGCTCCTGCCCGTCGAGATGAATCGGCCGGCCCGCGATCCACCGGCGCAGCGGTGCCGGCAGGGCGAACAGGCTGTGCAGCGCGATTCGCGTGATCGGCAACAGCACCGGTGACCTCCTGGATTGTCTGCGCGAGCGCCCGGCTGGGATCACTGGTGGGCGTGGACGGTGGCGGTCAGTTGCAGGTAGCGGCCCGCCATGCCCTTCATTGCGGTGATGCCGTGGGCATGGCGGTCGACGGTTGCTGTGGCAACGACTCGGAGAGTGCCGCCTTCGACGGCGGATTCGATCACGGTGAACTCGACCGGAGCATCCTCACCGTGTGCCGTGAGCGTTCCGCGAAGCGTCCAGCGACCGTCGATGTTCACTGCTCCGGCCGACGCGAAGTTGATCTCCTGGTACGAAGCGGAGTCGAGGAAGGCCCCTGACAGCACCTTCTCGTCTCGGCCCCGGTGTCCGCTTGAGAAGCTGGCGGCATCGGCCACCACTACTGCACCGCTGGCGATGGTTGGCGTGGCGACCGTGATCCGTCCGGAGCGCAGGGTGAACGTGCCGGTCACCGTGCCGAGCCCGAACATGTGCTTGGTCGTGAAATCGATGGTTGACCTGCTGGGATCGATCACGTAGTCGCCCGCAGGGGGGACGGTCACTGGCACCGGCGTGCCCGGTTTCGTCATCGGTTGAATTTTCATGTATTCGAGGCTAGCACCGATGCATGAAAATTCAAGACATGAAAATTCAAGTGGTAGGCTTCACGCATGTCGACGGTCGAACAACACAGTCAGGAACCGCAGTGGTTGACTGTTCCGCAGCTGCGTGCGTGGCGTGAGTTGACGTTCTTGATGGGGCAGCTGCCGACGGTGTTGGACGCTCAGCTCAAGCGCGATGCCGGCCTGAGTTACCTGGAGTACTACGTGATGGCGGGCCTGACGGAGCAGCCGAATCATGAGATGCGACTGTCCGACTTGGCCAGCCGCTCCAGCGCGGAGCTTTCCCGTCTGTCGCATCTGATCAGCAGACTCGAACGGCGCGGCTTCGTGCGGCGCATGACGGACGGCGATGACCGCCGGTTCACCAGAGCCGTCATGACCGAAGCCGGACTCGCACACATGGCGGAGGCGGCTCCCGCGCATGTCGAAGAGGTCCGCGGGCTCGTCTTCGACGTCCTTGACGACTCGGAAGTCGAAGTCCTGCGCAGTTGCGTAGAAAAGATCAACAAGCAACTGCGCTGACGCGGGCGGATCAGCTACTGGCCAGGCAAGGTCTCCACGGCATTGGGGCCGGGGATCAGACCTTCTCGTCAACACTCCCGGAAGTGTGGCTGTCTCCTTCGCCGGAGGGGAACAGGTGACAGGCGACCACGGACTCGCCGACCTTGACGCGGGCCGGGCGTTGCTGTCTGCAGATGTCCTCGACGTGCGGGCACCGCCCGGCGAAGGGACAGCCACTGTGGGCAACCGTCAGGGGCTCGGTGACCGTGACGCGGGCCAACCGTCGCTCCCGCTGGGCGGCCACGTCGGCCACAGGTGCCGCCGCGACCAGGGCGGCGGTGTAGGGGTGCAGGGGGTGGCCGGTGACCTGCGCGGCCGGGCCGGTCTCCATGACCTGGCCCCGGTACAGGACGACGACGCGATCGCAGAGGTTGCGGACGACCGCGAGGTTGTGGCCGATGAACAAGTAGGCCAGGCCGAGATCGGCACGCAGGTCGGCGAGCAGATTGAGGATCTGGGCCTGTGTGGACAGGTCCAGAGCGCTCACCGGCTCGTCGCAGATGACCAGCTTGGGATTGCTGGCCAGGGCCCGGGCGATGGCGATGCGCTGGCGCTGGCCACCGGAGAAGGCGGCCGGGTAGCGGTTCGCGGCGTCGGCGGGCAGCCCGACCTGGTCGAGCAGGCTCTGCACTCGGGCCCGGGCCTGCTCGGCTGTCATCGCCCGGTGGGTCAGTAGTGGTTCGGTGAGCGTCTGACTGATCGTTCGCGCTGGGTTCAGCGAGCCGTACGGGTCCTGGAAGACCACCTGAAGGTCGGCGGTAAGCGCTCCGCGCCGTTCGGCGGGTACCGAGGTGATGTCCGTGTCTTCGAAGCGGATCCGGCCGCTGCTCGGCGCGGTCAGACCGAGCACCGCCCGTCCGATGGTCGATTTCCCTGATCCGGACTCCCCGACGAGCCCGACCGCCTCGCCGGCCCCGACGTTCAGCGTGACGTCGTCCACCGCGGTGTGCGTCCGCCTGCGTCGGCCGTAGGACACTCGCAGGTGGTCGATTTCCAGCAGCCGGGCAGCCGAGTGGGGCTGCACTTGCTCAGGTGTCGGGGTCATCGGCCGGGCTCCGGGGCGAGGTCGTGGCCGCGGACGCAGCGGGTGGTGCGCGGGGATGGGCCGGAGACGTCCATGAGCGGGATCGGTCCTTTCTTGCAGGCGTCCGTGGCGAGTGCGCAGCGGGCGGCGAACCGGCAGCCCTCGGGCCACGCGTCCGGTGCGGGCACCGAGCCGGGGATCACCGGCAGGCGTCCCGCGGTGTCCAGGCTCGGCATCGACCGGAGCAGCGCGCGGGTGTAGGGGTGGCGGGGTGCGCCCAGAACGCTGTCGGTCTCTCCCTGCTCGACGATCTGCCCGGCGTACATGACCGCGACGCGGTCGCAGACGTCTGCGACGACTCCGATGTCGTGGGAGACCAGCACCAGGGCGCGTTCACCCGTGGCGACGACGTTCCGGAACAGGTCGAGGATCGCTGCCTGGACGGTGACGTCCAGTGCGGTGGTGGGCTCGTCGGCGATCAGCAGGGCCGGGTCGCCGGTCAGGGCCAGGGCGATTGCGACGCGCTGCGCCATGCCTCCGGAGATCTGGTGGGGGTGGCATCTCATCACGCGGTCGGGGTCGTCGACGCCCACCTCTCGGAGAAGGTCCCGAGCCCGTGCAGCCGCGGTGCGGCGGGTGGCGCCGAAATGGCGCAGGGCTGCCCGCAGCTGGTTCCCGACGGTGTAGCAGGGGTCCAAGGCGGCCATGGGCTCCTGCGCGATGTAGGCGACGCCTCGCCCCCTGACCCGGCTCAGACGCCGCTCCGTGGTGCCGGCCAGTTCCTCGCCCGCGAACCGTACCGAGCCTGCGGTGATCTGCCCGTCGATGGGTAGCAGACCGGGGATTGCCAGGGCAGTGACGGTCTTTCCGGAGCCGGACTCGCCGACCAGGCCGAGGGTTTCGCCCTTGCGGACGGTGAAGGTGACACCGTCGACGACCGGGCCGCAGGGGAATGCGACGACGAGCCCGTGGACGCCCAGCAGCGTTTCCGGGTCGGTGTCCCGCCGCTGAACAGCAGGCGGGGCCAGGACGGTACGGCGATGCCGGACGGGACGGGGCGTGGGGCCGCCCGGAAGCGCGTCACGGACCGTGTTGGCGATGAGGTTGAAGGCGATGACGGTCAGGATCAGTACCGCGCCGGGCGGCACCAGGAGCCAGGAATCGACGGTGATGTTCTGCGACGCCTCGTAGATCATCTGGCCCCAGGAGGGGGCCTCCGGGGAACCGCCCAGACCGAGGAACGACAGCGAGGACAGCACGATGACGCAGATCGCCATGCTGGTGGCCGCGAGCATGATGACCGGCGCGACCACGGTCGGCAGCACGTGCCGGAACAGGATGGTCCGCAGCGGCAGACCGGACACGCGGGCGGCGTCGACGAACAACTCGTCCCGCACCGTGCGGGTGGAGTTGCGTACCAGCCGGGTCGCGGCTCCGGCTCCCAGCACGCCGAGCACGGCCATCATCACCACGGTGTTCTGCGGGTAGATGACCGCGAGCGCGACCAGCACGACGAACGCGGGAACGGCGAAGGTGAGGTCGACCAGCCAGGAGATGACGGCGTCGGCGATCCCGCCGCGGTATCCGCTGAGCAGGCCGGCCGGGAGCCCGAGGGCCACGGCGATCGCGGTGGCCTCCGCGGCACCCCACAGTAGGGTGTCGCCGCCGTGCATCAGCCGGGACAGGACATCGCGGCCGAGACTGTCGGTGCCAAGCCAGTGCGTCGCCGACGGCGGCTTGAGCAGTTCGGTGAGGTTCTGCGTCAGCGGGTCGAACGGTGCGAGCTGGTCGGCGAAGACGCTGGTGAGCACGGTGAGGACCAGCCAGGCGATGGCCGTCAGCGCCAGGGGCGAGGCTGCGAGTGCGCGGCCGGCCCGCGCCGCCGGGCCGGCCGGCCCGACCGGGCTGTCGGCATGGTGAACGACGCTGTTCATGGACGCCTCGTCTTGGGGTTCAGGACCCCGATCAACAGGTCGACGGCGAGGTTGACGATGACGACGCCGACCGCGAAGACCAGGACGACGCCCTGGACGACGGGGACGTCGTGCCCCAGGACACCCGACAGCAACTGGGAACCGAGACCGGGCAGGTTGAAGATCTGCTCCACTGCCACCGTTCCGGCCAGCAGCCCCACCGTGTTGAAGCCGACGGCGGTGACGATCGGAGCGGCGGCGTTGCGCAGGCCGTGCTTGAGGACCTGGCGCCGGCGTGGAATGCCCAGTGCCCGGACGGTTCGGACGTAGTCGGCGTCCAGCGCCTCGGCCACGGCACTGCGGGCCTGGAGGAAGATCGGGCCGATCGGGGCCAGTGACAGGGCGATGACCGGCAGGATCAGTGATCGCAGCCACTGCCCCGGGGACTGGTTCAGCTGCACGTACCCGGTCGCGGGGAACACCCGGTAGTGGATGGCGAAGAGGTACACCAGGCCGACCCCTATCCAGTAATTGGGGACGGCCGTCACTGCTCCGGCGGCCAGCTGCAGGATCCGGTCGACGGTGCCGCCGCGCCGCAGCGCGGCCCAGATGCCAAGGGCTGTTCCGACTGCGGCTGTGACCAGCGTCGACAGCAGGGCCAGCGACAGGGTCACCGGCAGCGCCGTCGACAGCAGCCGGCCCACGCTCTCGCTGGTGATCCATGACCTGCCGAGGTCGCCGCGTAGCAGGTTGGCGCACGTCGACAGGTATTGGTCCAGTGGCGAGCGGTGCAGTCCGAAGGCGGCGTCGAGCTGGTCGCGCTGCGCCGCTGTCGAGGTGTTGCCCAGGACGTACGCGGCCGGGTCGCCGTGGATCAGCTGCTGGAGGAAGAACGCCGCGGTCCAGACGACGAGCAGCAGCGGGACCGCGCCTGCGGCGCGCCGTAGCGCGAGGCTCCCCATGGCCGGCTACTTCGCCGGGTGCAGCGACGACAGCAGGCAGGTTGCCAAGCCGAGGTCGGTGCAGCTGACGGTATTGGCGGTCGAGTAGGTCAAGCCGACGGTGCCGACCATGACGAACCAGGCCTGCTGGTTGATGGTGGCGACCGCCTGATCGATGGCCGTCGACTGCGCGGTGCCCGTCGTGCCGAGGACCTGGGCGGCGAGGGCTTGGATTTGCGCATTCTGCTGCGGGGTGTGCGGGCCGAAGTTGGCGGACACCAGTGACGCGATGCTCTGCGCGGCCGGGTCCATGCTCCACTCGAACACCATGCTGGCCCACCGTCCCGAGGTCGCCTGCTGCACGAAGTCGGTGTTGTGGTCGGAGATCTGCACCGTCACACCGATCGCGCGCAGGTACCCGGCGACGGCCTGGGCCAGCAGGTCCCCGCTCTGGGTGCTGAGCATCGGCAGGGTGAAGCCGTCGGGGTAGCCGGCCTGCGCCAGCAGGGCTTTGGCCTTGGCCGGGTCGTACGGATAGGAGGCGGCGGCGTTCGCCTGGTAGCCGGGGCTGTCCGGGCCGACGACCAGTGAAGTCGCGGTCCCATCGGCGCCGAAGCCCAGGGCCGCGATGGCCTTGCGGTCCACGGCGTAGTTCAGCGCCTGCCGGACCCGGACGTCCCCCAACGGCTTGACTGCCGCGCCGGCTTCGTCGTTGATCCAGATGCCGGCCGTGGTGATCTGGGGGGCGGGCACGACCGTCAGACCGGCGGCTTTGTCGGCGGCGTTGGTCTGCGCGGCGCCCTGCGCCACTTGCACCTGGCCGGACCGGACGGCCGAGTCGAGGGCCTGCTGGGAGCTGTAGACCCGCAGTGTGACCTTGCCGTAGGGGAAGGCCGCTTTGTTCCAGTAGGTCGCGCGTCGGGTGAAGGTGTACTGCTGGCCGGAGGTCGTGCCGGAGGCGTCCAGGGTGTAGGGGCCCGAGCCGTCCGGTTGGTCGTTCAGACTCGAAGGATGGGCCAGGGCCTTCGGGCTCACGATGAACCCGGCTCCGGTGGCGAAGTCGAAGGGCAGGTCCGTGACGGGCACCGTCGAGGTGAAGCGGACCGTGGTCGCGTTCACCACCGTCGTGGTGAGGTTCTTGATGTACGTGACGAGGCTGCCGGCCGGTGAAGCGGTCCTGGCGTAGTCGAAGTTGGCCTTGACCGCGGCAGCGTCCAGGGGTGTCCCGTCGGCGAAGGTGATCCCCGGGCGCAGTGTCATCTCAAGGGTGGTGGGGTTCGGTTCGGTCCAGGAGGTGGCGATGCCGGGGCCCACCTTGTCGGGGCCGGTCAGCGTCGTCAGCGAGTCGTAGACGGCCGAGGTGTAGTTGAGGCTGTAGTTCGGGCCGTTGGGGACGAGCCACGGGTTGAAGTTGATCGTGGCGAACTGCAGGCCGATCGCTATGGTGCTGGTTCCGCCGCTGCCGGAGGTGGTCGTGGGGGCGGAGGACGGGCCGCCGCAGGCTGCCACGGCGGTGGCGGTCAGGGCCGTTATCGCTGCGCAGAGTGCTGCACGCTTGGCGAACATTGGAAGGCTCCCTTCGTCGTTGATGGGTGGGCCGGGATCAGGGTCGGACGGTGGGCCTCGGGCCGTAGCAGGCGATGTGGAGATCACGCAGGTCGAAGTCCGTTGGCAGGCCCGCGATTTCGATCGTGTGCTGGTCGCCATCGCGCAGGTCGACGTAGTTGCTGTTGTAGCGGCAGCCGGGTGTGCCGGTGGAGACCCTGGCCATGTACGTGAAGCCCTCGGAGGCGAGGGTCACCGAGGCGGTGCTCCGGCCGTTGCGTTCGACGGCGGCCTTCAGGCGGCCCGCACTGAAGTCGATGTTCTTCAGACGGTCGAAGAACAGTCGATTGTCGGGGAAGCATCCGTCGTCGGATGAGACCCAGGCGTACGCCTGCGTCCCCGGGACCTGGCCGTGCCAGACCTGCCGCGACTCCATCGCCCCGAGGTCCACCGGGACCAGTTCGTCCCACAGGCGGGCTCCGGCGAACTCGGCCAATTCGATCCGTGCCGTGGTCCGGACGGGTGCAGGCGTGCTGTTGGTGACCCAAAGCTGGAGGCCGCCGTCGTCGGTCTGGTGGAAGCTCGCCAGGACCGGGGCGAAGGCGCGTTGGAGGGCGTAGTACCCGGCCTTGGGCACCAGGTCGTAGTCGATGACCGACCAGCTCATCCCGGGCCAGCAGTCGTTGAACTGCCAGACCAGGGCCCCATTGTTGGAAGGCTGGAGGTGGCGGTAGTGCTCGACCCCGAACTTCAGGCCCTCGGCCTGGCAGGCCATGGAGAAGTCGACGAACTGTTCGATGCTGCTGGGCGTCCCTGTCTCGTAAGACATGAGCGCCTCGCCCTTGTTCTTGGGCACGTCCTTGATCCGCTGCAGCAGGCCGGCCGAGCCCAGGCTCGGCGGTTCTGCGGCGGTCCAGCGCTGAAGCGTGGCCAGCTCGGGTGCGGCGTGGATGCCGAACTCGCTGATGAATTTGCCGTGGTCGTACCGGTAGCGGTCCCAGTGCACCTTCGCACCGGGGGAGGGGAACTCGGTCGGGCCGCCTGCGCCGATGTCGGCGCCGTGCCAGACCTCCCAGGCATGACGATCGCCCTGGGTCACGCCGTTGATCTGCAGCGGTACATCGGCCCATGGGCTGCCCGGCCAGTACGGCACCGAGGGGCAGTCCCGCGCTACGGTCTCGGGGAACATCTTGTGGAAGAAGTGCCAGCCCCAGTTGCCGGGTGCGACGGAGCGGGTGACCAGGGCGTGCATGCCTTCGATCTCGTTGTTGCCGCACCACAGCGCCAGGCTCGGGTGATTGCGGAGACGCCTTACCTGGAAGGTCGCCTCCTGGGCCACTTCGGAGTGAAGGCCGGGGTCTTCGCTCGGGTAGTCCGTGCAGGCGAACATGAAGTCCTGCCAGACGAGGATTCCCAGCTCGTCGCAGGCGTCGTAGAAGGACTCGTGCTCATAGGTGCCGCCGCCCCAGACCCGGAGCATGTTCATGTTGCTGTGGCGGGCCAGTTCCACGAGGTTCCGGTACGTGCTCTCGGGGATCGATCCGATGAACATCGAAGCGGGGATCCAGTTCGCGCCGCGTGCGTAGATGGGCGTGCCGTTCAGCAGGAAGCGGAACAGCCGGCCGCCCGCGGCGGTATCGGCTGAGCGGTCCAGGGTCATGGTCCTCAGGCCGATTCGGTCGGTGACTTGGTCGATGGGCCCCTCGCTGCCGGTCAGCGCAATGGTCAGGGTGTACAGCGGCTGCTCGCCGAGGTCGTGCGTCCACCAGAGTTGGGCGTCCTCGACGGTGACCTGGGCCGTTCCCCGCGCGATGCCCTCAGGTGTCAATGCCATGGGGATTGCGGTGGTGAAGAGGCGGCCGTCCGGCGCGGTCAGCACCGCGGTCGCGGAGACGCGGCCGCCGGTCTCGGGACGGGGGACGGCAGTCTCGGCCTCGACGTCGACCTGGACGACGGCGCGCCGCCGGACCGGGTCCACCGAGCGGGCGTAGGCGTGGTGGGCGGTGATGGTGGCGCGGCTCTCGGCCACGATTTCGACCGGCGCGTGGATGCCGATGGAGGGGAGCCGCGGGGCGAAGTCCCAGCCCCAGGAGAAGGTGGGCTTGCGGCGCAGTGTGAGTTCGGGGCCGGTGGACAGCACGCCCGGTGGCATCGCACTTCGCTCGGGGTCGGCGTCGTCGCCCGTCCGCATGGCCAGCAAGCCCTGCCGGCGCAGTTCGGCGACCCGGGCGATCTCGGCAGGAGCCGTGATCCCGACCAGCGGCGGTGCGAAACGGACAACGAGAGTGTTCCGTTGCTCGCCGGTTCCGGTGAGGTCGAAGGCGGCGGGGCGGAAGGCGTTCTCGTGGGTTCCCAGCAGGGTGCCGTTGAGCCAGACCGAGGCCACTGTGTCCAGCCCGTGGAAGACCAGTTGGAGCCGGTCGGCCTCCCGGGCCCGGTCGGACAGCGTGAACTCGGTCCGGTACCACCAGGCGCGCTCCTCGATCCAGGCCGCCCTCACCTCGTTCTCGTCCAGAAAGGGGTGGGCGAGTTCTCCGGACGCGATCAGGGATTCGTGGACTCCGCCGGGTACCACGGCTGGGCGCCAGGTCAGGTTGGCAGGCAGTTGGCTCGGTGCGGTGACCGTCAGATCAGTGCCGGCCAGCTCGAACGTGCCGACCGGCCAACTGGCCCGAGCGGAGCTTCGGGTGCGGAGATCAGGCATGGGTGTCTCCTTGGAAGAGCGCCAGGATGAATAAACTAAGGAGTACTAGGTTTTATGGTCGGGGGTTGGCCTTGGCGGCCGTTGGGCGCGGTGACGGGTCGGGGGTGCTGTCGTGACGGCGACACTAGAACTAAAACCCGAGGATGACTAGGTTTCTTGCGCATGTTTCCGAGTGACACTAGGTTTTTCGTCGAAGACCGGATCCCGACCCCGACAGGTGGCGACCTCATGGCACGTGAAGAGCAGCGTGGCTCGTATCCCAAGGGCGTCGCCAAGCGCGCGGAGATCCTGCGCGCGGCCCTTCGCCTCTACGGCGAGGCCGACCAGCAGCAGGCGCCCTCGCTCAAACAGATCGCCGATGCCGTTGGGCTGACGGAGGCCGGCGTTCTGCACTACTTCGACAGCAAGGACGACATGCTCCTGTCGGTACTTGCCATGCGAGACGAGGTGGCCCGTGAACTCTTCGACATGGACACCTGGGAGGGGAACTACAGGGCGCTCAAGCACACCTACGAGACGCCGGGCGAAGTCAAGCTCTACGTCGACATGCTTGTTGCCTCGGCCAACACCGGCCATCCCGCGCACGCGTTCATGAACGCCCGCAACGCCCGGCTCCAAGCACGGCTTCGGTCACTGCTCGGAGAGGCCGGAGCGGACGGCTGGCTGCCCCGCACCCTTGTGGCCACCCTGGAGGGCCTGCAACTGCAATGGCTCCGCGATCCGAGCCTCGACGTCGTCGAGGACATGCGACGCCTCCACGAGGCCTTGGTGCTACCCGCCTTGCGGCAGCGAGAAAACGCCGGCCGGCCCACCGACCAGGAAGCCGAGTAGACCAGGCTCCGGCATGCCTGCGCAAAGCGCGTCCACTCTTGCGCGCATACCGGACGATGGCAGCAGCCGAGGTCCTCCCCAGGCACATTCCTGAGGCGGCAGACGGCGGACACCGCCTTTGAGTAGCCTTTCCAGCCCAGACTTTAAGTGGACATGGCTGGGGGAGCGATGGCTGACGTGGACAAGAAGAAGGACTGGGGCTGGGTGGGGACGATCGGCGCGGGGCTCGCGGTCGCCGCGTTCTTCGGGATCCACAACTTCTCGGAGCTGAAGGCCGCGCTCGGCGGTGCCCCCACCGCAACCCCAGCCGCTGCGGTCAGCCCGACGTGCAGCCCCGTTCAGAAGATCCTGGACCATTGCGGCATGGCGTACTTCGCCCTGTCAGGGGGATGGCAGGCCACCGGACCGTGCGGCGAGACCAGCTGCCCATTGAGCGGGACGTTCGTGAACGAGGGCAGCGTGTCCGGAACGGCGAGTGTGACCTTCTACCTCCATGCGAAGGCCAGCGACGGGACGACCAACGAGCCCGCAGTCCTCGGACAGTGCACCGCGGTAATCCCTGACACCCCACCCGAAGGGGTGGTCAGCGCCGCGTGCACGATCTGGTCGCCCAGCACCGGGGGTGTCCCCGAACTCGGCGTCTCCGAGAACATCAACAACCCCATCGGCTGAAGAATCCGGCAAGCAACGACCTTCAGGCCTGTCGGCGGGAGGCGAGGAGCTCGGTCACCGCCTGCGAGGCCTGGACCGCCCGGGCGAAGCCTGCAGGGATGGTGGTGAGGTAGACGATCTCCTTCAGTTCGTCCTCGGTGACCCCGGCGTTCAGGGCATAGCCGCCGTGGATCTTGATGAAGTCGCCGAGGCCGAGTGCCGCGAACGCGGCGACCAGCGCGAGTTGGCGGGTGCGCACATCCAGCACCGTGCGGGCGAGGATCTCACCGACGGCATAGGAGGTGAGGGCATTGGCCAGGAAGGGGAAGTCCCGGTCGAGCGACTCCAGCAGGGCCGGGTTCGGGTCCCCGCTCAGTTCCGCGGCGATCCTCTCACCCCGCTGCCGCCGGGTAGCCGTGGTCTCGTTCGGGTCTACGGCGTTGGCAGGCACGGTGTTCTCCTTGCGGTAGCGCTGGTTGGGGCAATCACCACCAGTCAACCCCGCGCGGCGGTCGACCTGAAGGACCGATCCGGTGGCCACTGATACCGTGGAAGTATGAATGAGCTGGAGACTCGACAGCTCCGATACTTCGTCGCGGTGGCGGAAGAACTCCATTTCGGACGCGCCGCCGAACGCCTCGGCATGGCACAGCCGCCGCTGTCCCGGGCGATCCGCGAACTGGAACACCAACTCGGCGTCGCGCTGCTCAAGCGCACCACGCGCCAGGTCGCGCTCACGCCGGCCGGGCAGGTCCTGCTGGGTGACGCCCGGAATGTGCTCGACGCGATCAGCGCAGCCGGTCGACGCGCCCAGCACGCCGGAGAACCCGAACCGCGCCTACGCCTGGCACTCAAGGCCGACATCGACGGCGGCCTGCTGCCGCAGATCCTTGACGCCTATGCCCAGGATGAGGCGGCCCTGCCGGTCGAACTGGTCCTCGGCCCGTTCGGCGATCAAGCACCGGCCCTGTACGACGGCCGCGCCGACACCGCGCTCCTGCTCGACCCTGTCGACCAGCACGGGCTGGACTACGAACCGCTGCTCACCGAGCCGTTCCTGATTGCCCTGGCGGCGACTGATCCGCTGGCCGCCCGACTCTCCCTGCGCTTGGCCGACCTGGCGGGCCGCTCCCTTCCCGACGGATCTCCCGCGGAGGAAGGCCCCGCCCACAGGTCGCACGGACGGACCGCGGTACACGACCAGCCATCCGATCCGGTTCGGGGCGACACAGCCACGCCTGGCACCGTGCAAGACGCCTCGGACCTGCCGCAGATCCTCCGGCTGGTCGAACTCAGCCGAATCGTCTGCTTCCTTCCAGCCTCGGTCACCCGGCGCTACACACGGCCCGAGGTCGCCTACCTGCCGGTCGACGACCTGGCACCGGCCACGCTGGCCGTCGCCTGGCCCCAGGCCTCGCGCTCGCCAGCGGTCGCTGCCTTCGTTCGCGCGGCCGCCACCGTTGCCGCCGCCCCACGAGAGACACGAGACATCACGGACAGCACCCACCTCACTCCGGACATTCACAGCGGCACGGGGTCGCTAATGGGCCAGGGACACGAAACGGCGCCCTGAAGCTATTGATACGCCTTCTGCCCGGCAAGCGTCCCTGCGGCTGGGCCGCCGCGATCGCCTGCCGCCCACCACTGCCGCTGATTCATACCTGCCGGGTATCAACGGTGATCGGATCGGTCCTTCTGATCGACAGCCATGCGGAGTTGACTGGCTATCGCCAGCCGCTGTCCGGCATTGCCCGATATGGGTGGTTGCCTTGGGTGGGGCGGCAGACCAGCCGACGAACAGGAGATGCGCGATGCGTGCGATCGCAGTGCACAAGCCAGGTGGCACACCCGAACTGATGGAGCTTCCTGTGCCCAGCCCGGCGCCGGGAGAAGTCCTGCTTGAACTGGTGGCGGCGTCGGTGAATCCGATCGACGCAGGTATCGCCCAGGGCCGGATGTCCATGCCGAGTGTGTACCCGCTTGTCCTGGGTGTGGACGGCGTGGGCCGCGTTGCGGAGGCGGGGGAAGCGGTGCGCGGGTTCAAGCGCGGCGACATGGTGCACGGCCAGTTCTTCCGCACGCCCTTGGGGCACGGCACGTTCGCCGACTACACGGTGGTCACCGAATTCCCGGACAACGGGGCGCTTCAGCTGGTCCCTGACGGTATGCCCGCTGATACCGCGGCCGCGCTGCCGACCGCAGGTATGACCGCGCTCGGCGTGCTTGAGGCCATGGGTGTGACAGCCGGGCAGTCGGTCCTGATCCTTGGCGCCACCGGTGGGGTGGGTGTTTTCGCTGTCCAGCTTGCGGCTGCTCGGGGCGCGGAGGTCATTGCGACTGCCAGGCCCGATGCCGACCGGTGGATCCGGCAGCTGGGTGCCGCTCAGACAACCGACTACACCGCCGGCGACATTGCCGAGCAGGTCCGCAAATCCCACCCCGGCGGGGTCGACGCCCTGCTCGACCTAACTCGTGATCCGGACCGCTTCAGTGCGTACACCGGGCTGGTCCGCGACGGTGGCGCAGCTGCGTCCGTGACCCTCACCGCGGCGCCGGAACTACTCGCCTCCGAGCGGATTGCCGTGAGCAACTTCATGATGCAGGACAAGCCGGACCTTCTCGCCAGGATCACCGCCGAGGTCGCGTCGGGAAGGATCGCCGTCCCTGTCCAGCAGACGGTCACGCTGGACCAGACTCCCGAAGCACTGGCCCGGAACGCGGCGGGCGGCGCCCGTGGCAAGACGACGGTGCGCATCTGAGATCTCCGCGTCCCGGTTGCCGGAGCGGCCCCCGGCCTGCGTCTGCGGCCTCGCTCGCGGTACTGGTGGTCGGACCCCGGCGCGAACCTACGGTGGTGGTGCCGTCAACGGGCGGTCCCTGCACCGGAGCCCGAGGACTCATCCATGATCGAGATCCATCAGCTGGTCAAGCGGTACGGCGCGACGACCGCCGTCGATGGTCTGGACTTCACCGTCCGGCCGGGCAGGGTCACCGGATTCCCGGGGCCCAACGGTGCGGGAAAGTCCAGCTCGACGCCCCCCGGTTCAGGTCAGAGTGAGCGGCTGGAAGTTCGGCGGGCGGCGCTCCAGGAAACCCATAACACCCTCGGCGGCGTCAGGATGGACGAAGGATTCGAGCATGAGCCCTTCGGCGTGGGCGATGGCGCTCGGCAGGTCGCTGTCCATGGCGCGGAACACCTGGTCCTTGATCAGGCGCATCGAGTTCGGGGAGGAGAGCGCGGCCAGGTCGGCGGCGTAAGCGACCGCCGCCTTCACCAGCTCTTCGGGCTCCATGACCCGGTCGACCAGGCCCATCGCCAGAGCCTCCTGACCCTGGATCAGCCGACCGGAAAGCAGCAGGTCCAGTGCGCGGCTCTGGCCGACGATGCGCGGCAGCAGCCACGCGATGCCGTATTCGGCGATCAGGCCACGCTGGGCGAACGCGGTTCCCAGCTTCGCATCCGGGGTGCTGAAGCGCAGATCGCAGTAGAGCGCTTCGATCAGGCCAAGGCCGACTGCCGCGCCGTTGATCGCGGCGATCAATGGCTTGCGCATGGAGAGCGGACGCTCGCGAGGACGGGCAGGAGCGGCAAGCTCAACGTCGGTCTTGTCGAGGCTGCTGACCATCTGCAGGTCCGACAGGTCGGCTCCGGCGCAGAAGCCGCGCCCCGCCCCGGTGACGACGACCGCCCGCACCTCGGGGTCGGCCTCGGCCTGGTCCAGGAGCTGGAAATAGCGCTCCTCAAGTGCAAAGGTCCAGGCGTTGAGACGGTCCGGCCGGTTGAGCGTCAGCAGCAGCACTGCCCCGTGCCGCTCGGCGAGCACCAGGTCGGCGCCGGCGTTGTCTTCCTGACTCGTGGACATGTCCGGGGGGTCCTTTCACTTGAGGGTCATGTGCATCTGCAATGTTAGAAATGATCAACTCCGGCATACATAGGCGCACGACACGGCTGGCATGTGCGGATGCACATTCAGGGGAACTCTTCGCTCAGCTGGTCTGCTGCCGCTCCCGGTTCAGCAGCCACCAGGCGACGATCAGGTCGTCGGTGCGGTCGAGGTCCAGTCCGGTCAGTTCGGCGAAGCGGGTGAGCCGGTTGCGGACGGTGTTGCGGTGCAGGTAGAGCGCGGCGGCGGTGTCGTCGATGCGGCGGTCGCAGTCGAGGTACGTCTCGACAGTGGTGATGATCTCCGTGCCGGCGGAACCGTGTCGGCGTAGCGGGGCGAGGTGCTTCTCGGTGAGCAGGTCTGCCGCGTCCTCGGCCGCGCCGAGCAGGGGCAGGGGGCCCAGCGCGGCGAGGTCGACGAGCCCGCCTCTGCCGAAGCGGGTGGCGAGATCGAGGGCACGCCGGGCCTGTTGATACGAGGTGGATGCGGCGCCGAGGGGCATGGCGGGGCCGAGAGCGACGGGTGCGAGGTGTGGCAGCTGGGCTGGCGTCCGGGGAAGGAGGGCGACCAGGTGCCGGTCGATGACAGTGTCGACGACCGGGAGCTTGGCGGTGGCTCCGTGGGTACGGATGACCGCCAGTAGGTCCGAGGTCTCCGCGGTCTCGTCCCAGGTGGTGCAGGCGACTCGGTAGTGGCGCTCCGGGTCGAGCCGTTGGTTTCGTGCTTCGGCGACCAGCGCCGTCGGCGGGAGGGCGCCGTCGAGGAGGCGGCGCAGGAAGTCAGCGCGGTGTGCGGCCCCGACCACGGCCTGTTCCTGCAGTACCAGGTGCACGGCGGTGGCGGAGGCTGTCGCCCACTCCCAGGTGAGGTCCTGCATTTCGTCGATCACGGTGGCTGGCAGGCCCTGGGCGGTGGCGCGTTGCCGGATGAGCTCGAAGACCCTGCGCGCGCCGATCTGGATGCTGTGGGCGACCAGGTCCAGGGGGATCCGTTGGACCGCCCACCCGCGGGCGAGTGCGGTCAGTTCGTCGGTGCTTGCGTGGGCCGATTCGCCGCGCAGTTGGTCGACGACGATGCGCAGCACCGTATGCGTGTTGTGCTCGATCGAGTTGGCGTCGACCTGGTCGTAGCGGGGGATGCGCTGCCGGTAGAGCTGGGCAAGGTCGGCGGCGATCGCGTTCAGTTCCGGATCGACCTCGGAGATGATCGCCGCAATTCGGGCCGCGATCCTGCGTCGGTGCGCGTCGAGTCGGATCTCGGGAACGCCCGGTCTCCACTCCATGCGGCGCTGCCCTCCACTTCGCAGGAATGTGCATAGGCACATCCTCGGCGGGTCGAGTGCCTATTCATTGGGCTTTCGCCTGTCTCTAGCATTGCATATGCACATAGCGGCATCGATCCCTCGGACTGGAGACGCGATGGACAGAGTTGTTCGGTCCGCTCCCCGGATGGAGCCGGTTCGCTGGTCCCCGCCCCCCGCGCCGCGGCGGGCGGGGCGAAGTTCCGGTTCGTCGTCTGGGGATGTCCTGCGGCGCGTTGAACTGCCCGGTCACGGCCCCGAGGACGTCGTGTTCGGCGCCGACGGGTCGGTCTACACCGGGACCGCGGACGGGGCTGTGCTCCGGGTCGACATCGTCACCGGCGCGGTGGATTCGGTGGCGAACACCGGAGGCCGTCCACTGGGGTTGCATGCCGGGCCGGACGGTTCGCTGCTCGTGTGCGACGCCCATCGGGGGCTGCTGCGCTGGAGCGGCCCCGGCGGGTCGATCGAGGTCCTGGTCGACCGTATCGACGGGGAGCCGCTGAACTTCGCGAGCAATGTCGTGCAGGATCCCGACAACGGGATGATCTACTTCACCGCGTCGTCGCGCCGCTGGCCGTTCGAGCAGTGGATGGGCGACCTGTTGGAGCACTCGGGCACCGGACGGCTGCTGCGCCTGTCCCCTGACGGCGCGGTGGACGTCCTGCTTGACGGTCTGCAGTTCGCGAACGGAGTTGCCTTCACACCCAACCGCGAAGCGCTGGTCTTCGCCGAAACGGGAGCGTACCGGTTGAGCCGGTACTGGCTGCGCGGCCCGAAAGCAGGCACACAGGAAGCGCTGATCGACAACCTGCCCGGCTTCCCCGACAACATCGCCCTGGGCAGTGACGGACTGATCTGGGTCGCCCTCGCCTCACCGCGCAACCCGTTGCTCGACGCCCTGCTGCCCCGCCCGGGAGTGCTGCGGCGGATGGTGTGGCAACTTCCCGAGCGGCTGAAGCCGGCGCCGAAGCGCACCGCGTGGGTGGTCGGCGTCGATCTCGAAGGGTCGATCATGCACGACCTGCAGACGGACGGGACCGCGTACGCCATGGTCACCGGCGTCGCGGAGCAAGCGGGCACCTTGGTCCTCGGCAGCCTCGACGAATCGGCGCTGGCGATCACCGTTGTTCCGGGCATCGCTCCCACCGAAATTAACTGAAGGCGAAAGACGAACGCACGGCCGCACACCCGTGCATCTTCGTCAACCGCCCATGACCCGAAAGGTATCCACCCATGCCTTCGACGTCCGATCCGCTCACCACCCGCCTGCACAACGCGGCCAGGTCTGCGCGCGCCGTGGTCCGTCTGCACCAGGCAGGGGTCATCGACCTGACCAGGTTGGACCTGACCCTGCGCGCGGCACGGAACAACAACGTCTACGGCCCCCCGGCATCGATGATCATGGCCGTGGCCCGGCGTGCTCCGGACGCGCCGGCGCTGGCCGACGAGCTCGGCGTCCTGACCTACCGCGAGCTTGACGAGCAGTCGAACGCCCTGGCCAACGCCCTGCTCGCGATGGGACTGACGGCGGGCTCCGTGGCCGGCGTCCTGGCCCGCGACCACCGTGGCCTGATCCTGGCGATCAGTGCGGCCGGCCGTGCCGGGCTGCGGCTGGCCCTGATGAACACAGGCTTCGCCAAACCGCAGTTCGCCGAGGTGGCTGCACGCGAGAACGTGCGGGCGATGCTGCACGACAGCGAGTTCAACGACTTGCTGGACGCCCTGCCCTCTTCGCTCCCACGCATCCTCACCTGGGTGGACGCGGGCCACACCGTGCCGGTGGGGGCCAGCGTCCTGGACAACCTGATCGCCACAGGGAACCGTGCGCTGCCTCCGCCACCCGAGCGACCGGGCGGGTTCACCATCCTCACCAGCGGCACTACCGGGCTCCCCAAGGGTGCGCCACGCACCAAGGTGACTCCGCTGGCCAGCGTCCAACTGGTCGACCGCATCCCCTTCCCGCGCCGCGGCACGATACTGATCGCGTCCCCGGTCTTTCATTCCACCGGGTTCAGCAACTGGGTCGTCGGCACCGCGCTGGGCAACAAGATCGTGCTCGCCCGCCGCTTCGACCCGGAGAACACCCTGCGGTTGCTGGCCGAACACCGCGCGGACATGCTGGTCGCCGTCCCGACCATGCTGCAGCGGATCCTCCAGCTGGGACCGGAGGTCATCCGTCGCTACGGCCTCACCACGCTGAAGACCATCGCGGTGTCCGGCTCCGCGCTGTCCCCGGAACTCGCCGCCCGGACCCAGGACATCTTCGGCGCGGTTCTGCACAACATCTACGGATCCACCGAGGTCGGCATCGCCGCGGTGGCCCAGCCGCAGGATCTGCGCCTCGCCCCCGGTACCGTCGGCCGACCGCCGCTGACGTCGCAGGTCGCCCTCTTCGACGACCAGGACCGGCGCATCACCGAGAGCCACCTGCCCGGCCGCGTGTTCGTGCGCAGTGCCATCCCGTTCGAGGGCTACACCGACGGCCGCCACAAGCAGGTCATCGACGGCTACATGACCACCGGCGACATCGGCCACCTCGACGCCCACGGACTGCTTCACATCGACGGCCGCGACGACGACATGATCGTTTCCGGAGGCGAGAACGTCTACCCGCTCGAGATCGAGAACCTGCTCGCCGAGCGCGCTGACGTCCAGGAGGTGGCTGTCATCGGCGTCGAGGACCCGGAGTTCGGCACGCGTCTGCGCGCCGTCGTCGTCACCAGTCCCGGCGCAACCGTCAGCGCGGAGGAGATCAAGGCGTACGTCAGGACCAATCTCGCCCGCTACAAGGTCCCGCGCGACATCGTCTTCGTCGATCAACTTCCTCGCAACGCGACCGGGAAGGTGCTCCGGCGCGCACTGCGTGACCTGTGACTGTTCCGCGCCGGTTGGTCGCTCGTGCAGCGCGTCTACGAGCACCTCGCGTCGTCCATGGCTAGCCTGGCTCTCGACTCAACGTATGGTGTGGCGTTCTCTGGGTAGGAGGTCAGAGGCATGACTGCGACCTCGCTGCCTCCGGTGCACGGCACATTTGCCGTCCATCCCAAGGGAGAACTGCGCACGATCGCTCGTCCGGCGCTGTTCGAGCGACTCGGCGGAGCGGGTCTGCTCACCATCGTCGTCGCGCCGGCCGGGAGCGGGAAGACCGTCCTGCTCCGGTCATGGGTTGAGGCGGCCGGGCTGGCCGACCGTACCGCCTGGGTGTCGGTGGAACGCGAGGACCACGACCCCCAGCGCTTCTGGCTCACCGTCCTCGACGAGATCCGGGGCACCGTTCCCGGCTCAGGGCTCGTGCGAGCGCTGACGCCCGCCCCCGACCTGGACGGATTCGAAATCGTCGAGCGTTTGGCGGAGGATCTGGAAGCCCTCGATGGACCGGTGTACCTGGTCATCGACGACCTTCACGAAGTGCGCTCCGAGGAGACGCTGCGCCAGCTCGCACTTCTCTTGAAGCGCAGCACCGGCGCGCTCCGCCTCATCCTCGCCAGCCGACACGACCTGTCGCTCGGCCTGCACCGGCTGCGCCTCGAGGACCAGGTCACCGAGATCCGCGCCGACGACCTCCGCTTCACCCCGGGCGAGGCCCGGGCACTGCTCGACGCGGCCGGGATCCAGCTGTCTCAGCCGGCTGTCGACCTGCTGCACGAGCGCGCGGAGGGCTGGGCTGCCGGGCTTCGGCTGGCCGCACTCCTTCTTTCCCGGCATTCGGAACCGGAGCGCTTCGCGATCGAGTTCTCCGGCGGTGAGCGGACCGTCGCCGAATACCTCCTCGCCGAAGTGCTGGGACGACAGTCCGCCGACGGTCGTCGGCTCCTGCTGCGCACCTCGATCCTCGAGCGTATCGACGGGCCATTGGCCGATGCCTTGACCGGCGACGTCGGCAGCGAGCGGATCCTGCAGGACCTCGAAGACTCGGGCGCGTTCACTGTGTCTCTAGATCCCGCGAGATCCTCGTTCCGCTACCACCACCTCTTCGCCGATCTTCTGCGCCTCGAACTGCGCCGGACCGAACCGGACGAGCTCCCCGTCCTGCACCGCACGGCAGCCGAGTGGTACGTCAAGCACGATCGGCCGGTCGAGGCGATCCGCCACGCTCAGGCCGGCGGGGAGTGGGCACTGGCGAGCACGCTGCTGGCCGACCACTGGTTCGCCCTTGAGCTCGACGGCCAGGCGTCCACCGGGCACGAGCTGCTTGCCGAGTTCCCCGCCGACGCCACGCTGGGCGACCCGCAACTCGCTGCCGTGGCTGCGGCCGACTACCTGAACCGTGGAGCCGCCGACCGCGCTGAGGAACTGCTGGCGATTGCAGACGGCGGCTCGGCCTCGCTGTCGGACGATCGCCGGCACGCGCTCCAGGCCATGCTCGCCATCCTCCGGCTCAACCTCGCTCGGCTCCGCGGCAACCTCCCTGCCGTCTTCGAGAGCGCCGAGCGCCTCCTTGCGCCCGAGACCCCACTGCTTCCCGGGGTTCCGCTGCGCGCGGACATGCGCGCGCTAGGGCTTGTCAGCCTCGGCATCGCCGAGTCCTGGCTGATGCGCGTCGATGAACCGGAGCGGTACCTGGCGCAGGGCATCTCCCTCGCACGCCAGCTCGAGCGGCCCTACCTCGAATTCAACGGCCTTGCCCACGCGGCACTCGTCGCACACCTCTGGTCGCTGGAACTGGTGCCGGAGCGCAGTCATCGGGCCCTCCGGCTGGCCGAGCAGCATGGCTGGTCCCAGAAGCCGATCATCGCCATCCCGTGCGTTGCGCTGGCCGTGCCGATGCTCTGGCAGGCACGCCTCGAGGAGGCCGAGCCATGGCTCGAACGGGCCGAGGCCTCCTCCCGCGACGAGGTCTACCCGGCCGTTGCCATGCTGCTCCACTACGCTCGCGGCCTGCACGAACTCGCACGTGGCCGGCACCATGAGGCACTGAGCGCCTTCTGCGCCGGAGCGGCACTCGGTGAGCGGCTGGTGGCCCACCACCCGCTCACGGCCCGTACGCGATCACTGCATACCCAGACACTGGTGCGGCTGGGGGACACCCGTCGCGCGGAACAGGCCTTGGCTGCAGCCGAGAGCACCCAGCATGACGCCACAGCGATGTGCCAGGCCTCGGCGGTGCTGCGACTCGCCCAAGGTGACGCCGAGGGCGCGGTGGCCGCGCTCGCACCCGTGCTCGACGGCACATCAGTCGGCCCCAACCTGCAGGTGTGGCAGGTGCAGACCTTCCTCTTGGAGGCGATGGCGCGCGAGGCCCTCGGCGAACACGATGCAGGCACTGCTGCACTCGAGACCGCGCTCAATCTGGCCGAACCCGACCGCCTGATCCTGCCATTTCTGCTCCACCCCGCCCCGGAGCTGCTCGAATGCCATCGGCGGGAACGGACTTCGCACCCTTCGCTGATCTCAGAGATCCTCGACCTGTTGGCGGGTACCTCACGCGAACCGGAGAGCCTGCGCGCGCCATCCATGCCCGAGCCCCTGTCGGATGCCGAGTTGCGCGTCCTGCGCTACCTGCCCTCGCACCTCAAGACCGGCGAGATCGCGAGCGAGCTGTTCGTGTCGCCGAACACGGTCAAGGTCCACCTACGCCACATCTACGGCAAGCTCGACGTCAACAGCCGGCGCGAGGCCGTCGAGCGCGCTCGCACGCTCAGACTGCTCGCGCCGTCCGCGCGGGCGCGGTGAAGACACCCAGACGATGCTGGAGGCCGGGTGGCCCCTTCCTCGACCTCACCTTCACCCGTGCTCGGGAAGCAGGACGAGTTTGCCCTGTGCCGAGCCGCTTCGGCTCTTGCGGTGTGCATCGGCGACATCGTCCAGGGCGAACGTCTGCGTGACATTGACCTGCAGTTGTCCGCGTTCGACGAGTGCAACGAGTTCGGAGCGCGCCGCCATCCGGATGTCGTTGCCGTGATCGGGGCCCACTCCGCCGATGACGCGCACACCGAGCTCGGAGGTGACGTCGTTGTGGACGGTGGACAGCAGGCGATCGCTGTCGCGCAGGCATCCGTTCGAGACTTCGACCGCCTCCCGGGTGCCGATGAGGTCAATTGCTGCGTCGACTCCGCCGGCGGCGGCGAGCTTGCGGACGCGGTCGGCCAGCCCGTCTCCGAACATCACGGGCACGACGCCCCAGCCGCGGAGCATCTCGTGGTCGCGCTCGCGCGCGGTTCCGATCACCTTGACACCCCAGGCGGCCGCGATCTGGCACAACATCTGCCCGACGCCGCCGGCGGCCGCGTGGACCAATACCGTCTCGTCCTTGCGCAGCCTGGCTGCGACGGCGGCGTGCATGGCGGTCGTGCCAGCCAGCATCAGGCTCGCCGCCTGCTCCCAGGTCATCTCGGGCGGTTTCGGGACCAGGGCGGCAGCAGAGACGGTGACCTCGCTGGCGTACGCCCCGCCCACGGGGAACACGATCACCTCGTCACCGGTCCTTACCGGGCCTGCGGGTCCGGTTGCACCGTATGCGGCATCGACCACGACGCCCGCGGCTTCGGAGCCGAGCCGCAGCGGCAGCCTGTCACGATCGCCGCCGTAGAAGGCGGGTGCGTACTGCTTCCAGTCGATCGGGTTGACGCCGGCGGCCATGATCCGAACCCGTGCCTCGCCCGCCCCGACCGGGGTGGCAGGCACCTCCACTACGTCCAGGACCTCTGCCTCGCCGTAGTCCCGTGCGACGACCACCCGCGGCATCAGTTGCGCCTCGTCATATAGCCCTCGGGCACTTCGCTCGGCGGGCGATCGATCACCTCGTCGTTGTCGCGCCCGCAGTCTTCGATGAAGGTGATCTGGGCGAACTCGTCCATCACCAGCTTCGGGTATGTGGGCCCCTGGTCCCGCAGGTGCGCCATTTCGTCCAGATGCTCGTTCTGGTGCAGTGCGATCTTGTCGTAGTTCAGCGGGATCCATGCCGGGAAGAACGTCGCCCCGTGGAAGACGCGCTCGTTGAGGTTGACGGCGAGGCTCACGATGGTTCCCGTGGGCTCGTCCCATGACCACTTGTAGACGCCGTCGGCCAGTCGCACGATGTGCGCTGCCTGGTTGTTGACCCAACGGCCGGCCAATGGGCCGTCGTGGATGCGGTAGTCGAACGCGCGCTCGTTGCGAATGTAGATCTCGTACCCCCAGCCGTTGTCGTAGGTGTAGATGAGGTGCTTGCCGATCAGAGGGGCGATCTCATCGGGTCTGGTCGACTCGAACTCGTCCTGGTACGCGGGCTTGTCACTCATCCCAGGGCTCCATTTCTCCGGTGGCGACTTGGGTGGATACGTCGAGTAGGAACTCGGTGCCGGGGAACCCGACGGCGTCGGGGAAGGCGGCGCGCAGCATGTCGGCCATCTCCCTCGATGAGGTGGCGGCCTTGGCCGCTCTCTTGAACTCGTTGAGGTAGCGGCGGCTCCAGTCGATCGCGCGGCTGTCGTCGGGCAGCCCCGGCTTCGAATGCCCGGCGATGATGCGTACGGGCTGCAGCGATTCCAGGTCGTCCAGGCTCTTCAGCCAGTCGTCGTACTGCGGGGGGCGGTGCTCGCCCAGAAACAGGAAGACCCCGTTGAACAGCAGGTCACCGGCGACCAGCGTCCGGGAGCCGGGGTCCCACAACGCCGTCGCGTGAACGTGGTCGCCCTGCATCGGTCCGAGGATCTTGAGCGTGCGGCCCTCGACCTCGATCTCGTCCTTCACCCATGGGGTCGGCACGACACCGCGCTGAGGAGCGTTGGCCCCCATCCCCTCGGCCCAGCGCTCGAACTTGAGCGGGATCGAGCGCCCCATGTCGGCGACGACCACGGGATGCGCGACGACCGCGGCCTCGGGGAAGGTGTCGCTGAGGAGGTCGAGGCTGAAGAAGTGATCGGGGTGGTCGTGGGTGATGAAGACGGTCCTCAACTCACGGCCGCTGTCCAGGATCATGGCGATCAGCCGGTGCGCGTCGGAGCGCGCGAATGGCACGTCCACCAGAAGGGCCTCGCTCTCACCCAGCACGAGCGTGTAGTTGGCGGGCTGATTGCCGGACAGGCCGTAGTCGCCGGCGACGACCTGGAAGGTGAGTGGGTCGTTCATGAGCGGCTCCTCAGTGCGCCGTCTGGCCGCCGTCCATGACGAAGACCTGGGCATTGGTGAATGTCGCCTCGTCCGAGCACAGATGCAGCACCAGGCCGGTCATCTCCTCGGGCTCCGCCGGGCGGCCGATCGGGCTCGCGGCGAGGAACGCCTTGGTGAACTCCTCGTCGGCAAGCCAGCGGTCGGTCATCGGCGTGTGCACCAGACCAGGGGCGATCGCGTTGACGCGGATCCCATTGCGCGCGTACTCGACACCTGCCGCCTTGGTCAGGCCGACAACCGCGTGCTTGGCCGCGACGTAGGGCGCCATGCCCGGGTCGGCGATCAGGCCGGCCACCGAGGTGGTGTTGACGATTGCGCCTCCGCCGTGCCCGAGCATGTGCCTGAGCTCGGCCTGCATGCAGTTGAACACGCCCTTGACGTCCACATCGATGACGCGATGGAAATCCTCCTGCGACATCTCGTGGAAGGCCTTGGTCGGTGGGAGTACGCCGGCGTTGTTGAACGCGGCGTCGAGGCCGCCGAACTCTTCGACGCACCGCTGGACGAGTGCCGCCGCCTGAACTGGATCAGACACGTCGGTGCGCTGGAAGACAGCCGCCCCTCCGGACTTGATGATGATCTCGGTGGTTTCCTTGGCCCGGTCGTCGATGTCGCCGATCATCACCGCCGCGCCCTCGCGCGCGAACGCGAGGGCAGTGGCTCGGCCGATACCTGTGGCACCGCCGGTCAGAACGACCCGCTTGCTGGAGAACCGGCCCATGGTCAGTTGACCGCCCAGCGGGCGTCCGGGTGCGCCTTGCTCAGTTCCTGCAGCGCAGGCAGGTACCAGGGCTTCAGGATCTCGTCGCGCCAGGCCGCGCCCTGCGGAGTGCGCCAGTCGCGGAAGAGTTCGTCGACGCAGGCGCGTGTGGTGGTCGGTGCGGCGCCGGCGGCGGTGAGGCGCTGAATGCCGGTCTCGTGTGCCAGTTGAGAGGTGCCGCCGACGGCGTCAACGACGACCATGGCGTCGTAGCCGTCGGCCAGTGCCGAGATGACCGGGTAGACCAGGCAGATCTCGGTCCACAGCGCGGCGAAGATCAGCCGAGGGCGACCCGTCGCTACGACCTGGTCCTTGAACGCCGTGTCCTCCCAAGCGTTCATCGTGGAGCGATCGAGAATCGGGTAGTCGGGGAGCTCATTGGCGATCGACTCGAGCGTGGCGGCGTTCGTGCCGCTCCGCACGCCGACCGAGCTGAGCACGACCGGCATGTCCATGGCTTTGGCCGACTTGATCAGGGCGCGGACATTGAGCTCGACCACCTCGGCGGGGATTTCCGAGCGGATTGCGGCGAACATCGGGGGCTGGTAGTCGATCAGTACCAGCGCCGAGTTCGCGTAGGTGAACATGCCATTCGGCTGGCCCATGATTGGCTCCTTTTTGCAGTCGGGATTTCTGAGAGAACACTGCGCCGCTACGGGGTTAGCTCACATCACCCGGGACGGGGTATTTCACAGGTCATGACGACGTGTACAGCCATCGCTTCAGAACGCGCGCCAGGACGGGCATCAGCACATAGGTCATCAAAGTCGCAACAATGACGTTGGTAAAGATATTGGTCACGTAGAACGACCATGACCTGGGCAGCCACGCCATCTCTCGTGGAATGATGACCGCCGTCAGGCAGTAGACGACGACAAACGTGATACTGGCCATCTTCCACTTCTTGGGTGCTGACGATCTGGCAGCGGACCCGATTGCGAACCAGGTCTCCATCCCAGTCGCTTCCTGGCGCTGAAGGGTCGAGAACGCGTCAGCCTCGACCGAGAGGCTACGGCGGGTCTCGGAGTCCTCCCATGCCTGCAGCGAAGCCTCGTCGGCGAAGCGGTGAACGATGTGGAAGACGTTCGACTCGCCGGGCTCCGGGGTGAGCACCACCGCCCCGAGGTTGTTGGGGAAGGCTTCTGCTGCGCTGATCAGCCGGCTCAGCCACCCCATGTACTCCTCCTCGTGACCCGATCGGACGGTGCGACTGATCACAACGGTCGCGTGGTCATCCGCACTGGGATCGGCGGGAACGACTTTCCGGATTTCGCTCGGCATGGCAGCGCTCCGTTCAGGGATTCTCGGAGGGCAGGAACATGATGAGCTCCACGACGAAGCCGGGGACGAGCTCGAAGCGGCCCTGCATGGCCACGGGGGTGCGGCCCAGCTTCTGGACGATTTTGAGGCCGTGGCGCTCGGCTGCTTTTAGAACGACGGGAACATCGTCCACTTCGAACATCACCTTCGTGTCCTTCCGCCACTGGTCGAACGACTCGGGATCGTCAGTGAACATGGCCGAGACGTTCCCGTACGGGGATTCCAGCCCAACCACCCGGGTGTTGATGGCGGGCCAGTCGAAGGCGTAGGCCACACGGCCGTTCAGGTTGTCCGTGTAGCGCTGGGTGAGCGGCTTCTCCTCGGAACGCGGCAGGATCACCCGGAAGTACGTGCTCTTGACGTGCGCGGTGATATCGCTCGGGACAAGGGGAGTCGAAGACATGGAATCCTCCTTTTCAACTAGAGCTGCCAAGGAAATACTGCGACGCGGCGGGGTTAGTGCACGTCACCCGGATCGGAGTATTTCGGACATGGTTCAGTCAGCGAAGAGGGGAGAACGCAGCCGGGGTCGTGAGGATGTTCTCCTGGCGGAGGAGCATCCCCTCGGCGTGCGTGTTCGGTGGCCAGGCCCCGGTCTCGATCGCCCGCGCGCGGATCCGCTGGCGCTCAGCCGCATCCTGGTAGGCCCAGATGTGCACCAGTTGATCGCGTCGGCCGGTGGTCGTCCGATACGCGCCGATGAACGGTGACAGCTTGCGCCGCTCGGGGATCTTCTCGGCCCAGCGTTCGATCACCTCCGGCATGAAGCCGACCCCGTAGGTGTAGGTGCGGATCTCGTAGATGGCCCCGAACTCACCGGGCTCGAGTGGCGGCGAGAACGGCAGCGGCTCCAGCAGCCGTACCTGCTCCTCGATCACCTGCTCGTCGATCGCTGGCGGCCACTGGGGAAGGTTCTCCGCCCTGGCCAGGACCGACTCTCGCTCGGCGGCGCTCTGGTACGGCCACAGCTGGATCACCTGGTTGAGCGTGCCGACCTCCGTTGCGAAGAAGCCGGCCAGTGGAGACAGTGCGGTGCGCGCCGGCAGGGCCTCGGCAAAGGAGGCGGCGACCGCGGGCCCTGCCGCGATCTTCAGTTGGAGTGTTCGGAGTTCGACGAGCATCAGACCTCGGCCGCCTTCCGGGAACGGACGGCCGACGTCTCGGGCACGCCGATCATGGCGAAGGAGACTGTCGCGGCCTTACTGCCCGGGTTGCGCCAAGCGTGGCGCGTGCTGTTCTGTACCACGATGTCGCCCGGTCCCAAGACGGCTGTCTCCCCGTCGAGATCCAGAGTGATCTCACCGTCGAGGACTACCCCGTAGTCGACGGTCGGTGTGGTGTGCATACCGGGGTTGTCCGGCTCGAACAGCTCAGCGAGCCCGGGGGTGGCCTCCAACTGCTCGGCGGCAGCGGCCGCCGGATCGAAAGCAGGGTCGGCGTAGACGCTGTCGGGCGGGAAAGTGACGGTCAACGCGATCGTCTCGCCGGGACCAGGAACCCAGGATCGCAGCGACATTGTGGGGTCGGCCCCGGGCGAGGCCGGTACCTGGGTGGCCCACACGAGGCAGTTCGCGAAACCGGGGGTCATGGTGGACTTCGGCGAGCGCGGAACCTCCGCATCGCTGACGATCCTGGGCCTGCCGTTTTCGCTGATACCGGTGACGATCCGACGGACCATGGTTGCCTCCTTGCCGAGGAGCGGTGGAGCACGGGTGACGAACTCGGAGGGATTGCCACTACAGCTTTGGCCGCGACCGGGTTAGGCCACGTCACCCGGTACGGGTGATCGCGACCGATGGCGGGATGCCGCCGACGCGATGCGATGTCAGGGAACTCCCACCTTCGCCCCCGGCCCGGCACATGCCGGGCGTCCAGACTCTCTGTGCAGGTAGTCGCAGAGAGGATTTCCGACCATGAACGGCTTCGAGGACGGCGGCGACACGCCGCACAGCGGGCCCGGGGACGACGGTGCGCCGGCCGGCGAGCCGGACCCCGTGCTCGCGCAGCTGATGCCGCCTGATCCGGTGGATCCGCCCGGGCGGCGGGGGTTCTTCTCCCGCAGGCGGAACATCGCGGTCGTTGCCGGGGCGGCGGTGCTCGCGGTGGGCGGCGGGATCGCCATCGGCGTGGTGGTCACCGCAGGTTCGTCGAACACCACGGCCGGTGCCCCTTCGGGGTTCAAGGGCGGCAAGGGCCGTGGGGCCCTCGGTGCGGGTGAGTCGGGATCCAATGCCCGTTCCGTCAACGAGCCCGGCGGCACCTCGGGCACGGTCAGCAGTGTGTCCGGGACGGGGTTCACCGTGACGACACCGACCGGGGGCAAGATCCCCGTCAGCGCGGGCTCGTCCACCGCCTACCGAGACGCGACGAGCGGCACACCGACCGCGGCATCGGCGGACACGGTCAAGAACGGCGTCGGCGTCCTGGTGTTCGGGACGGTGAACAACAAGTCGGTCACTGCGACCACGGTGACCGTCGAGCCTGCGGGCAGCCCGTACACGACGGCGTCGTCGGATGTCAGCGCGCTGCAGCGGGGGCAGAAGTCCGGGAACCAGGCGTTCGGCACGATCCCCGCGGACTACAGCGACGGGCTGGGCACCATCGTCGGCGCGGCCACCGCGGACCTGGCGGTGGCCGCGGCACTGGCCAAGTACCCGGGCGGTCTGATCGACCGGGTCGTCCAGCTCTCCGACGGCGGCTACGAGGTCCACAACATCGGCACCACCATGCACCACATCTTCGAGGACTCGACCTTCAAGGTGACCGGCGCCAACTGACGACGAAACCCGGGCAGGGCACCTGGGGCCCGTGGCGGTGTCCTGCGACGGGTGCGTGCCTGTCGCGGGATACCGCCACGGGAATGGGGGCACACGTCAGCCGAGGAGAGCGATCAGGGCCTTCTGGAGGAGGTGGAATGCCTCTTCGTCGTCCCAGACAGGGTGGCCATGGCGCCAGGCGACGTAGCCGTCCGGGCGGACGAGCAGCGCCCCGGCTTCGTGGATTTCTCGGGTGCGGTGCCAGTCGTGGTAGGGATCCTCGGCGCCCTTGGTCCCGATGACGACGGTGTGCAGGAACGGCAGGTCGAGTTTCTGCACCGCTTGTACCCATGCCCGACCCGCCAGACCGGTGACGAGGGAGAACGTGCCCTTCTGGGTTACGTCCAGGCTGGAGAGCCTGTGCCCGCTCTCGTCGACCAGCCAGACGTGCGGGATCTTGGCGCCGGGTCGAGTGGTGGCCTGTAGGTAGAGTTCGGGATCGCGCCGCCAGACCTCTTCGCCAACCTCGGCGTCAGGGATGACGGCGCAGGACCGGTAGCGCTGGTTGAGCTCTACGCCTTGGGCGTTGAACTCGGTGTTCTTCCTCTCGATGGCAGCGACGAGCGCGTCACGGGCCTCCACCCCGGCAGGGCTGGTGTCGCGGATTTTCGCGAGGCCGGCGGTGACCGGATCGGCCTGGCCTTCGGTACGGAATGCCTCGTTGACGGGGCGGTAGTCGATGCGGGACTGGTTGGCCCGGGCGACGACCTGGGCACCGACGGGAGCCCGCTCCTCGGAGTAGGAGTCGAGCAACTTGGGCCCGGCCCACCCCTTGATCACGTAGGCGAGCTTCCAGGCGAGGTTGGCCGCGTCCTGCATGGAGGTGTTGGAGCCGAGTCCGCTGGACGGCGGGTGGCGGTGGACGGCGTCGCCACCGCAGAACACCCGCCCCTTGGAGTATTGGGTGGCCCAGGCCTGGTTGACCTGCCACGTGGTGACGTTCTCGATCTCGATGTCCACGCTCGGATCGCCGATCATCTCGCGGATCCGTGGCAGGACAGCCTCGGGGCTGGTGTCCGGCTTCGGGCCGTCGATGTCGTATCCCCAGCCGGCGATCCACTCGTTCCAGGGGCGTACGGCGCGGAAGGTGCCCATGCCGATCTCGCCGTATCCGGCGCCCGGGGTCATGATCCAGTGCAGCACGGCAGGTCGGTGGGCGACGTACCGGGTGAGGTCTGCCCTGAACAGGGTGTAGATGGTGCCGGCGCGCCCCATGACGCCCTCGATGGGCAGGCCCAGTTCCTGCGCGATCGTGGACCGGGCGCCGTCCGCACCGATCAGGTAGCGGCTGCGGATGGTGTATTCGTGCCCGGTGAGCCGGTCACGGACCGTGGAGGTGACGCCGGAGTCGTCCTGCACATGGCTGAGATACTGGGCGTTGAAGACGATCTCGGCGCCGCGTGCTGCGGCATTCTTGACCAGCACCGGCTCCATGTAGGTCTGCGGAATGTCCAACATCGGACAAGGGCTGCCCAGCAGGTAGTCGCTGGTCCGGGCTTCGCCGGTGCCCCAGGTGCGCAGCCTGGCGACTTCCTCACCGGCCAGGCTCGTGGTGAACAGGGTGTCGCCCATCAGGTTCCACGGCGTCGCCACCGAGGTGGCCTCCTGTTCCACGCCGAGGTCGCGCAGTACCTCCAGGGCACGCTGGTTGGCGATGTGTGCACGTGGGCTGTTGGCCAGCCAGTTCCACTTGGTGACCACCCGCACGCGGATACCGAGCGTGGCCAGGGCGAGCGCGCAGGTGGCGCCAGTCGGACCGGTGCCCACGACGAGGACGTCCGTGTCGAACTCCTCGGCGGAGGGGACGCTGTGTGGGGCTGTGCTCATCGATTGTCCTTCGAGTGGGGGCAGGACGGTATCGGTCTCCTGGCCCGCGTAGATGGGGTCGAGGTGCGCGTCAACGCGGCGCAGAAGGCTAGGCGGCCGTGCCCGGGGTGATCTCGGCGAGATCGGTCTGCTGCCTGGTGGCAGCGGGCACGACGCTCTGGGAGGCATGGGCGAGGGTGGTCTCGGTGCCGGCGTCGGCAGGCAGGGGGTTGTAGAGGAGGGCCAGGTGCAGACCGAAGACCCAGTGCCACACGAAGACCGCGAGAATGTACTTCCACCCCAGGTGCAGGCTCAGGAACCCGGGGTCGGCGCCCATGGCGGGTCCGTAGACGCGCGGGGTCATGAATGCGACGGCGACGATGGCGAGCAGAGTGCCGAACGCCAGTCCTTTGGCGATGTTGCCGAGCACAGTGTTGCGCCAGGGCAGCAGGGGGTGCAGTGCACACGCGAAGACCACGGCGAAGACGATGCCGTCGGCGTAGTGGAAGACACCGCCGACGGCGAACTTCTCCAGGGCAGACGCGAAGGGCACGTACACCAGGCCGTTCACGGTGTTCCAGTCCAGGCGGGGCAGGCCCACGCCGGGGAACCAGTAGCCGAAGATCGTCGCCACCTGGGTGGCCACGAGGCCCGCCATCAGGGCCGCGGCGAGGCGGTGGCGGGTGGCCCACAGGCGCCACCAGGTGATTTCGCCGGTTCTGGTCGTTCTTCTACCTGTCATGGTGCGACTCCTTTGGGTGCAGTGTGGCGGCACTCAGCCACGCGGCTGGTGTGCTCCGGTCATGAGTTCGGCCAGGTCGTCGGGGCGAATGAAGGAGGGGGGTGGTGGCGGGCCCCAGTGGTAGAGGGCGTTGCGGCCGCTGAAGACTTCGGGTTTCCACAGGTCGTCGTCGACGATGACGTCGAGGTCGCTGTAGTACTCGGCGAAGGTGCCGGAGGGGTCACGCAGGTACCAGAAGAAGTTCGAGCCGACGTGGTGGCGTCCCAGCCCCCACACGTGGCGTGCCGGGTCTGCTTCCAGCATGGCCGCGGCGCCGCGTCCGACCTCGTCGACGTCCTCGACCTGCCAGGAGCTGTGGTGCACGAAGGTGGCCGGGGTGTTCTGGACGAGCAGGTTGTGGTGGTCGGTGGAGCAGCGCAGGAACGAACCGCGGTCCTTGATGCTGTCGCTCACCTTGAAGCCGATGCCGTCGATGAAGAAGCGCATCGAGGTGGCCAGGTCGGTCGAGCCGACGACGACGTGCCCGAGCTTGCGCGGCGTGACCGGCGCTGTCCGGGAGAGGGCTTCGGCGCGGGCGTTGACACGTAGCGGCCGGCCGGGCGCGTTGGGTTTGACGAGCGGGCCGTCGTCGCTCTGCTTGATGGGGGCGGCGATCTCGACGCGTACGGTGACGCCGGTGACCGGTTCCACCGCGCTGACGGAGGCTTCCTGACGCTCGGCGGTGAACCCCTGGGCGTGCAGGCTCGATGCGACGCGTCCGAGGTCGTCCTGGTTGTCGGCGCCGATGGTCATTGCGACCAGGCGCCGGGTGGGGCGGGTGACCAGGCGCAGCTGCTCACCGCCGTCGAGGGTGGCGAAGCGCCCTTGTCCGAGTGGGTGCAGGCCGAACTCGGTGTAGAACTCCGCGACAGGAGTCGGATCGGGGACGCCGAGGGTGATGTGGCGAAGGGTGTGGAGACTCATGGCAGTCGGCTGTCCTTTCGGGCGCGGTGAAGTGAGAGGGGGTCAGATCGCGGGGTGGTCAGGACGATCTTTCCGATGTGGCCGCCTCCTTCCAGGGCCCGGTGGGCCTCGGCGGCCTCGGGCAGGGGGAGGATGCGGTCGATGACGGGGCGTACCCGCCCGGTGTCGATCAGGGGCCACAGGTGCTCCCGCACCTGGCCGACGATGCGGGCCTTCTCGGCTGCCGACCGGGCGCGCAGGGTGCCGGCGGTGAGCGTGAGGTTGCGCCGCAGCAGGGTGTTGAGGTCGATCTCGGTACTGCGGCCGCCGAGCAGCCCGATGACCAGGAGGCGTCCGCCGTCGGCGAGGGCGTCCAGGTTGCGGGCGAGGTAGGGGGCGCCGACACAGTCCAGGACCAGATCGGCGCCGCGGCCTTCGGTGGCGTCGCGGACGGCGGTGACGAAGTCCTCGCGGTGGTAGTCGACCGCGATCGCCCCGGCGGTGCGGCACCAGTCGGTCTTGCGGGCGGAGCCGGCGGTAGCCACGGCCCGGGCGCCGAGCTCGCGGATGACCTGCAGGGCGAAGGTGCCGATGCCGGAGGTGCCGCCGTGGACGAGCACGGTCTGCCCGGCCGTGAGTCCGCCCAACATCACCAGGTTGAGCCAGACGGTGCAGGCCGCTTCCGGGAGCGAGGCAGCCTCGGTGAAGTCCAGCCCGTCGGGGATCGGCAGGAGTTGCCCCTGGGGGATAGCCACAAGTTCGGCGTAGCCGCCGCCGTCCAACAGGGCGCAGACCCGGTCCCCGACGGCGACGCCCTGGACGTCGGGTCCGACCTCGACGACCGCTCCCGCGCACTCCAGGCCCAGGATGGGTGAGGCGCCCGGCGGCACGGGGTACAGGCCGCGCCGCTGGCGAAGGTCCGCATGATTGACGGCGGCGGCCGCCACCTGCACCACGACCTCGCCCGGAGCGGGCCGGGGAGCCGTGGCCTCGGCCCATGCGAGCTGTTCGGGGCCGCCTGCCTGGCAGACCGTGATCGCTTTCACGGCGCCTTCCTCAGGCTTCCGCAGCGATGGGGTTGCGCAGCGTGCCGATCCCGGAGATCTCGACCTCCACCACGTCGCCGGGCTGCAGGAACACCGGCGGCTCGTGGAACAGGCCGACACCGCCCGGGGTGCCGGTGACGATGACATCGCCGGGGGCCAGAGGCGTGAACGTGGAGATGTAGGCGATGAGTTCCGGGATGGAGAAGATGAGGTCGCCGACGGAGGCCGACTGGCGGACCTCCCCGTTCACCCGGGTCACCAGGTCCAGAGCCGCGACATCCGCGACCTCGTCTGCGGTCACCAGGGCGGGCCCGAAACCACCGGTGGCCGGGAAGGTCTTGCCGGGCACCCACTGACCGGAGTGCCGCTGCCAGTCCCGGACGCTGCCGTCCTGGTAGCAGGCGTATCCGGCGATGTGCGCGAAGGCATCCTCGGCCAGGATCCGTCGTCCGCCCGTACCGATGACGACCGCGAGTTCGCCCTCGTAGTCGAAGGTCTCCGTCTCGGCTGGCCGTACCAGCGGCTGGTCGTGGCCGACCTGGGAGTCGGCGTAGCGGGGGAAGACGGTGGGATACGCACTCTCGGGACGCGAGGTCTCCTCCCGGTGCGTGCGGTAGTTGACCCCGGCGCACAGGATCTTCGCTGGATCGGGGACCGGCGGCAGCAGCTCGACGTCGGCGAGCTTCACATCGCCGGTGCGGCCCTCGGAGGCCTCACGGACCTGCTCCAGAGCTCCGGCGGCCAGAACGGCCCGCACCGAACCGAGCTCGGGGTTCAGCAGGGGGACACAGTCGATGACGGCGTCACCGTCGCCAGTAAGCCGTCCGAAGCCTGTCCGCCCGTTGCGGCGGAAGGTGACCAAGCGCATCGCTGCCTCCGTTGTACTCATTGCGTTTACAGGATCGTTTCTATGGGTAAAGAATCGATTCGTCAATAGGTAAACGTCTTTTGGTTCTGCAGTCGTCTCCAGCTAGACTGCGCCCATGGCGAGGCGTGGCACAGCGGTGACACTGAACGAGGACATCTACCGGCGCATCCGCGGCGACATCCTGGCTGGGCGACTCCACCCGGGAGACAAACTCAGTCCCGCCGAGCTGCGCGAGCGCTTCGGCGTCAGCCTCGGGGTCATCCGGGAGGCACTGACGAAGCTGACCGAGCAGAAACTGGTGTCGGCGCGCAGCGGCCAGGGCTTCAACGTGGTCACCCTGTCGCCCGAGGAACTGGGAGATCTGACCCTGGTCCGCATCGACCTGGAGGCCAGGGCACTGCGGCTGGCCATCGAACGCGGCGATCTGTCCTGGGAGGGCGAGGTCGTCTCGGCCCACCACCGGTTGGCGCGCACCCCGATGCGCGATGCGGACGACCCGGAGCGGACCGGTGAGGAGTGGGCGGCGGCGCACGCGGCGTTCCACGAGGCGCTGATCAGCGCGTGCCAAGTGCCGCTCCTGCTGGACTTCTGCCACACCCTGCGCGCAGCCACCGAGCTGTACCGGCGCTGGTCGGGGCCGGCCGCCGCCAGGCTGTCGGCCAAGCGCGACGTCGGCGGCGAGCATCTCGCGATCATGGAGGCCACCGTGGCCCGGGATGCGGACCTCGCGGCCGAACTGCTGGCCGAGCACTTCCGGCGCACTCAGCAGGTGCTGCTCGCAGGCGGCTTCACGCAACCTCAAACGCTGCGTCAGGCGCCGTCCAGGGAGCGGGACTGATGCCGGTGGCGCCCCCCTTGGGCGCCGAGGAACGGCTCTGCACGTAGTCGGCCCCGCTTCGTCATCGCGATAGCCGGCCATCGCGTTCTCGGCGGCACCAGTCGCGCCCGCGGCCTGACGCCTCCCCGTCCCTGTCGGGCAGCGAGCCAACGCTTGATATCGGGGGCCGGCGCCGTGGGGCGCCATGGCCGGGGCCACGGGAATCAGGTGGCCGCCCGCCCGGGGGGCGGGCGGCGCAGCGCCGTTGAGCGGAGCAGAGCCCGGGGATCCGGCTCGGCGCGGTCGTCCTCGACCGCGGCCAGCAGGGTGCGCAGGGCGTCGACGACGGAGTCCTTGGAGCCCCCCAAGCGCTCGATGAGCTGTCCTTCGAAGCGGGTCAGTTCGTGCAGCACCGGCACGACCTGCTCCCGCGCTGCCCCGGTGGCCTCCGCGAGCATGCTGCGGCCGTCCTGCAGGTTCGGCCGGCGCACGACCAGCCGCCTGTCGGTCAGCTTGTGCAGCCGCTTGGTCGTCCCGGCAGCCGAAGTCCACAGCTGGTCGCAGATCTCTGTGGGGCTGACCGGCCGTCCCGCCCGGATCAGCAGCGAGAGGATGTCGAACTCGGCCCGGGTCATCCCGAGGCGCTCCAGTACGTCATCGCTGCGTTTCTGCAGGATCCGGGCGATGCGCAGCACCCGCACGACGACCTCTGCCGGGCTGGTGTCCACGTCCGGCTCCGCCGCTGCCCACTGGGCTCGAATGATGTCGATCGCGTCTGCCATGCCCCCAATCTACTTCGGATGGGAAGAAAGTGCTGTACTAGCGAAGGAAAAACTTCTCCAGCGAAGTAGTCTGTTTGTGAAGGAGGTGGGTGACGTGTCGTCGCGCGCACAGCAGGGTCTCCCGATCGCAGAAGCGGTTCCGCGTCTGGTCGACTTCGTGCAGGTCGGTCCCAACGACGGGGCGCACCGGGTTTCCATACGTTTGGCGGTCTCGGCGTTGATGCCGGTCCTCGCGCTCGCTGCGGCGGGGCGGCTGGAGTGGTCTCCCTATGCTCTGCTGGCCTCCACGGTGGCCGTGTACGGTCGGCGGCGCCCGCCCCGGACCCGGCTGCGAGTCCAGGCAGAGGTTGCTGCCGCCCAGGTGCTGGTGATCGTCGGCGGAGCCGCGCTGGCCCTCGCCCGGCCGGCTCCCTGGCTGCTGGTGGTCTGCACGGCTTTCGTCGCCGCCGCAACCGCGGCTCTCGCGGACATCCGACGGTGGAATCCTCCCGGGGCCTTGTTCTTCCTGTTCGGCTTCGCCGTCTGCGCCAGTCTGCCGGGCACCGATCTGGCCGACGTCGCCGTCGCACTGGCCCTCTCCACGGCTTCTGTGGTGACCGTCCTGCTGGTGACCGCGTTGGATGCGCCGCTCAAGCACGCCAGCGATACCGACACTCCGATACCCGGACCCCTGCCCGGCCGCATCATCGCCGCGCAGGCGGTGGCATGCCTGGGAGCGGGGCTCGCGGCAGGACTGGCTGCGGCCGCGCTCGGCATCGATCGGCCCTACTGGGCCATGGTCTCCGCCATCATCCCGATCATCGGATCCACGACGTCCGCACAGCTCTCGCGAGCGGGCCACCGCTTCGTCGGCACCCTGGCCGGCGTCATCCCCGCGGCGCTCCTTTTCCAGATCCACATGAGCCAGCTGGTCTTGCTGCTGCTGGTGGTGGCACTGATGGGATGCACCGAGGCGTTCGTGACGCGGAACTACGCGGGCGCCCTGGTGTTCCTGACGCCCATGACCATCGCCATGGCGCTGACCACACCAGGAGTGCCCTTGTCCACGCTGCTGGTCGACCGCTGCCTGGAGACCGCGGTGGGCCTCATGGCCGCCGTGGTCGCCATCATCGCCACCCACCGGATCCGCCACCCCCGAACCGCCGACGCCACAGGCTGACGGTCGGGCCGCCGCAGAGGCGCGTGCAATCGCTGCCGCTGTGGGGGGCCTGGCGTATCTCAGGAATACATGATTAGTCATGCAAGTTGGAAGTAGTACGACCGCTCCTCGGCACAGAAAGGCCACCCATCATGCAGTTCGGGATCTTCTCCGTGAGTGATGTGACCCGCGATCCGGTCACCGGGTACACCCCGAGCGAGGCCGAGAGGATCAGCAACGTCGTCGAGATGGCCCGGCACGCCGACGAGGCAGGACTGGACGTGTTCGCGATCGGTGAGCACCACAACCCACCGTTCTTCGACTCCTCGCCCACGACGCTCCTGGCCGCCATCGCCGCGACCACGAAGAACATCGTCCTGTCCACCTCCACAACGCTGATCACCACGAACGACCCGGTCAGGATCGCCGAGGACTACGCGATGCTGCAGCACCTGGCCAAGGGCCGCCTGGACCTGATGCTGGGCCGCGGCAACACCGGCCCGGTGTATCCGTGGTTCGGCAAGGACATCCGCAAGGGCGTCCACCTGGCGCTGGAGAACTACAACCTGCTGCACCGGCTGTGGCGCGAGGACGTGGTGGACTGGGACGGGGAGTTCCGCACCCCGCTGCAGGGCTTCACCTCCACCCCGAGGCCCTTGGACGACGTCCCCCCGTTCGTCTGGCACGGCTCGATCCGCACCCCCGAGATCGCCGAGCAGGCCGCCTACTACGGCAACGGGTTCTTCGCCAACAACATCCTCGCGCCGAACGGCCACTTCAAGCCGCTGGTGGACTTCTACCGCAAGCGGTACGAGCACTACGGGCACGGGCGCGCCCAGGACGCGATCGTGGGCCTGGGCGGCCAGGCGTACATCGCCAAGCGCTCGCAGGACGCCTACGCCGAGTACCGCCCGTACTTCGACAACAACCCGCACGGCATCCGGATCCCGCTGGAGGACTGGACGACAGCCACCCCGTCCAGCGTGGGCAGCCCCCAGGAGGTCATCGACAAGACCCTGGGCTTCCACGAGATCTTCGGCGACTACCAGCGTCAACTGTGGGTGGTGGACAGCGCCGGGCTGCCGCAGTCCGCAGTGCTCAAGCAGATCGACCTGCTGGCCGAGGAGGTCGTCCCGGTGCTGCGCAAGGAACTGGCGGCGCGCCGTGCCCCGGGCGTCCCCGAGGCGCCGACCCACGCCGACCTGGTGCGCGCCAAGTACGGTGACAAGCCCGCCCGGCAGCCGCGTCCCAACCCCAACCGCGGGGACAACACCACCGGCACCTCGCCCTACCAGGACAGCGACCCGGCCAAGGCCGCTGTCCAGCCGGCGCTGTGACCGGCACCGGCCGGCTCGCCGACGAGGCGTGGGAGAGCCTGTTCCGCGCCCAGGTGGTCCTGGGACGGGAGTTCGCAGCCCAGGACACCTGGGACGAGATCCCACGCGGCGACTACGACATCCTGTACACCCTGGCCAAGGCCCCCGAGGGACTGCGGATGACGGAGATCAACCGGCAGGTGATGCTCACTCAGCCCGGCATCTCCCGTCTGGTCACCCGCCTCGAGCAACAAGGACTGGTGGAGCGACAGCCCGACCCCGATGACGCCCGCGCGCAGCGAGTCCGGCTCACCGAGGTCGGCCGCGAACTGCAGCGCCGGGTCGGCCGCCGACACGTACGGCACGTCATTCGGGCCATGACCCGCGCTCTGGACCCCGACCAACTAAGGCAACTGAGAGAGCTGTGTACCGCACTGACCGAAGCCGCTGAAGCCGCATCCCCCGCAACCGAGAAGGGACACCACACTTCATGACCACCACTACGGTGAACCACATCGTTCCTCGCAC
The DNA here is from genome assembly GCF_042510965.1 of Streptacidiphilus jeojiensis. Lineage (NCBI taxonomy): Bacteria > Bacillati > Actinomycetota > Actinomycetes > Kitasatosporales > Streptomycetaceae > Streptacidiphilus > Streptacidiphilus jeojiensis. Next base: position 129,182 of record NZ_JBEUKS010000015.1, read on the forward strand.
CTCTGCACGCAGCATCGTCGTGGTCAGCGCGGGCATAGGCGATCCGTCCTCGTCCAAGCTGTTGGCCGACCGGCTCGCGCAGAAGACCCTCGACCTGCTGCGCGAGCGCGGCGTCGAGGCACAGGTCGCAACCATCGAACTGCGTGACCTGGTGCAGGAGATCGGCAGGGCCACCGTATCCGGCTTCATCGGGCAAGACCTGCGCCCCGCTGTGGAGCGCCTGGCTACCGCCGACGCGGTGATCGCTGCCACCCCGGTGTACAAGGCAGGCGTCAGTGGCCTGTTCAAGTCTTTCGTCGACCTGCTCGACAACGACCTCCTGATCGCCAAGCCCGTCGCTGTCACCGCGACCGCCGGCAGTGCCCGGCACGCCCTGGTCCCCGACGAGCAGATGCGCCCGCTGTTCGCCTTCCTGCGCGCGCTGGTGATTCCCACCGCCCTGTTCGCCGCCCCCGAGGACTGGGCCGACCGCGCCCTCGGCACCCGGATCGAGAGGGCGGCGACAGAACTCGCCGCACTCATCCACAGCGGGGTCGCCACCACCATCGCTGACGGCTCCTGGACCCGCTACCAGCACGAATTCGACAGCATCGCACAGCCCACCGGTGCCGAGGCGCAGGTGGCCTTGCCCGCCGACACCGAGTTCACAGGGATCGACTTCGACTCCGACCTGATGCGCCTCGCCACCGGCGGAACACCTGCTGCCGCTGGCAGGTCGTAGGGAGCCGCCTGAGATTACGGTCCGACCCCCTGGCAGGGACGCTCCGTTGGGCAGAGGGCCGTGGCGCACTGGACGGTGCAACCGGCCCTCAAGCAGCTCCACGTCCCCACCAGGTTCCAGCTGGCCATGCAAGCCTGCCGCCGAGGCTGGCTGTGATCACCCACTGGACGATCCGCCAGAGCAAGTGCACAGAACGCCCACCTCCGCTAGGCCATACGGACGTCCGCGGCTGCGACCCCTGCACGGGGTACCTACCATGACACTCAGGTTGAAGCTGGTGACTCTATGCAGTCAGTTCAGATCACCGAATCGACCGAACAGACGGCAAAGGGACGCGAGGGAGCGGATACGACATGCAATCAGGCGTCCTCACGCTTGCTCTGATCAGCATCGCCGGCCTCGTTGGCTACCTGGGACTATTCGTCGCGCTGCACCGCCTGCCCACCGGCTACAGTCCCGTCCGGCATGCCGTGAGCGACTACGCCGTAGGCGATTCCAAGCCCCTGTTCGGCAAGGCCCTGGTGCTGTCCTCCCTCGCCGTCCTCGTACTCGCCCTCGGCCTCACCTGGGAACCCGGCGCTCCGCCGCTCGCCACGAGCAGCCTCGTGTTCCTCTACCTCGTGCCCGCCATGCGTGTCGGCATGATCCTCTTCCCCACCGACCTCGAAGGCGAGAAACTCACCCCCACCGGCCGCCTGCACTACCTCTTCGCCATCGCGGCCTTCGGCTTCACCTACGCTGCGATCTCCGGCATGACCCCGGACCTGACTCGACTCGCGCCCTGGCAGTCCGCGCACGTCCTCCTCGACGTGCTCCAGTGGGCCTGCCTGGTCTCGCTCGTCCTCCTCGTCGTGACCCTGCTCCCACGCTGGCGGAGCACCTTTGGACTCTTTGAACGAGCATTCCTGGTCAGTACGAATCTCTGGCTGCTCACCGTCGGCGTCTGCCTGGCGGTCAAAGCTGCCTGACGAGGTCGGGATTAGAAGCCGTAATCAAAGCGGTCTGGAGGCTTGGGGGTCGCTCGGGAGTTCGGCTGTCGGGCCCGTTCGGATGATCGCGTGTCTGCCGCGCATGAAGGAAGGGCCTCCTGCACAGTCCAGAGATGTCGAGTCAACGGAACGCAAGGAGGCCCTCTTGTCCCTGTCTGTCGTGTTCGTCGAGCCTGCGTCCAACTCCGGTGTGTCGCACTGTGATTGCCTCGCATACCGGTTCGGCAACGCCGCCGACCACGTGGGCCGCGAGCGCCGATACCCCAGCGACCTGACCGACGCCCAGTGGGCGGTGGTGCGTGACGCGTTGCCGCTGCCGCGCTGGCGGGAGGGTCGCGGAGGCATGCCGGAGTCCTGCTGCCACCGCACCATGGCCGATGCGGTGCTCTGCCTGGTCGACAACGGCATCAAGTGGCGGGCGATGCCCGCCGACTTCCCCCACTGGCAGGCCGTTTACCGCTTCTTCCGCCGCTTCCTCGCCCAGGGCCGGCTCACCGAACTGCACGACCGGCTGCGCCGCCGGGTGCGCACCCGCCAGGGCCGCGATCCGGAGCCCTCGGCGGGCATCATCGACTCACAAGTCGGTCAAGGCCGACGCGGTCGTCGAGGCCGACACGCGCGGCTACGACGGAGCGAAGAAGATCAACGGCCGCAAGCGCCACCTGGCGGTCGACTGCCTGGGTCTGCTGCTGGCCGTGCTGGTCACCCCCGCCTCCACCGCCGACCGCCAGGCGGCCACCGTGATCCTGCCGCACCTGCGCGAGAAGTACTTCCGCCTCAAGCTGCTGTGGGCCGACGGCGGCTACACCGGCACCCTGCTCGAATGGGCCCCCGCCACCCTGCGCCTGGCACTGACGGTGGTCAAGCGCACCGACACTGCCACCGGGTTCAAGGTGCTGCCACGCGGCTGGGTCGTCGAGCGCACCAACGCCTGGCTGATGCGCACCCGCCGCCTGGCCCGCGACTACGAACGCACCCCGGCCTGCGCCGAAGCGATGGTCTACTGGTCGATGACCGCCTCATGACCCGCCGCCTGGCCGGCAGGCGCTGAACCGGCCGTCCGACTCCTTGGCCAGCCAACCCCGCTCAACCAACCTCCGCGCTTTCGCACGCACCCCCTCCACCCCGGCAGCCGACGTCTCCCACCCCAGCCGCTGAGCAATCTGACGGCAGTTCAGCGGACCGCCGTCCTCCCGCGCGACGTCCTCAAGCAGGACCAGGATGCGCCGGTAGTCCGGGGCAAGCACCAGGACCGACACCCCCTCGCTCCACACCGGCACCACCGTCCCCGGCGCCGCCTTCTCCGCACCCCGCGATCGGCCGTCCGCCTCGCCTGCGAGCGCGGCGGCCAGTTCCTCCCGCGCGATCACCGCCCGCTCATGCGTCCGTTCAGCCGCCGCGACCGCCTCCCTGGCGCGCTCGGCATCCTCACGGCACTCCTCCAGGCGCTGACGCGCACCCAGTTCCCGCTCCTCCAGCAGACCCAGCGGCGAGGACATCCGACACCTCCGACAACGAGACGACACAACGTCCCGAGCCTGCCCACCTTCCTACCGGCAGTACGCCTGAACAGCAGAAACCAGTCGATCACGCCCGGATTGATAACGGCTTCTGAGGTCTCCACCTTGCCGATTGCCGGAGTGGTTCCGGTCTGTGTCGTCCTCGCGGCGGAGGCGGTGCGGTACCGGGGTACCGCCCGCCGGCCGCGGTTCCGCCCGCGGTACCGGTGGTCGGCCCTTGGCCCGAACCTACGGTGGTGGTGCGGCCGACGGCAGGACCTCGGCCGCACCACCGTCAGTCGGCGGCAGTGCCGTCAACGGGCGGTCCTGCACCGGAACCTGAGGACGCATCCATGATCGAGATCCATCAGCTGGTCAAGCGGTACGGCGAGAAGACGGCTGTCGACGGTCTGGACTTCACCGTCCGGCCGGGCACGGTCACCGGTTTCCTGGGGCCCAACGGCGCGGGGAAGTCCACCACCATGCGCATGGTCGTCGGCCTGGACGCGCCCAGTAGTGGCTCGGTGCAGGTCAACGGCCGCCGCTACGACCGGCACCCCGCCCCGCTGCAGGAGGTGGGCGTCCTGTTGGAGGCCAAGTCCATCCACCCGGGCCGCTCCGCCTTCAACCATCTCAACGCCCTGGCCCTGACCCACGGCATCCCGCGCCGCCGGGTCGAGGAGGTCATCGAGCTCACCGGTCTGACCCAGGTCGCCCGCAAGCGGGCCGGGGCCTTCTCGCTCGGCATGGGCCAGCGGCTCGGCATCGCTGCGGCGCTGTTGGGCGATCCGCAGACGGTGATGCTGGACGAGCCGGTCAACGGCTTGGACCCGGAGGGCGTGCAGTGGATCCGCAACCTGCTGACCGGCCTGGCCGCGCAGGGGCGCACCGTTTTCGTCTCCTCGCACCTGATGAGCGAGATGGCGCAGACCGCCACCAACCTGATCGTGGTGGGACGCGGCAAACTGCTGGCCGACACCACGGTCGCCCGGTTCATCCAGGACGCCGGCGGACAGAGCGTCAAGGTCCTCACCCCGCAGGCGTCCCGGTTTCGGGACCTGCTGGCCGGACCCGGGGTGGAGGTCACCGGCGCCCCCGGCTCCGAGGAGCTCACCGTCTCCGGGTTGACCGCCCGTCAGATCGGCACGCTGGCCTTCGAGCACGGGCTCCCCCTGTACGAGCTGACCACCCAGGCCGTCTCCCTGGAGGAGGCGTTCATGGCCATGACGGAGGACTCCGTCGAGTACCACGGCTCCACCACACCCCCCTCCAGCCCCGCCCCCGCGCTCGCCAGGAGCACCGCATGAGTACCGTGACCGCCCCTGCCCGCCCGGTCTACAAGGTGACCGGCCTGCGGGTGCTGCGCGCCGAGTGGGCCAAGACCTGGTCGCTGCGCTCCACCTGGATCACCCTGGGCGTGGCCCTACTGCTCCTGGTCGTCGCCGGCCTGCTCGGGGCGGCCAACTACTCTCCCTCCGGCACCGGACGCGGCCCCGGCGCGGACGCCAAGGACGCCATCGGCGTCGCCCTGGGCGGCATCGGCTTCACCCAGCTGGCCATCGGCGTGCTCGGGGTGCTGATCGCCGGCGGCGAGTACTCGACCGGCATGATCCGCTCCACCCTGGCCGCCGTCCCCAGGCGGCTGCCGGTGCTCTGGTCCAAGGCCGCCGTCTTCGGTGTGGTGGCCCTGGTCGTCGCCACCGTCGGCGCCTTCGTCTCCTTCCTGGCCGGGGAGCACTTCCTCAGTGGCCAGGCGATCGCGCTGGATCTGTCCTCGTCCGGCGTGCTGCGCAGCCTGCTGGGGGCCGGCGTCTACCTGGCGCTGGTCGGCGTGCTGGGGGTGGCCCTGGGCGCGCTGGTGCGCTCGGTGGCCGGGGGCATCGGACTGCTGGTGGCCTCGCTGATGCTGCTGGATGTGCTGGCCGGCCTGCTGCCCAGCAGCCTGGGCAATGACATCAGCCCCTACCTGCCGGGAAACGCCGGCGGTTCGATCTACGCCCTGCACCAGGCCGGCAACACCCTCAGCCCCGGTGCGGGTCTGGCGGTCTTCGCCGGATGGGTGGCCCTGGCGCTCGTCGGCGCAGCCTGGCGGCTGAAGCGCTCCGACGCGTAGGCAAGAGCAGCTCCAACGCGCAGGGAAGAGCACAGGACGCGCCCCCCGGCGCACGCTGTGGCCCCCACGGCCGACCTAGAGTGGGCCGTGGGGGCCCTTCGCGCAGGTGGAGGACGGGAACCCGGAGGAGCAGGTGTCCAGATCGTGAGCGTTGGCAGCCCACCGCCGCAGGCGGTGTTCCCGCCCGAGTTCGAGCAGATGTGGGGCAGCCCGCTGGCCCGCCGGGCCGTGCGCCGAGTCCGGCGGATGCGCCGGGCGGTGCGGCGCAGGCCGCTGCTGCTGGACTCGGTGCTCGCCCTCGCGCTGCTCACGGCCGGTCTGATCGCCCCGGGCCGGACCTGGTACGACAAAGCCGCGGTGCAGGCTCCGACCGCGCTGGTGGTGCTGACCGTGCTGGGCCAGTCGGTGCCGCTGGTGTGGCGGCGGCGCGCACCGCTGGCCGTGCTGGCGGTCGTGCTGGCCGCCTGCGTCGTGCAGTGGGCGTGCTGGGGCGAATCGCAGCGCAGCGTCGTCGGCCTGCTGGTCGCCATCTACTCGCTGGCCCGCTACGAGCGGCTGAACCGGCTGTTCTGGCCCGCGCCGTTCCTGCTGGCGGGCCTCTCGGTGTCCGCCTACCGGGTCAAGCCCTTCGAGCAGCAACCCCTGTACAGCCTGTTCTTCCTCTGCGCCACCTCCGTCGCCGCCGCCACCCTGGCCCTGGTGGTGCGGGCCCGCCAGGCGCAGCTCGGTGCGCTGGCCGACCGCGCCCACCGGCTGGAGGTGGAACGCGAGCAGCGGGTGCAGCTGGCGACCCTGGCCGAACGCTCCCGCGTCTCGCGCGAGATGCACGACATCATCGGCCACAACCTGGCCGTCATCATCGGCCTCGCCGACGGGGCCAGCTACGCGGCCGCCAACGACCCCGCCCGCGGCACCGAGGTGCTGCCCGTCATCGCCGGCACCGCCCGACAGGCGCTGAGCGAACTGCGCCGCACCCTCAGCGCCCTGAGCGCGAGCGCCCTCCAACCGCCGGCCGCCGACGAACTGGCCCCGCAACCCGGACTGGCCGACCTCGCCGCACTGCTGGAGCGCATCCAGGCGGCCGGGCCGCGCATCTCGCACCGCACCGCCGGCGACCTGGACACCCTGCCGCCCGGCGTCCAACTCACCGTCTACCGCATCGTCCAGGAGGCACTGACCAACAGCCTCAAGCACGCCGGACCCGCGACCGGCGTGCAGGTCGTGCTACGCGTAGGCGACCAGCAGGTCGACGTACGGGTCCAGGACACCGGCGGCCCGGACGGCACACCCGTGCGACCCGGCGGCGACCAGGACGGGCGCGGACTGGTCGGCATCCACGAGCGCGCCGCCCTCGCCGGCGGAACCGCCCGCACCGGCCCCACCCGCGACGGCGGTTGGCTGGTCCACGCCGTCCTGCCGCTCGGCCCCCAACCAGCGGCCCAGGCCCAACCCCCACCCATGCCTGCGCCTGCGCGCAAGCCAAAGCCCGCGCCCGAGTCCATGCCCGAGCCCGCAACCGAAGAGGACCGGCCTTGACCACCGTGCTCATCGTCGACGACCAGCCGCTGCAGCGGCTCGGCTTCAGGATGCTGCTCGAGAACAACCCCGACACCAGCGTCGTCGGCCAGGCCGCCCACGGCGCCGAGGCCGTGCGGCTGGCCGCGGAACTGCGTCCGGATGTGGTACTCATGGACATCCGGATGCCCGGGATGGACGGCATCGAGGCCACCCGACGCATCGTCGCCTCCGGCGGCCGCACCAAGGTGCTCGTCCTGACCACCTTCGACCTGGACGCCTACGCCTACGGCGCACTCCGCGCCGGGGCCGGCGGCTTCCTGCTCAAGGACGCCCTGCCCGAGGAACTGCTGGCCGGCATCCGTGCCGTCGCCGCCGGAGACGCCGTGGTCGCCCCGGCACTGACCCGACGGCTGCTCGACACCTTCATGGAGCACGTCCCCGACCCCGAGGGAGCCGACGGCCCGACCGATCCACGGGTGGCCGACCTGACCGGCCGCGAACGCGAGGTACTGCAGGCCGTGGCCGAGGGCCTGACCAACACCGAGATCGCCCAGCGCCTGGTGCTCTCCGAATCGACCATCAAGACCCACGTCAGCCGGGTACTGGCCCGCATCGGCGCCCGCGACCGGGTGCACGCCGTGATCATCGCCTACGAGACCGGCCTGGTCCGCGCCGACCGACCCCCACGCGGGTGAGGACGGATGCGACACCGCTCGACGCCCCCGGTCCGACTTCGCTGCCAAGCAGGCGTGGCTGATGTTCGGCCCGTCCTGACCGACCACGCATTCACTGCTGTGGCGGCACTCCTTGTCAGTCACCTGTTGGCTGAAGCCCCCTTACGTGTGTTCGCAGGGCAATCCGGAGGCGTGTCGCCCCAGGGACTCTTCAGCCAGCGCGGCTCGCAGGGCGAACAGCCCGGCGAGGTCTGCCGCTTCCACGAAGCGGATCAGCAGTCTGTCGATGCGCAGGTCGTCGCCTGCACGGACTGCGTTCACGATGCAGGCGATGCCTGAACAGCTGGCATTGGATGAGGAATCGTTTCTGCTCGGCATATGCCAACGGTGCGCGACGATCAGTTCAGAGAAAACCTCGCACTCACTCGTCTGAGTGAAATGGTCGCCTCTACTGTGCGGATGCCCGAAGCGGCGCGTATAGCTCCCGTCAGGTGCGGAGGCGTCGGAGGGCGGCGCTGATCGCTACTGCCGTCCTGGCCTGGGCCGCGTGGACGGTGTACGCCAGGTCATCCACCGCGCAGGATGCCTGCTCCGGCCGGCGGGGTGGTTGAGGGACGGTCAGTGGGTGCGTCCGCCGAAGTAGAGAAGCAGCATGACGAAACCGGCGAAAACGTGGAATCCGATGACGTAGATCGCCGCCCGGATCCAGACACCCTTGTTGGCGCGGCGTCCGCCGCCCTCGCTGCCGTCGTCGCCCTGCTGGGCCGCGGCTGCGGTGTCGGCGGCTGCGATCATCGCCAGCACCGCGGCGGCGTCCGCTGACGCGAGGTCGCGTCGGGGGTTGCCGGTCGGGCCGGTGGGCTCGGGACCTGGCGCGGCTGGCCCGACGGTGCGGCTACCTCCAACTCGCCCTGCGCGTGGCCGTCCAGCGGCTGCTGAAAAGTCCACTGCTCACCGTCGCCGAACTCGTCGCAGAGCTTCAGGGCCGCGCACGCATCCTGGGCCTCGTACGCGCGGTGTTCGACGGCTCGTACCGCACGCTGCGCCCCGCGACAGCACGCATGGTCCGGCTGCTGGGCACAGCTCCGGGATCCGATCTGTCCACCGGCGCGATCACCGCGCTGTGGTCCGGCCACCTGCTGGCCCCGGGCCGCCCCGACCGGTACATGGTGCACGACTTGCTGCAGGCCTACGCAGCGGAGATCGCGGCGTCCGAGCTGTACCAGGAGGAGTCCGATGCCGGGCTGGACCGGCTCGGCCGCTGGTACGCCCGCACCGCTGGCCTTCCCTTCGGGCGCCGAGGCCCAGCTGTGGTACGCCGTCGGGGAGGCGAACCTGTCGGTTATGGTCGGGGCGCTCTGCTCAGCGCGGTCGCGTAGGGCAGGTGCACGCCTTTGCCGACCACCGCGTCGTCGCTGCTGCTGGTGCTGTCGTCGTTGGGGCCGGGGACTTGCTGGGCGGTGTCGGCGGCCGGGGTCGGGGGAGTGGTCGTCATGAGGTCCAGGTATCCGGCCAGGACCGGGTCGGGCAGGTTCTTAGCCTGTTCCTGACTGTTGATCATCATGTACTGCCGGGCGGGCAGTCCGGTCACGTTGCGGATGCCGGTCAGGGTGTGGGTCTCGTCGGGCCGCAGCCGGCCGACCACGGTCACTGTCCCTGCCGGTGCGGGCGGGACGGTGGGGAAGGCCTGGCTGTGGGTGCTGTTCGGGGCGACCCAGCCCCGGTTCACCAGCACCGCGTCGCCGTCGGCGGTGATCAGCGGAGTGACCAGGTAGAAGCCGCCGGTGTCGTCCTCGGCGTCGGTCCGGCTCCGGACCACGAACTGATGGGCCGTGTCATAGCGGCCGGTCGCGCTGACCCGCCGGTACATCAGGGTGGCGGGGACGGTCGCGCCGGGGTGCGACAGGGACGCGAACGGGACCACCGGCGCACTGACGTTGGCGTTGACGATTCTGTCGCTGCGGCTGGTCTGCTGCTGGCACCGCAGTTCCTCGCACTGGTCGCACTGGGCACAGCAGCGATCGTCCCGATCGACATCAGCCAGGATCCGCTTCACAGGCCAGACAAGTAGCCCGGCCAGCAGGCGGATGAGTAGCGCGACTTCGGCAAGTCCGTAAAGTTCCAGGAACCCGCCGCCTTCGCGGTCGGATGACTGCACCGCGAACTCGACACGGATTCTGGGGAGGCCGCCAGCGCAGTCCTCACTGGCGAACGCGACGGCAGTGCCGGCGCAGATCGTTCCGGGCACCCTGGCCTTCGTCTCCTGCTCTTTGCCACGGGCGTCGCACTGGTCCGGGTAGCCCGGCGGCGCGGTGTGAGGGGCGACACTCGGAGGGTCCGCTCGGTCATGGGGTGAACGCGCTGCCTCGCCCTCGTCGCCAAGACAGCACCTCCTGGCAAACCTCAGCGGCCGGGCAACCGGTGGGATTCGGGCAGGAAACCCCTCAGGCTGCCCCAGCTGCTGAGCTCACATGGGGAAGGCGATGTCGCAGACCTCGTCGTCGGGACCGGCGGCCATGAAGTCGGTGAAGTAGACCTCACGCGGTGCGCCGGCCGACGGCAGGTTCTGGTCGTGCAGCCAGCCGGCGACCGCCTCGAAGGCGGACAGGATCTGCGGGAACATGACCTGGGCCTTGGTGATGCGCACGTAGGCCTCGCGGTGTGCCGGCTCTTCGCGCATCGCGGCGTCGATGCTGTCGGCGGTCTTCGGGTCGACCGGGAGGCAGACCTCGACGGGGCCGTCGCTGTCGTGGTTGACCTCGCCGTGGTAGACGACGAACGCCGGCGCCACCGCACCGGATGCCGCTGCCGCGGCACCGTACAGGCGGGTCATGGCCGCGCCGATCCAGGCGGGCAGTTCCTCGGGAGTGACGTGACGCTGCTCGGTCAGCACCGTCTGTGCCGGGACCTCGCGGGTGAGCACGGTGTGGGACATGGCATAGCCTCCTTGACGACCGCCGGACAGCAGATCACGCACATGCCCCGCCAGGTGCCGTTGCGCGGCGAACCTGGCCTCGACTGCTTCCCAGTAGGCCGCCAGCAGTTCGGCGCGCCGGGCGACCGGGGCCCGCAGCACCGTCGCGACCTCGCCCAGCGGCATGTCCAGCCGGCGTAGCCACACGATCAGTCGGGCGTCGTTCAGCCGGTCGGCTCGATAGCGGCGGTACCGGTTGGCCGTGTCGACCTCGTCGGGGAGCAGCAGACCCTGCTGCTCGTACAGGCGCAGCGCCTTGGGCGACAGCCGCGAGCGGCGGGAGAACTCGCCGCTGGACAGCAGTTCGTCATCAGGCATGGCAGTTCGGTGTCCTGTTCGGTATCGGTACAGGCCGCACGCTTGCCGTGCGGCCTTGGTCCCCACCATGGGCTTCGCCCCAAGGGCGAGGTCAAGCGCCGGCGCCGACCAGTATCAGTCGACTGGGCGACGCCGGGGGCCGTACTGCCAGGACCTGGAGGGACCCGCGGTGGTCCCGCTGCCCCGCGCGGGCGCAAGAACGGGGACGGTTGCGTAATTCCCCAGGTGCCGGCTGGTGTCACGGGGTTGGGATGGCCCGGGGCAGGGTGTTCAGGGTGTGGTCAGGGGGGGGTCGTTGACGGCGGAGACGACAGCGGACAGTGTCGTGCAGAAATGTCCCGGCCAGTTGTCCTTGCGCGCGTGTGCGTCGTTGTCGGCCCAGTCGCTCGCCCGCAGCATGACCGCGGTCATTCCTTGACCAGTTGCGCTACAGAATCCAGCCGAGTTGATCTCTTCGCCGTATGTCCAGCCGTGCCGCGCTGATCTTGGGGTCGGCCTCCGCCGCCCAGAGTGAGCCCACCTCGGTATTACTCGTTGCAGGCCAGGAGCGTTGCTGGGTTGTACTTGAAGACGGATGCCTGTTTTCCGGTCACCTGGATGATGGCAACCGCGTGGTGGTTGGGGTTGAAGGAGATGGTGCCCGTGGCTGTGCTGGTGAGGGAGTTCGGCAGGCAGCGCAGGGCGAAGATGCGGGCGCCGCCGGAGCTTGTCTCTTGTGCTGCGGCTTGTTGCAACGCGTCTGCTGCGTCGTATCCGAGGACCACGGTGCCGTCGGCGAAGAATGGGTCAGCGAAGTTGACGGGGGGTGCCAACTTGAGTACAGCGGCGATGGCCCTGCCGGCGGCCGTCCCGGCCGCGCTGGCGGAACGGGCGGGGTCGGTGAGGGCTGCGTAGTAGAGGGTGACGCTGCCGGGGAGGACGTCTGTCTGGCCGACCAGCTCACTCTTGGTCAGATCGTCGCCACTGAGGACGGTGACCGGCGAGGCGAAGCACTTCCCGTAGCTGCTCAGAAGGAGGTTCAATCCGGCCAGGTCGTCCGAGCGCCCGGCGAGGTAGACGAAGGCGGGACGCCGGGCGCTGTCGCAGATGTTGGCCCTGGGCGAGTTCTGGCCGCCCACAAATACCGAGGACTGGGCAGTGGTCTCGAAGGTCAGCGGTCCGCCGCCGACGATGGTCATGTGCAGCTTCCGGAAGGCCGTGACGGCGTCGTCGGCTTGCTGTTTGCTGTATCGGTCGTTGGGGCGTTCGAGTACGGCGATGGAGCCACCGCGTGCAGCGGGCATCGCTGCTACCACAGCCGCGAGGGCAGTAGCTTCCTCGTGGTTAGTCGCCGCCAGGCCGAGGTAGTTCCACTCCCGGTGCAGAACGTCGCTGGAGTTGGTGGTGTCCACGACGGGGATGTCGGCCTGTCCGAGGATCTGGACGGCCGTTTCGGTCTCGTCAGTGTCGCGGCCCATGCCGATGACGCCGACGACAGAGGGGTCGTGTCGGGCGACGTCGACGATGGCGCGGGCCATGTCGATCTGATGGGCCATGGCGTTTCCGCCGTTGGCAATGTCGATCCTGGTCTTGGGGCCTTGGCCGGTGATGTTCTCGTAGCGTTGCCAGGCGTAGACGCCGGCGAGCTCCTTGGCCGCGTCGAGTGCTTTACTGGAGTCTGTGCCGGTCGGCACAGTCAGCGGGCCCGCATAGACGATCGTGACGTGAGCGGGATCTGTGTCGGCTGCCTGGTTCTGCTGCCAGATGCCCGCGATCACGTCGTGCAGGGACACGTCGCCTCCCATTTTCAAAGCGCTGGCTGTCCCCTGCGACGTGGCGTTGAGGCGGATGTCGTTCGCAGTGGAGAAGTCGAACGAGTCGCGAGTGTCGACGCCGACACACTCGTTGCCCTTCCAGACCAGGTCGTGATCGGAGCTGATCAGGCCACCGCCGCAGTACTGCGCGGCAAGTTGGCTGTTGCGCATCCAGGCTGTCCCAGCAAGAAGCACCAGCGCAACGGCCAGGGTCCAGCGAGACCATAGGGCCCAACCGGTGGGACGAGCCCGAGTCAGGGGGACCTTTCTTCCAGACGCGGTGAAGTCCTGCGCTGTGAGAGGAAGACGCATCACCCATGGCAGGTCCGAACCGAAACTCGGTGACTGCTCGATCCGCAGCCTGTTTGCCCAGTCCTCGTACAGGCCCTTGGAGTCGCACTCTGCTCCTGCAGCACGCTGGAGTTCCTGGATTCCGGTGAGATCGGTGTCGCTAGGTACGCTCGCCACTACGAGCAGGGGGTCGGTCTCGCTGCGCCGCGAGCGGACGTCGCTGATCGCGTACAAGAACGCGCGTCCCCCGTTGAACTGGTTCGCATTGACGATGAACACCATCGGTGGAACAGTGCGCTTGCGGCCGCGCAGGTCCAGGGCCCATGGTCGGTGCTCAGCGCGGAGGTCCTCGAGCATGGCGTGCACGCGCAGGGTTAGCAGGAACTGCAATGCGCGCCGCTGCACTCCTGGATCAAGGTCACCGGCACCAGCAGCGATCATCTGTTCGGCGATCATCCGCGCACGGGCCTCCATGATCTGCCGCGAGCTCCTCGGAGCCCACCTGGACCACGCCCACCAGGGCTTGTTCGCGGCTTCCTGGTGCTCGGGGCCGAGGTCCGTGGGGGCCAGGTGCGTGGTGGTGGTCAGCCAGCGGCTGGCCTGGCCCAGCCACGAGAGCGGTGCCAGGTTCTGCCGAAGGATCTGTACTCCCGTCAGCAGTACAAGCACCACGAGCAGTACTCCCGCCAGAACCGACGGCGGTGCCTGGGTCAGCACGCGGGTCACGCTCGCAGTAGCGAAGGCGCCGAGCAGGGGAGCCGGGGCGAGGAGCGGGGCGAAAACCCGCCCGACCGGTCTCGTGGTGGTCCTTGGCGGCCGCCACTGAAGCCTCCGCAGCCCAGCCACTGCTTTGCTTGCGCTCGGCTCGGTCGGATCCTCCTGCGATCGTGTTCCCGTCTGGGCGTCACCCTCAATGTGAGCTTCGGCGTCACCCTCACCCTCCGCCTCAGTCGCGGCACTGGCCTGGGTATCGCCTTTCCCTTCGCCCAGAGCCCGAGTGATCTCTCGATCGACAGCAACCTCCATCGCCTCGAGCATGGTCCAGCGGGGAAAGCTATAGTGACGGTACTGCGGATCGCTCTGGTCCCAGTCCTCGCTGGCCAGCCTGGCGACCAGCTTCGATGCTCGGCGCAGTTCGGCCACCTCTGGTTGTGGCGCGCAGTGAGTCGGGCCTACAGGTCCGTTGGCACGGTTGCTGAGGGCAAGCAGTTTGCATGAGACCCGCTTTCCCGCGTAGGCCTGGTGCAGGTTCCTGACCAGCGCTCCTGCTTCGTCCGCTGGCCCCGAAGTAGAGGCGGGCGCCTGGATCACCACCACGGGCAAAGGTGCCCGGCTCTCCCTGAAGCGCGCGATCAACTGCTCGCACATGTCAGCAAGGATGCTCGCCGCCCTGTTGCGCGGATTCGGACGACCCGGTTCCCCTGTCGTCGCCAACTGCACATGGGTGTCAGTCATTCGACCCTTCTCACCTCACATCGAGCCTTGAGCTCGCAGCGACACATTTCGCGACTCGGGTTTGAACAACCCAGAGAACGGGAAGAGTACAGCCCCTAACTGACGAGGCAACAGGTACTGCAGGAGCACTCTTGGAGCACACAGTGCGCCCCCTGCACGCCCTGCAACTATCGGCACAGCAGAATCGGTGCTCCCTCTTCTCGGGACTGTTCTCCGCACCCGACCCCGGCTGGTCGGGACGCACGCCCCTTCTGCCACCAGGCGGGTGGATCACATCGTGTGGGTGCCTGGGCGCCGGGGGAGTGTCGAAAACGCAGGCCATGGTCGCCATCCTCATCCGGTCGGGTTTTCTCGTCCGGCGCAAGTCGGCCGTGATGACTGCTCTCGCGGCCTTCGCAGCAGCCCCGCGGGTAGCCTCGCGTAGAGCCTCCGCGTGCATGACTACTCCCTTGCTCTCCGCCTGGACCGCCATTGGCATCTCACGGTTGCACGGGACCAGGGCCGCTGGGCCCGATAGAAGCCATCGACGTCGACCGTGCCGGTGACCGCGCCCTCTTCCAACCAGCGCTTGCCGAGCATGTCGCCGCAGCGGCGTGCCACCGCATCATGGGCCCGAGTGAACGAGCGGCGGACAGCTTCGGCGACCGCGAGCCGCCGGGGCGAGTGCCTGCGGTGCGGGGACTCTTGCGGTGATCAACTCCACACGCCGGCGACGAAACCGCGTTCTCAACAATCCCAGCAGTACCGTCTGGGCGTTGATCGACCAGATCCGCGGTGCCTGAACGGCTTTGGGTCCCGCGACCAGCGAATCGCCGAGCCACATCGATGGGTCACGCTCTGTCCCGCGATCCTTGCCGATGTGGGACCTGGGGCCCTCCCCGGCTTTGGCCCGCACAGGTAGTTGGAGCGCGCGAAGATTCGCGAGAATCTGCCAGCAGGGGCATCTGGCGCGAGGCGAAGTAGATGACTGCCGTGACCGACAGAGGAACGCACGCAATTCTGGCAGCCACCTCAGCACAGCGCGAAGAGCGGGGAACGCCGACACCGTCAGTCGACCACGGTGGGCTTCGTCGCCCCTGGGGGCGGGGAACGGGAGTCAATGGTGCGGCTTCCGCCGTAGGCGGCCCAGGCCCCGACGGGCCTTTGCAGCCGGAGACAGCCCCCCAGAACCGCCCTGGCGTGCGCGCTTCACCGAGCCATGCAGGAGCGCAGCCGCACTCTCGGCGGCTTGGTGGGCCGTAGCCGGAAGAACAGCGGCGTAGATGTCCGCAGTGGTGGACAGGCTCTCGTGGCCGATCTGCTGCTGGACGACCTTCAGATCGACGCCGGCGTTCACGGCAAGGGTCGCCGCGCAGTGGCGAAGGTCGTGCAGACGGATCGGCGGAAGGTCATGCGAGAGGACGAGCTGACGAAACAGATGCGTGATGTGGTCGGGCTTGAGCGGGGCACCCCGAACGGTAGTGAACATGAATCCGCTGTCGACCCACCCCTCGCCGCTGGCCAGCCGCTCCGACTGCTGCCGAGCCTGATGTGTGCGCAGGACCTGCAACGTCCGCCGGTCCAGCGCGACGGTTCGCCGCCCAGCTTGTGACTTCGGCGGGCAAGTCGCCAGACCACCACCGGCCCGCTGCTGAAGCTGCCGCTCCACGCGCAGCTCACCACCGTGGAAGTCCAGATCAGCCCACTGGAGGCCCAGGACCTCCCCTCGACGCAGCCCCCGCAGGGCACACAGGTGGAACAGCGCATAGAGGCGGTGATCGCGGACAGCACCCAGGAACTGTGCCGTCCCCTCAACGGACCAGACCGCCACTGCGGGCCGCTCACCAGTCTGACGCCACCTCTCGTGCAGCGCAGGTGTCCACACCGTAGTTCTCGTCCGCGGGGAACTGGGCAGTTGCAGCAGCTTGGCGGGGTTGGACTGGAGCAACTCGCTGCGCACCGCAGCGGACAGCGCCGAACGCAATGTCGCCCGGATACGCTGGATGGTGGAGGGAGCGAGCGGGCAGCCAGCGAGATCCTGACGCCACATCAATTCATCCACAGCAGCCTGCAGACGAGTCGGCGTCAGATCACACAGAACAATGTTCCCCACGAACGGCAGCAGGTACCGGTCCAAGTGCTGGCGATACGTCAGCACCGTGGTGTACCTGAGCCGGGGAGTGCTCCGCTCCAGCCACAGCTCCAGCCACTGGCCCACCGTCGCAACCTTCGGCAGATCCGCCTGGGCATTGGCCACCAGGTACCGCAACGCTGCTTCCGCCTCCTCGCGAAGCATGAAACCACCATGCCGAATGCGTATCCGCTTGCCATCAAGACTTCCCGCGGACAAGGCGAAGTACCAGCAGCCATGCTCCTCCTCGAGCAACCCGGGACACCTCGCCCCGAACCTCTTCGAAGTCTGCGGATCGCGACACCCGCATCGCCTGAACACCGATCCCCTGCTGCGCATCACACGCTCCCGTCTGTCGTCCTACTGCACAACATCGTGAGCGCGCGGTCATCCTTGTTCAACGGAGCAGTCGGGCATTTCGCCCGTAGGTGCGAAGGAATGAAGAATGGCACACAAACATTGAAATCAATGCCTAAAATGTGTGCTTCGGTGCGCCCTGGCCGAGCGGTTCCATGCGGCCCTGCCTGTGTCCGTGCGAGAGAAGGAAGGAATCGGCGGAGACCCCGACGAATACGTCGCAACTCGCGGAGCATAGCCTCATCCAATGCCGTGCACACCTTGTGAAAATCCAGCAGAACGCAGCGCCCTGCGCCCCTCGACCCAGGAAGGAGATCTGCACGCCATCCTGAGGGCGCGTTGCCTGTCATTGGAGGATCTAGCTCCTGAAGAACAGGGACTTGCCAAACGCCTGTATTCCTCCCTCGCTGGGCGTCGCAAAGCACTCACGACCGCATCCAGAGGCGCCATGACCGCCTGTCAGAACTGGGGTATCTCGCAGGCGCACCCCATGGGATCCTCCGGCCTGGGCACCGCCCTCCCCGCGTCGGACATCGACCTGTACGCCCCGATCCCATCGCACTACCCGGACTTGCCAGCGCTGCACGCCGCGCTACGAGGCCATGCCACCTATCAGAAGACCAGGACAGTGCCCACTGGCCGACCGCGCCACTTGTTCACCTTCTCCCAAGACGGCACGAAAGTGGACCTCAACCTTGTCCAGCCACCGGACCACCAACTCGCCGTCACCGTCCTCCGCGAGATCGCCAGCACGCTCACCCTGGAAGACCGCATAGCCCATACCTGGATCAAGTACCTACTCCACGACCGTGACGCAGCCGGCTACGACGACTGGAAGGAGGCACTCCGTATGCGCGGCTCCGTCACCCTGCGTCGCCTGCGCAGGGTGCAAACTGCAGGAGCCCCAAGGCCCTAGGGCCGAGCTGAACCGCGGCCGCGACGGACAAGGCATAGCGCCCATCCATGAACTTATCGCCAGTAGCGCCTCGTCCGCCGATTCTCTCCCATGATTCGGTACAGTGATGGCGCCTCCCAAGACAGCGTAAGCCGGCAACGGATCCTTTATAACAAAATGGCAAAGCCACGGAGAACGCACTGGTCGTGAAGGGTTGGCTCCGCTCGCGCGGAGGTGCACCGCAGCCCAACGGCCAGACGATGTTCCAGGTCTCGTTGGCTCCGCTCGCGCGGAGGTGCACCGAGACCGCCAGCTGGCACCTGCGCGAGGCCGGCGTTGGCTCCGCTCGCGCGGAGGTGCACCGGCGGACTCGACACCGAAGAGAACCTGCGGGTCGTTGGCTCCGCTCGCGCGGAGGTGCACCGCCGCCCCACAGTGATTTCGCCGCGCCGGCGACGTTGGCTCCGCTCGCGCGGAGGTGCACCGTCGGCTGCGCCAGCAACAACGGCACAGAAGGCGTTGGCTCCGCTCGCGCGGAGGTGCACCGCCGCAGTCGGGGCACTGTGCTCGGTTCTCCAGGTTGGCTCCGCTCGCGCGGAGGTGCACCGACGGTGGCCGCGGCGGTGTTGCCGTCATCGTCGTTGGCTCCGCTCGCGCGGAGGTGCACCGTGGCTGGTGCGGGCGGAGCGGGTTGCGCCGGCGTTGGCTCCGCTCGCGCGGAGGTGCACCGTTGAAGGATGCCCCTTGTGCCTGCCAGGACGCGTCTGCTCCGCTCGCGCGGAGGTGCACCGTGGACGATCTTGGCGGCGCCGAGCTGGGATGCGTCAGCTCCGCTCGCGCGGAGGTTCACCGTTCGGTCTTGCCCACGGCCACGGGAACGACGAGTCTGCTCCGCTCGCGCGGAGGTTCACCGATATCGCCGGCGTCGACGGGGTGCTCATGGGTATCTGCTCCGCTCGCGCGGAGGTTCACCGGGGATCGCCCGCCAACAGTCCCCGCGGTGCAGGTCCGCTCCGCTTGCGCGGAGGTCCACCGCGATACTGCAGCTCAGCTCGTACGCCGGGTACGTCAGCTCCGCTCGCGCGGAGTTTCACCGAGACAGCGAGTCAGGCCGCTGAACTGCAGCACGTCAGCTTGGCGACAGGGGAGGGCAGCTGCCTACGAAGGCGGCCAGATTGGGATGATGGATGGTGGCGTCTGCGTGTCAGATGCGTAGTGGTTACTGCTCCACTTGGGAGGGGATGGAATTCGGGTGGCCTTATGGAGCCAGAGGTACCCAGCGGCCCAGTTAGTGGAGCTGCTTGGTGGGCGCTGCCACTACCCGGGTTGTGAGAGACCTCTGACCGTGCTGGTGGACGGGAAACGGATCCTTGACGCGCAGATCGCGCACATCCGTGCGACGAGTCCGCAGGGCCAGCGCCACGATCCCAGTTGGACGCGAGACAAGCTTGATGCAGCTGAGAACCTGCTGCTCCTGTGTGCACCGCACCACAAGCTCATTGACGGAGATGATGCCGAGGCTTTTCCGGTGGAGGAACTTGAACGCTGGAAAGAGCAGCAGTGTTTGTTCGGGTCCCGTCCTGCGGTGACAGCCTGGCGGGCGTGGCCAACGCTGGCGGAACTTGATCCGCTGGCAGCCGGGGTGCATCCCAGTTGGCCGCATGGCGGGGGTACCCTCCCTGTGTATGTGCCGCGCGACCTCGATCCGACGCTGGGTGGTCTGCTGGGGCAGGCCGCTGTGCAGGGCGGCATGGTGCTGGTTGCTGGAGACGTCGCGTGCGGGAAATCCCGCCTGGTGTTCGAGGTGGCTCGCCGAGAGCTGAGCGGACACCTGGCGTGCTTGGTACCCGTCGGTGGCCTGCGCGCGGCGATCACGGCTGTGATGCAGTGCCCCAGTCCGTGCGTCCTGTGGCTCGACGACCTTGGCCACCATGTTGACCGCGATCAGTTGCATGGCCTGGACATCGCCGAACTTCGCCGCAGCCGCGTACTGGTCCTGGCGACGGTGGAGGTTCGCTACCTGCCGGTGCCGCCCGACCTGAACCGGTTAGGTGGAACACCCATGGGCCCGGTGCTGTCGACCGCGCTGGTGGACCAGGCCCAGACCGTGTTCCTGGACCGGTCCTGGAGCCCGGTCGAGTTGCAGCACGCCCGTGCCGCTGAGGACCGACGCGTACGTGCCGCCGCTCAGCACTGTGTCCAGCGTGGTGTCAGCGAATATCTCATGGCCGGCCCTGTCCTGTGGGCGGCGTGGCAGGCGGCCTGGCGCATTGGCGGAAATCCCCGCGCCGCCGCCCTGGTTCGCGCTGCGGTCGACCTGGCCCGCGCGGGACTGCGTGGCCCTTTGTCCAAGCATCTGCTGACCCGAGCCCACCGCTACTACCTCGCCGACGCGGGCGGCCACAGGCTTCGCCCCGAACCCCTCAAGGAAGCCTTCGCCTGGGCTGATCGGACCCGCATCGGAATGACGAGCCTGCTCGAGCCCGGGGCCGATGGCACATGGCGGCCATGCTCTGCGCTCCTGGAGCATCTCCCGCAATCATTGGGGGCGATCCATCCGCTTCTATGGTTCGAAGCACTGGGTGGCGCGGTCGACCTGTCGACGAGCTGCGCTGTCGCCTGCAATGCGCAGCGCGAGGACCCGTCCATGGCCGCCTGGCTGTGGCGCGTCCTGCGCGAAGCCGGGCTCCCTGGGGTTGTGAACCAGGAGGCTGCTTCCCTGATTGAGCAAGGCCGCTGCGAGCAGGCCCTTCGCCTACTGCGTGAGAACGCGGACCCAGCCGATCCGCTGTCTCGGCGTGTCACCGTTTGGGCTCTGAAGGGACTCGGGAACTGCGAGGAGGCCGAAGCTGCATGTCATGAGGCCCTTGCACTTGGCGAGACCGACATCCTGGACGATCTGGCGCAGCTTCAACTCCACAGCGGAAGACCGGATCAGGCCGAGCGCACGCTCCGCCGTGCTGCCCGAGCCGGAACCAAAGACGGCTGGTTCAACTTGGGAGTCTTTCTCGCTGACCGCGGCAAGACAGACCAGGCCATCCGCGCCTACCAGCAGGCCGTCAGGGGAGGTGACAAAGCCGCCCTGAGGAACCTGGGACAGCTCCTGGTCGGCGCTGGGCGGAACCGTGCGGCAGAGAAGGCACTGCGTCAGGCTGTCGACCACGGCGACGCTGAAGCGCAGCTGGACCTGGCAAACCTCCTCAAACAACTGGGCCGCACTGACGAAGCCCGGCAGATCTACTTGCAGCTGATCGACCAAGGGGACGCCCGTGCCTGGATCAACCTCGGCAACCTTCACGTCGCCAACCATCAACCCGCCCGGGCCGAGCATGCCTATCGGCAGGCGATCGCCCAGGGATTGTCCGCAGCCCACGGCTACCTGGGACACCACCTGGTCGTCCAGGGCCGTTGCCAGGAGGCCGTGCCGTACCTGCGCCGCGCCGTCGATGAAGGCCACCCTGACGCAGCCTTCGACCTGGGACGGGCACTCAAGACGCTGGGGCAGAGTGAGCAGGCCAGGGACGCCTTCCGTGTCGCTGCGCAAGCAGGAGAGCCGCTGGCAGCAGTCGGCTTCGCCGCCGTTGCCGCCGACACCGATGGCGTGGAGCGTGACACGCTGCTGCAGCAGGCTGCCCGCAACGGTGACCCGGACGCGATGTTTCTGGTCATGCTCGACCTTGACCGCAGCGGTCACCCGCGCCGGGCGAAAGCCTTGCGTCGGCGCTTGGCAGACTGCGGCGACCCGATAGCAACCGCGCTCCTCGCTGCCTACAGTCAGCCTGCGGCCCGGGACACCGGCTGACCAGGGGAGGCCGTAGTCGGCGTCCGGAGCAACCTCGCTGGCGACCTTGGCGCCCCAACGTGAACCAGGTCCGTGGCGGACTCGCGAGTCCTCTCTGAACGGCCCCCCTCCTGAGGCCTGACCAAACAGCGGCTGGTTGACAATCGAAAGCCCTACCTCTTCCTCGCGTAGGACCAGACATCCGTCGGCAATGGGTGATCCAATTGCCACAGCACACGCATTGGTCTGCTGCCTTCATGGGATATGTAGTCGGCTTGCCCGGCTAGTACCCAAGGTTCCGGGTGCCCAATGGGAGACCGTGGGCGAGGGCGCACGAAGACGAGGGTTCTTGAAGACGGCGACTGATAGCGCTGACCTACCGGAGAATCTGCGTCCGTGCTATTTTGCGACTCCCACTGGAAAAGTGACCTAGTGAGTGCGCCGTCGTAGTGCTGATCTCCGTCCGGCTCGATTCCATCCTTCTCTCTGAATCGGTCCCGGCGCATTGTTACCAGAAGTGTATCTGCGTTGATTTCCGGGCCCCAGGCGACTCCTTCTCTGAAATTGGCGGGGAAGGGGCCGCTCAGGCCGGACTTCCCGATTGCCGTGAGAATCTCTTCACGATTGTATGCGGCATGAATGTACAATGGCAACGATGGGCCCTCCGGGAGCTGTAGCTGAGCCCCTTGCGGATGACGTACCCGAGCCATGTTGAGAACATCCCGCAATTCCTCACGCAGATGCCGAAGGGCATGTAGGCGATCGATTCCCGCCTGAAAGGTTGTGAAGGCGGGCTGTGTCCACAGGTTGAAGATGAGCATGTGGGCGTAGGCCTGGCCTGAACTGTCCAGCTCACTGTACGAAGGGGTGTCGTCTTCCAATAGCTGCAAGTATCCAGAAATCCGCGCAGCATCGTCGACATGGAGGAATGATGGCACCCGACGAAAGAGCTGCTGCTCCTCTTCCGTACTTACATCGCTGGTCAATCCGGCATGGCGGACCAGGGCATTCCAAGAGGCCCCGGTGCGGTAGACGTCGCCGAGTGGTCGGTTGGTAGCCCGCAGGAAGTCAGCGAGTCGGGTGACACCCTGCTCTCGTACGTCAGCAACGAGCTGCTCTGTGTTGGAGGTCTCAGCCACAGCATTGATCTCACTGAATGTGGAGTCGGTGATTTCCGCGCCAAAATAGGATTCTATTCCTTGGAAGAATTCCTGTGGAGTCTCGATGCGGAGCCTTGCTCCGGCTCGCTGCCATAGTTCTTCGGCCAGAGTGGGCCAGGGGCGACTGGCGCGGCCCGGTTCTGGAGGCTCATACCAGTCCTCCTTGACGTCCGAGGACACGAAGAGAATGCGTTGAGGAGCCTCCTGTTCTGCGGCGTGTTCAATTATCTCCTCCCAGATGAGATAATCCCCGGCAGAACGCAGGGCCGTATCCTTACCAGAATCGCTGAAGCCGGGCGGGATGTTGTTCGGATACCTGTAGGATGCGGCTTCTTCTACGCGCCGCCGTATTTCCTGTGGTGAGGGCTGGAGGGCAATGCGCTCCTCGAAAAGCTCTCCTACGCGCTGGACAACCGTGTCTCCAAGCCCAAGTGCGTCCATCCTCAGGTCATGTTCCTTGAGCTCTGCTATATGATCACGAAGCTGATCCCGCCATGGGCGGAAGAGCTCCTTTATGGCGCTATCGCTAATCATCTCCGCAAGTGTTTCCGCGGCTGTTGAGTTGCGGCCGTATCGAATCAGAAGATCCTGTACCAGGCGGCGGGCTGCGATGATGGCGCGCTCGGCCTCGCCCAGCCTTTGATTCACGGATTTCGGGGCCTCATTGAGAGAGCGCAGGCGATTGCTGAGCACGGAGTGGCGGTTCCGAACAAATTCCAGTCCCACCTGGTGGGGCAACCACAGTCGTCGCTTGATCTGCTCGAGCGCCTTGAACACGTCATCCCGCGCTGCCGGAGTGTACTCGTATAGGCTCAGCAGGATATTTGCATCAAGGACAATGATGCCGGTCCCAAAGAATAGCTCCCGCTGGCTGTCGGAGTCTGGCTGCAGCCATGCGCCGTATCTTTGCGAGAATGGAAGGTCCTCCCGATTTTGCATACCCGCACTCCCCGATAGCCTGTCTCGCCCCCAACCCACGTGGCTATGAGGACCCCGCCGCGCTCCTGTCGCACGCCTACGCTGTCACCATAGCGACTCGCACTCGTACTGGCAGACGGGCTGATCGCGAGCGCACCCCATGGGATCCTCCGGCCTGAGCGCCACCCTCCATGCGTCGTACATCGAGCTGTGCATCCCGGTCCCATCGCACTACCCGGACTTGCCGGCGCTGTGCACCGCGCTACGAGGCCGTGCCACCTATCAGAAGATCAAGGCAGTGCCGAATGGTCGGCCGCGCCACTTGTCCACCTTCTCCCGGGACAGCACGAAAGCGGACCTCAACCTCGTCCAGCCACCGGACTACCAGCTCGCCATCATCGTCCTCCGTGAGATCGCCAGCACGCTCACGATGGAAGACCGCATAGTCCGCACTTGGATCGATCAAGTACCTGCTCCGCCACCGCGACGCAGCCGGCTACGACGACTGGACGGAGGCACCCCGCATGCGTAGGTCCGTCACGCCGCGTTGCCTGCCCAGGGCGCCAGCTGCAGCTGACCAAGGCTCCAGGGCTCTCCGAGCTGAACCTCGACTGCGATGATCGAGGCAGCGACAAGGGATATCCGGAAGAGTCAGCCCAGACAGCATCCAGTCCGAATTGGATCACTCGACAATCCGTCAAGGCGGCGGAATGCGGTCCAGCTTAAATGGAACACCCTTTCTATTTAGTGGCCGATTGACTCGCCGTGGGGAACTATTTCACGCCGTTCCGTGCAAAGTTGTTGCCCGAACGGTGTTCTGTCCTCGACTCTAGAGCGCCCATGTGCAGCTGCGGGGGGAGCGGACATGCCATCACGTCACGCGGGTGATCCGGAAGTGGTCGCGCAGACTGCCGGGCTGATCGGATTTCTACGCGAGGTGGTTCAGAACAGTCAGCAGCGCCAGCGTGACACCCGAACACGCGAGAGTCTGTGGCTGGCTGCACTTCCCGACCAGATCGCGCGCCCAAGGGAGTCACCGAGCGGGGCATTGCTGAGCCTCCAGCATGTACCGCGTGAGGCCCCTCCGCAGTTGCCCGGGGTCCTGGACGGCTGGGTGGATCAGGACCTGTGCCAGGTGGCCGAGGCAGCCGACCCGCCCTTGAATGCGGAAGGCCCAGGGCGTGAACGGATGACGGACGCAGCCGGCCGCCAGTGGTGGGAGGAGCGAACGGTTCGACGCGAGGACTCATTGGAGGCACTGGATGCCTATGCGGCATGGCTGCCACGATGGCGCCGTTGGGCGGCCCAGGAGCGCCGCGACCAGCCACTGCGAGACCTGTACGAGTATCTGTACCGTTGGCATCAGCGCCTGGTTCACCAAGACGACCAACTCGAACTGGTCTTGGCTGTGGGCCTGTTGACCTGGCGGGATCCGAATGGCGAGACGGTCTGCCGCCACCTGCTCGCGCGCCGCGTGGAGACAAAAGTTGAACGGCGCACCGCCAAGCTCCTAGTCCACTTGTCACCCCAGGGAGCAACGCAACTGGAGGACCAGGACTTCCTCGACAGCGACGACGGCTGGCATCCTGAACAGGCGGCCGCTCTGGCCGAGCAGCTGACCGCGCGATCCTGCCATCCGCTGAGCGACGAGGCTCTCGAACAGCTCTCGCAATGGCAGGAACGTGCCCTAAGCCGCCCGGTCTCATTCAGCGCCGAATGGCAGGTACCGCGCCAGCCAGAACTCGCAGCCCGGCTGACCTTCGCCCCGGCCCTGCTCCTGCGACCCCGCGACCGCAACGCGCTGCTGCGCTACTACGACCGGATCGGCGCCTCCGTGGCTGAGCAGGGCCAAGCCCCCTTGGGCCTGGCACAGCTCGTCCTACCCCTGGAACACCAAGAACGCGCGGACTGGCGCGGACGCGGCACAAGTCGCCGACACGAAGCCGTCCTTGGCGAGGACCCGTTGTTCCCGCTCAAGACCAACCCCAAGCAGGCCAGCGTGCTGGCCCGACTCGAGCGGGACACCGCCGTCGTAGTCCAGGGACCGCCAGGGACAGGCAAGACCCACACCATCGCCAACCTGGTCTCAGCACTGCTGGCCGAAGGCAAACGAGTCCTGGTCACCAGCGCCCGCGATCAAGCACTCACCGTACTTCGCGACAAACTCCCCACCCCCGTACGCGACCTATGCGTCCTCCTGCTCAGCTCCAACCGCCACGACGGTGTCGACGAGCTTGAAAAGACTGTCAACGCACTGATCGACCAAGTCGCCTCCAGCGACACCGACCAACTCGCCGAAGAGATCGCACGCCTGCGAGGACAGCGCGCCGACCTGCGAGGCCGCATCGCCCACAGCACCGAACAGATCATCGCCCTGCGCGAAGCCGAGCACTACCGACACCCCGAGATAGCTCACGGTTACGGCGGAACACTGGCCACCATCATCCAGCGGCTCAAAGACCAAGCAGACCGCCTCGGCTGGATCGGCCGGCTACCCCTAGAAGCACCTCAACGCCCGCCCCTGAACACCAGGGAAGCCCTGGAACTACTCGAACTACTGCGCTCTGGAGCCAGCGGCACCGACCAGAGCACCGATCTGCCCGACCCTGCACTTCTGCCCGCCCCGCAGGAAGTCGCTGCCGTCATCGACGCCGCTCGACCCCGCGAGAGCGTCTCGCCGTCCGTGCTGGCCGCCAGGGAGGCCCTAGCCGCCTTGACCGTCCAGACCACCGACGCGCTGGCCGGCCACCTCGAAAGCAGCTACGCCGCCCTGCACCAGCTCGGGCTGCCCCCATCACCTGCGCGATGGGACCAAAACCACTGGACCACTCGCGCCCTGCACGACCGCCTCACCCGACGCAACCTCCAGCTGTGGCAGGCCGTGGCCACCAATGGCGAGAGACTGCGCAGCATCGGCAGCCAGATCCAGGCACTGGGACTGACCCAGGTCGAGATCCCCCCGGACCTGTCACCGGCCGAAGCAGCCGCCATGGTCGCCTCCGGACGAGCCCTGAGGGCCCACTGGCAACAAGGCGGCACCTTCCGCACCCGTATGGCACCGCGCGTCCAGAAGACCGCTCGCCCACTCCTGGAAGCCTGCACCGTCGACGGCCGCGCCCCACACGACCTGGACGACCTGGAAGCCGTCCTGGTGCACCTGGAGGCCCAAACCGCCCTGGCCGCCCTGGCCCTGCGCTGGGCACACGTCGAAGTCACACTCACCCCTGGGCCAGCCGCCGTCCGCCTGGCCCAGCTGACCGAACTGACCGAACAGATCGAACACATCGACGCGTTCGGCACAGCCCGCGACGCCATCGACAACCTCCTGCTCAAAAACGGAGTCCGCCTCGGCCTGGCCTCCCCAAGCGCCTGGCAGGACTACGCCGCAGCCATGGCCGAACTCGCCGACCGGCGAACAGCCGCCACCGCACAGCAACAGCTGCGATCCTGGGAACGCGCCCTGTCCCCCCGAGGACAACGAACCCACACCTCGCCCCACGTCGCGGCACTCGCCCACGCCCTGCACAACCACGACGCCCACCAATACGCTCACGCTCTGGAGGCACTGGCAACCGCCCACACCCAGCAACGCCGACGACACCGATGCAACGAACTCAGCGGCCGACTTCACAGCGCCCACCCCCACCTCGCCAAGCAACTAGAGCAAAACCCTGCCGACCAGGCATGGGAGAACCGGCTGGCCCTGCTGGACGACGCCTGGCCATGGGCCTGCGCCAACCGCTTCGTCACCGACCAGCGCACCCCCGGTCTGGAACAACGCCTGGACGCCCAACTCATCGACCTAGAAGCCCGACTCGAACGACTGACCGGCGACCTCGCCGCAGCCCAAGGACGCCTGCACTGCCTGCGGCGCATGACACAGGACCAACGCTCCTCCCTGCAGTCCTACCGCTCCCACATGACCGCACTGGGCAAGGGCAAAGGCCGCAGCGCCAGCGCCTTCCGAGCCGCCGCCCGCGACGCCATGTCCGTGGCCCAAGAAGCCGTTCCCGCCTGGGTCATGCCCATCGCCCAGGTCGCCGAGATGATCCCCGCCCGCCAGGACGCCTTCGACGTGGTCATCATCGACGAAGCCAGCCAAGCGAGCATGGAGTCCTTGTTCCTGCTGTGGCTCGCTCCGCGGGTCATTGTCGTGGGCGACGACAAGCAATGCGCCCCGTCACTGACCTCCATGGGCCCCCACCAGCGCCTCGAGGACCGCGTCAACGCCTACCTGCCCGACATGCCCGCCCGTCACCGCCGACTGTTCAGCCCACACACCAACCTCTACCAGCTCCTGTCCTCACTGTTCCCGGACGTCATCCGCCTGGACGAGCACTTCCGCTGCATGCCCGAGATCATCGGCTGGTCCTCGGCCACCTTCTACGACCGCAAACTGCAACCCCTGCGCCAGTACGGCGGCGAACGCCTCGACCCCCTGATCGTCCATCTCATCCCCGACGCTGTCGTCGAAGGCAGGGACACCCGCCTCCGCAACCCCACCGAGGCCGAAGCAATCGTCAACTGCCTCAAGGAGATGACCAACAACCCCGCCTACCGCGACAAGACAATCGGCGTGGTCGTCCTCCAGGGCAGCGGCCAGATCAGGCTCCTCGAAAACATGATCCCAGCCACGCTCGGACCAACACTCTGCGAACGCCACCAGATCACCGTCGGCACACCCGCCGCCTTCCAAGGCGACGAGCGCCACATCATCCTCCTGTCCATGGTCGTGACCAACCCGCCCCGCATCACCGGCGGAAACCTCAGCGAACGTCGCGCCTACAACGTCGCAGCCAGCCGCGCCCAAGACCAGATGCACCTGTTCTGCTCCGTACCACCGGACCGCCTCAGACCCAAGGACCTGCGCCTGAACCTGCTGACGTATATGCAGAACCCGCCCGCAGCCCTCGACGCACTGGACGACCTCGGCGACGTGCGCCCCGACGTGCCCACCACTCCCTTTGACTCCCTGTTTGAGCAGCAGGTCTACCTCCGCCTACGCGAGCGCGGCTACCACGTCCTACCGCAACTTCCAGCAGGCGGAAAGCGCATCGACCTGGTCGTCGTGGGTGCCCGTGGACGACTGGCCGTGGAATGCGACGGCGACCACTTCCACTCCACACCCGACCAGATCCGCCACGACCAACAGCGCGACCGCGAACTCCAACGCGTCGGATGGACCTTCTGGCGCATCCGCGAAAGCGAATTCCGCTTCGACGCCGACCAAGCCCTTGAAGGCCTCTGGGAGACCCTGGATCGCCTCAAGATCCACCCGGCGACCTACACCCGCGCCGCAAAAACCCCCGCCGCGCACTGGCAACCCCTGGAACTGACCCCAGACGTACCCGAGGATGCGACCGACCAGGACGAGGAAACCGACCTCGAATCCCCAGAGGAACCGGAGGCGCCACAATGACCGAACAGCCCCTGATCGGGATCCTCGACGGCAACACCCTGGAGGAACTCGCCCGCGTCATCTGCGGCGACGACAACCTGCTCTACCGCCAGGGATGGGAGCTGCCAGAGTTCCTCAAGCGCGCCGGATGGAACAACGTCCCACGCTACGACGGCGAATACCGTCGCGACTGGATCCTCGCCAGACTCCAAGAACACCGCGAGAACCCCCAGGCCATCCAACAATCCATCATGAGACTGGGCGACGCCCGAGAATACCTCTCCGAACCCGCCCTACTTCCCCAGGTCCTGACGGCCGTCAACGCCTTCCTCATCCACGAGGGTTACCGACTGGAGTGCCCCGGCGGCCGGCCTCGGCTGGTCGCCTGCGACCCGGCAATGAGCTACCCAGGCAGCCAGGCACCCGTAGAACTGCGCGCCGCTATGACCGACATCGTCAGCGACACCAAGATGGCCGCCCTCCTCCAGCACCGACTCGACGAGGCCGCAGTCTGCTACTCCAACGGCGCACACGTGTCCGCAATCATCATGCTTGGCAGCCTGCTCGAAGGCGTCCTACTGACCGTCATCCTGCAGCGGGACCCAACGCTACTTGGCCGAACCAGCCCGGACTTCGTGACCATGGAAAACCTCATCAAGATCTGCCACGACGCGGGATGGCTGGGCGCAGACGTGGAACGCTTCAGCCATGCCCTCCGGAGATACCGCAACTTCGTCCACGCCCGCGCCGAATACCGCGAAGCCCACACCCCGGACCGTGACACCCTGGCGATCTGCTGGCCTATCGTCCACGCTGCACTGAACGACCTGGCCAAGGCTTAGCGCCCACCCACAAACCCAGTGCCTCATTCACGGATTCTCCCCGGTGATCGGTAAAGTGATGCTTCCCAGGCCAGCGCAAGCTGGCAATGGATCCTTGATAACAAACTGGCAAAGCCATGGAGAATGCGCTGGTCGTGAAGGGTCGGCTCCGCTCACGCGGAGGTTCACCGTTGTTCCACCAGGCCCGCACGGGTCAGATCGCGTCGGCTCCGCTCACGCGGAGGTTCACCGCGCTCAGCGCTGGCCCCGGTCGTGCCTCCCGCGTCGGCTCCGCTCACGCGGAGGTTCACCGCGCAGACCGCCGCGCTAACATCCCTCGCAGAGGTCGGCTCCGCTCACGCGGAGGTTCACCAGTCCCCATGCCCCGATCACCCGCTCCGGCGCCGTCGGCTCCGCTCACGCGGAGGTTCACCGACGCGGCTCGCCATGCTGATGGCCCTGCTCCTGTCGGCTCCGCTCACGCGGAGGTTCACCGTACACGCGCCTGGTCGCGGGGACCTTCGCGTCGTCGGCTCCGCTCACGCGGAGGTTCACCGTCGCTCTGCGTACTCGCAATGATCGCGAGGAGGTCGGCTCCGCTCACGCGGAGGTTCACCGACGTTGTTCAGCACTGCCTGGAAGGCCGGCACGTCGGCTCCGCTCACACGGAGGTTCACCGCAGCGCTGCTCGGATTCGAACGTGATCGCGGTGTCAGCTCCGTTCGCGCGGAGGTTCACCGGATGCGCAGGGCAATGCGACCGTCACCACGCCGTCCGCTCCGCTCTCGGGAGGTTCACCGGCCCTCGTGGGCACCAGCACCGAGAAGACCGCGTCTGCTCCGCTTGTGTAGAGGTTCAACGGTGTTGGAACGCGCCGATGCAGACTACGGTGCTCTGCTTCGTTCGCGCGGTGGTTCACCGACCTCCGTCCCGTCGCTGGCGACACCGATGTGGTCGGCTCTGCGCGCGGAGGTTGACCGACCCCGGAACTGGGCGTGGGCGCGAATGGTCTGTTTGCTCCGCTCGTGCGGGGGTTTACCAAACAGGGCGGCGCCGCCTCGCCGGGTGGCGTGGTCTGCTCCGTTCGCGTGGAGACTCAACGTACCGCCTGTACGACGACACGAAGACGGACGGGTCTGCCTCGCTCTTGCGGAGGTTCACCGATCATCACGACGGCCACCGAGTCGCTGCTGGGGTCTGCTCGGCTCTCGCGGAGGTTCACCGCCGTATGACGGATGCGAGGTGAGCAGGCATGGCTACAACCATTTCCCTGGTCTAAATATTTGACGCTTCATCAATTGGTGACGGTTGGCGTCTCCTGGGGTGCCCCTCTACCCTTGCGGCCGGAATCCGCGATAGCTCCTGCATGCGAAATGGAGCGGGACCGGCGCGGGATGCGCTGCTGGCCGGGCTTGAAGCTGTAGACCGCGCCAGTGCTGTGGGCCGGAGGCGTTACTTGAGCAGGTCCGCCACCGCCCGTAGAACCTTCCGGACCTGCGCCGCGGTTGCATACCACGCGGGTACGACATGAACGTTGGCGCCGACGGGTTGGGCAGCATAGAGGGTGCCTCTGACAATTTCGCGGATGCCCATGATCAGCTTGTAGGGGCACGAAAGCTGCGGTTAGTGTCGCAGTCGCCGGGAAGGTCGCGATCGCGAACTCCCCGTTCATCGTTGGTTTCTGATGGTCCATCGAAGAGAATCCCAAGGGGGTGGGTGTGGTTCCGCATGCCTTCAATCCGGTCGACGATCCGTGTTTGGACGTCCTGATCTGTTCCTCGGCCCGGCCGGCTGATTTGGATCGGCTGCTGCCCGGCACGCGACCGGGAGAGGTCCGCGAGGTCGGGCTTCGGTCCGCGCTGCGGGCCGCCCACTTGATTGGCGATCTGGTGGTGTCCAACCCGGCGGTGGAGTCGGCGCTTCGTCGGTTCCTGACCGCGCTGTTCGTGCGAGTCGCGGGCCTGGACGTGGCCGAAGTGGAGGACTGGCAGGATCGCCATGACGCACTGCTGGCTGCCGGGGCGTTCTCCTCGCAGGAGGTGGATGCGTACTTCGATCGCTGGCATTCGCGATTCTCGCTCTTCGACCCGGAGCGGCCGCTGTTGCAGGACCCACGCCTGGCGGCGGAGTGCTCGACCCAGGCGGCTCCTGGGCGCCTGGTCATGACGCAGGCAGCGGGATCCAACCAGCCGTGGTTCGACCACACCCCGCAGTCCGCTCCGATTGAGTCGATGTACGCCCTGGGTGAGCTGCTTGCCTGGCGTTGCTACGGGCCGTCGGGGACGGGAGCGCAGCGCAAGCACGGCGGGGTGGACAGCAAGAGCATGAAGGCCGCCCCGATGCGGTCGTTGGTCTCCTTCCATCCGCTGGCCGAAACGCTGTTCGCTTCGCTGCTGCTGTCGTGCCCGCCGCCGGACAGCACTGTCAATCCTGTGCTGGACTTGGCTCCGTGGGAGCGCGACGAGCTCCCGGATCCTCTGGTGCCGGCCCGAGTCCATGGTCCGGTGTCGCTGCTGACTGCGCGTGCCACCCATCATGTGCTGCTGGCACCGAGCGAGGATGCCTCGCAGGTGATCGGCTGCTGGGTCGCTTGGGGTTCGACGAAAGACCTGCCGGCGGCGCGGGACCCGTTCGTCATCGACCGGGACAAGGGCGGTCCGGTATGGGCCAACTACCGGCGCGCGCTGGTGCGGGACTTCGACGCGTTCATCCATGCCAAGGATCCGTCCGCGGCCGGCCTGAAGGGGGTGGTTCTGCCTGCCTGGTTGGGGGTGTACGCGGACCTGACGCCCGATCAGTTGGACGGTCTGGGTCCGGTGCGGGTGCGGGCCTTGGGATGCCACCAGGCGAAGATGGCTCGTGAGTCGCACTGGTATGCGGCCACGACACCCGCGAGCCTGGCCCCGTTCCTGCCCGCCCGTGACCCGGCCCGGGCCGCCAAGGTCGCCGCCACCCGCATCGCAGCCGAGCGTGTAGAGGCGGCCTTGGCGGCAGCCCTGCGGTCGGCGTGGAAAGCGATGTGGCCCGGCGATAAGAACTGCGCCTGGGCGGACGAGGCCAGGGCGTCCTACTGGGATCAGGCCGAGCCGCTGTTCTGGCAGGCCATCACCGTGCCCGGCGGCGCCGTGCCCGGCTTCGAGCGCCTGGCGCTGACGGTATTCGACGCCACGACGCGCCCGGTCGCCTTCACTGCAGACGGACTGCATCCGGTCGCCCGCGCGCGGGCCTCACTGTCGCATCCGCGTCCCACCAAATCGCCGCGAAAGGCTGCTGCGTGAGCACCGAGACCGCACCTACCACCCCGCTGAGCGCCCAGGGCACCTGGCTGCAGCGCTGCGAGTCCTACATGGCCACTGTTCGAGGGGCGTGCTCGAGCCCGGGAGGCCGCGCTGATCTGCGCAGCGGACTGGCCGACAACTTCACCTCCCGCTGGCCCCTGTACCAGCGGCTCTACCCGCAAGGCGGGATCCCGGCTGCCCAGAGCCTGGACGCCGAGCTCCCGTTCCTGCTGATCGCCGCCCTGTACGCGGAGCACGACGCCCCCAACCCGCGCATGGACGGCAACACGGTCAAGGCCAAACCGCATGCGGCTGACGCGTCCCGGAACCTGGGCTGGTCCTACGCCCGTGCGGTGGACCGCAAGGCGATGCGTCAAAGGAACGCCGCCGACGCGCTGTCTGCACTGGCCCAGACGGACACCGCAGGGCTACACCGCGATCTGCCCGGCGTCGTCTCGGAACTGCGCTCGGCCGGCATCCCGGTGGACTGGGCGGTGCTGCTGCGCGACGTGACCCGCTGGCCCCAGTGGGCCGACCAGGTCCGCCTGGACTGGGCCCGTGCCTTCTACCTTCCCGCTACCAACAAGGAGACCACCAAGTGAGCGCAATGA
Source organism: Streptacidiphilus jeojiensis (assembly GCF_042510965.1). NCBI lineage: Bacteria > Bacillati > Actinomycetota > Actinomycetes > Kitasatosporales > Streptomycetaceae > Streptacidiphilus > Streptacidiphilus jeojiensis. Next base: position 162,856 of record NZ_JBEUKS010000015.1, read on the forward strand.
TCAGCCGGATCCTGCACCTGGACGTCCACCTGATCCAGTCCTACCCGTACTCGAACCTCAACCGCGACCGGCACGGCACCCCCAAGACCGCCACCTACGGGGGAGTGCAGCGCGCCCGACTGTCCTCGCAGAACACCAAGCGGCACATCCGCCAGGAGGTCGAGAAGATCATCGGGCTGCGCGCGGTTCGCACCCGTGGCATCCCCCAGGCGGTGGCCAAGCTCCTGGTCGCAGCCGGCTGGGACCCCAAGGACGCACTCACAGCCGGGCAGCTGCTGATCCTGGCCGCCGCAGTCCAGGGCCTGGGAATTGCCGAGGGCGGTGGCACCAACGCCCTACTGTTCCTGCCCGACACGGCCATCACGGCGCTGGCCGACGTCGCCCAGGCCCACCGCGAGGGCCTCCTGCGGGCGATCGCGGCCGTGGTCGCCGACGAGGAGAAGGCAGCAGCGAAAGCGGCCCGCAAGACCGCTGCGAAGGACACCGACGAGGCGGACCCGCAGGAGGACGAGGAAGACGAGGAAGAGTCGGCGCGCTCCGCCCTGCTGGCCAAGCACGTCACCAAGGCCGCACCGAAAGACGGGCCCAAGGACGCGTTGAAGAAGGACGTCCTGAAGGTCCTGCAGTCCAAGAACGCCTCGGTGGCGGCGTTCGGCCGGATGCTCGCCAACGAGTCCGGGTCCACGGTGACCGGAGCGGTGCAGATGGCCCACGGGGTGAGTACGCACAGCGTCGTCATCCAGACGGACTTCTTCACAGCGGTGGACGACCTGCAGCAGGCCGCGGGGGAGGAGCGGGGCGCCGGCCACATGGGCGACAACCGCTTCACCTCGGCGACCTTCTACCGCTACGGCCCCCTGAACGTCGGCGAGCTCCTGCGCGACCTTGACCCCGAGATCGCCCGCCAGGTCATCGCCGAGTACCTGCGCGCCCTGGTCACCACGATCCTGCCGGCCAAGGGCTCGGGCACCGCCCCCTACACGGTCCCGCACCTGGTCTACGTCGCCCTGCGCACCGACCGCCCCGTCAGCCTGGTCGGCGCCTTCGAAACCCCGATCCCGGCCACCACTGCCGGATACCTTCCCGCATCCCTGACCGCGCTGGACGAGCACGCCGCCGCCCACCACCGCTTCCTGGGCCGCGCCAACGTCCTGGCCGACTTCCACACCGGCCTCAGCCCCCAGACCTACCCTGCCCTGGGCGAACGCACCGAAGGCCTGGACGACCTGATCACGCGCATCCTGGACACCCTTGCCAAGGAGGGGCAGTGAGCGGTGGCCTGCTCCTGCACCTCTCCGGCCCCTGGCAGTCCTGGGGCGGCGAAGCCGACTTCACCGTACGCACCACCCACCGCTTCCCCACCCGCTCCGGCCTGACCGGCATGATCGCCGCCGCACTCGGCCGCCCCCGTGACAGCGACAACACCGACCTCACCCAACTGCGCTACACCATCCGTGTGGACCGACCCGGACAGCGCGAAGCCGACTTCCACACCGTCGGCGGCGGCTACCCTCCACACCTCACCCCCGCCACCGCCGACGGCAAACGCCGACCCGAGGGCAAGGGCACCATCATCAGCGAACGCTGGTACCTCGCCGACGCAGCCTTCACCCTCGCCGTCACCGGCCCCACCGCCACCCTCACCCTGGCAGCAGAAGGCCTGGCCCGACCGGTCTACGCCCCCTACCTGGGCCGCCGCTCCTGCCCACCCGACACCCCCATCCTGATCCGCGCCCACGTCCCCGACCCGGTCGGCGAGCTGGACCGCATGCCACTGCACCGCCCCACCGCGCCCAACAAGGCCCCGCAACCGGTCACATTCATCTACGACCAGGCCCCCGAACCCGGAGCCCACCCCGACGCCGAGATCCGCGACGAAGCCGGCCCCAACGGAACCTGCGCGCCACGACCGCTGTGGCAGCGAACCCGCCTCCTGCCCCACGCCCCGGACACCCCGGGCGGCACCGCATGGATCGACGCCCTGACGGCCTACCGGAAGGAAGCCAGCACATGACCACCACCGTCACCACCCAGGCCCCTCACCTGGCACGACTGCGCCTGAACGGCCGTAGCAGCGCCGTGCACCACGACTTGGGCGACGCCGGCCGGCTGCACCGCAGAGTCCAGTCGATGTTCCCCGACACCACCAACCGCACCGTCACCCACACCCTCTACCGCCTGGAGCGCGACCCGGCCGGCCCGGTGCTGCTCGTGCAATCCACGATCCCGCTCAACAGCAAAGCCCTCCCCAACAGGTACACCGAAGCCGTCGAGCACAGGGACCTGGCCCCGCTGTTCACCTGGATCACCACCGGCCTGACCCTGCGCTACCGCATCGACGCCAACCCCATCCACGCGCCCCGCGCCCCCAACACCCGCCAGCGAGGCACCCGCGTCCCCCTGCTCGGCGAGGAAGCGATCGCCTGGTGGGAACGCAAAGCAGCCGCCGCAGGCCTCCACGCCCAACTCATCCTGGACACCCCGCAGCAACCGCTGCGCGCGAACCGCGGCACCACACCGGACGGCAAACCGGCACGCCCCGCATGCGTCAGCATCATCCGCTTCGAGGGCATCGCCACCGTCACCGACCCCGACGCCCTGCGTACCGCCATCACCACCGGCATCGGCCAGGGCCGCGCCTTCGGGGCCGGATTGCTCTCGATCGCCCCGCATCGCCCCTGAACCCGAGGAAGACAATCCCTGTGCCCGAGCCGCTCGACCCCCGCCTCTGGGCCAAAGAACAAGGCCTGCCCCACCCCTACCCGATCGGCTGCCACTCCCTGGACGCCGGAGCCATGGCCGACACGCTATGGGACCAATACCTGACCCCTGGGCAACGCCGCGTCATCGCCCAGGGGTGGGCAATGACCGAACCGCAGGCCAAATCCCTACTGGTCTTCCTCGCGTCCCTGCACGACCTATGCAAGATCACCCCCGGGTTCCAGCACTGCGCACCCCAGGCCGACCGCGTCACCGGCACCCCCGGCTACACCCCCACCGACCCGGCACACAGCCGTCTCAGCCACCAGCGCGGTGTCCACCTCGCCCTGCCGGAACTCCTGAACCGGCTCTTCGACATGCCGCTCACCGGGCGGCCCAGCCGCCTGGCCGCCCACCAACTGGGCCAGATCCTCGGCGGACACCACGGCACCTACCAGCCGGCCCTGTCCCACCAGGGCAACGAACTCACCTGCCCCCTGGCCGCCGCACCCGGCCTGGGGGACGGAGCCTGGGACGGGCAACGCGAAGCCCTCGTCCAACTCGCCACCCAGGCCTTCGGCCAGCCCAAACTCCCCGAACGACCGGCACCGGGCCCAGTCGCGGTCCTCACCACCGGCCTGATTACCCTCGCGGACTGGCTCGTCTCCCAAGGAGCCTGGGTCCGCACCCGCCAGCGCGCATGGGACAACGACCCCACCGGCGACTGGCAGGCCCACACCCAACGCGCCCTGGCCGCGGCCCCCGCCACCATCCGTGCCGCCCAACTCACTCCACCCAACTGGCGCACCACGACCACCTTCACCGCCCTGTTCCCCCACCTCGACGGACGAGACCCCCACCCCCTGCAGCAGGACCTCACCCGCCACCTGGCCAACCACAGCCACGGCGCCGGCCTGCTCCTGATCACCGCACCACCAGCAGAAGGCAAGACCGAGGCCGCACTCTTCGCCGAACGCATCATGGCGAACGCAGCCGGCACCAACGGACTCGCGTTCCTGCTGCCCACCATGGCCACCACCGACGCCATGTTCACCCGCATCCGCAACCACGCACGCACCAACTGCCACGGACCCACCCCCGTCGCACTGCTCCACTCCATGGCCTGGCTGAACAACGACTACACCCTCGATGACCTGCACCCCGTCACATCCGACCCCACCACCGTCACCCACTGGCTGCGCGGCCCCGGCCGGGGCCTGCTCGCAGGCATCGCCGTCGGCACCTGGGACCAGGCCGCCCTCGGCGCGCTACCGCACCGCTACATGGCACTGCGCTGGCTGGGACTGTCCGGCAAAACCGTCGTCATCGACGAAGTCCACGCCTACGACGCCCACGGCCACGCCCTGACCCTGCGACTCCTGGAATGGCTCGGCGCCCTCCAAGTCCCCGTCATCCTGCTGTCCGCCACCGTCACCGGCACCACAGCATCCTCCCTCGTCCACGCCTACCGCCGCGGAGCCGGACACCCCGACACCCCGCCGCTGAACCCCAGCTACCCCGGCTGGACCTACACCGACACCACCACCGGCGACATCCACACCAGCCCACAGCTGCACTCCAACCGCGCCCACCAGCTCACCATCACCACCTTCACCTGCACCACCACCCACAACCCCGACAAACCACAAGGCCGAGCCCGACAGATCCTCACCCTCCTGGAACCGCTCGCCACCACCCGGTCCGGCAGCGCCCTGATCGTCTGCAACACCGTCGCCGACGTCCAAGCCACCCGACGCATGCTCACCAAGACCTGGGGCACCGGACCCACCGCACCCCTGGTCCGAAGCCTCCACGCCCGCATGCCCGCCCGCCAACGCACCGCGATCACCCGACGCCTGCAACGCTGGACCGGCCCAGGAAGCACACGCCCCGCCCGGCCCATCGTCGTGATCACCAGTCAGATCGCCGAACAGTCCCTCGACGTCGACTTCGACCTGATCATCACCGACCTCGCACCCCTGGCCCTCCTCCTCCAACGCGCCGGCCGCGGCCACCGCCACCCACGCACCGACCGCCCCACCTGGGCCCCCACCGGAAAACCCCGACTCGCCGTCCTCATCCCCCGAGGCAAACTCCCACCCGCCCACTGGGGAACCGTCTACGACGCCTCCCTACTGCGCAGAACCAGCGAACTCCTCCACCGACACACCGGAAAACCCATCGACGTCCCCGGCCAGGTACAAGCCCTCATCGACGAGGTCTACGGCCCCGCCTACGCAGACACCGACGACCTCGACCGCATCACCAACGACTCGGCCAAGACCGCCATCGCCGACCTCACCACGATCCCGAGACCCCACGACGTCCGAGACCTTTACCCACTCACCAACTCCAGCCAGCACCCCGACCTCATCGCCACCCGACTCGGTGCAGACAACATCCGCGTGCTAGCCGTCTACACCACCAACGACGGCAACCACTGGCTCCACCCCACCGACCGAAGCTCGAGATCAAGCCTTCCGGCAGGTGTCGCCGCTGATGACCGACAGGCGATCACAAGGCTCATCAACGCAACCGTTCCTATCAGCCGCCACTGGCTCCATGACGCAATCCGCCCCGAACCCCCCGACAGTTGGGCCGAAGTCCCCGCCCTCCGCGACGTTCAACTCCTCCCACACCGCGTCAACAAGACCGCCATCGAACCCCTCTGGGTAGGGACGAAAGCCATCCAACTCGACCTTGAAGACGGCATCACGCGACAGTGATTCTTCTGCCGAGCCCGCAAAGATAGCGCAGTGGATTGTTGATAACAGAATGGCAAAGCTATCGAGAAGGCGCTGGCCGTGAAGGTCTGCTCTACCCGCGCGGAGGTTCACCGGCGCAGACCCCGGACCTGGTCAAGGACATCACGTCTGCTTCGCCCGCGCGGAGGTTCACCGGTGGTCACCCGCCCCAGCGGGTCGGCGAAGCTGTTCGCTTCGCCCGCGTGGAGGTTCACCGCGGCAGACCGAGCATTGGACGCGTTCGGCTGAGTTCGCTCCGCCCGCGCGGAGGTTCACCGTTCACCGCCGGCACGCACTACGACGTGGGGAAGTTCGCTCCGCCTGCGCGGAGGTTCACCGGCGATCTGATTCAGGTAGTTTCCGATGCAAGCGTCGGCTCCGCTCGCGCGGAGGTTCACCGTGGAACCGCGGCGTGAGCTGCGAGGCCGACACGTCAGCTCCGCCCGCGCCGAGGTTGACCGGCGTGGCGTTGAGACAGCTGGGGGTTGTCCCGTCCGTTTCGTCGCGTGCGGAGGTGCACCGGCCTGGTGCAGCGTCAGCGTGCCCCTGCGTGGCGGGGACGCAGTTGATCGGGTTCGACCGGGAAGACGGCATCATGCGAGAGTGATGTTGCTACCGATTCCGCAGGAACGCGGCAGCGGCTCCTTGATAACAGAATGGCAAAGCCATTGAGATTGAGCTGGTCGCGAAGGGTCTGCTCCGCCCGCGCGGAGGTTCACCGAACTGGGACCGGCTGCCCACAGCAGACCCCGCGTCTGCTCCGCCCGCGCGGAGGTTCACCGATCAACTTCCATCTGCTGCAGCAGGGCTTCGGGTCTGCTCCGCCCGCGCGGAGGTTCACCGAAGGCCCGCGAGGCAGCCCGCGACCTGAGCGAGTCTGCTCCGCCCGCGCGGAGGTTCACCGGTGGCGGCCTCCTCACGGCGCCCGGGCGCGAAGTCTGCTCCGCCCGCGCGGAGGTTCACCGGTCGCCGTGGTGCTCTGCGGGGCCAACACCGAGTCTGCTCCGCCCGCGCGGAGGTTCACCGGCCACCAGCGACCTGGAGGCCATCAAGCAGCTGTCTGCTCCGCCCGCGCGGAGGTTCACCGACGGAGGACGCCAAGGCCGTACGCGCCCTGGTGTCTGCTCCGCCCGCGCGGAGGTTCACCGCTGGACTCGACCAGGGGGATACCGCGGTAGGTGTCTGCTCCGCCCGCGCGGAGGTTCACCGGGAGGGTCCACCCGGACTATCACCCTCGGAACGTCTGCTCCGCCCGCGCGGAGGTTCACCGACCACCACCGTGCCGAGCATCTGATGATGCAGGTCTGCTCCGCCCGCGCGGAGGTTCACCGTAGCCGCGCGCCCGGATGACGGCCGAGGCTGCGTCTGCTCCGCCCGCGCGGAGGTTCACCGAGCGCCCGCGAGCAGATCGGCTCGGCGCGCTGGTCTGCTCCGCCCGCGCGGAGGTTCACCGAGCGCCCGCGAGCAGATCGGCTCGGCGCGCTGGTCTGCTCCGCCCGCGCGGAGGTTCACCGTGTTGGAAGAGGTGCGGGGGCACCTTGGGCGCGTCTGCTCCGCCCGCGCGGAGGTTCACCGACCGCGATGGTGCGCGCCGGGTAGTCCTCGTTGTCTGCTCCGCCCGCGCGGAGGTTCACCCCTTCCTCGTCGCCCGCATGCGGGAGTGTCTGGGTCTGCTCCGCCCGCGCGGAGGTTCACCGTCCGTGGCCGTCGACTTGCCCGCGTCGATCAGGTCTGCTCCGCCCGCGCGGAGGTTCACCGACCAGTGCGACGGCGAATGCGACGACGGCCGCGTCTGCTCCGCCCATGCGGAGGTTCACCGTCTCCCGTGTAGATGACTCCGGCAGGCTGCACGTCTGCTCCGCCCGTGCGGAGGTACACCGATGGGCACCGAGGGCGGCAGCACGGACGACAAGTCCGCTCCGCCCGCGCGGAGGTTCACCGAGGCCCTGGAACACCTCAGCGGCGTGAGCGTGGTCTGCTCCGCCCGCGCGGAGGTTCACCGGACCAGGGTGTGCGCGCCGGGAAGCGGCAGGCGTCTGCTCCGCCCGCGCGGAGGTTCACCGATCGCCTCACGCAGGCGCCGGGCACCGTTATTGTCTGCTCTGCCCGCGCGGAGGTTCACCGATCGCGCCTTCGGCGGCGACCCACTCGCCGAGGTCTGCTCCGCCCGCGCGGAGGTTCACCGGTGGTCACCCGCCCCAGCGGGTCGGTGAAGCTGTTTGCTCCGCCCGCGTGGAGGTTCACCGCGGCAGACCGAGCATTGGACGTGTTCGGCTGAGTTCGCTCCGCCCGCGCGGAGGTTCACCGCGCAGGTCCGTTTTCGAGTTGAGGAGGATCGTGTCTGCTTCGCCCGCGCGGAGGTTCACCGTGGTCCACCCACTGCCGGTACTCGGCCTCGTCGTCTGCTCCGCCCGCGCGGAGGTTCACCGTCGGCACGCACCAGATGGCCCGCGCGCCACGGGTCGCCTCCGCCCGTGCGGAGGTTCACCGAGGTCCCACGAGGTGTCGTTGTTCCGCGGTAGGTCCGATCCGCCCGCGCGGAGGTTCACCGCCCTCGTTCCAGCGGCGGGGATGTCGGCGGCTGGCCAGTGTCAGAATCCAGATGTGGTGAGTGCGGGGTCCACGGACCGCCTACGATGATGCGGTCGTGTACAACTCACCAGCGATGGGGGCTCGTTGGCGGCATGGCGTGAGGAAATGGCCGAGGCGGTCGCTTTCGTGCTGCGTACGGAACACCCCGGCGGCGTCCGCGAGTCGAACCGTCACGATCGCATCGGCGACGTCCACCCCCTCGGCGACGGCTGGTACGCGTTACCAACCCACGAGGTCCAGATCGAGCCGGACGACCTGACCGACATGCGGCTCGCGACTCGTGGCGGACCCGGCGATTCGAACGGGCGCTCCTTCTCGGTGATGGGCTGGCAGGTCCAGGCACAGCGGATCCGATTCCAGGTTGCCGCGCATGCGCCCAAGGTCGGGCTCACCTTGTGGGCCGTGCGTCGGCCGCGGGGGTTCCTGCGCAAGTCGCTGCTGGACGCGGTCCTGCAACTGGATGACAAGGGCCTGGCGGACCAACTGGCGCGGGGCGTCATCGACGCGGTGGCGCCTGCAGGCAGCATCGCCAGTGGCGGAGTCCTGCAAGGCGGTCAGGCACAGGCCTATCTGGCCTGCATGGCACCGGGCCTGCGGCTGGTCTGGGGGCCGCCAGGAACTGGCAAGACACTGGTCCTGGCACGGGCCCTTGCGGATCTGGCACGTGCGGGCAAGCGCGTCCTGCTGGTATCCGCGACGAACGTCGCGGTCGACAACGCTCTGGAGGGCGCGCTGCGCGACCGGGCCGGCCTGGCGGCCGGTCAGATGGTGCGCGTCGGCACACCGGTACTGGTCTCCGTCGCCCAGGACCCGAGGGCCAGCCTGCCCCTGCTGGTGCGCCAGCGGGTTCAGGAGGCGGAGCAGGCCGTTGAGCTGGTCGCCGCAGAGCTCGCGGTGCTACTGGCCGACCCGCGCTTTGGTGAGCTCGCCAACGCCGAGAAGCGACTGGAGGGCTTCGAGCAGGCCGACTACGAGCAGGCCGTTGACAGGGTGGCCCACGGCCGTCTGATCGACCGGCTCGCCCGTGAGCGGGAAGCTGCGGACAGCGACCTGGTGGAGGCCGCAGACCGCCTTCACAAGACGCGTGAGACCGTCGAGCAACTGGAGCGGCGCTGGCTGGAGACCGCCCCCGCACGCGCGCTGCTGGCCCAGGCTGCCGACTGGGAGAAGGAGATCGCCGAAGGCGAAGCGGCCTGGCAGGGATTTCGCGCGGCCGTGCTGAACATCCAGGCCGCACTGGTCGGCCTGGACAGCACCGAGCAACAGCTGGCCCAGCAGGGCTGGCGGACCAGGAAGCAGCGCGCCCAGGTCCAGAAACACCGCGAGGCGGCCCTGGATCAGCAAGACCGTGCGCAGTCTCAGCTCGACGAGGCCACCACCGTCTACAGCGGCCACCACGCAGCCCTGCGCGCGAAGATCGCCCAAGCCGGCGTCCAGGCGTATCCCGTCACCGCGGTCAGTGTCCAGGCGGTCGCGTCCGCGCTGACCGGAGCACGACGGCTCCTCGACGGGGTCCAGCACGAGTACGACGATCGTGCGAGCACGCTGGAGGTCGCGGAACACCGGCTGCGCACGGCCAGGCAGGGCGATGGTCCCCTCGATGGGGACGCGGACCTGGTCACGGCGGCGGAGCGGGCCGGCCTGCCCCAGCTGGCCGCCCGGCTTACCGCTATGCGCGACGCGTGTGCCGAACTGTTCGCCCGGCAGGCGGCATTGGAGCAAAGACACGAGAGACTCGTGCGCGAGCTGGCCCGCCAGCGCGCTCAGGCAGAGCCGGATCTGATCCGGGGCGCGAACGTCGTGGCCACCACACTCACCCGACTGCGTCTGAACCGCACCGTTGCCGAAGGCCCCTATGACGTCGTCCTGGTCGACGAGGCCGGCGCGGCGCTGCTGCCGGAACTGGCCGTGGCCGTGGCCAAGGCGAAGGAGACCGCCGTCTTGTTCGGTGACTTCTGCCAGCTCGGCCCTGTCCTTCCCGCCAAGCTGCCCCAGGAGCGGAACCAGGCCCGGTGGCTGGTTCAGGACTGCTTCGAGACCGCAGACATACGCACCGGTCCCGAAGCCGTCGCGCACCAGGGCTGCGCGACGCTGCTGACCACCCACCGCTTCGGCCCCGACACCGCCGAACTGGTCAACCGCATCACCTACGGCGGGCTCCTCACCTCTGCCCGCCCAGCCCGTGACCGTACGCTGGACCCGGAGATCGTCGTGGTCGCCACCGACGGACTGGGCGACGACCTCGCTGTGGCAAGGCAGACCGCCGGCGAGAGCGGCCGCTGGTGGACTGCCGGCAGCCTTTTGGCCGCAGCCATCGCCGAGCACCACCGCGACGACGGTGAATCCGTCGGCATCATCACCCCCTACTCCCTCCAGGCCCGCGTCACCCGTGAATGGCTCAGCGACCAGAACGTTCTCCAGCGCACCCCACCGGTCGAGATCGGCACCGCCCACAGCTTCCAAGGCCGCGAGTTCGACATCGTGATCCTGGACCTGGTCGAGGACGGCAACTGGCCGGGCTGGGCCAGCCATGGCAACTTCACCTCCGCCAAGGACTACAACCGCAACGGCGCCCGACTGCTGACCGTCGGCGCCACCCGTGCCCGACGCCGGGTCTACGTGCTTACCGCGTGGCTCGCTCTGTCCCAGGCCGAGTCCGGCTCCGCGCTCCAGCACTTCGCCGCCCTGGCCACCGACCCGACCGGCCCGAGCGTCCAAGGGGTCCGCGCCACTCAGCTGCTCGGCCTGCCTGACACCGAGACCAGCGGCCTGTCCCCTCTGCAGCAGGAGATCTGGCACGCCTTCGAAGGCCACGTCCGCTACACCGCGCTGCACGACGAGGACACCTACTTCCCCGACGCGCTCGACGCCATCGACCAAGCCCGACACAGCATCTGGCTATGGTCGCCCTGGTACACGATGCGGATGTGGAAGGTACTGCCTCATCTCGAACGCGCCCGGAACCGCGGCGTGCGGATCCACTTGTTCGTCACAGACGACAACGACAGCCTGGTCCAAGGCCAGCTCAACAACCCTGCGACCGCAGCCGACGCCGCTACTCGCCTACCCGCGCTCGAGACCGTCGCCGACACCCTGGTCCACATCAAGCAGATGCACCAGAAGATCCTCGTCATCGACGAGCGCATCGCCTTCCTCGGCAGCCTTAACACTCTCTCGCACCGGCAGGGCCACGACGGCCTTCGCGAAGTCATGGTTCGCTTCCAAGGACAGCGCTTCGCCCGGCATCTACTCGACCACGAGAATGCCGACCTCATCGCCGCCCCACCCACCTGCCCTGACCACCAGACCCAGGCGGAACTGCGGAAATACACCATGGCACGCAAGAAGAGCAGCAAACAGTCACCACGTGACCCGCGGCTGCGCTACTTCGCGTGGGCCTGTCCCTCGAGCGACCCAGTCACCAAGAACGACGGCAGCCCCGGCAGGCAGGCATGCCTACGCAAGCGGGCGCTTCGCGCCGAACACGAACAGCACCTGCCCAAGCACACCCCCCTATAACCGAAGCGCTGATACGAAAGGGAGCCGCACCCTCTGAGCGCGAAGCTTCTGAAGACCTGCGCTTGGGCCCGGTGACGGATCACACCGATCTGGACATGGCCGTTGCTCTAGCGGAGCCTCTCCTGGCGGAGCTGATGCGCATTCGATCAGTCAAGTGCCTGCCATACTGATGGACTTGGTGTGGCCCTAGTGACCGGGTGGTACTTGCGTGCGCGCCAGGGGTTGGAGTTTCCATGTATCTGGCCAGAGTGACGGCAGAAAACTTCCGGATCTACGGCGCCAAGCCGTTGCCGCCGAAGACGTCCGAGGAACCGGCGGAGCCCGACTCCTCTCTGGACGTCACCTTCCGATCGGGCCTGAGTGTGCTGGTGGGCGAGAACGACAGCGGCAAGTCCGCCATTATCGACGCGATCCGGCTGTGCCTGACGTCCTCGGCTGACTTCTACCGGGTCACTGCGGAGGACTTCCACTGCGGCCCCGAGGGCCCGGCAGCGAGCCTGACCATCCGTTCCCAGTTCTGCGACCTGTCCGCCGAGGAGGCCGGCACCTTCGCGGAGTTCCTGACCCACGCACCAGGTCAGGACCCCTCCCTGTGGATCACTCTTCATGCCGAGACCATGGATCCGGCTCGACCTCACCGTGTCTCCGTCACCATCCGCGCCGGCCAGGTCGCACTTGACGGCGCAGCCCGCGAACTACTGCGCGCCACCTACCTCCGCCCGCTGCGCGACGCCGAGGGCGAGATGCGTGCAGGCCGCAACTCCCGCCTCTCGCAGATCCTCACCCTCTACCCCAACATGGAGGCCCAGAGTGAGAGCGACTTCGACGCCGAAGGCGACACCGCATCGACCCTGGTCGGCATCCTGCGCCGCGCCGAGCACCACATCAACGACAACGACCTGGTCAGGCGTGCCAAGGACACGATCAACGACGACTACCTGAGCAAGTTCGCCATTGGGGCCGACACCCTCGCCAGCGCCATTGGCGTCGCTACTTCGGCATCACTTCAGCACGCTCTGGAACGGCTCGAACTCACCTTCGCTCCAGAGGCCGGCCGTAGCCTGGCCACCAGGCGCGGCCTCGGCTACAACAACGCCCTTTTCATGGCGGCCGAGCTCCTCCTGCTAGGCAAGCAGGGCTTCTCTCCGCTTCTGCTGATCGAGGAGCCGGAAGCCCATCTGCACCCACAACTGCAGACCCGCGTCGTGGATCTCCTCGTCGAGCGCTCCAGGGATGACCGCCCGGTCCAGGTGATCGTGACCACGCACAGCCCGCACATCGCCTCCGCGGTCTCGGTCGACCACCTGTCACTGGTCTCCAGCGGAACCGTCTTCTCGCTGGAGCCGCAGCACACCAAGCTCGACGCCTCCGACTACGCCTTCCTCTCCCGCTTCCTCGACGTCACCAAGGCGAACCTCTTCTTCGCCCGCGCCGTCGCCATCGTCGAGGGCGATGCTGAAGCGGTCCTGCTGCCGACCCTGGCCTTGTGCACCAGGCGGTCCTTCACCCAAAGCGGGGTGAGTATCGTCAACGTCGGCACTGTGGGCCTGTTCCGGTATTCGCGCATCTTCCAGCGTACCGATGGCCGCACCGTTCCCGTACGCGTCGCCTGTATCACCGATCTCGACGTCGCACCGGTCAAGGCAGACGAGGCGATGCGCGGAAAACTTCCCTCGCGGAAAGAAATGTCCCCCTCGGAGGTCGCGGCAAGGGCTGCCGATAGGCGTCACCGCGACGGCGGCAGCGTGCGTACCTTCGTCTCGGACCAGTGGACCTTGGAATACGACCTCGCGGCGTCGTCCTGGACGATGGCCACCGTCATGCACCAGGCCGTCACCGCAGCTGGGAAGAGCTCCTGGCCGACTGAGCAAGATCTCGTCGTCATCGACGACATAGCGGCCAAGCAGGTCGAGACCTGGCGGCTGGAGGGCCAAGACCTTGAAGATGTGGCGCTGCAGATCTATCGCCCACTGCGCATAGGCAGAGTGAGGAAGCCCATCGCCGCGCAGCACGCCGCACGTCTGCTCGAAGGACGAGAGCTACCGGAGGCCGATCTGCCGCGCTATCTGGTCGACGCCTTCGACTACCTGTGCGGAGCTCCCAAACCGTGATCCTTCCCATCCACCCGCAGGCGCTGTCCGATGAGCGAATAGACCGCATGGCCTCCGAGCTGGGCCTGCGGGTGACTCTTCCCGAGCAAAGGGAGTTCCTACGCGACACCGCTTCCCTTCACCTGCAGGCCGCGCCCGGCTCCGGCAAGACCAGCCTGGTCGCGCTGAAGCTCGCCCTCATGGCCGAGACCTGGACGTCCCGCACCCAGGGAATCTGCGTCCTATCGCACACCAACATCGCGACCGAGGAGATCAGGCAGCGCGTGGCCGTGTCCTCCTCCGGCCGCAGGCTGCTGAACCACCCTCACTTCATAGGAACCATCCAGACTTTCGTGCACACCTTCCTCGCCCTGCCGAACCTCCGGTCGCGGGGAGTCGAGGTCCAGGCCGTCGATGACGACATGTATGCCGCCCACGCCGCACGGTTCTACCAATACGGGAGCTACCACACGCTGCGCGGATCGCTCGGGCGTCTGTACGGCAAGGGCCTGGGTATCGTCACCGAGTCCACATACGTCTTCGACTCGGCCAGCGGGCAGCTGCGTGTCGTCCCGCCGTCGGCCTTCGGCGCACATACCGAGAGCTACAAGCAGCTCAGCAGTATCAAGGATTCCCTCTACCGCCGTGGCGTCCTGACGTACAAGGACATGTTCGCCATCGCAGACCAGACGCTGCACGAGAGCCCGCTCCTCGCCGCCGCGATGCGCTTCCGGTTCCCCTTCGTCCTGATCGATGAAATGCAGGACACCGAACAGACGCAGGAGGATCTCCTCCTCCGCCTCTTCGGAGAGGGTCACTGCGTGCTGCAGTGCGTCGGCGACATCAACCAGTACATCTACACCTCGGACACGGGTGAGGCCGCTGCGGCGCACTTTCCTGCGGAGGCCGCCGTCGACCTGCCGGTCAGCCAACGCTTCGGTCCCGAGATTGGCGAGGTCGCCAGCAGGCTCACCGCGCGCCGCCGTCAGACCATCCGCGGTGTGGGACCGGAAGGCACCCTCGTCATGATCACATTCAACGAGGCTTCCGCGCTCAACGTCATCCCGGCATTCGAGCTCCTCGCCTCCGACCACATCCCCCAAGAGGTGCTTCGGGACGATCCGCCCCGGGTGCTGGGCGCTCGCGTCGATCCGGGGCAGTCAAAGCTGTTCCCGAAGTCCATCACCTGCTACGCCCCGGAGCACGCGGCCCACCCTGCACGCGTGAGCAGGGGCCGACTGATAGCTGCCGTCCGCCTCGCGCAGCTCGCCCAGGCCAGCGGTGCCCGCGCGGCCTCCGCCCTCTGGGACACCCTGCGGGAACTGTCCCGCACCATCACCATGGACCACCCAGAGGGTCACACAGCAACACCTCTGCCGGCCCTCTCCCGGCTGGACCGCACCCCCGGACAGGCTGGCCACAAGGTTCGGACGGTCCTGCACAAGCTGCTAACCCTCGACTTCACCGATGCAGAACCCTGGTACACGGTCCTGCCTGAGCTGCCCGGACCTCTCACAGAACTGACCGGCATCTTTCACGGCTCGCCGTCCGAGGCCGTCCGAGCCGAGTGGCTCACCCACACCCCGCTGTCGGCCCCGCTCGACCGTGTGCAGCGAGCCCCGGGCATCGTCCCCGCCAAGATCGGCACCATCGCAGGTTCCAAGGGCGAGACCCACTCCGCCACTCTCCTGCTCGAATGCGCGAACCGGGCAGGACAGAAACACGACCTGGCATCCGTCCTCCCCCTCATCCTCGGGAGCACGGACATCGGCAGCGCAAGCGCCTCCGACCGCCAAGCCGCTCAACTCGCCTTCGTCGCAGTCACCCGCCCCCGCTACCTCCTAGCCCTGGCTATGCACGAGGACCGCGTGGCCATGCATCGCGAGGCACTGCAGACAGCAGGCTGGCTGGTGCTACCAGCTCCGAACAGCCCCGTCTCGGCCTGAACTCCTCTCAGACAGGACGTCAGACTGACTGCGTTACCACGATAGGGCCGTGACGGCCTCCTCGTTCGTCGCCGACGACCGAGGCCTCCGCGAGACGCCGTGCTCCGGTCGTAGTGGGCGCCCTGTTGAATGTCGAACCTGCCGGGGCCCGCAGCATGGTGTCGGCGACCCCCGGCAATGTCACTGAAAGGATCGGTGCGTGTACTAGCAGTAGAGGGATCTTGCCATTATGCTGCCGACTCGAGGCGAGGGGGGGCACTGCCGTGGACAGCATCACTCTGCAGGTCGAACAGGACCACGTGGAGGGCGTCGCTCGACTGGCCGACCCAGTCGGGGCCGTCACCGAGTTGATCTACAATGCCCTGGATGCGGATGCCACCGAGGTCACCGTCGAGCTGGAGCGCACCGAACTGGGCGGAATCAGCAAGGTCCGCGTCATCGACAACGGACACGGCATGCCAGCCGAGGCAAGCTTCTCCTACTTCGACAAACTGGGCGGGTCCTGGAAGCGGACCGCACTGGTATCCCTGCAGAAGCACCGCGCTCTCCATGGAAGGAATGGCCAGGGCCGCGTGCGGGCGTTCGCCCTCGGGCAACAGGTGCGCTGGACCACGGTCGGCGAAGGCCTCGACGGCGCAGTGAGAACAGTGATCGAGGCCAGCCGCTCAGCCATGCGGAACTACGAAATCGACGTCCAGGGGTCGACATCCCAGGAACCCGGCACAACCGTCGAGGTGTGGGGCGACGTTGCTCATCTGGACCGACTGCTCAACACCAGCAAGGTCATCGGTGCGCTGACCACCGAGTTCGCCCTCTATCTTGAGACGTACCCTGACTCGTCGATCACCTACGACGGCAAGAAGATCGACCCCGGCTCCGCTCAGGTCAACTCCGAGGACTACGTGCTCGACCCGGTCGACGACCGGCCTGCACCTACCCTGCGGGTCATAGAGTGGCACAAGTCCGTCACCCGGGAACTCGCGCTCTGCGACGCGGAACGCATGCCGCTGATCAAATTACGCCCGGAAATCCAGGCCCCCGGCTTCATCTTCACCGCCTATCTGTCCTGGAAGGGTTTCGAAGACCGGCCGCACGACCTGTCGCTGGTGGACTGGGACGAGGACTCGCCGGCCGCACGCGTGGTCGAGCAAGCCAGAGACCGTCTGCGCCAGCACTTCCGGGACCGGGTGGACGCCCGCCGCCAGGAACAGATCCGTGAGTGGCAGCGGGAGGACGTGTACCCGTACCAGGGCGATGCCGCCGAACCTACCGAGGTAGCCGAGCGCGAGACGTTCGACACCGTCGCCACCACCATCGCGCAGCACATCCCCAAGAACCACAAGGCGAAGCGGTCCATCCTCGGGCTTCTGAAGGAGACGCTTGCCGCCAAGCCGGACCACACGCACGAGATCCTGGACCGCGTATTCTCCCTCACCCGACAGGAGAAGGAAGACCTCAGCCTTCTGCTCCGGCGCACGAGCCTGACATCACTGATCAGCACGTCCACCGAGGTGACCGACCGGCTGGACTTCCTGAGGGCGCTGGAACTTCTGCTCTTCGACCCCGCCGCGAAGAAGGTCACTCGGGAACGCGACCAGCTGCACAAGATCCTTGAGAACGAAGCCTGGGTGTTCGGCGAGGAGTACTCGCTCATGGTCAGCGAGCGCGGGCTTTCCGAGGTCCTTAGGAAGCACCTCCGTCTCCTTCGAGCACCGGAGCCCGCGGACACCCATGTGCGGTTGCCCGACGGCGGAGTCGGACGCGTCGACCTCATGCTCTCCAAGACCACCGTGTGGTCGCAGAGGCCGCACCACCTCGTCGTGGAACTAAAGCGCCCGAACCTGACCCTCGGCATGGAACAGTTCAGTCAACTGGTGAGCTACGCCACGGCCGTGACGCAGGACGAGAGATTCCGCTCCACGGACGCCATGTGGGACTTCTGGCTCATCGGCAACAAGCTGGACAGCAGCCTGCACAGCATGGCTCGGCAACCCAATCTGCCTCCCGGCCAGGTCAGCTTTGCCGGTCCGACGACCCGGCTTTGGGTGCGCGAATGGAGCGAGATCCTCCAGGAGTGCAAACAGCGCCTTCACTTCTACCGCTCCAGGCTCGACTACCAATCGACGGACGAACACGCCCTGGACTACCTCGTCCGCAAGCACGCCGACGCCGTTCCCACTGTCCTCCTGCCAGACGATGAGTTCCGCGAGGAGGAAGTCAGCACCGAGGCGTCGGGCTCAGTGCCCCAGCCTCGCGTCTCTGACGGAGAAGCGGTCATGGGCGACTCGGCGTAGCTTGGGGCGGCTTCGTGCTTGATTGCCCAGCGCCGGCCACAGGCAGGTGGGGCCCAGCCAATGTGAGGAGCCCCGACCTGCCGGTAGCTACGCAGCGGTCCTCAGGCGACGCCTGCGGCCGGCGCGTGTGGGCAGGTGGAGGAGGTCGGGTAGGGAGACGCCGTGTTCGGCCCAGAGTCTGAGGGCGTCGCGGTCGACGTGGTAGATGCCGTGCTTGTCGGCCCAGGCCCTGGCGCCGCTGGTGATGCCGCCGTTGGTGACCACGACGGAGACGTGTCCGTGGTGTGCGGGGCCGGTGGTGCCCTTGGCGACGTACATGACCTGCGCGCCGACGTTGCGGCCGGTGGTGGTGTGCTTGGCCTGGACGACGATGCGCCCCCACCGGCGGTCGTCCGCGATGACGTCCGCCCCCTGGTCTCCCTTCCGGCCGACCTGCCGGGCAGCAAGCCCGTCGCGGATCAGCAGGTCCCGCAGGGCGAACTCGAACTGCCTGTCGTCCATGGCGTCGACCCGCGCCAGGGTGAGCCGCAGCCGGCCAAGCCGCTGACGTTGCCTGTCGAGGAGCAACCGCCTGCGCACCACCACCCCCGCGCCGGCGGCAGCGGTGGCCAGCGCCAGCCCTACGGCGAGGGGCAGCGCGTAGGCTGCCGTCGCCGCCACGGCCTGCCAGAGCAGCGAGACCCCGGCCGCGGCGATGACCAGGGCAGCGACCCACTCCGGAGCGGAGCGCGGCGGGCGCACCCTCAGCCGCCGCCTCCAGTTCCTGTTCACCGTCCCGCCGTGCTGGATGCCGAGACGCTGGCGGTCGGCGCGGGCGTCGTCGTGGACGCCGACGAGCTCGAACCGTGGGTCCACATCCATAGTGCTGCCACTACGACAGCGGCGACGACCCAGCCGCTGGTCATCTTGGCCCGCGTCGGACCCGGGTTGCGCCTCATGTGCCCGCGAACGTAGTGAGACCCCTGAGCCATGACCTCTCTCCTCCCCAACACGGCCGTCCGCCCGATGCGTCGGCCCCAGTAATCGGTGTACCAACCGGCTCCGACAACTCCCGTCGGATCCGAGGCGCGCGCGCCCCACCAGGGCGCCGAACCAGCCACCGGCCTTCCGCACCCAGCAGGCCCACCACGGTGCAGAGCGGCCAGGGCTCTCAGCTGGCGTGATGTCCGTCCGACCGCCAGACCGGACGGCCGTACATGCGATCTCAGCTCCCTCGCCTGGGGTGCAGCAGTCGCAGTGGGACAGGCGCGGCCAACGGACCGTCCGGCAAGTTGGCGTGTTCACGGCCGCGTACTCGGGCGTAGCCACAGCGCACAAGTCGCTGACGCCCACCGACAACCGCAGCCGACGTGGCGGTGATCTCATAGCTCATGCCTTGGCAGGTAAAGGAGCAGGCCGGTTGGTCACCCGCAGTCGGCCAGCACGACTTCAAGGCGGTGCATCGTGCCGGGCGTTGGCATCACCTCATCGGATGGCGGGTGCCCCTGAAGCGTCGCATCAATCGACGACCTGTGGTGCCCGATATTCCACCTGTCCATGCAGGCCGCAATTTTGGGCCGTCCAATTTGATAGCAGAAGCGGCCTGATATTTGCGTACCTGGAATACTTTCCATTCTGGCTGAGGGCGGTTTTTGAGCCGGGAAATTGCCTTTCTCGGAGGAATTCCCCGGGGACCAGCTGGGGACCAGCTGGGCAGTGAAGCCGCAGATGAGGTGCCTGGGGACCAGTTGGGGACCAGCTGGACGGCATGCCTGGCACGCTATGGGCCGTTTTGCACGCGTGGAACGTTCCTAACGTGCCTAGCGTGCAATAGTTCGTAAACCTATCTGACTGGGGGTCAGGGGGTCGCAGGTTCAAATCCTGTCGTCCCGACAGAGATCGAAAGCCCTTCGACTGGACGAAAGTCCTGGTCGGAGGGCTTTTGCGTGACGGGGCGTCAGAAGCGGGCCGTGCCCGGAGGCGTCCAGTCAGGGGGGTCCTACGTTGTTGGCATGGGTTGAACGGGCCGTCTAAGGTCCAGAGGCCCAGAGACACCGGGTATGGCTTTCAGGCGGTTCCACGCGATGGTTCACCCCACCTGGCCGCCCGGTGTCTCACGACGACTCGGCCGCTGATTAGGAGCTGCGAGCCCCTCGGGTGCATCGCTGAGTAGGACCACGCTGGCGAGGTCGTCCGGAGCACGCAGCACGTTCGAGCGACCGGAGGAACAGGTGGCCCAGATCTGGGCGGGCACGGACATCGGCAAGACCCATCACCACTGCGTGGTGCTGGACACCGAGGGCAGGCGGTTGCTGTCGCTCCGGGTGCTGAACGACGAGCCGGAGTTGCTGGCCCTGCTCGCCGACGTCCTCGCCCTGGACGAGGACGTGGTCTGGGCCGTGGACGTCGCGGATGGTATGGCCGCCCTGTGGATCAACATCCTGCTGTCCCACGGCCAGCAGCTCGTCTACACACCCGGCCTGGCGGTCAACCGGGCCTCGGCCGGCTATCGGGGCATGGGGCAAGACCGACGCCAAGGACGCCACCGTCATCGCCGACCAGGCCCGCAGCGCTGCGGCCGGACGACGAGTACACCGTCGAACTGCGGATCCTCACCGGCCGACGAGCCGACCTGGTCGCCGAGCGCAGCCGCAGGATCAACCGCCTGCGCGGCCAACTCACTGGTATCTTCCCTGCGCTGGAGCGAAACCTCGACCTGGACCACCAGGGGCCGCTGATCCTGCTGACCGCCTACCAGACCCCGGCCGCGCTTCGGCGCGTCGGCCGCACCCGGCTCACGACCTGGCTCCACAACCGCAAGGTCCGTGGCGCCGAGGCCCTCGCCCAGACCGCCCTGGAAGCGGCCGACCGCCAGCACACCACCGTCCCCGGGGAGAAGATCGCCGCGCAGGTGATCCACACCCTGGCCAGGGAGGTGATGGGTCTCAACGAGTAGATCACCGAGGTCGACAAACTCATTGCGGCCCGATTTCGTGAGGCCGCCACCGCCGGCGACATGAGCCGCTACGGCAGCCCGGACCGCCTGGCAAGCCTGGCTGGAGTCGCGCCGGTCCCGCGCGACTCCAGCCATGTCAGCGGCAACCTGCACCGGCCCCGCCGCTACCACCGCGGACTCCAACGCGTCTTCTACACCTCCGCGCTGATCAGCATCCGCAGCTGTGAGGCATCCCGCCGCTTCCACGAGCGCAAGCGCGCCGAGGGCAAGCGCCACATCCAGGCCGTGCTCGCACTGGCCCGCCGACGGGTGAACGTCCTGTGGGCCCTGATCCGCGACGGACGGTGCTACTAAGGTGAACTCCCAGTCACATCGGCGGCTTGACAACAGCATTAGGAGGTGGGGACCAGTTGGGGACCAGAGCGGTCACACGAGGCGCATTGGGGCTCACGCTGGCTCGGACACCGGGATCTCCAAGAGCGAGGTCTCCCGGATCTGCCAGGACCTGGACCGCCAGTTGACCGCCTTCCGCGAGCGGTGGCTGGACCACGTGCGGTCCCCCTACACCTACCTGGATGCGACCTATTGCAAAGCCCGGGTCGAGCACCAGATCGTCTCGCGTGCGGTGGTCATCGCCACCGGTGTCACTGAGGACGGCGGCCGCGAAGTGCTCGGGGTGATGGTCGGCGAGAGCGAGGCTGGCGGGTGGCTGGCCCTTGAGGGCGGTGTGTCCGCGGTGGTGATCAGCGGGCCAGACGCAGCCGTCCGGTCTCGGTCAGGGGTGCGTTACGGTGTGACATGAGGGCCTTTTTGAGTGCCGGTGCAGATGTCGCAATCCACACCAAAGCCAGAAGGCCCTCACTCATTTCAAGATCGCTCAGCCGTGACCCCTGTCATCAACCTCCGTGGTCAGTAGAGATTCGCCGCCGTGCCAACCTTAGGCACACTTGCTCGAAGGCATGGTGGGCGTTCTGCTCACCCAGGGTCTCCAGCGCGTAGCGAAGGAACCTGGCAGCTCGGATGGACTGGTCAAGGTTCCTCAGTCCACGCAGTCGGTGTCTGGCAGGTGGTTGGCGCAGGTCCTGGGCCCCGACCGGAAGTACGTGCTGAAGCGGGAATTCCTCCCCGAAGCTAAGGCCACGAAGCACATGGTCGGCGGGAAACCGGTATGGACTGCGACGTGGGCGCTACCCGGCCCGGGGCTGTTCGAGTACCGTGGTCTCGGGGACGCGGCGCGTGTCGCCGGCTTCTTCGCCGTCGTGCGGTCTGGATTTCGCACCCGTGTTGAATCAGTGGCGCCGCAGGAGGCGTTCCGTCGGGCGGGTGCTTCCTGGCCTGCGCCTCCGCCGAAGCCAGGAAGTCAACAGGCGCAGATGCCAGCTCCGTACTGAACCGGAGGGCGGTTGTCGATCCCTTGGGCGCGCCGTCGCAGGGCAGTCACGTTCGTGATGGGTACTGGGTCAGCCTGCCCGGAGTGGTGCGACGGCGAACGTCGCGAGCCGTCCGACTGGCACTACGGTTCAGCCCTGCTATTGATCGTTCCGGGCAGCGAGGGACAGCCCGCTCCGGCGCTGCGCGTGTCGCGAGGGCTCATGGGGGGTCCATAAACCGGCGATGCTGAGGCTGCAGTTGGTGGAGAATCGGCAGGTCAGAAGATCGCTGCTGAGGAGCCAGTCGTGAATGTGATGCGCTTCGATGCGGAGGCCGTGGAGTGCGTACTCGACGTCCGCAAGGAGAGCGTGCCGCTTCTCAAGGGCATGAGCCCGGCAGTTCCAGGGCCCGGCCGCGACCGCGGAGGTGGACGAGGGCTTCCTGGCCGAGCTCGGCGAGGTGCTGGTCACCTACCGGGGCCACGGGGTGGTGTCGGACGGCGCCTGGCCCGCGGTCACCGGGGAGATGCGCAGACTGCGCGTGCTGAGCCTGGTGGAGCGGCGCACCCTCTACCTCCAGGAGCGCGTGCGGGCCCGGGTCGTCTGGTACCGCTCCAAGGTCGACGACTTCACCAGTCGCAGCAACATCTGGTCGCTGGTGACCATCGGCGCGATCCTGCTGGGCCTGCCGCTGGCGGTACTCCAGTTCCCGGACGTGCCGTCCCGGACGCCGAGGAGCTCTGGTCCCGGCTAGCCCGTGACGCCGAGGCGACCCTCTGCCGCGAACAGGCCGTATGGCGTGCCCGCACCGAGCGGAGGGCGTGACGGAGCCAGTTCCGCGCGGCCCCGTCGAGGCCGCGACCACCAGCCGGCCGCACCACACGAAGGGACACGGGGTGCCCGAGCTCCAGGTCAGGACAGCCGACGGACGGACGCTCACCGCAGCGGTGGCTGGGGACCCGGACGGGGCCCCCGTCTTCCTGCTCCACGGCACCCCCGGGAGCCGGGTGGGACAGCTGCCCCCGGAGCGCCGACTCTACCGGCTCGGCATCCGCGTGGTCACCTACGACCGGCCCGGGTACGGCCGCTCCGACCGCCAGCCGGGGCGCCGGATCAGCGACGCGGCGGCCGACGTGGCGGCGGTGGCTGACCGCCTTCAGCTGCGGACCTTCGGCGTGGTGGGCCGCTCCGGCGGCTGCCCGCACGCCCTCGCCTGCGCGGCGCTGCTGCCGGAGCGGGTGACCAGGGTGGCCGCCCTGGTGAGCATCGCCCCCAGGGACGCTGCGGGCCTGAACTGGTTTGAGGGCATGACCGAGTCGAATATCCGGGCCTACACGGTGGGCGAGCGGAGCCTGGACCTGCTCGCGCTGGAGATCAAGGGCCGGGTCGCTGCCATGCGCGAGCAGCCCCGGCTGCTGCTGGAGAGCCTGCGGCACGAACTGCCGGACGCCGACCTCGCCGTGATCGCCGACGCGGGCGTGCGCTCCAGCCTGGCCCGCGCCCACAACGAGGCGGTGCGCGCGGGCGCGGACGGGTGGATCGACGACGTGGTGGCGTTCCTCCGCCCGTGGGGCTTCGACCTGGGCGCGATCACCCGCCCGGTGGAGCTGTGGCACGGCGCGGACGACATCTTCTCACCGGTGGCGCACACCCGTTGGTTGGGCTCGCGGATTCCCGGTGCTCAGGTGCGGGTGGAGCAGCGGGCGGCGCACTTCAAGGCGTGGCACGTGCTCCTGGACGTGCTGACCCGGGCCGCGGCAGATGCGCCGGCCGGCGAGGCGCTGCGCTGAGACGGCCGGGCGGGGCGTTCGGGCAGGGTGCCCAGGCAGAGAGCGTCCGGGTAGGGGGCGTCGAGGGGTGGTGCCCCGGCCTGTCAGGCCGGGACCAGCTCCAGGTCGCGGCCCATCCGCCGCCAGGCCCTGGCGTTGGCCACGGTGGGGTGGTCCTCGCCCAGCAGCCGGGTCAGCACCTCGATCGCACTGTCACGCAACTGCTGGGCCTCTACCAAGACTTGACGCTCCCTCAGGGTGATCGCCAGGTCCACTTGGGCCACGCCGGTGTCCGGATGCTCCAGTCCGTAGCAGCGCTCCATCCCGGCCAGGGCGAGCCGGCCGAAGTGCTCCGCCCGGGTCTGGTCCTTGGCGTCGCCGTAGGAGTTGGACAGGTTCAGGGTGGCGCAGACGGTGTAGGGGTGGTCCGGGCCGAGCACGTCGGCCAACAGTTCCTGGTTGTGTCGGCCCAACCGCACCGACTCGGCCACTTGGCCGCTGTCGCGCAGGTAGATGCAGACGTTGTTGGCGCAGATCAGGGTGAACGGGTGCCGCTCGCCCAGGAGTTCGGAGTAGCGCCGGTACACCTCCTGGGCGGTGTCCCTGGCCCGCTCTTTGTCCCCGGCGGCCGAGTGGTCGGCGGCCAGGTTGAGCGCGCAGGAGAGCGAGTCGGGCAGGCTGGAGTCGTAGTGCTCCAGGAACCGGTTGTAGGTGTCGGCGGTGAGCCGGCGTGCCTCGCCCTGGCGCCCGGCCCTGCGCAGCGAGACGGCCAGGCTCTTGGCGTAGCGGAGCGAGGCCAGGTCGGGCACGGGGATCGGGTACTCCTCGCGGAACTCGCTGAGCAGGTCGATCGACTCCTGGTAGCGGCCCAGCGCGCGCAGGTCCTCGCCCAGGTTGGCTTTGGTGGAGAGGGTGAGCGGGTGGTTACGGCCGTCCTGGCCGATGGAGCGGCGGTTGAAGGTGTCCTCGTCGAGGATCCTGGCTTCCTCGTAGAAGCCGTTGAAACGCAGGTCCACCGCCAGGTTGTTGGCCAGCCGCAGGGTGATCACGTCGTCCTCGCCGAGCTCGTCGACCAGGGTGGTGTAGGTCTTCCGATCCATCTCCAGGGCCTCCCGGAACCGGCCCAGCGAACGCAGGTCAGCCGCCACGTTGCCGGCCGTCTGGAGGGTCTGTGGGTGGTTCTCGCGCAGCACCCGGCGCTGCCGGGCGAGGGTGTCCTCGTCCAGGGCCAGCCCCTCGGCGAAGCGGCCCTGGCTGCGCAGCACGCTGCCCAGCTGGAGCCGGAGCTGGAGGGTCTGCTTGTCGTCGTCGCCCAGCTTCTCGGTCCAGGCTGCGTCCAGCCGCCGGCCCAGGTCCTCGGCCCGGTCCAACTCACCGCGCTTCCACAGGTAGCGGACCCGGTCGATGAGCAGGCCACGGGTGTCCGGCTCGTCGCAGTACTCTGCGTTGGAGGGGCCCAGGTGCGGCCAGATCAGCTCGAACTGCGGCCAGTTCCTGGGGTCGTCGGTGTCCCCCTCGTCGGGGCGGGCGCCGACCAGGATCCGGTGCGCCTCGTGGACGGTGTTCTCCAGGTCCTCCGCGGTCATCTCCGCCCTGACCACGGCCTGAACCATGCGGTGCACCTGGAAGGTGCTGCTGGTGCTGTCCACCCGGGCCAGTCCGTAGCGGCTGAGGGCCCGCAGCAGCTTGCCCATCATGTACTTGTCGCGGAGGTCCTCGTCGTAGGGGACCAGCGAGTCGATCATCTGGTCGTTGTAGACCAGGCTCCGGGAGATGGAGTCGGGCGCGAAGAAGGCCCAGAGCTGGAGCAGCCGCGCCGCGGCCGGGGACTGTTCGCGCAGCCGGGCGATGGAGACCTTCCAGGTGGCGCCGAAGGTGGTCGGGTAGTCGGCCGGCTCGGCCGCCGCCAGCACGTTGACCGCCTCGGTGCGCAGTTGCTCGATATAGGTGCCCACCGGGACGCCGGTGGTCTCCAGCCAGGCGGCCGCGATCTCCACGGCCAGCGGCAGGTCGCCGACTGCCTCGGCCACCAGCGAGGCATCCGTGGTGCTCAGCTCCGGTACCCGGCGGCGGAGGTGGTCCACGCTCTCCTCACGCTGGAAGATGTCCACCTCCAGCGGCTGGGCCTGGCCGGACCAGGACTGGTTCCGCGAGGTGACCAGCACGTCGCCCGGACCGCCGGGGAAGTAGCGGACGATGTTGGCCGGGTCGTCCGCATTGTCGAAGATCAGCAGCCAGCGCCGGGCCTTGGGGTGGGTGCCCAGGCGCAGCGTCTCCTTCACCAGGTCGGCGTTCTCAGAGGCGTTTTCACCGACCCTCAGCTCCAACCGGCGGGCCAGGTCGGTGAGCGAGACGGCCACCTGCTCCGGCTCCTCGGCCTCGATCCACCAGACCAGGTCGTAGTCGGCCATGAAGCGGTGCGCGTACTCCAGTGCGATCTGGGTCTTTCCGACGCCGCCGAGGCCGTAGAGGGTCTGCGGGGTGGGCAGCACCACGGTGGAGCGGCCGCCCTGCTGCTCGCGTAGCTGGTCGCGGAGCCGGTCGAGCACAGCGGCGCGGCCGGTGAAGGACTGGTTGCGCAGCCGGACGTTCCAGATCGCCGGGCGCAGCCCGGGAAAGCGCGGGCCGTCGCCGACCGCGCCCCGGCTCTCCGCACCGGACGGACTGATCGCGCGCAGCAGCTGCTCGCGCGCCTGGTCCTCCTCGGCCCGGCTCAGGTCCACCGAGACCCCGGCGGCGTGCGCGCCAGTGGGGCGGGAGTCGCCGACCCGGACGGTGACCAGGTCGACCGGCTGATCGGCCAGCTCGCCGCCGACCACGTCACGGGCCAGCCGCTTCTGCACCGCGCGGGCGTAGGCGGGGGACCAGACCGCCACGGTGCGGGACGCCGTCGCGCGCAGCCGCTCCGACTCGGAGCGCACCGGCTCCTCCAACTCCCGCGGGTGGACCCGGGCTCCGGTCTGCTCCAGGTGCCAGGTGATCCACTCAGCCCACATCCTGTCCTCGGCGATGTAGGAGACGAAGACGTCCTCCCGGGCGGCCGGGCGGGGCCGGGCGAACCGCTCGGCGTAGCGCAGCCGCACGTCCTCGTCCATCGGCGGCAGGGCCGTCACTCGCCCGTCGGTCAGTGCGGAGACCAGCCGCTCGCAGGCGGAGAGCATCGAGGTGGGCGTGCCGGGCTTGTCGCCGAAGGGGGCTAGGATCTCCTCATAGGCGTAGTAGGGCAGGTAGGGGATCTCCACCGAGTCCCAGTAGTGCTCGCGGGCCGCATCGACCAGTCCCTGCGGCAGGTTGGCGAAGGCTCGCCGGGCGTAGACGCGGCCCGCGTCCGCCTTGCCCTTCTCTCCGTCGTCGATGCGCATCGGCACCGGCAGCACCCGGATGTCCCTGCGGGCGTAGCGCTCCACCACCTTGGTCGCGATCCGGGACGCGCCCTCAATGCTCTGCCCGCTCAGTGTGAAGCAGACCACCAGGTCGTGGGGCATCTCGACGGTGCAGATCTCCTGGATGTCGGAGAGGCCGGTACGGCTGTCGATGAGCACGTAGTCGTAGTGCCGGGCCATGTCCGCGCGCAGCGCGCGGAAGAACTGGGCGCCGTTGCGCCGAGCGTAGAAGTCCTCCCAGTTGGTGTTGGCCACCACCACGGCGAAGTCGCTGCTGGCCTGGCCCGCGGGGAGCAGGTCCAGGGCGCCGCCGTGGGGGAAGTCCGGCCAGGAGAGCGAGAGCACGTGCGGCCGGACCCGGGCCGCCTCGGCGATCTCCACGGGGGTGAACGCCTCCTCCTCGCTGCGCTCGGCGTAGTCGTGGATGAGGTCGATCACGCCGGTCGAGGCATCCAGCGCGGTCTGGTCGAGGAACGGGCTGAAGAACCGGTCCAGGCCTGGGGCCTCCAGGTCCCAGTCGACCACCAGTACCCGGTATCCGTTGGCGGCCAGCAACCAGGCGGTGTTGGCCAGCGACATGGTGCGGCCGGTGCCGCCCTTGTAGGAGTAGAAGGTGATGATCCGCCCGGCGCGGTCCCGCTCGGGCCGGACCTCCTGCTCGGTGTCCTCGAAGCCATCGAACAGCTGATCACTCATCAGCCCCTCCCCTGGGGTCTAGCGTTGTCGGGTCGGCCGGGTGGTGCCAGGAAGGTTCGAGTGGGGACGGTTCGGGACGGTACTCGGCTAGGCGCAGCGGGAGCGACGGGCCGCCTGGGGTCCCGCGCGACGGCTGGGCGCCGCGCGCGGTGCTCTCGCGCAGCGTCGGCTTGGCCGGTCCGGTCCGCTCCGGCGACCCCTGGGCCCGGCGGCGCCAGTCGTCGAAGGCATGCATGGCGACCAGGGCGGCGCGCGGCAGCGCCTCCTCGAACTCGGCCAGCGAGGAGAGGGTGTCCGCACCCGGTCTGCGGCGGCGGTCGGCGCGCAGGTTCAGCAGTACCTCGTCCGCCAGTCGCCGCAACTCCTCCTGCCTGCCGTTGCACTCCGGATCGTCCGCGTCCCACGGTTCCAACAAGGCCATCCACAGTGGGTTCTGCGCGTCCAACCGCTGCAGCAGCGCCCGGCGGTCCGGGTGCAGCAGCGCCCAGCGGTCCAGCAACAGCACGCTGGGCGCGGGCGGTCCGGCCCCGTCGGCCTCGGCCGCCTCGACGTCCTCGGCGGCCAGGTCGTGCACGGTGGGGTGGAAGTCCCACTGCCGGGCGATTGCGGCGGCGCGCTTGGCGATGCTGCTGTCGCTGTCCTCGCCGAAGGGTTGCCAGTCCACCGCGTTGATGCCGTAGCTGTCCGGGGAACGGCCCTCGGGCACGCTCTTGCGGTCGCAGGCGAGCACCGTGATGTGTAAGCTCCGGCGCCGGTCCGGCGGTTCGAATGCGCTGCGCTGGTCTTGGAAGTCCCGTCGGCCGCCGAGCCGGATGGCCGTGTCCAGGCCCACCTGGACGATCCGCTGGGCGAGCCGGTGCACCGCCAGTTCGTACTGGGTGCGGAAGTAGCGCGCCTTGAGCAGCGTCTGGAGTCCCTCCTCGACGTACTCCTCGCCGAAGTCCCGGTGGTTGAACTGCAACGCCCTGGCCACCGGGGGCAGTAACTCGTGGCGGACGCTCACCCACTGCACCGGGACCACGCCCGAGGCGTGCCCGCTGGTCCGGTTGCGCGGCAGCACCTCGCGCGAGGCGAAGGCGCTCCATTCCTGGCCGCAGGCCTGGGAGCGGAAGTACCGGGGCGAGTAGAGTGGGACGAAGGCCCGGCAGTGCGCCAGCGCCTCGGTGATCTCCGCCGACCAGCCGTCGCCGAGCTTGAGCCCCCGGTCCATGAAGCCGGCTGGCTCGTTGTCGGCCAGTCCGGCCAGCTCGCCGACCGCCTCGGACAGGTCGTGGAAAAGCCGGTCCTCCCAGTGGTGGGCCACCGGCCCAGCCCGGCCGGCACCCCGAGGCGAGTGGGCGTAGCTCAGGAAGAAGAACGGCCGGGGAATATCCTCATCCCAACTTCCTTGGTCGCTCATCCCCGCCCCCGCCGGATCGTGCACCTCGTACAGAGATGGAACCTCCTGTGTCAACGCTCAGTCAACACCGAGCTACCAGAAGGGCATTGGCCACGGCGAGGACATGGGCTCAGCCGACCGTGTCGGCCCAGTGCCGCAGCGCGGCGTCCACCGCCGGACGGACCGGCACCAGCAGCGCGGACGCCTCGCCGACCCGCCCCTCGGCCACCGGCACCGAGGCGGAGACCCGCCTCCCCAGCTCCGCGAAGTTGCGGTCGGGTAGCCACAGGTCGCGGAAGCGCACCCAGCGCGCCTGCCCTGGAGGTCCGATCTTGCAGGCGTACGCGCGTGTCGGACGGTCCGGCAGCAGGTATTCGGCCAGGTGGAAGGGGGTGAATCGGTCGAAGCCCACGCCCAGTAGCAGTCCGAGGCCGCCCCCGCGGTAGAGGCGGCCCAGCGGGGTGTCCGGTCCCAGGTGCTGGTGCAGAGGGTGACGGGCCGTCAGTGCGGCGGCCTGGGGACCGACGGCGGCGAAGGAGGTCTTCGGGTGCGAGCTGCGCCGGGCCCGCGGCAGCCGGCGGACCACCTCCGAGAGCACGCCCATCGACGGGGAACAGGGGGTGCTACGGCGCTCGAAGCCGGGCATCGCGTCCTGGTAGCGGCGCCGCCCGGCCTCGTCCAGCCCGGCGGTGCCCTCCCGGTAGAACGGGGAGGTCAGCGAGTTCTCCACGGTCGCGGTGTAGACGAGCAGGTTGCCGCGCGGGCCGATGGCCTCCAGCAGCGCCCCGGCCACCGTCTCCGCGCCGCCCCGGACTGGCCCGACGGCCCGCATCGAGGACTGGACAAGCACCGTGGCCCCGCGGCCGAGGCCCAGCCGGCGCAGGTCGGCCACCAGCGCCGCCCGGTCGCGGGCGGTCTCGGCCGCCGCCATGGGCGTGTCCGCCGACGCCATCCGGAACCCCTCTCAGTCCCGGGGGCCCTCAGCCGCCGCGGCCCGGGTCTCCGCCCGCCACGGCGCGAGCGTGCCCCGCAGCCCGGCGGTGAAACGCCCACCCAGCGGCAACAGACTGCCCGAGCCGTCCAGGGCGACCAGGGCCTCCCACGTGTGCCCGAGCCAGCGCCGGTACTCCTCCCAGGCGTGCTCGGTGGTACCGGTCTCGCCGGCCGCCAGTGCGGAGCGGTGCCGGGCCCGCCAGAACTCCACCACCGCCGCGTGCGCGTAGGTCCCCTGGAGCAGGCCCTCCAGGGGCCGCAGGTCCGGACGCCAGGGAGCCCGGTAGCGGCGCGGGTCGTTCCGGTCGAAGAGGTCGTACAGGTCCAGCACCGCACCCAGTTTGACGTGCTGGAACTCGTGGACCAGGAGCAGCGCCAGGGTGTCCGCGGCGCCCGGCCGGGCCACCCCGACGGTGCCGAAGGCGTCCCGCGCCGCGCCGCTGATCGCCTGCCCGCCACCGCCGGGGGCCAGCGGGGTGACCGCCCGCAGCCCGGCGGCCAGGCCGGGCGCCAGCTCCGGCAGCTCGCGGCAGACGAACTCCCAGGCCCCCTGCAGTTCCTGACGCCAGGCCAGCGCCTCATCCAGCTCCAGCCGCCCGGTCACCTGCCAGTCGTGTCCGGCCCGCTCCGGGTCGGTGTCCTCCAGGACGACGGTCCAGCTCAGCGGCTCGCCCGCGCAGGGGGCCGTCAGCGTCCAGCCGCGCAGCGGCTGCCAGCGCGGCTCCCGCTCCGGCGCGGCGAACTCCACCCGGGCCTCGCCCCGCTCCCAGACTGCCCGGAAGCCCTCGGCGTCGGTACGGACCCGGCAGCGCCGGTCGGCGGTCTCCGGCCCCACTGGGCGGGCGGTGGCCAGGGCCCCGAGGCCAGGCAGCCGCAGCACGCCGTCCGGGCGCAGCGGTAGCTCCAGCTCGGCCGACCGCCCGGCACGCAGGGCGGCCGCGAGCGCCGTCTCGGCCAGTCCGTCCAGGCTCGCCGCGGCGTCAGTCCGGGCCCGCAGGGCCCAGGTGCGGACGAAGGGGGCGGTGAGCGCGGTGTCCAGGGCAGCTGGGTGCTCCCGGTCCAGTGCCTCGACCAGTTCCCAGACCGCCGCCGGGTCGGGGCACCCGTGGCGCCGGCTGGCCCTCTCCACGCCGGGGGCGACCAGCTGGACCAGTTGGCGGTTGATCTCGGCCTCGCGGGCGGCCAGCGCGGTGACCGCCGCCGCGCCGCCACGGCCGGAGGCCAGCTCGTCCAGGTGCCGCAGCTCCAAGGCCGTTGGAATGGACGCATTCTGACGGTCCGTCCGCCCGTGCGTGCGAACGCCCTCGATCAGGGCATAGAGATCCGCACAGTAGACGCTCGGGTGGTCGAAGCCGTGGTCCTCCGCGCGGTACCGGTGGGCGTAGAGGCCGCCGCCGCAGGACTGCACGACCGGGCAGGCCCGGCACTCCGCGGCTAGCCCGGCCAGGCCCAACTGCCGTCCGGCGACCGCGGGGTGGGCGGCCACCCGGTCGAAGTCGTGCTGGAACACGTCCAGCCCGGTGGCCGGGGCGCCATCGTAGGCGGTCTTCAGCGAGTCGGCCTGCTCGATGCTGCCGTCGGTCTCCACCACGGCCAGGTCGGCCGGGCCCAGGCCCAGCGACTCGACCAGGCTGCTGCCGCCGACCAGGGTGCGCAGCACCGAGTCGAACATGCGCACCGGGAACGGCCGCCCGTCGGCGTCCCAGGCGCGGAAGACGGTGAGCAGCCAGTCGGCGTAGGCGGTCTCCCGGCCCGGCCCCTCGGGCCGCCAGGGCTCGTTGGCCCAGGTGGCATGCGGCAGCAGGAAGTCGATCCGGGGCGGGGCCAGTTCGGCCAGGGCCCGGTAGACCCGCAGCGGGTCGTTGCGGGCGTCCACGGTGCACAGCAGCCCGGCGTACAGGTGCCGGTAGCGGGGGGTGTCTAGCAGCCGGACCGCCCGCAGCACCTTGTCGTAGCTGCTGCGGCCATCGGCGTAGCGCCGGTGCAGGTCGTGCGCCGCGCGGTCGCCGTCCAGCGAGATGCCGATCCGGACGTCGAACTCGTCGAAGAGCTCCAGCCACTGCTCGTTCAGGGTCACTGCGTTGGTGTGGATGCGCAGGTCTAGTCGGCAGACCCCGCGCAGCGCGGCGCCCAGCTCCTCGGCCGCCCGCCGCACCTGGGCCCGGCCGGCCAGTAGCGGCTCGCCACCGTGCAGCACCACCCGGACGCCGGGCAGCCGGTGGGCGCGGGCATGCTCGGCGATGCGCTCGGCCGTGCGCCGCAGCACGTCCTCGGAAGAAACCAGAGGCCGGTGCTGCCAGCTGGTGTCGGCGTGCTCGTAGACGTAGCAGTGGTCGCAGGCCAGGTCGCACCGGCTGTGCACCTTGACCACGAACTGGCTCAGCGGAGCGGCGGGAGCGGGCCCCGCTCCCGCCAGGCCGTCCGCCTCGGGCTGCCGGACGGTACTCGTCTGCTGCACCATAGCCCCTCATCGCCTCGCACGGGATCCGCTGATCCGGGAGCGGGAAGGCTGGAATCCGGCCCCGGGGCCGGGCAGTCTCACCGAGCACCTGGTGCTGAGGGCTACCCCTGCGTGGCTGAGTATGGCACAGGGGAATCCAGGGTCGGTCACCCCAGAAATCATTCATCTCGTCTGCCAAACCTACGAAATGACAGAAAATCAGACGTGCCCGGGACATGCGTACGCCCCCGAGCCGGACGGCGCCGGGGGCGCTCCGCCGCGTTGCTCCGACCGTGACGGGGTCGGAGCGGAGCAGTAGGGAGCAACGTCAGATGGACGCCTGGAAAGCAGCCACGTCGAGCCGCGAGAGGCCGTCGTCCGGAAGGACCCGGCTCAGCATGGCCCGGTCTGCGGAACCGTCCCGGGCCAGCAGGCTCCGGGTGTGGTACGCAGACTCGTCGCCCTCGGCGGCGGCGGGGTTGGCCGAAGTGTTCACGTGCTGCTCCTCGGGGACGGCTGGTCGCCAGCCGTAGTCGGAAGGGGTCCCGGCCCGGGGCTCCGAGACAGGAGGTAGGACAAAGCTTGCAGGCATTGTCCTCGTCGCGGCGACCCGGCTGCGGGCATTCGGGAGAAAATTCACTCGTGGGAAGCAGGATTTTCGAGTGGGACACGACGAGACCGCCCCCGCCGCAGGTCGGCCGACCGGGTGAAAGGATCTACGTCCCGCGCATACGTCCAGTCGGCCCGCGCCTGGGTGCACCGGCGCGAACGGCGGCCGATGCGCCCCGACACTGTCCGGCGGCACGATCTGCCTCCAGGTGGGACTGGAAGTGAAGGAGGCACCCGTCGCCACAACGGCCGGCAGGTTCCTTGCCTTGCAGGCAGACTTCTACAGCATCGGACCTTCGTACCAGCGGACGCTCGTCTGGCGGGTGACGGAGATGGTGTGGTTTACGCCCGAGATCGGCGTCGAGCGCCCGGTCCTGAAATACCTCCTCACCTCGGCCCAACTCCACGCCATCAACGACGCCCGCGAGGGGGAGTTGCGGATGGAGCTGGAGGTCACCGGCACGCTGCCGTAGGCTCCGGGTTACCCCGGCGGTACGACGGAGGTGCTGCGTTTCAGCGTAGCTAGGAGTCGCTGGATCGATCAGACAACCGCGCTCGGCCCCTCGGTGGCCTTCGAGATGCAGGTCCCGTTCCGCTGGAAGACGACCATCGTGCCGAGCTCACCCGGCATCTGCGCGCTACCCAGCGACGGCTCCTAGACAATGACATCGACGGCGCGATCCTGGAGGCCCGCCAGGACCCGGAGTGGGTGCGGCTGCACAGCGGATGGACGTGGCCTCTCTCGGCTCCCTTGTTCGGGTTGGCTTTCAGTTCGTCGGCGACCGCCCTTCGTTGGGCGTTCTGCTCCTGGCCTCGATGTCCCGCTCGTTGATCGCGTCGAACATCGCGTCGATGTGGTGGACCCGGTGGTGGTGTGTCTGGCGGCCGTGGCGATACACGGCGCCTGATGTCTCGTGGGTACCGCTGGTAGGGCCAGGGGCGGCGGTAGGTGTTCATGGGGCCGAGATGCGCTCGAGGGTTCTGGGGCTGGGGGCGAGTCGGCGGCCAGGGTCAGTTCATCGTTGACCGGGTTGCACCTACGGCAGTTGAGAGCTGTGAGTCGTGGCCGTGAGTGGTCGGGTCTGACTGGGGCGTAGCAGGGTGGATGGCGGTGTTGACGCAGTGGGGCAGACCGCCCGTGACCTTCTTGTAGGCATGGGCGATGCTTGCGGCCTCGTGCGAGGGCGGGGGCCGTTGGACTGCTCGGCGCGGGCGATGATCGACTCACAGGCGATCGTCACCATGTCGAAAACTCCCCGCCTCCTGGGAGCGACGCGACCATAGGTGAGCGGGAATCGCGGCTCGAGGCTGCCCCCTGATGCAGCATCGAGGCGGCTCTCACCGACAGCGTTCCTTGATCATTTCATCGAAGGCGGGAAACTCCTCTATGGCCAGACTTATCACGGTGGCTGCCGATTGGCGTGCGGCAGGAGCGAACCGCTCAGCGATGGCCGCCAGTTCCGGGTTAGGGCGCGGGGCACGGTCGCGCTGCCGCGGGTTGATCGCCTCGTAGGGGCCCATGCCGTCGGCCAGCAGCCACAGGAAGCTGTGCAGGTCGCGTGCGACCGCGCCGGTCTCACCCTCAGAGCCGAGAAACACGATGGGTTGGTCGCTCAGTGGCCGGTTGAGGCGGGTCAGCCAGAACGCACCTTGACCACCGGTACCGTCCATGCCGAACACCCGCCACTCCTCGCCGGTCAGTCCGCGGTTCCCGGTCCAGGCCCGGATCCACTCGGTGGTCTCGTCGGCGGACCAGAATGCGGGGTAGGGCTCAAAGTCGACGCCTTCGCCGTCGGCGTAGTCGAACGTGATCGCGGCCACGGCCGCGAGCGCGGAAGGAAGCTGACGATCGTCAGTGGGTGTCATCTGGCGGCCTCTTTACCGGCTGATCGCGCTGGGCAGCGGGGGCTGCTCCGGCGCGGTGGCGGCGGTGGGTTCAGGTGTAGCTGATCGGGGCGTGGCGTTGCAGCGAGTGCTGCGCTGCGCGCAGGTACGTGGCGACGTAGAAGGTGCTGTCCAGGTCTTCGGTCCAGGCGCCTGGGTGGGTGGCTGCTGCAGCGCTGGTGGCCTCGGTGTCGTCGAACCAAAGGCCGATCTCGAGGTTGTCACAATGCTGCGGGGTCTGTGGCGGCAGGCCGATCACCTGGGCAAGGTGCCGAGCTGCGGCCAGGGCCTGGTCGGCGCTGCGTACGACGGTGACGTCGTCGTGGGCGTTGGGCAGGTCCAGGACGAGGGGTTCGGCCAGAGGTAGGGGCAGCAGGACAGACCAGTCCAGCAGTGAGCTTCTCCTCGAACATAGACCCTGTGCCGCGCATGAAGGGTGTCGGCACAGGCGCGGCGAAGGACGGGTGTTCGCGCCGTAGGAGTTCCTGATTGATTGCGGCTGCTGTCTCGCCGTACACATCCTCGTCCGACCAGTCGTCGGCGTCACAGCTGACCAAGTAGATGCCCATGCCGGAAAGCTAGCTCAGCGGTGTGACAGTTCCCGCGGGCGCTGTGCCGCTCACGGCGCGGCGAGTTCCTCCAAAGCGTCGAGGTAGTAGCGTCGCCGGCCGGCCGGGTGGCCGCTGGTCCCGGCCGGCCACGTCTACACCGGCGACGGTGGCGGCGCCCGGTACGGCTGGCCGGTCGTCGCCTGCCCCGAGCATGCCGTCGACCAGCCGCTGCGGGCGGACCGGCCATGACCGCCCCTCCGGAACCCGTCGCTCCGGACACGGTCACCGTCCGGGTTCTGCCGCATCGGTAACGGTGACCATGTCCCGGCGCTGCCGTCGTACTTCTGATCTCCCGCTTGTGGTGTGCGTTCCCGCCGGGGCAAGACCCCCGCATCGAGGGCACTGAACAGCGCCATTGATGTCGACGACGCGACGGGCACGCTCCTTGCCCACAAGGCAGCATGAGTGGGACTGACTGCCGACAGGCTCCCCGTTGGCGCCGTCATCGGAGGCAGCTCAGAAGAGGGCCCTCCCGGTGAATCGGCTCTATCCGCGGGGCAGTCCCAGTCGTGTCTTTGGCGAGCCTGGGACTATCTGGCCGGGGGACATGCCGACCAGTCCGTGTACCTCCTCGACGCGGGTCACCTTGACGTTGCCGAGAGTCATGTCGGTCAGGATGTGCTCCTCTGTGCAGCGGGCCGGTCCTACAGGCGGCTTCCGCGCAGGTGCGCGCGCAGCAGGTTGGGGTCGGTGGCGGTGGTGTAGGCGGCGCTGAAGACGTCCACGTCGTTGCCGTGCAGGGCGATGGAGGTGGGGCCCTGGAGTCCGTCGGAGGCGTCCAGAACGGTGGTGCTGGTGCCGTCGGGCTGGATGAGCACGACCTGGTTGGGGCCGTTGAGCGCTGCCAGGACCTGGTCGCCGCGGCCGGTGAAGGCGAAGTCGTCAAGGCCGACCAGTCCGGATGCCCGGACCTGGGGCGCTCCGGCGCGGTTACGGGTGTCGATGGGGATCCGCAGGAGGGTGCCCTTGTCGAGGTTGGTCACCCACAGTGCGCCGTTGTGGACCTTGGCGCCGTTGGCTCCGAGGAACCCGGTTGAGGCGAGTTCGGGGGCGGTGGACCACGCGGTGGGGGTACCGCCGGTGGTGGGGACGGTCCACACCGTGCCGAGCACTGAGTCGGTGATGTAGAGCTGCTTGCTGTTCTGGTCCAATGCCAGCCCGTTGGGCAGGCCGGTGGCGGGCAGCGCGGCGATGCGCTGCGGGGTGTGCCCGGGACGGATCTGCCACAGCCCGGTCAGGTCGGCGGTGCCGGTCGCGTACAGCACATACAAGGTGCCGTCCGGGGTGCGGACGATCCCAGTGGTCAGAGCGAAGCCGAGAACCGGCGTGTGGACCCCGCCGTCCGCAGGCGCGGGCAGGGTCGCCAGGATGCGAGTCCGGCCTCCCGGGGTGATCTGGGCGACCTGGTGGGCGGCGGCGAAGGTGACGTCCGCTGTGCCATCCGGCAGCAAGGTGACGTTCTCCGGCGTCTGGCCTGCGGAAAGGTCGAAGTGGTCGGCGATGCGGACATCGGTCAGCGCACCGCGGGCCGCCGGCGTGGCGCTGGCCGGTGCGGCGCCGGCCGGTGCGGCGGCGGTAAGGGTTGCCGCGGCCACGAGGAGCGCCGAGACGGTGGTCATGATGCTTCGCTTGGACATGGTTGTTCCTCTACTGGTTTTGGGCATGCGGCAGCCACGTTGCGGTGCCGTAGTTCGGGGAGTGCGTCGTGGGCGGCGGTGCCGCTGAGCGGAGCGCGCGGCTGTGTTCAGGGCAGGCAGGGACGCAGGGACAGGCGAGCGGAACGCTACGGCGATGAGCACGTAGCGGGCCGCGATCGGGCTGCGGAGGGGCCCGGGTCAGCCCGTGCTGGGGGGCTCGGCGTCGTGGTACTGCGGGGCCGGGTCCCGCGGTGCGGAGGTGTAGGCGGTGGTGTGGGCGAGAAGTGCCAGGGCTGTGGCCGAGGGGGAACCGGGGACAGCGGTAGCCACCACGAGAACCGGACCGTCGCCCTGTGGGCTCTGCAAGGTCTGCTGAGTGACGGTCAGGGATCCGACCAGGGGGTGGCGCATCTTGTAGTCGGCGCTGTCGCAGGCCAGGATCCGGTGGTCGGCCCACATCGTGGCGAACTGCGGGCTGCGCATGGTCAGCTCGCCGATCAGCGCGGCCAGTTGCGGATCCTCCGGGTACCGGCCGGCCGTCAGCCGCAGGTTGCCCACTACGGCCCTGGCCTTGGCGGGCCAGTCGGCGTAGAGGTCACGGGTGTGCGCGTCGAGGAACACCAGCTTGGCCATGTTCGGCCGACGACCGGGGTCCTCGGGGCTGGTCGAATCGAGATGGCCGGCGAACAGTACGTGGCCTTGACGGTTCCAGGCCAGGACATCGCTGCGCCTTCCCATGACGATGGCGGGTGTGCCATCGAGGGCTGCCAGCAGCGCGCTGGTCGCCGTAGTGATTCGTTCTGCCCGTGGCCGCGCCGCGGGTTTCCCTCCTTTCGGGGCACGCGCCAGGGTGTGGAGATGGGCACGTTCGGACTCGTCCAGTCGCAGGGCCCTCGCGATGGCGTCCAATACCTCGGGGGAGGCGTTGCGTGACTGGCCCTGCTCCAGGCGGGTGTAGTAGGGCGCGCTGATGCCGGCGAGCATCGCGAGCTCCTCCCGTCGCAGACCTGGCACCCGGCGCCGCTCACCGTAGGTCGGCAGCCCGAGGTCCTCGGGTCGCAGTTGGCCCCGGCGTACCTGGAGGAAGTCGGCGAGTTGCCCGTGCTTGTTCATGGTTCCGAGTATGCGTAGCTGCGGCGTTCGGTACCTCACCCTGCTGGGGTAGGTATCCGTGGGGTCTGGCTGGTCCCGACCGCGGGCCACAGGATGAGCTGCATGCCTCTCTCCCCTTCTCGCTCCCGGCAGGAACCCATGAACGCCGCAACCGACCTGCGTACCGCCGACTCGCCGCACCCGTTGGCCGGGCTCGACCTGACTCCTTTCGTGTTCACCCGGCGATGCTGGGTGAACGCGACACCCGATGCTCTCTATCGCCTTGTCAGCGACGTGGCTCTGATCGAGACGTGGAGTCCTAGCGCCAGCGCGGTGAGCTACGCAGCTGGCGACGGGCCCTGGGTCGGCGCCCGCTTCAGCGGTCGCAACCGCCGGGGCGGACGCGAATGGGTAACCGAGTCCGAGGTGGTGCAGGCCGATCCGGGGGCCGCGTTCGCCTTCGTCGTCGGTGGAGCCGACCACGGCATCGTGCGCTGGAGCTGGCACTTCCGCGAACAGGGCGACGGCAGCGTGGTCCAGCAGTCCTGGCAGTTGTTGCGCACCGATCCGGTCCTGGGCGACACCTGCGAGGAGGTCGAGGCGCTGCGTGACCACATGGCCGACAGCGTGGAGTCCACGCTGATAGCCCTGGCCCAGTGGGTAACCTGCAACGCCGTGCCGTGATCGCAGGCGACATCGGGCCGTACCAGATCAGGCGGGGGCGGCCTTTCGGGCTATCTGGGGCTGTCGTGTCGCAGGAAGTCGCAGAACTCGGCGGGGGCGGTGTACCGGGTCGGCGAGGCGTACAACATCGCGTATCCGGGCGCGCCCGATCGGCCGCGCCAGCTGCCGCTCCTGTCAAGTTCGACGACTGCGAGCTGAGCCCTGAGGAGACCCTCATCGTTGCCACGGCGCTGAACGGCTTCCTGGAGCAGATACGCCAACTCGCCGCTCAGCTCGCCCGGATCCGGGCCGCCGATCCTGCGGCCTGGGCCTGGCGGACGTAGCGACGTGCGGACCTACCGGATCACGAGCGTTGGACGCCGCCCAGCGAGTCGGCTTCGGCGTCGAGCCGTCGACGGGCTTCTTCGCTGAGAAAGGGCGTCAGGGCTCCGCAGTCGCGGCAGGCGCGCATGAACGGGGCGTCGTAGGTCGGCCGCCCCGCGAACAGTCGCGTCGGGCTCGGGTGTGGAGTCGGCGGCTGAAGCGGACGGCCTCTCTCTCCACGCGTGGCAGGTCAGCCGTATCCTGCGGAACCTGTCCCCGATCCACGTGATCGTTCTACGGTGTTCCCCATGGGGAAGCGGGACGGAACTGCAGAGTTGAGACACCCGTGGTCGCCGCGAGCACGGAAACTGGCGCGCAACGCACTCATCCTGGTCATCGCGGGCGTTCTGTTCCTGGTGGTCGCCGTGCTCCTGCTGCCCGGGCAGACGAGCAAAGGCAGCGTTCCAGGCTCGTCGGGATCCTCGGTCGACATCGCGGGAATCATCACCGCCGCCACCGGGCTCATTACCGCCATCGCCGCACTGCGGGTCGCCAGAGCGCCACAGCCCCCGGCCGCACCGCCGGCCGGCTACGGGCCGCCGTCGGCTATGGGGACACCGTCACCGCCGCAGACCTCCCTTGCACCGCCGGGCACAAATCCGTGGCACACGCCACCAGTGCCGCCATACCCGCCAGCCGGCCCGCCGAACTGAGCACAGGGAGGCTCCACGGCCTGCCCGATTCCCGTCCCCAAGCCCGTCCCGGGCCGCGTCGGTGACCTGCGGTGGATACAGGATTGGTTACTCAGTCAGCAGCCACGGCGCTGCGCTGGGCTATTGGGAATTCCGAGGAGGCTCGGCGGCGTACCGGTGTCCTCGCCGCTGGATCTCGCTGCCAGCGAGACGGCCCGCGCATCCGCGCCGCCGGGCGGCAGGCCCGGAGAGCGGCGGTGTGGGCCGAGTTCTTCGCCGAGGACCCGGATTTCGCCGCCACGAGCAAGGCGCGATCAACACCGACCTCCCGCTGATCAGCCGCTACGCGTCTTCGTTTCGCGGCGGGATAGCCTGGAGCGGTGACACAGCTTGTCTTCGATGCTCAGACCTTCTTGAACTTCCGCGACTACGACTTCACGGAGCCCGGCGGTCACGGCTACCGCTGGGTCGATGTGAAGTCATTCCGCATCCCGCAGGACACCCAGGACAGCGAGCTGCTCACGGCGCTCATCGCCCACGAACAGTTCCGCGACGACTACGCAGGCGGCGGCGTCGAACCGTCCGGAAACCGCCACGGCCCATACTGGCTCAAGCACGTCACAGAACACTCCTACCAGCTGATCGGCAAGGCCGAGGCCCTCTCCAGGCTTCGCGACTGGGTCGACCAGCACTGCCCGGTCCCGGAGTCCCTGGAAGCGGATCTCGCCTCGCAGGTTTTCGCCATTGTCGACTCGGCCACCAACTGCTACTCCCTGGGAGATCTGGGGAGCAAGGCCCTCCATGACTGGGGCGGTGTGCACGTCGACTTCCACGAGTACGTCGCCGTCGACCAGGAACGCTTGCTCTTGAGACTCGTCGTCGCCGCCGACGATTGAGGGCTGTCCGCTTCTCGGTTCGATGACCGAGACATTCAGCCGGGGCACCCAGCCGGCGTCCACCACCTCACTGAACGTCCGGTTCGGGGCGCTCGCCGGCGAACTCCTCCAGGATTCGTTCGTAGCTGCCCCCGAAGCTGACGGTGGTGATGGCATCCAGCCGGAACTTCGACGGCCTGCGGTGCCAGCGTGCCTGCGGGTTCAACTCGTGCAGGCGCAGTGACCGATGCCCGAGCCCCAGCACGACACCGATCCAGCACGCGTCCACCCACTTGGCCTTGCGCTCCATTGACACACAGACCAGACCGGGAAGCCGATCGTCCGGTGCGCACCCCGGCCACACGTTGGTAAGCCATGCCTGTTCCGTGGCACCCAACCGATCCCAGTGGTCCCGCAGTCGTTCTGCCAGCGTGGCCACCTCGGCTTCTTCCATGACTTCGTCCGGGCGCCACCATGCCATGACCTACTGACACGTGGTGCCGCTGGACTCCCGCTGCCGACGGCAGGGCGGCCTGCCCAAGCACGAAGCGAGCCATCGGCTGAGGATCAGGGGGACAGCCCGCGTCCAGCCCAGCACGGCCGTCGTGGCGGGTTGGCCGATTGCTCCGCGCACGGCAACGACCCGAGTGAGGTGCGGGCTGTTTTGATGCCCGGACAGCGGGTGCAGTTCGGGCATCAAGGTCGCCGCCGCGGTTGAGGGCAGCGATGAGCGTGATGTTGTGGGCCCGGCGACCGAAGGTCACCGGGCCCTGGTGGCTGGCGAGCGTCAGTTGTTGGGAGCTCCCGGAGCTTCGGGGGCGTAGAGGGTAAGTGGCGTGCCTTCGACGGCGATTGCCGTGAGGCCGTTCTCGGTGCCGGAGGTGTGGTCTTCGGTGCGGTCCCAGCAGACGCCCTGACCTGCGGTGATCGTGGAGCGTGCGCCGTCCGGGCCGGCGATCCAACCGTCTCCGGTGATGACCAGGAACATCTGGGGCGATGTGGCGGGGTGGGTGCCGATGGTTCCGCCGGGTTCGACCTTCAGATGGGTGAGGTGGACAGGACCGTTCCCTGTGGCGATGCGCGTGGCGAGCAGGCCGACGCTCGCGTGCTGGGTGATGCGCCGTTCGTCGCGATCGAACTGGAAGATCTCCAAGAAGTCCCCTCCGGGCAGGTGCGGAAGGAAATGATCGTAGAGGTTCGAGTAGCGCCGCTGAAGGGCTTCGTGGGTGGGTGGTGCCCCGGGGCAGGAGGCCAAGCAGTTTATTGCGATGGCGGCGATGCCGTCTTGTAGCCGGGGTCGTTGCTGGGCGCGCCGACGAGTTCGATGATGCCGATCCGCTGGCCGCTGCGGACCACTGCTACGCCAAACGATGGCCGGACCAGCACTGCCCTACCTGCCATCGGACATCACCCGGGCCCCCAACGATCGGCACAGAGTAGCGCTGCAACCGCAGCCTTCCTGTCGCCAAGCCAACACCCCCGTCACTGCTATTGCTTCGGAATCCGGAAGCGGATCTGATGCAGTGTTCGCGTATCGAGGACTGCTTCGGCGGCGGGCAGGAGGGATTCGATCGCCGCTGAGCTCTCCGGTGACGGCGGGCGGTGTCCGAGTGAGGCGAGAGAGAGCCAGTTGCGCAGGTCTGACTCTGCTGCGCGGGCCGTGTCCGGGTCGGGGTCGGTGATCAGCTGAAGGTCTGTTGCCAGGCGGGTCCAGGCGTCGCTCGCCCGGAGCAGTGTGATGGCTCGGCGGCGCAGCTCCGGCCGTTGCGTGGGGGCGAGCCAGTGCCGGAGCCGTGTGTGGGGGAGGGGGTGGGCGGTGGCGGTGAGTGCTTCGACGACGGCACGGCCGACCGAGGGGGAGTGGTCGTGTTCCAGCAGGGCGAGGAGGTCCGCTGTGGTCAGCGGAGCCAGCGAGGTGAGTGCGCGTAGCGCGGCTGCTCGGGCCTTGGGTCGGGGACTGCCCAACTGGACCCGGAACCAGGGGACGTCCGAGGCGTCGCCGCATTCGGCAAGTCCCTGGACAGCGCCGGCGCCGGCCAGAGCGTCGGCGCTGGCGCGGGCGAGCAGGTTGCGGCACTGGGCGGCGGGGTCCTGACCGTGGCTGCGGACCACCCAGCGTGCGGTCTGGCGCACCAGCGTGGAGCGGTCCAGCAGGAGGGGCACGGCCAGGTCCGGGCGCTGGCCGCGGCGCAGTACCGTGACCGCGGCAGCTCGCACCTGGGGGATCCGGGCGAGCAGTAGTTGCCGTACCACCATCTCGGCGCTGCTGGTGAGGGGAGCGTCGAGGGGTGGGACACATTGCAGCAGGATGCGTTCGGCGGCACCGCGAGCGACGGTGACGTCCGGATCCGTGAGCGCGAGTGCGACGAACTGGTCTTGGCTCACTGCGAGGTGTTGCGGTGCCTCGGCCAGAGCGCGGCGGCGGGTGCGGTGGTCGGGGAATGCGAACAGGGCCGGCCACAGGGCCGGTCCGGCGTCGGGCAGGCGATCAGCGGTCAGCCGGACGGCGACTGCTCCGCGCGAGCGCGGCTGGCAGGCCCAGGCCGTCGCGCACGCCAGACCCAGATCTCCGGGTGCAGCGTCGGCCAGCGCCCGTGCGAGACGTTGTTCGGCGCGGTGGCGTACCGGCGGGGCCCAGTCCGAGCAGCGCACCACCAGCAGCGGCAACAGTGCCGGGTGGCCGTGTGGCAGCCGGTCCTCCAGCAGCGCCGCTTCGCGCTTGAGCCCGTCGCGCGAGCAGACCGAGACCGCCCACTGCCAGCCACCGGGCAGCAGGGCGTGCAGCCGGTCGTTGGTCTCGCTCGCACGGACCGTCCACCAGGCACTGCCTGTGCGCACGGCCTGATCGAAGTCGATCCACCACGCCGGCGGGAGCCCGCGCAGGTCAGCAACGCTCTCAAGCACGGCGAGGGCGTCAGCGAGCCCGATCGCGGACGGGAGGCCGCCGGCGGGGAACTCACGCAGCGCCGCCAGCACCGCCGCCTGCTCCGCACGTCGGCCGTTGTTCGCTGCACTCGCCACTGATATCCCCGCCTTGGTGCTGTCGCCGCTGGTCAGCCACGGTATCCGGCCTGGGTGTCGGATCGCCACGCAGATTGCGGCCGGAGGCTCCCGGCCTGGAGCATCGGTTGCAGGGAGCGCTGCATGCGATCGGTCGCTTCCCGTGACCTGAGGGTGAAATTGGGTTGGCTGACCAGGTCGGGTACCCGGCAGACTCCTGGTCCATGGAGGAGTCGATCGATGACCTGTTGGAGATGCTGGACGCGGACCGCAGTGAGTTGGCTGAGGATGCCCAGCACGCGTTGATCGCATTGGGGTCGCAGGTCGTCGAACCCCTGATTGCGGTGGTTCCGCGGTTGGGACGGTTCGGACAGCTGTGTGCGATCGAGGTGTTCAACTCGCTCGGCGATATGCGACCGGCGGAGGTGCTCGTCGGGTTGTTGACCAGCGAAGACACCACTGTTCGCAGTTGGTCGGCGGAGGCAT
This sequence comes from Streptacidiphilus jeojiensis, assembly GCF_042510965.1. NCBI lineage: Bacteria > Bacillati > Actinomycetota > Actinomycetes > Kitasatosporales > Streptomycetaceae > Streptacidiphilus > Streptacidiphilus jeojiensis. The sequence goes on from NZ_JBEUKS010000015.1 coordinate 207,578, forward strand.
TGGGGGATCTGGGCGCAAGGCGGGCCGCCCCGGCGCTGCGCCAGGCCTACGAGGCTTGGAAGATGCGCGCCGAACCGTTGGGCGATTCGGAGGCCGGCTGCCTGCGTTGGGCGCTGACTCAGCTCGGCGCCCGGGAACGGGTGTTGCCGCCCAGGGTCGCTGAGCTGCAGACCGGCGGCGAGGGGCCAGGGAGCTTCTGGCGGGCCGATGATCTTGTGGAGGTCATCAATGAGCTGGCCGAGCATCAGCAGGCAGTGCTGGGCTTCTTGATCTGGCGCACTCGCCGCGACGGCGGCCTGTCCTGGGTGAGCGGGCCTGACCTCGACTGGGAGGTCGATCGGGCCCTGCCCTGGGCCCGGACGGTGGCAGAGTGTCGTGACTGGGCCCTGCTGGCAGCCGGCGAGTTCACCGGGGAGATGGACCTCGCAGCAATGATCGACTGGATCGACTCGTCCGACACATGACGGATCGACTCCGGCACCGTTCAGTCGGAGCGACCGTTGAGACAGAGCCCTGCTGACCATCACGGCCTGCCAGGCATGCAGGGCACCCGTAGCGAGAGAAGAAGGCTGCGGCGGTGCCAGCATGAGATGGGTGGCACCCGGATCACCCGGGTGCCACCCCGGGTCAGGACGCCAGGCGGTTGATTGCGATGGCGGCGATGCCCTTCATGTAGCCGGGGTCGTTGCTGGGCGCGCCGACGAGTTCGACGATGCCGATCCGCTGGCCGCTGCGGATCACCGCGACGCCACCGGAGACGACGCCGTCGCCGTTGACGGACGGGTACCAGTGCGCCTCGCCGCCCGTGAGTGTGAGCGTCTGGCCCGGGCCGTAGTGCCAGTGGCCGGCCGGTTCGTGCTGGCAGCTGCGTACCAGGTCGTTGAGCTGCTTCTCGTACGAGGCCGCCGACTTGTCGCTGGAGAGGTCGGCGACGGACTCGTTCAGCAGGCTGCCGGCGGTGTCGAAGGTCCAGGCCACGTCGGCGTAGCCGGCGGCCTTCCCCTTGGTCAGGACCCGCATCGTCTCCTCGCCGGAGCACGCCGAGAGGCCCTGGGTCCCGGCCAGTTCCACCGTGGCGCCAACCGCGGACAGTCCCTGCTGGAAGAAGTCCTCGCTCTGGATGAGGTTGGACGAGCCGAGGCCGGGCTCGGCCAAGGCTGCCGTGCGGGTGGCGGCCGCGTGGCCGGCGGAGCCGGTGTCCCCGCTGGCGGTGGCGGGCTGCAGGCCGATGCCGAACGTGATCGCGGCGGCCCCGGCCAGGGCCGCCGATCCGGCGATGAGGCTGCGGCGCGAGTGCTTGGTGGCTGCTTGGTTGCCGAACATCTGATCCCCCTGTTGGTCAGGACGCGCTCTGCGTCCCCGTACATCTGGGGAGATGCCGGCCGTGCCGGAAAAGTTGGGTGGAGTTTTTCCGCGGTCGCCGTTGCCTCAGAGTCGGACCACGGCCGCACGGACGATCCGCGTCATCGCGGCGGTGTCCAGGCAGGCGTTGACCTGCAGGAAGGCGTAGTGGGTGCCGCTTCTGAGTACGGCGATGCCGCCGCACGGCTCCTTGTCCTTCGGTGCGGCCCCTGCGGTGTTCAGGGCCCCCTGGTAGGTGCCCATCCAGCTCGCGGCGATCCCCGGGGCGACGTCGAGGGTGCGGGTGGGTCCGTAGACCCAATGGCCGGCCGGTTCGTCCTGGCACGGCACTTCCTCCAGCAGCAGCCGCTCGGTGTAGTTCTGGGCCAGTGCCTGGCTCAGGGCATTGGCGGCGACCTCCCGTGCGACCTGCCCGCCGTTGCCCACCGCCAACGTGGGGTCGGTGGGGTCCGTCTGCGTGGTCGTCACCAGTCCGCGGAAGTGTGCGCCCGGTCCTCCCAGGGTCTCGCCGAGGGTCTTCTCCCCGGCGCAGGCCGCGTTGGCGTAGGTGCCGTCACCGACGCGGTCCCGGACGTAGATGTGCTGGGAGATGCCGACCGTCTCGAACTCGGCGGGCGCCAGGAGGTTCTGTTCCGTCAGGGGTCCGGTGGCGGCCTTGGGCAGTGCGGCGCCGGCGCCGGGCAGGGATGTGGACGGCGCCGCCGGGGCGGGGGAGTGAGCCGGTAGGACGAACTGGCCGGTCACCAGGCCGAGTCCGACGGCCGCCGCCAGAACGGCGGTGGCGCTGCGCGCTCGCACTGCAGTACCTCCGGGTCCGGGCACGGCTGGATCAGAGGCCGCTGACGAGGCGGTCCCGCATGAAGCGGCGGGCCTGGTGGATGCGGTCCTTGACGGTGCCCAGGGGAGCGTCGAGAATCTCAGCCACCTGGACATACGTCAGGTCTCCGAGATCGCGAAGTACGAAGGATTCGACCAGAGCCGGATGCTGTTTCTCCAGCGCGGACAGCGCCTCCATCAGGTCAAGGCGGGTTCCGGCGATGACACTGGTCGTTCGCGGGTCCGTGTTCTCGGGAAGGACCGCATGGCTGTCCTCCGCGCGCCGGCACATCGATCGGTAGGTGGACCGGGCGGAGTTCGAGGCGATCACGGTCACCCATCCCAGGAACGAGCCTCGTCCGCTGTACTCGTGCAGGTGGGTGCTGATGGACAGCAGGGCGTCCTGAGCGGCTTCCTCAGCGTCGGCGTGATGCGGCAGGAACCGGGAGCAGCGCCGCATGACCAGCGGCCGCAGCTTGGCCAGGAGGTGGTCCAAGGACACCGGGTCACCTGTCCGGGCGGAAGCCACGAGCTGTGTCAGCTCGACCTCTTCGAGCACCCCGTTCTCCCCCGTTCCGGTCCGACCCGCATCCGACCCCGCTGCACGCGGGTCGCCCGGCCCCCGCGCCTCGGGCAGAATGCTGCCACATGCAGAGGCTAGGCCGTTACCTCCTGGCGGACCGGCTCGGCGCCGGCGCCTTCGCCACCGTGTGGAAGGCGTACGACCCCGAGCTGGACACGGACGTCGCGGTCAAGGTGCTGGCCGACAACTGGGCGTCGAACGCCGATGTCCGGGAGCGGTTCCTGGCGGAGGCGAGGCTGCTCCGCAGGATCTCCAGCCCCCGTGTGGTGCGGGTGCACGATGTCGGCGTCCAGGACGACCGGCCTTACTTCGTCATGGACTACGTACGGGGCGGCACGTTGGCCGAGAGGATCGGGCACTGCCCGCCCGCGGAGGCGCTCCTGCTGGCCGCAGAGGCCGGGTACGCCGTGGAGGTGCTGCACGGTGCGGGCGTGATCCACCGGGACGTCAAGCCGTCGAACCTGCTGCTCGACTCCGACCGCACGCCTCCTGCGGTACTCGTGGCGGACCTGGGTAGCGCGAAGCAGCTCGCCGACGCGTCGGGGCTGACGGTGACCACGGGTACGCCTGCGTACATGGCGCCCGAGCAGGTCTTCCAGACCGGTGGGTTCGACGCCCGGGCGGATGTGTACGCGCTCGGCGTCGTGACCTTCGAACTCTTGACCGGGCAGAAGCCGTTCGGCTCGGGCGGGCACACCACCCTGATGACGGGCCAGCCGTCCACGTCCGCGCCGCCGGCGATTCCCGCGGCGCTGGCGGTTCCGAACGGTATCGACGCACTCCTTCGCGCTGCGATGGCGGTGGCTCCCCAGGACCGACCACCGTCCGCGAAGGCGTTCGCGGACGCGCTGCTGGCACCGGGAGCAGGCGACTGGACGCCAGCCGGGACGCCGACCGGGGCGCCGACCGGGTCCTCGCGACTGACACGCCGTGCGGTCTGGTCTGCGGCGAGCGCGCTGTTCGTGGTGACGACACTGCTGACCTGGCTGGTGCGCTGAGCTCCGATCGCAGTGACATCACGTGGCCGTGGCCGTGGCCGTGGCCTTGGCCGGGTCAGCGGTCGGTGGGGGTGTCCCCGCGGAACGCCCCGGCCACCACGGGGACCAGTTGCCGCTCGATCTGCTCGGCGGACAGGGTGGCGAGTTCGGTGCCGATGGGCGCCAGCGCTAGCCAGTTCAGCAGGCCGGCCGCGCACCGGGTACGGAAGATCAGTTCTTCCTCGTCGACTCCGGGAAGGTTGGGTGCCAGCACCCGGACGGCTCCACGGCGGCTCCGGTCGAACTTGTCGTCCAGCCGATCCCACCCCTGGGGCGGATCGATTCCGACGCGCGCCACCGTCCGCATCACGGCCAGGTCCTGGCCTCCGGCTGCCAGTGCGCGCATCATCGGTCGGGCGAACGCCACCGCCACATCATGGAGTGTCGCGGTGGGGGAGAGGGAGTCGAGTTCCCGGATCTTGTCGTCCAGATAGCGCTCCAGCGCGTGCTCGATCGCCGCGTCGCACAGCTTCTTGAGCGACCCGAAGTGGTAGCTCACGGCGGCGACGTTGGCTCCGGCGCGATCAGTGATCTCGCGGAGTGTCACGCCCTCCTGGCCTCGTTGCGCGATCAGCTCCAGGGCGGCCGTCTGGAGGCCGTCCCGTGTGCGCTGGCCGGCCTCCCGGCGCAGGTCTGCCTTCTCCACCCGCATCATACGATGTATTCAATCAGATGTTTGAGTGCATCGTCAATGACTGCCTCGCAGGTCGGGGGTTGAATGGCGGCGCTCGGGGCGGCATGGGTCCGGTCCGTAGGCGTGCCTCGGCGGCCGTGCGGCCACAGAATTCAAACAGTGGCTTGACATCCCGAGCCGGCCGTCCATAAAGTCAAGCGAGCATTTGAATTACCAAGAGCGCGGCAGACGCCGTCGCGACGGATCTCGAACCCTGAGTACCAATCTGGAGGAACACGACATGAAGCTGCTCAGCCGGAAGTCGATCACTGCCGCGACCGCGGTAGCTGTTCTGGGTGGTCTTTCCATCGCCGCGGTGCCGTCACAGGCCGCAAGCTCCGCCGACAGCAGGGCGGCGGTCCGCAGCAACGCGGCCGCCCCGACCCTGACCTCACGCCAACTGGCGGAACTGCCGCTCACCGACCGCCACCTGACCGCGCACGAGAAGGCCAACCTTGCGGTGGTCCTGCGCGACTACTACGTCGCGGAGGGCAACCACCTGGACGTCGCGACGTTCGTCAACAGCTTCACCAAGGACGGCGTCTTCAACGACATGGTCGCCGGCCAGGCCTACCGGGGGAAGGCGCTCGGCAACGTCCTGCCCTACATGAAGGGCCTCTTCTCCAACGTTCACCGTGACCTCAAGCGCATCACCGTGAACGGCGACGAGATCAGCATCGAGCTGTCGATCCAGGGCACGTTCGACGGGCAACTCGTGTCGCCGACAGGCGGCGTCGTCAAGGGCAAGGGCCAGCAGGTCGACGCGCCGACCGCCGACTTCTGGTACCTGAAGAACGGCAAGGTCCAGATGTTCAACTGCTTCGTCGGGTACTCGAAGATGTACCACGACATGGGCGTGGACTTCGACTGGGCCGCGGCGGTCAACAAGCCCTGACCCGTTCGTCGGGCGGGTGGTGCCCGGCGCTGCCGACGGCGCATCACCCGCACCGCTTCCGGGCCGGCTGCGGGTGACCGGGGAAGGTTCGCCTGTCGACGGGAGTTGTCAGGGGCTCGTGTCAGAGTGGGCCCATGCTTGCGATCACCGTGCAGACGGAAGACGGTCAGCGCCACTGCCGGATACCCGCGGCCGAACTCGCTGCGCTGGTCCGGCGGATCGGCACCTCAGGCGACACGTTCCTGGTCGTCGAGCGGATACCGGACCTACCCGGCACCTACATCCAGGTGCTGCACCGGGCCGGGGAGGGCTACACCCTGGAGCACCGTGACGGCGCGCCCGACCGACACTTCCAGGCCGGACTCGCCGGACCCGAGTCGGTGATCGCGGCGATAACCGGCTGGGCCCGGCTGAACGAGGACTGGGATGCCGGGATCGCCTGGCAACTGCTGGACCTGGCGCCGAGTGTTCCGGTGCCCGCGCTGGACTTGGCGGACGGGGAGTTGGACCTGCTCACGGCCCGAGTTCGCGAGGTGATCGCCGGTGGGTACGCCACGCGGGCGGAGCTGGCTGAACTCGCCGAGGAGTACCTCGTCTCGCAGGACCACAGACCCGTATCGCCCGCGCAGGCGACGCTGCTGGCCGACCGGATGTGGATGGAGCGGGTCGAGGAACAGGCCCGTTGGGAGGGGGAGACGGACCCGGAGCGCATAAGCCGTGCCTTCACCGCGCTGGAGGCGGCGGGTATCACCGCCAGGGAGAACTTCACCTGCTGCCGAAACTGCGGACACGCTGAGATCGCTGCCGAGGCCGCGCCGGGTGCGCGCGGCTTCGTCTACTTTCACAGCGAGTGCACGGACGCTGCCGTATCCGGTCACGGCCTGGTGCTTCTGTACGGCGGGTTCGACGGTTCTGCCGAGGCGGCGACGGTGATCGGCCGGGAAGTGGTCGCGGCTGTCGCAGCGACCGGGCTTCCGGTGGAGTGGGACGGCAGTCCCGAGCGGGCCATCACCGTCACTCCACTGAACTGGCGACGCCGCCTTGTCGGCTGACCTGAAGCCCTGAGCGAGGAGGAGACCAGCAAGTGACCCGCATCCAGCACGTGCTCTTCGATGCTGACGGCGTGCTCCAGTCCGTTCCCGGAGGCTGGTACACAGCCATGGAGCCCTACCTCGGAGCTCGGGCCCGCGACTTCCTCCACAAGACGTGGAAGGACGAACTCCCCAGTCTGGCCGGGCAGGGCGACTACATGCCTCTCCTTGCGGCCGCCCTCGTTGAGTACGGTGTCACCACCCCGGTCGAGACCGTCTACAGGAACGTCTGGCACAACATCGCCATCGTCGCGGAGACCTTCGAGATCGTCGATGCACTTCGCCGATGCGGCTACGGCGTCCACCTCGGTACCAATCAAGAGCAACACCGCGCCAGGTACATGCGTACCGCTCTCGGATACGACGACCTCTTCGACGTCAGCTGCTACTCGTGTGAACTCGGTGTCGCAAAGCCGGAAGCAGCCTTCTTCACCGAAGCCGCCCGCCTGATCGGCGCCCCGCCCCAGACCATCCTGTTCATAGACGACAGCGCCGACAACGTCGACGGTGCCCGGGTCGCGGGACTGGCCGCCGACCGGTGGGACCACGGGCAGGGCCAACTCAGCCTCCTCGGCCTGCTCGCCGAACACGGCATCGAACTTCCGTCCGTGCCCGGCCCAGTCGAGAGTCAGTTCTGAATATCAGGCCCAGAACCGAGTGCGGCGGCTCCACTGGGCCGGCTGCCCGTTCTGTTGGCTTCCTATCAGCTGTCGCCGGCGAACTGCCAGGCGTCGATGTCGCGGTAGCGGATGGCTCCCGGGCCGCGGCCGATGTTGCTTCCCACCAGGTGGAGGCGCTCGGTCTGCCAGGGGTGGCCGGTGAAGTGGGCGAGGCTCGCGGCTGCTGGCGGGATGGTGGCCTGCTCGCTCCGGCGGGCCCGGGCCAGCGTCAGGTGGGGGCGCAGCGGGCGCTCCGGAAAGGTGATGCCGCAGGTCCGCACCAGCTTGCGGACGTCGTCGGCGAGCAGGTGGAGGCCTTCGAGTTCACCCTGGATCCCGCTCCACAGCAGGCGCTCGTCGAAGTGTCCGCCGCCGTGCAGGCCCAAGGTCAGGGGTGGGCGAGATGCGGCCAGTCGGGCAAGCACCGGTCGCAGGGTCGGAACGGCCGTCACCGGGAGCTCGCCGAGGAACGCCAGGGTGATGTGCCAGTCCTCGATCCGGTTCCACCGCAGGCTGGGGTACTGCTCGTAGGCGGGCCGCAGGGCATCTGCCAACTCGTCCTTCGCGTCGTCGGGCGGGGCGAGTGCAACGAACACGCGTACGGTTGAGGGCTGCTCGGGACGATCGTTCACCAGGGCTTTCTAACACTCTTCCGTCGCTGCTCCTATCGCTTCGTGATCTAGCTGTGGCTGGTGGGCCCCAGATGGTGCGCACCGGGAGTGCCTGCCCGTCGCTGTCCTGCGGTGGGAGGCACTCCCGGTGGTGTGGCGTGGTGGATCGGTTCTGCGGCGCAGTGCCGGGGCTATCCGCCGAAGGCGATGGCGAACAGGTGCACCGTTCCGGACGCCCCGGTCACCGGGAGTGTCACGGATGCCACTGCCTTGGTGCTGTCCAGCGGTACCTTCACCGAGAAGACGTAGGCCTGCACGGTGTCCTTGGTGCCGTCGGCGGTGTTGCGGTAGGCGGTGGTGATGGCGGTGGTGTCGCCTGCCACCGGCTTCGTGGAGGCGCCGTTGAGCGTCCAGTCGGAGAAGGTCACCGTTGCCGTCGTGGTGGTGCCGTCGGTGTAGGTGACGGTGAGTCGGCCGGGGACGCCGGTTCCGTCCAGGGGTGCGTCGGTCGCGGCGCCGAGCAGGCCGAGGTAGGCGCCGGTGGTGCCGGCGGGTTGCGGGATCGTCTGTCCGGCGACCTCCAGGTTGTCCGGTCGGCCGGTGGCGACCGTCGGCCAGGTGTAGGTGATGCCGTCCGCGCTGACCTTCGTGCCGCTGCCGACTTCGGCCGTGGTCAGCGCGCTCTGTGAGTAGGCCCATCCTTCGTCGTCGAAGCCGCCGGAGAAGTGCGTGCCGTCGGGGTAGATCCCCTCGTTGGACTCGTACGGCCACAGTTCGCCCGGTTGGGCCACCGACACCCGCAGCGTGGCGGCGGCGATCGCGGCGCCGCTGCTGTGGTCGGTGACCGCGAAGGTCACCGCGTAGGCGCCTTCGGTGCTTCCGGCGGTCACTGGAATCTTCGCCTCGGCGCTGCCCGAGGCCGGCACGGTCGTCGAACCCGTGAGGGTGGCGAGTGTGACGCCGGACGGGGCGGTGGCGGTCCAGTCGGCGGTGACCGGTTGGGTGCTGAGGTTGGTCAGCCGCAGGGTGGCGTCGGCCGATCCGCCCGGTGCGACGATCAGCCCGTCGCTGCTGGGGCCGGTGGCCGCGAGCATCCGGCTGCCGCCGATGGTGTCGGAGGGCGGGACCGCGGTGCCCGACGCGGCCCAGCTGGTGTTCGGCACGGTGTTGAGGCTGTAGTCGAGCGTGCCCGCCTTCTCGAACTGACCGAACGTCAGCCACGGGCTGTTCCACTCCTTGCCCTTCACGTCCAGGGCCTGGACGTAGGGGGCGTCGGGTGCCGCCTGCGGGGCGCTGATGGCGGCCTGCTTGCCGTTGCCGAAGGTCACGTTGGCGACGGGGAAGGTCGGGCTGCCCAGGACCAGGGTGTCGGTTCCCGGCGTCTCCGGGTACATCCCGAGCGAGGACCAGACGTACCAGGAACTCATTGCCCCCAGGTCGTCGTTGCCGAACGAGCCGACCGGGGCGTTGAAGTAGAGCTTCTGCTGGGCCTGGCGGACGGCGGCCTGGGCCTTCCAGGGCTGGCCGAGGTAGTCGTACTCCCAGGGGATCTCCAGGCTGGGCTCGTTGCTGAGGTCGGCGTTGGTCCCGCCGGGGTCGGTGATGTTGCTCAGCAGGCTGTCCAGGTAGGACGAGTACGCCGCGTCCCCGCCGCGGACGGTGATCAGCTGCTGGAGGTCGAACGGCACCATGGGCGTGTACTGGGCGGAGGTGCCTTCGACGAAGCCGTTGGAGGTTCCGGGGGTGAAGCTGCCGGCGAACTGGCCGTCCAGGTCCTTGCCCTGGATGTAGCCGGTCTGCGGGTTGAAGACGTTCATCCAGTCCTGGGCGCGGGTGGCGAACTTCTGGTAGTCCGTCGTGTCGCCCAGCGCCTTGGCGTAGGACGCCAGGGCGTAGTCCGCGCTGTCGTACTCGAGTTGGGTGGAGACCGGGCCGTAGAAGTTGCAGCAGCCGTAGTCGGTCTCGTCCAGCGGCAGGTAGCCCTTGGCGTCGCGTACCGACTCGCCGGGACGGTCCTGGTTGGGCGCGGTGGCCTCGTGGACCATCGCGTCCAGGGCGTGCGCGGTGTCGAAGTTGCGTACTCCGAAGGCGTACGCGTCGGCGATGATCGAGGCGCCCGGGTCGCCGACCATCACATAGCTCTCGCCGTTGTTGGAGGCCCACTTGGGCAGCAGGCCGGTCTGGTCGTAGCCGTTGAGCATGGAGGTGACGATGTCGCCGGTCACCTTCGGCTCGACCATGGCGATCAACTGGGTCTGGGAGCGGTAGGTGTCCCAGCCCGAGTAGTTGGCGTACTGCGCCTTCTGGCCCTTGCTGAGCTTGTGGACCTGGTCGTCCATGCCCATGTACTGGCCGTTGTCGTCGGAGTACACATTGGGGTGCAGCAGCGAGTGGTAGAGGGCGGTGTAGAACTGCACCTGCTGGTCGTTGCTGCCGCCGCCGACCTGCACCCGGTTCAGGACGGCGTTCCAGGCGTCGTGGTTGGCCTGCCGCACGGCGTCGAAGTCCCACCCCTTGACCTCGGTGGAGAGGTTCGAGGCGGCGTTGTCGTCGCTGGTGTACGAGATGCCGACGGCCGCCGTCACCGTGGTCGACGCGGAGGTGTCGAAGGTGAGGTACATGCCGTTGGCGCCGGTGACCGGGGCGGAGGAGGCCGTTGCGGTGGGCGAGGGAGCCTTGTCGGTCGGTGGCCGGGTGCCGACGGTCTTGGCGCCGCTGGTCGGGTGGATCTTCGGCGACGGGGTGGCCGGGAGGGTGAAGTGCTGCTGCTTGCGCGGGGTGGTCTGCGGCGCGGCCGGCGTCTGCTGCGGCTGACCGAGGCTGAGCGACGTCGCGTCGGGGTTGATGGTGCTGCCGACCCAGGTGCCGCTCTGGGTGAACGGCTGGTTGAACTTGATGTCGAAGTGCAGGGTGTAGCGGTTGTCCGCGCCGCAGAAGTGGCCGCTGTCGACGGCGCCGCTCACCTCGGTGTCACTGACCACCTTCGCCCGGGTGCCGTCCACCTGGGTGGCCCCGCCGCTCAGCTTGAGCAGCAGGTTGGCCTGTGCACCGGCCGGGAAGGTGAACTTCCCCAGGCCCGCCCGGGTGGTGTCGGTCAGTTCGGTCTTGACGCCGGCGGCGTCGGTCAGGCCGTAGTAGCCGATCCCGGTCTGCTCGTTGGCGTGGCTGAACGTGGCGGTGGTGGTGGAGAGGTTGCCCGTCAGTGCGCCGGTGAGCGGCAGGATCGGGATGTCGCCGGCGACGGGGCAGCCGGGGCCCGATATGTGGGTGAGGCTGTAGCCGGAGATCTTGGTGCTGTTGTACTCGTAGCCGCCGCCGTCGGTGCGGGAGGGCGTGGTGTCCGGGCCCCACTGGATCATGCCGTTGGGCATGTCGGGGCCGGGAAAGGTGTCCACGGCGCCCGAGGTGCCGATCAGTGGGTTGACCAGGGCTGCCGGGTCCGTGACGAGCTGCGGGCCGGATGCGGCACCCGCCACGGCACTGCCGAGGGTCTGGAAGGGGATGACCGCGACGGCCACCAGGGCCACTGCGGTCAGGCGTTGACGGAGTCTGCTGCTGAGACGGGGTGTGTCCGGGTGCCGCCGGGTGGTCATCGGTTGCCTCCGCGTTCCGTGCTTCGCGCATGGGTGTGCCAGGGACAGGTGGCTTCCACGCTCGGCAGCGGCGTCGGACCTGATGATCTGACAACGTTGCCAAGTGGCACGAAGCCTGAGTAGAGCGCGGATGCTGAGTGCATGTCAACCAGGCGTACGTGCGCCTCCGGCGGAGGTCCCGGCCAACCGGGCGGTCCTAGCGGAGGGTCTCCCGGGCCGCGGCGATCGCGCCGCGTAGCAGTCCGGTCAGTCTGCGGTTGCCCTCGGCGGTGATCAGATGGCCCTGCCAGGGGTCCACCGACTGCCAGTCACGGTCGGTCAGGGGAGGGACCGGCTCCCCGGGCTTCAGGTTCTCCGGCAGGGCGGGCAGCCGTACCAGCAGGGTGCGCATGCCCATGGCGACGGCCACGGCGATGCCCTCGTAGCAGAGCACCGGAACGCCGTAGGCGCAGTGCAGGCGCTCCTGGTGGGCCCGGATCGTCCGGGTGGTCAGGGTGGGGGAGTGCAGCCGCTCCCTGGGGGTCAGGTCGGCGAGTCGCCCCTCCAGGTCGGGATGGGTGTGCAGCTGCCACTCGCCCAGGGTCCAGTCCTCGGGGCCGCTCGGCGGACTCGCCTGTTGCCGGAGGAAGTCCAGCAGGGCCGTGTTGGCGGGCAGTTCCGGGACCGTGCGCGGCGGTTCCAGCTCCATGTGGTGGGACGCTACCCGGCTCCCGGTGCGGAGGCCAGGGGTGGCGGGGCATGGGGCCCTGCGCGCCGCGGTGATGACCTGTTTAGGATCGCGGGAACCTTCGACCGGTTGGCGGACACATACAGAGCATGGAACTGAACGACGCTGGTCCCGCCGCTTCGGTCGGACGGATGTCCGACCGGGAGTTGTGGGCGCGGGCCGTCGACGGGGACCGGGAGGCGTTCGGTCGGATCTTCGACCGGCATGCCAAGACGGTCTACAACTACCTGTTCCGGCGGACGGCCGACTGGTCCGAGGCCGAGGACCTCACCTCGACGGTGTTCCTGCATGCCTGGCGACGGAGATCGGAGACGGTGCTCGACCGCGACTCGGCCCTGCCCTGGCTGCTGGGGATCGCCGACGGTCTGCTGTCGAACACCAGGAGGCGGCTGCGCCGGGCCGAGGCGTTGCTGCACCGGCTGGTCTCGCACGACGAGCCGGTGGGCGACCACGCGGACGGGGTCGCCGGTCTGGTCGACGACGAACGCCGGATGTCGGAGATCCACCGGGCGCTGGCCCGACTCCCGCGCCATGAGCGCGAGGTCGTCGAGCTCTGCGTGTGGGCGGGCCTGGACCAGCAGGCGGCCGCGGCGGCGCTGCGCATCGCCGTCGGGACGGTGAAGTCCCGACTGCACCGGGCACGGCGGCGGCTGGGGGCCGACCTCGGCGTGACCGGCGGGTCGGCGGGCCCGCCGGGACCGGCGTCGTTCAGTTCCAGACAATCCGTCAACGCGGGGGAGGTCGCACGATGAATGACAAGCAGGGCATTCCCGCAGCTCCCCCCGATCGTGATCTGCCGAACCATCGGCGGACCCGGGAGGAACTGCTGATGAAGATCGATCCGGATGACCAGCGCGCTTCGATGCACCGCAGGTGGGGACTGCCGGTGGGCATCGCCGCCGGTGTGGCGGCGCTGAGCGTGGCGGCCGTGGCCGTCACCAGCGGCCACGGGGCCGCCAAGCCGGTCACCGCCGTCCCGGCGCTGGGTGCCGGCAGTTCGACGAGCGCCGCGCCGTCACCGAGTGCGACCGCGACATCACCAAGTGCGACCGCTACGCAGGGATCCGTGTCGGGCGGAACCGGCTCGGGGCCGACCGCGGTGCACGAGAGCTCCGGCTCCGGCGCATCCACGGTGATTAGTGCCACGACCACTCCGATCGACGCCGGGACCGTCAGCCAGATCCTGGCCTCCTGCCTGGGCTCGGACGCCTCGCGCTACCACGCGGTGCTCGCCGCCCGCACGCCGATCGCCTCGACGGACTGGGACGGTGCGGTGGTCGCCGTCGACTCGGCCGGCCAGTACGTGCAGTGCGAGACCAAGGGCAGCAAGGGCACCAGCCCGGACGTCCCGCCGACGTTCATCAACAACCGGATGTGGAGCCCCGGCCACCTCATCGAGTTCTTCGACAGCTTCGGCATGTCCGCCGGCCGCGGGAAGTACCTGCTGCTGGGTGCCGGGCACTACGCGTCGAACATCGCCAGGATCACCATCAGCTACGGCACCAGCCCCAAGGAGTACCCGGCGACCATGACCGGCGGCGTGTTCTTCTACTCGGCCGCCCTGTCAGTCGCCGTCACCCCTTCCAGCTCCAGGCCGGTCCCGGGGCCGAGCGCCTACATCCACGCCTACGACGCGTCGGGCAAGGAGATCTACAAGCAGCAGGATTAGCGGCAGGAGTCGGACGGACCGTCAGTCCCGGCGGCGCGGTGCGCTGCCGGGACTGACGGGACTGGCGGGACTGCTGGACGTACTGACGGTGACGGGTGTTGCTGCGTCAGCAGGTGAGGTTGGAGCCCGGGGAGACGCCGAGGATCGCTGCGAACGCCTCGTAGTCGTTGACCCGGTCCTGCATCTCGGCGGTGTTGCCGCCGTTGCACTCGATGCTGCCGTTGATGGCCCAGATGGTCTGGCCGAAGCCGGCGCCGTTGACCATGGCGTTGTGGCCGGTCATGGTGCCGGGGCCGGTGTCGGTCATCCAGTACCACAGCGCGGTCTCCCAGGAGACGGCCGCGTTGGTGGAGACCAGGTTGGGGTTGTCGAGCAGGTCGACGCCCAGCGCGTTGCCGGCCGCCTCGTAGTTGAAGTTCCAGCTGATCTGCAGCGGGCCGCGGCCGTAGTAGGCGTAGGTGCCGGCCGGGCAGCCGTAGGACTCCGCCGCGCAGTAGTTGCCGGACTGGTCGATCTCGTTGATGTAGACCAGACCACCGGTCTCATGGTCGACGTTGGCCAGGAACGCGGCGGCCTCCTGCTTCTGCACGGTGCTGCTGCCGGTGGTGGCGAAGCCGGGGTACTTGCTGAGCGCCGTGACCAGGCCGGTGTAGGTGTAGAAGGAGTTCCGGTTCGGGAACATCTGGCTGAACTGCGCGCTGCTCACGACGAATCCGCCGGTGCCGCCGCCCCCGCTGCTGGGCAGGGTCCAGGTCTGGTTGGAGCTGCCGGCGCAGGACCAGATCTGGACCTGGGTGCCGGAGCCGCCGAACCCGGTGTCGTCCAGGCACTTGCCGGAGTTCGGGTTGAGCAGTGCCCCGTTCGACTGGGGCTGCCAGACCTGGGCGGCGGTCCCGTTGCAGGCGTACAGGTCGACCAGGGTGCCGTTGGCGGTGCCGGCCCCGGCCACGTCCAGGCACATGCCCAGCACCTGCAGGGTGCTGTTCGACGCCACCGTCCACTGCTGGGCGTTGGTGCCGTTGCAGGTGTAGACCTGGACCGGGTTGAAGTTGGCGGTGCTGGCACTGCGGTCGTCCAGGCACAGCCCCTGGTAGCCCGTGATCGGGCCGGTGCCGCCGGCGGCCTGGGCCAGGCTCGCGGCGCTGACCCCGAGGCCGACCAGGAGCACGACGGCTCCGAGCACGGCCATGACGCGACCCCGAAGGGTGCGGATCGGTAAGTTCTTCGAGCGTCTCATCATCCGGTGTGTCCCTCGCTCCATGGCGCGCGGTGTTGGGCCCTGATGGAAGTGCACGATCCCGACCGCGTCGGCGGCCCTGCCGCATGCAGGCGCGTGTCCGCTCACGCGACTGCCAACGCGAGGCGCCGGGTCCGTCCCGGTCAGGGCAGTCCTGTGCCGGGGTGGTCGAACCCGTGGCGCCTCGCGGCGGTTGTGGCCCACGTTCCCGATGCCTGGTCGTGGGATCGTCTGCGTTGCTGAGAATGGTCTAGTCCAACGAAACCGTCAAGACCCCGCGTCGACGCTCACATGCCGGGCCCACTCTGCGGGCTCACTCAGCGGGCCCACGCTGCGGGCTCACTTTCCGATGACGGACTCCACCCAGGCGATGAAGTTGGTCGCGGGGTCGCCGTTGTCGTACTCGGCCTGGGTGTGGGCCATGGCCCACACGGTGGCGAAGTCCACGCTGCGCACGCCGTAGTCCTGCAGCGCCAGCGAGACGTTGATCTCGGTGGTGTTGGCGGTGTCGCCCTGCATGATGCCGGTGCGGATGCGCCAGTGCTGGGCCACCTGCGACTGCCGGTAGCCGTCGAAGGCCGGGGACAGGTAGTACAGCGGGTTGTAGGCGTCCAGCCGCCAGGCGGTGTCCTTGCCGGCGTTGTCGCGCTCGGCGAAGTCGCTGTCGTACCCGGCGGCCCCGTAGGAGGAGTCCCAGTCGGAGTACGCGGCGTACTTGGCCTGGTTGGCCGCGATGACGTCGCGGGTCAGCGGCGCGAAGTGCTTGGGCTGGCTGAGCCCCTGCCCGAAGACGCCGTTCTCGGTCTGCCCGCGCGAGTACCCGTCGAACGCGCCGACCGGCTTGCTCGCGGTCTTCTGGCTGTTGACGAAGCCTTCGAGGCTCAACACCTTGGCGGTGTTGCTGGCGGAGTCGTAGACCGCCCAGGTGCTGTCGGTGTTGAGGTGGGCGAAGTAGTCGGCGACCGTCGCGTAGGTGGTCGAGGTCCCGGTCATGCCCGATCCGGGCGGGCCGCCCTGGGTGGTGTAGGTGTACGGGAACGTGGTGTAGCCCAGGAACTCGTTCAGCGAGGTGGTGATCACCGAGATCAGGTGGTCGTAGTAGCTGCCGGCCTGGTAGACGCCGCTGCTGGACCGGGTCAGCTCCAGCCGCTTGCCGTGCCCGTCGCGCAGGCCCAGGCGGTTGAGGTAGGTGGCCCAGGCGTGCGCGAGGTCCGCCGAGTAGGCGCTGGTCCAGGTGTCGGTGGCGCGGGTGCCGGTGGAGGCGAACTGGCCCATGTTCCACTCGTAGGACAGGTTGGCCTCGTGCAGGCTGGTGATCGGGCACCAGGCCATGACGCCGGCCACGGCGTCGCTGAGGGGCCGGCCGTGGGCGTCCTCCATGGCCGCACCGATCGAGCGCAGGTACGGGAGGTACAGGGCGCTGTCGCCGGACGCGCCGGCCACGGTGTCCTGGGCGCCGCCGCCGCTCATGCCGAACAGGGCGATGCGGTCGGTGCTGCCGGGCAGTGCCTTCCGGTTGTACCGCAGGTACCGGATCGAGGCCTTGAGGTCGGTCACGCCCCAGGGGGCGTCGCCGGTCAGCGTGCTGGTCGAGCTGGACGTGCCGCGCATGCCCGGCCAGACGTAGACCAGCCCGGCCTCCAGGTACTGGGACACGGCCGAGTAGTTGTAGGACGTGGCCGGGGACTGCGCGGAGTAGCCCGGGGTGTTGACCGGGACCACGATCGGCGCGGTGCTCGCGGTGTACCGGCCGACGGCGCCCTTCTGGTTCACCGTGGCGGTGTACGTGGTGCCGTCGCTGTTCTGAGTCGCCGTCAGATAGGCGCCGGGCACGTAGACCGACAGGGTCTCGTAGTTGGTGTCGGCCGGGTTCGCGGCGTACACCGTGCCGATCTGGTAGTAGACGTCGTTGGCCGAGTCGTAGGACCAGGCGGTGGAGTCGAACTCCAGGGAGTACTTGCCGGTCGCGGTCGAGCTGCCCTGCGCGGCCGGGGCACTGGCGAAGGCGGTGCCGGCTCCCTGGGCGATTCCGAGCGCGGCCAGTGCCGCGGCACCTGCGCCGTGGATGACGTTCCTGCGAGTGACGTCCACCCGTGGACCTCCTAGTGCATCGGTGTGCTGTGGGCACGGCCCGACGCCTCCGCTGCGTCAGGACGCGACGGAAGTGGCAGGCGGTGCACCTGATGAGCCGACCGTAGAACGGATAGCTATTGATTTCAATATTGTTGACAATTATGAGAATGATCTGTGAGCAAGTCTTGGATACCGACTTACTCCGAACTGGACCCGGGGCCGGTGACGCCAGATATGCCATCGTGAAGGCGTGACCGAGCAGCCGATCTACCGCCATCTGCGCGCCTACGCCGACCACCTGCGGCCGGAACTGCCGATGTCCCCGCACGTGGAGATCAGTAACGGCCAGATCCTGCTGACGATGAGCCCGGCCGGTGCGCACGGCCTCAACGCCAAGCGCGTCACCACCCAGCTCGACCACCAGCTCCAGGACGGCTTGATCGCCTACATGGCCGATATCGAGCACCCGGGAGCCGCCAAACTGCGTCGCCCGGACGTCGTCGTGGTCGACGAGGACGCGATGGACGTCCCGGGCGCTGTCGATGCCACTGCCGTCCGACTGGCCGTGGAGATCGTCTCTCCCTCGAACCCTGAGAACGACTACGAGGGCAAGCTGCGGGACTATCCGGTCATGGGCATTCCCCACTACCTGATCATCGACCCCCGAGACGGCACTGCCCACCACCACTGGAAGATCGCCACGGAAGACGGCCCCGGCCGGTACTCCGCGCATGTTCCCTACGTCTTCGGTGACAAGATCACCGTCGGTGACTGGGTCATCGACACCGGTGAGCTGCGGCGCTACCCGGAGTCGAAATGACCCCGGGGGAGCTCGTACGCGAGCGCCGTGAACAGCTCGGCTGGTCCCAGGCGCAGCTCGCCAAGGCGGCCGGGACGGGACAGGCCATGATCTCCCGGATCGAATCCGACCGCGTCAGCCCGACTGTCGGCATGCTGACGCGGCTGGCGGAAGTCATGGATGCCCAGCTGTCGTTGACGATGTTTCAGGTCTGATCCGAGGGAGGGCCCGGGTCAGCGGGCTGTTGCGTGCGGGGGCAGGTCGGCGTTCCTGGGGTCGCGGGGTGGGGACTTGGGGGCCGGTGGGTCCGGCTGGTAGAAGATGTCGATGTCGACCTCCTCGCCGCCGACGATCAGGGTGTCCCAGGGGCCGCTCTCGCGCAGGGTGCGCAGCGTTCCGCTCTGCAGCGTGTCCAGGTGGGTCCGCAGGGTCGCCTCGTCGGGCAGGCCGGACATCCGGGGGGCCAGCCGTGCTCCCACCTCCTGGAGCTGCTGCAGCAGGGCGTCGATGTCGGCCTCTCGGGTCTCCTCGGCCCCGTCCGCGGCCTCGGCCTTGAGGCTGCGGGCGATCTGGTCCTTGATGGCGTAGGTGACCCCCTGGTCGTCGGTGGTCACCATGGCGTTCCAGGCGCGGCTCTTGTGCCGGTACTGGAGGACCGACATCGCGGCCTCGTGGCGGAGGAAGTCCGCGTCGCGGAACCGGTTGCCGCGCCAGGCGCTCTTGAGCGAGCGGGAGAGTGAGATCGCCGACGCCAGACCGCTGTTGAGGCCGCGGCCGGGCCAGAAGTGGATCGCGTTCGCGGCGTCGCCCAGCAGGAAGCCGTAGGTGCCGGGGTTGTCGGCCGTCGGCGGGAACACCCGGGAGGTGAAGCGCGGGCGCTGCACCATGTCCAGGCGGAAGGCGGTGACCGCGGAGAGGTCGGCCTCGGGGACGTCGAAGAACTTCAGCCCCTCGCGCACCTGCTTCCACAGCGCGGACCCCTTGATCAGGGCGGGGAGGAAGAGAGTGCTGTGGGTCGAGCAGTGGAAGTCCCCGTACTCGTCACGGGCCATGACGCAGGGGCGCGAGGCGATGCACTCCTCGAAGACCTGGCGGACCGGGTCGATGCCGACGACCTCCTTGGCCTCGGTGTCCGTCAGCCGCATGTTCAGGAAGCCCTCGCCGCGCAGCGAGTTGAGCAGGAAGCGGTTCTGCGCCACGGTCAGCAGCACGCTCATCGGGTCCGGCAGGCGGGACTTCACCTTCAGGCCCAGGACCACGTCCTGGACGTGCTCGCCGTTGAGCGAGTAGATGTTGGCGTCGGCCGTGCCGAACTTGTCGCTGAAGTGCTCACGGGTGCGGGAGCGACCGCCCTCGCAGATCGCCAGGACATGCTGGTCGGTGAGGGTGCGCTGCTTCTGGGTGATGTCGAACCGGGCCGGGACGAGGCGGATGCGGTCCTGCTTCTCGTTGGCTATCTCCAGCAGCCGGTCCTCGATCTCGGCGATGCGGATGTTGCGCGGGGGAAAGCCCTTGATGGAGTCGGGGCCCGCCGGCCACATCTCGGAGAACTCCTCGGGGCTGAAGAGACGTTCCTGCACCTCCTCCGGGAGGTTCAGGTACTGACGGCTCTGCACCGTCACCACCTGCTGGCGCCTGACGTTGCCCTGGGCCTCGGTCTTCCAGACGACCTTGGCGCCGTCCCTGGTCCAGCGTCCGTCGTAGACCGTGATCGCCGCCCGCGGCCCCATCGCGCTCTCCAACAGCAGCGCGAAGGCCAGGCCGACCGGGCCGCCGCCGGTGACGGTCACCCGCAGCGTGTCCGGGTCGGCGGCCCGGGGCAGCGCCGAGGCCTCCTTAACGGAGAGGTCCAGCAGCGTCTCCATGGCGTCGGTCAGCTCGAACGCGAAGGTCTCCTCGCCGATCCTGATCACGTCGTTGGGCCGCAGCACCCGACGGGTCACCTCCTCCCCGTTGACCTCCGTGCCGTTGCTGCTGTTGCGGTCGTAGAGGACGAAGCCGCCGTCCTCGGGCACGATCTCGGCGTGCAGCCGGGAGGCGATGGGGCTGACGATGACGATGTCGCTGTCGCTCTTGCGACCGAAGGTGACCGGCGCGGTGCCGAGGGGGATGCGCTGCCCGGCGAATGGGCCCTTCTGCCCGACGATGACGGGTGGCAACCGACGCTCCTTCTGTGTGGATCAGCGGGCCGGCACCGGCATGCGGTGGTGAGGGGTCCTCAAAAGCCCACCTCAGCCGCCGGGTTGATGAATGCTCAACGGATGGCAGCATACCGAGGACCGGGGGTCCTGCCAGGGACGGGGACAGCCAGTGACCAGAGACATCTGGCCGTTCGTCGCGGCGCGCGGGCCCGGGGCGGGAGTCCGGCGCGGTGGCCCGGGGCGCTCACCCGGCGCCGCGGTGGACCGGAGTCGGTCGGCCGCGGGGCAGAGCCGGTGCGGGGAGGCCGCTCGAATTGCCGACCGCACCTGCTGCGCCCCGCGCGGTCGGCCGCCCAGCGACGGTGGCCACCGTCCGGAATCCGCCGGAATTCCGGAGCCATCGCAGTCACCCGTTCGATGGCTGCAGCAGAAGTTCTAGCACATACCTTCCGTCCTGTACTGGCACTTCGGGCGGTCGGGTGCAGTGGCCGGCCGGCTACGGCAGTTCGGTGATGCTGTCGACCCGGTCCGGGTAGAAGGCGACATGGTCCTTGATCTCGGCGACGGCCGGGTACGGGGACTCGTAGACCCAGACGGCGTCGACCGAGCGGTCACCGCCGACCGGGATGCTGTAGTAGCCGGCCTCGCCCTTGAAGGGGCAGTAGCTGGCCGTGTCGCTGGGCTCCAGCAGGGCGAGGTCCACGTCGGCGCGCGGGATGTACTGCACGGCGGGGTACTGTGCCTCGCGCAGGGTCAGCGCGTCGCGGGTGTCGGCGACGGTGCGGCCGGCGACCGTGACCACGACCCTGGCCGGGTTGGCCGTGACGGTGATCGGATGGCTTGCGCTGGGCTGCAGGACGGGGCGGTCGGTCATGGCTGGGCTTCTCTCTCGCGGAGGTGGCGTGCGGACCGGTGGCGACCGGACGGCCTGTGGCGGCCGGACGTTACTACCGATCAACGCTCCTTCCCGGCGCATGCTTCCCGGCGACCGGCGACCGGCGACCGGCGACCGGCGACCGGCGACCGGCACCCGGCGACCGGCACCCGGCGCGGCGGGGTGGCGCTGCCGCTGCGGTCGGCGAGGATGGGGGCATGGACTCCCAGACGGTGATACGCACGCGCCGGGCCCTGCACGCGGTGGCGGAGACGCTGCTGGCCGGTCCGCAGTACCGGGCCAGTGGCACGATCAGGTTGCAGGCCTGCCCGGGCGGGTTCGCCACCCGGTCCGAGCCCTGGCTGCGGGTGGTCGGCGCCGAGCTGGTGGCGGCCGGCCGCTCCCTGCCGCTGCAGCGGACCAGCTGCGCCGGGCTCGCGGAGCAGATCGCGGTCGCGGCCGGCGCTCCGGCCGGGCTGTACCCGGATGGGTCGGGGGTCGGCAGCGAGGAGTCACTCGACGTCGATCCGGCCGCCGCCGAGTGGCTGGCCCGCTGCTTCGCCGTTGGCGACGCCGCACTGCGCGGGACCTTCCCGGGCTCGGACCCGGTGATCTGGCCCGAGCACTTCGACATCGCGGTGACCGTCGACGCGGCGAACTACGGCGTCTCACCGGGCGACGGCTTCCAGGCGGAGCCCTACGCCTACGTCGGCCCGCACGAGCAGCGCCAGGGCGAGTTCTGGAACGCACCCTTCGGCGCCGCGCGGACCCTCCGCGAACTGGGCGGTGTCGGCGCCGTGGGCGACTTCTTCGGCCAGGGCCGGCGCCTGCTGGGCGAAGACGCCTGAAGCCTGGCCGCCGCCTCAGCCGCGCCCGGTCCGCACTGACCTCAGGTGCTGCAGGGCCGAGCGGGCGGCCCCGGCCCCGCACATGCCGTGCACCCCGGCCCCCGGGGGCGTGGCCGCGGAGCACAGGAACACCCCGGGAACCCCGGTGCGGTACGGGTCCAGGGCGGGCCGTGGGCGGAAGGCCAGCTGCCAGGCGGTGTTGGCCCCGGTGAGGATGTCACCGCCGACGTAGTTGGGGTTGTAGGCGGCCATCTCGTCCACCCGGCGGGACACCCGGCCGACGATCCGCCGGCGCGTTCCGGGGGCGAAGCGCTCGATCTGGTCGAGCACCGCCTCGGTGGCGTCGCCCTGCCAGCCGTTGGGGACGTGCGCATAGGCCCAGACGGGGTGGATGTCGCCGGCCGAGCGTGACGGGTCGGCCAGGTACTGCTGGGCGACCAGCACGAACGGGCGGTCGGGCATCCGCCCTGCCGCAGTCAGCCGCTCGGACCTGGAGACCTCCTCGACGGTGCCGCCCAGGTGGACGGTGGCCGCCCGGCGGCAGGCGTCGTTGCGCCAGGGGATGCCGTCCCGCACCGCGAGGTCCACCTTGAACGCGCCGGGTCCGTGCCGCCACCGGGCGTAGCCGCGGCGGACCCGGGGCGGCATGCGGTCGCCGCAGATGGCCGCGGCGGCCCGGGGCGCGACGTCCAGCAGGACCAGGGCCGAGGGCGGCAGTTCGGCCAGTGAGCCGACCCAGGTCCCGGTCTCGATCGTGCCGCCGAGTTCGAGCAGGCGGGCGGCCAGTGCGTCGGTGATGGCGCGCGATCCTCCCCGGGCCACCGGCCAGCCGCGCTGGTGCCCGGCGGCGACGAGCATCAGCCCCAGTGCCGCGCTGCCCAGGGTGTGCAGTGGGCGCAGGGCGTGTGCCGCGACCCCGGCGAACAGGGCCTTGGCCTCGGGGGTCACCCAGGAGCGGGCCAGCAGGGCCGCCGGCAGGGCGGCGAGGGCCCCGAAGCGTGCGGTGGCCCAGGGGTGCGCGGGGCGGTGCAGCAGCGGGCGCATCAGGTCGTCGGCGATCTCGTCGAAGCGCTGGGTGAGCGGTCCGAAGACCCGCCGCCACGCGGCCGCGTCCGGCCCGAGGCCGGCCGCGGTCCGCTCCAGGGAGCGGTGCAGCACCGCCACGCCTCCGCCGTCCAGCGGATGGGCCAGTTCGATCTCGGCCCAGAGCCATTCCAGTCCGTGGCGCTCCAGGCCGAGGGTGCGCAGGAAGGGCGAGCCGACGGCCATCGGGTGGATGGCGGCGCAGTGGTCGTGGAGCACCCCGGGAACCGTCAACTCGCTGCTGCGGGTGCCGCCGCCGATGGTGTCGGCACCCTCCAGCACGGTGACGGACACCCCTTCCTGGGCCAGGGCGACGGCCGCGGCCAGCCCGTTGGGCCCGGAGCCGACCACGATCGCGTCGTCAGCCATGGGTACGGAACCAGCGCAGGTACGCCGCGTCGGGGGAGCCCAGGCCGGTGGCCTCGTCGTAGCCGGGGGCGGCCGGCAGGCCGTAGTCCTGGCCCAGGGTGTAGAGGATGTAGCGCAGGTCTCCCGCGGCGGCGCCCATGTCGCGGACCGCGGTGAGCGGGCCGGGACCGGCTGCGGCGGGGTGCTCGGTCACGTCGTGGAAGACCCCGGCCCGGTCCAGCGAGTACAGCAGGGGGTTGGCGAAGCCGAAGGAGTGCCCGGTCTCCTGCTCGGCATCGGCCTGGACGGCCGCGAAACCGGGGGTCGCCGCGGACGTACCGCCGTAGCCGACGGTCCCGAACGTACCGTCAACTGTGTAGCCCACCAGGACCGGTAGGGCCGAGTCGCCCTCCAGGGAGACGTCCGGGGTGATCCGGTGCGCGGTCGCGCCCGAACCGGCGAGGGCGGCCGGCACCCGGGTCCGCTGGTACCAGGGCTGGGGGAAGTCGCTGGGGCCGCCTCCGCCGCCGTAGGTGAAGACTCCGGGGATCGGGGCCCAGGCTCCGGTGCCGTCGGGGCGGATGGAGAGGCTGTCGCCCATGCTCGTCTCCCAGGCGTAGCCGCCTCGGGAGTCGGTGGCCAGTGTGGTGCCGCCCACCGAGGTGACCCAGGGCGAGCCGCTGGGGAAGTCGGCCTGCGCCTGGGTGGTCTGCGGATCGCAGTTGAGCGCGGTCTGCGCCGCGCTGGGCGAGGAGTCGCCGCAGTCCCCGGCCGCGAAGTAGACCCCGATGCCCTCGGCGGCCGCCTGCTGGAACAGCATGTTCCAGGCGGCGACCAGGCCGGGGGTGAGATGTCCGGGCTGGGAGTGGATGATCTCGGCCCAGGAGTTGGAGATGAGGTCGGCCGAACGGGAGTCAATGACCGACGCCTCGGCCGCCATCAGATCGCTGTCCAGGCAGGAGTCGGCGCCGACGTAGAGCACCGAGGCGTCCGGTGCGTAGCCGTGCGCCATCTCGATGTCGAGGGCCTGCTCACCGGCCCAGGACGCGGGCGGGGCGCAGTTGGAGCTGACGTTCCAGCCGGCCGGGTCGACCTGCTGCCGGTACTGCCCGGGGCGGAACGGCCGGTCGCCGGTGCCGACGGCGAACTGGTCGGCGTCGGCGGGCATGGTGGCCGAGCCGTAGGCGTCGACGATGGCGATGGTCCGCCCCCGGCCGGTGGCGCCGGGAGTTCCGACGCTGTAGGCCTTGCGCAGCTGGGCCGGGGTGTAGGGGCAGGTCGCGTAGGGGACGGTGCGGCCGTAGGCGGGTGGCAGGGTGGTGGCCTGCTGCTGGCCGAGGTAGGTCGAGCAGACGGGGTCGTCGCCGGGCGTGGGCGTTGGCGCCGTCGTGGGCGCCGTCGTGGGCGTGGGCGTGGAGGCGGGGGCCGGGGAGGCTGGGGTGGCGGGGGCGGATGCGGGGTTGGCCGCGGCCGGTGCCGACAGTCCGTCGACGGCGACCACGTCGGCCGATACGGCGGCGGGAACGCTGGCGTCCTGCACGGGAGCCTGCAGCGGTCCCCAGGCGGTGCCGTAGCGGTGGATGCTGGTGCCCAGCGCCCGGTCCATCGCCGCCTCCGGGCCGCTGACCTGGAGGTAGTGCAGGGTGTCGGCGGTCACCCGCAGGCCGGACGAGGTGAGCCAGCGGACCGCCGACCGGCGCTGCGCGGCGGTGAGTCCGAAGCGCTGCTGGTACTGGGCCGGGGAGAGGAAGTGCCGGTAGTCCGGGCTCCCCGGGGTGGTGACGGACTGCAGGAAGGCGGTGAGGGCGACAGGAGCCCGCGAGCCCAGGTAGACCCGGGCGGTCAGGGTCTGCGCCGCGGGTACCGCACCGAGGTCCTGGCGGCTCGTGGCGTAGTCGGGGTGCGAACCCTGGAGCACGGTCCGGGGCGTGGCCGGGACGGCCTGGTCGGTGGCGGTCCGGGCCTGGACGGGGCTGCCGGCAGCGATGACGGAGCCGAGGGCCGTTGCGGCGACGGCTATGTGACGGAGTCTCACGGGAGATGGCTTTCTGGGCAGGGCGAACCGCCCGGCGGCGGCAGGCAGGCGGGAAGGAAGGCAGGAACGGGGTTGGTGGAAAAGGGTGTTGACGGTTGATCAGGTTCGGACGGTGCGGCCCCGGTGGAGGCTGCCCTGTACGTCCACGAAGTCGAGGTCCAGGCCGACACCGTCGCGTTCGGCGTGGATGTGGAGGTGGGGCTCGGTAGTGTTGCCGGAGTTGCCGACCTCGCCCAGCAGGTCGCCGGCGCGGACGGACTGGCCCTGGGCCACCGCGACGGTGCCGGGGCGCAGATGGGCGAGCTTGACGGTCTCGGTACCCGTGTCGATGAAGACGTGGTTGCCGTAGACCGGCCCGTACCGGATCACACCCGGGACCTGGTCCTCGACGCCGTCGACCGCGGAGACGACCCGACCGTCGCAGGGGGCGTACACCCTGGCCCCGTAGGCGAGGTAGGAGCCGAGGCTGCCGGCGGACCCCCGCCGGCTGCCGGTGGCACCGACCTTGACGAGGTCCAGGGCGCCGCGCTGCTCCGGCACCTGGAAGTGGTGGTTGAGCAGACGTCCGCCGCCCTGGCCGACGTACCAGGCCCCGCGCAGCGGGAACCAGGCCTGTGCGGTCACGGCGGTGCCCCAGCGGTGGCGGCGGGACCGGAGCAGCGCCCCGGCCGTCAGGCCCAGCATCGCCACCCCGACGACCACGTCGAAGGTGCCGTTGCCGACCCGCAGGTGGGGCAGGCGCCAGGCCGATCCGAGCGCGACGAGCGCGCCCGCCTCGACGGGGCGGCGGACCCACCAGGGCTCCTCGGTGATGGAGGAGAAGCCCTCCAGGAGCAGGTAGCCCGACGCGACCACGAGCAGCGACCCGATCCATCCGGTGACGCTCCCGGCGCCCCAGCACAGGGCGATCCAGTAGCAGCACAGGGCGACCCAGACGGCCGTGGCAAGTCGGCGGCGCCACCACCCGCCGGGCCCGTATCCCTCCGCACCCCGGGCGATCAGCAGGTCCTCCAGCGTTCCGGCCTGATCGATCTTCGCCCAGGCCAGGACCTCTCCGCGGGGTCCGGCGACGAGCAGTCCCCGGGGCGAGTCCCGCACCTCGTCGATGCCGCCCAGCCGCTCCCGGGTGGCGTCCACGATCCGGCGCAGCAGGTCGTGGCCGC
The DNA here is from genome assembly GCF_042510965.1 of Streptacidiphilus jeojiensis. Classification (NCBI taxonomy): domain Bacteria; kingdom Bacillati; phylum Actinomycetota; class Actinomycetes; order Kitasatosporales; family Streptomycetaceae; genus Streptacidiphilus; species Streptacidiphilus jeojiensis. The sequence continues at coordinate 233,895 of NZ_JBEUKS010000015.1, forward strand.
TGGACTCCACGGCCCGGGGCGCGAGTTCGGGCCATCGGTCCGGGTCGGCGGTCAGGAACGCTTGCAGTGCGGCGATCTCGGCGCGGCGGTCAGGCCTGGTGGGCACGGTCCTCCTCCTTCGAGGCCGAGGCCGGTGCCGGTGCTGGTGCCGAAGCGTGCTCCGCTCCGGCCAGGGAGAGCGCCGCCCCGGCCGGGAACTCCGCCAGTGGCGGCCGCAGCCGGTCCAGCACGCCCTGCTTCAGCCGCACCGCACGCAGGTACAGCGACCGGTAGTCCTCGTCGCGCAGACAGGTGCAGTCGGCGCCGATCATCAGTAGTCCGAAGCAGACCAGGCCCATGCAGACCATGATCCCCAGGTGCATGGCCTCGATGGCGAGGGTGTTGGCCTTCCGCACCCACGCCCGGTTCGACAGTACGGCGAAGGGGAAACCCAGTTCGGTGAAGATGGTGAAGTAGCAGATCGCGGTGCCCAGGAACGCGCTGCTCATCACCTGGGCGTAGGTGGACGACATCTCGAACCCGGTGATCCGGCTGATGTAGTACATGGCCACGCCGTTCTGCCACACCGTTCCGGTGATCTTCCAGTAGCCGGCGGTGAAGTAGAGCACCGACGTCTGGAACACGATGAGGTAGGCGGCCAGATTGTGCAGCGCGGTACCGATCGTGGGCCCGCTCTGCCGGCGCATCAGCGCACGGCGCTGTTTGGCCCCCGGCGCGAAGTAGGCGTTGGAGACCGAGAAGACCATGAAGATGATCAGGATCTGGGCGAGGTTGTCCCCGCCCTCCAGCACGTCCTGGTTGCGGTAGTGCAGCGACCACATCAGCACGGCCTGGGCGACGGTCAGGGCGCGGCCGCCGAAGACCATGAACGCCAGGGAGACCAGGATCACCGCGTGGAAGAGCAGTTCGAACCAGATCTGCGAGTTGCTGACCAGGAAGAGCGAGAACCCCCAGTGCGGCAGCGCCTTGCCCGCGACCGCCGGTGAGTTGTAGGAGTGCGGCCCCCAGAGGAACTGCCTGCGGCTGTAGTCGGCCAGGCAGTAGAGGACGGTGGCGAGGCCGATGACGATGCGCAGCAGCGCGATGCCGACCAGGCGGCGTTCGCTGCGCGCCAGCCACAGCACCGCTGCATCGACCCGGCCCGTGAGCTGACCCATGACCCGCCTCACTGGGCCACCCCCGCGACGTAGGGCAGCCACGAGGTCTGCATCAGCGGCTCGATCGGCTCCTTGGGCGCGGGACTCTCGTAGCGCTGGGAGAACGGGATGATCGGCTGGGTCTTGAACGTCGCTCTCACCGCCACGATCCGGTCCTGCGGGAAGAGGCTCTCCGCCCGTGCGGACATGAAGCGCTGCATTTCCAGGAAGTCATTGGCGTAGGCCTGGTCCAGATCGGTCTGTGCCTGGGCACGTTGTGCGGCGGGGAGCTTCTTGATCTTCGTCGCCGCCTGGTCGTAGTGCTGCGCCCCCTCGTCGAAGGCGAGCATGATTCCGGGCAGCTTGGTCGGGTTGACCCGGAACCCCCGGGGCGCACGGTCGATGGCCCCCTCGATCTCGACCGGGGAGGTCTGGACGACCTGACCGGAAGGAAGCCGGACCTGTGCCTCCATGTACACAAGACTGTTGCTGTCACCGGGAGTCGGGCCGAAGAGCTGCCAGTCCTGCCAGAAGTACGGCTCCATGAACGCCACCGCGGTGGAGTCCACCCGGTTGCGGGCCGGCGAGGCCGGGGCGTTGTACACCAGGCAGGCGGCTGTGTAGAGGACCACCGGAACCAGTGCGAGGAGAGAGCCCAGACGTACCCGCATCGGAACTGCGGAGTCTCCGGGTAGGGTGGTTCGACTGCGTTGTCTACTGAAGAGATGTCTCATCTGACGGGAGATCACTTCCTGTGGCTCGTGGCCGCGCCCGGCGGCATTAGGGGCCGCCGGGCGCGGAACTGGGCTGCTACCTCACTGATTCCGGCAGCGGTTTCAGTTGGCGGCGTCGAACTGCGCGTCGCCGGGGATCGCCCCGTGCAGGGAGGCCGGCGCGGTGACCGGGCCGCCGCTGGACGACGACGAGGAGTCGGACGAGGACGAGGAGTCCACGGCGGCGGCCTTGACCGTCGCCTTCACCGCGACCTCGGTCGCCTTGACCACGGAGGCGGCCAGCACGCTCTGCGCGATGCTCGCCCAGAACTGGGGCTGGGCGCCCTTGCTGAGGACCGTGGCGGTGGCCAGCGACTGCGTCGCGGCGACCTTCTGCTGCGGCAGCGCGGCGGCGGAGGCGCTGGTGCCCACCGAGCCGACGATGCCGGCTGCGGCGACGGTCGCCACCAGTGCGCCGGCGATCAGCTTCTTCTTCATGCTGTTGCTCCTTGGATCTGTGAAGGGTCGTCCCACCTGTGCGCAGGCGGGACGGGGCCCGTGGCGGTTGCCACGGGAGTCGTGGGGCCCGGTGGCCGCGGCGAGCGGCCGGGTACCGGGAACTCGGTCGGGAGTGCTGAAGGGGTGCGTCGCCAGGGAGTTCGCCGTGCGCGGGCCGCGGCGCGGTCGATTGCCGGCGCACCGGCGGCGAGTTTCTTCCGCATAAATCCCACCCTGGTATTCGACGGACTCGGCGGGACCAGGGCACGGAGAATTCAAATTGCAGGCCGTATTCGCTCCGCTGATTTCCGGAGGAATGCCTTCCGGTGTGTGGGGACGAAGCGCTGGGCTCCGGCTCCCTACTGCCCGTGCTAGCCGGGGGAGGCCGCGATATTACAGCGGTCAGAAATCCCCGTGCGGTTCCTGCTCATCCCCGTGCCCCCGTGACGATGGTGTTCGTCGATCCCGCCGCGATATCCGTCGGCGTTGGCTCGATTCTTGCACCGGCGCAGGCCCGCAGTGAAGTCAGTTGAGCAGAACTTGAGGTTTCCCCGGAAATCTTCCGTTTCGTCAATGCGCACACGAACCAATAGGTCAGGAAAAAGCACGGTGGGTCGATTTCACCGTTGTGCCGCCGCGAGTGCGACCAGGAGCGGGACCATGCGCTCGACCGGGACCTCGTAGTGTCCCCGTGACGACGAGTGCAGCCAGCCGGCCGCCGTCATCTGTCGCAGGTGGTGGTAGATCTGTCCGCTCGTCCCCATGTCCGCGACCTGGGCCAGCGAGTTGACGGTGCTGCGGCCGAGCAGGATCTCACGGAGCATCAGCAGGCGCACCGGGTTGCCGAGCGCGGAGAGGGCCTCGGCCGCGCTCGCGAGCTCGCTCGCCAGCAGGCTCTCCGTGCTGTAGCCGGCCTGCCACTCGTAGCGCTTGCCCGACGGGAGTTGGACGGCGCCGGTGAACAGCACCCCACCGCCGTCCAGTTCGGCCTCGGCCAGCTGCTTCTTCCAGGTGGACAGCGCCCAGAAGCCGTCCTGGGTCGGGGCCGCCGGCACTGCGGCGGGCTCGCTCCGGTCCAGCCTGGCCTCGAGGTCGGCAACGCGTCGCGTCAGGTCCGCGACGCGCTCCTCAAGGTCCATGGCGCAATAATACGTAACTACGGAATATTGGCAACACCGGAGCTGAGGGCGTGCAGCAGTGCCGCACGGGAACGGATGCCCAGCTTGCGGTAGATGTTGCCGAGATGGGTGTCCACGGTCCTGGCGCTGAGGAAGAGCTGTTCGGCGATCTCCTTGGTGCTCCTGCCCATGACGGCAAGTCGGGCGATCTCGCGCTCCCGATTGCTGAGGAGGGCAACGGCCGGGTTGGTGCTCAGGTTCGACAGCGTCACGACCGATCCGTCGGCGGGGTGGGGCGGCGTCAGCTCCGCCCGGGCCCTTGCCACCTCCTCCAGGATCCTCCGGGCGCCGCAGCCGCGGGAGACCTTCGCTGCCGAGTCCAGCCACTCCAGCGCCCGGCTCCTTCCGCCGGCCGTGTGCGCCGAGCGTGCCCCGGCCAGCAGGGTCAGTGCGTGTTCGACCGGCAGTCCGGCCCGGCGGAACGCCTCCGCGGCCTGGTGGAACAGTTCGGCCGCCGCGTCGTGGTCGCCCACCGCGGCGTGGAGCTCCGCCTGCGCCCTGCGGACGTGCTGCTGCTGCAGCGGCAGGCCCAGCTGCGTGGCGGTGGCCTCCGCCGCCACGGCCCAGCTGCGGGCAGCGTCGATGTCACCGCAGCGCAGCGCCGCGGTGGAGGCCAGCGCCAGGAGCGAGGCCCGCCAGGGCGGCAGTAACCCGCGCAGTCGCGGGCCGCCCGCCTCGGCGAGGGTGCGCAGGCAGTCCGCGGGATGTCCGCCGTAGAACTGGACGTAGGCCAGCAGCCCGACAGTGACGTTCGCGCGCAGGCCGCGCACGGCATGAGCGAGCGCGTGCCCCTCCTCCGCGATCTCGATCACTCGGCCCGTGTCCCGGCACGGCCGCGTCCACAGGAGCCCGGTCGCCCTCAGGGTCAGCGCGATGCCCGCGCCTTCGTCGGCCCCGATCATCCGGGCGAGCAGTTCCGCCTCGCGGGCCCGTCGGCCGAGCGCGTCCAGACGCCCCGTCAGCTGGTCGAGGTGGCACAGGGCCACCAACTGGTTGATTCTCAGGTACCGTCGGCTGCCGCCGGACGTGGCGTCCAGGCCCCGCTCCAGATGCCGGTAAGCGTCGTGGATGCGCTCGTGGAACAACTCCGAGCAGCCGAGCATCGCCAGCACCTCCGGCATGGAGGCGGCAGTGGCGTCCGGCAGGGCGTCCACCAGGCGCGCGCACTCGGTGATCTCCGGGGCGGCCTCGGGCAGCAGGCCGAGCTGGGTGTCGCCGAAGGCCGCCAGCGCCCGTAGATAGGGAGCCATGGGATCGGCGCCGGACGCGGCCTGGGCCGCTTCGCGCACCAGGTCACGCGCCTGGGCGTAGGCGTCCCGGAACATCTGCACCCGCCCGTGCGTGGTGATCAGTTCGGCGGCCGGGCCCGGCAGCGGAACCGGCAGCGGCCGGGGCAACAGGTCCAGGCCGGCGTGGACGACCGCGTCGGCCTCCTGGTAGCGACCCAGCAGGCGCTCCACCTCACCGCAGACGGCGTAGGCCCGCACCGCCAGGTCATCGGGCAGGTCGGACCGGTGCCGCAGCAGTTCGTGCGCCAGTGAGCGGGCCTCGCGCAGGTGGCCCACGGCGGTCAGAGCGCGGCAGCAGTCGAGCACCAGCACGGCCCGGGTGGCGCTGATCCCGGTCCCGGTCGGCAGATGCTCCAGCGCCAGGCCCAACCAGCGAGCGGCGGTGGCGGGCGCCTGCGCGGTGGCCTCCGCCGCGCCCTCGATCAGGCCCTGCAGAGCCGGGACACTGCCGGAACCCACCAGGTACTCGGCGTGCCGGGCACGCTGGACGGCCGGGGCCCGGCGCGCCGTGAGCAGCTCCAGCGCGGCGCTGTGGGCGCTGAGGCGCAGCGACGGCGAGGCGTGTTCCAGGACGACGTGGCCGAGTACCGGATGCCGGAAGGCGTAGCGACCGCCCCAGGGCAGCGGACGGATCAGGTCCGCCGCGGAGAGTTCGGTGAAGGCGCCGAGGGTTCGTTCGACCCCCAGTCCGGAGATCGCGGCCACCTCGGCCGGGAGGAAGGGATCACCGAGGACGGCTGCGACCTCCGCCGTAGTGGCGGCGACCGTGCTGAGGGCGGTGAACTCGGTGAGGAGGGGAGCCGCCGCACGCCGCAGGCCGTCGCGGTCCGGGCCCGCACTCAGTGGCCACTCGTCCGGATCCCATCGCGCGGCGGCGAGGATCTGGAGCAGCCGTGGATTGCCGCCGGACGCGGCGTGCAGCTGCTCGGCGTAGGCCCCCTGGTTCATCGGCTCCCAGGAGGGCCGCCGTGCTGCGGGAAGGTCGTTCCGGGGTGCCGTGCCCGGGAAGGGGGTGTTGGTCCTGGCCCGCCAGAGGCCGAGCAGGGTGGACGTGGCCTGGGTGTCCAGGGGCGACGGAGTCAGCCGGATGACGTCACCGGTCTCGGCGCCGCGCTCCAGTGCGTCCGTCAGCAGGGCGCCGGTCTGCCTGGGACGGTGGGCCAGGGCCATTGCGAAGGGGCCCGACGGGGGTCTGCGCAGCAGCTGCGCGACCGCCCTGGCGGACTGCTCGTCGCACAGGTGGACGTCGTCGAGCAGCAGCACGCCGCCCTGGTCGGCGGCCCAACTGCCCAGGAGGCTGCGGAGGTCGGGTTCCACCGGTGGACCGGTGTGCGACGCCGCGGGGCGCCGGCCCTCCAGGGCGGCCAGCAGTTCGCCGACGACCTGGCCGTGTTCCGTCGTACCGTGCACTGCGTGGACCCGTAGCACCCGTGCCCCGGCGGCGACCGCCTGCTGGGCCAGCTGTCCGAGCAGGCTGGTCTTGCCGATCCCCGGCTCGCCGGTGATCTCCAGCACTCCGCCCCGACCGGTACTCATGCGTCGCACCAGCTCGGAGAGGCAGTGGAGCTCCGCGGGTCTGCCGACCAACTCGGCGCTGTTCTCCCATGCCGGATCTTCGAGAAGCAAGGAACTCCCTCTCTCCCAGCCGGCACACCCCCGCCGACGCACAGCCTGTGTATCACGCTGGAAGTGACCGATGCGCCTGAACGGCGTCCCCCGGTGGACTGGGAAGAAAGCGTTTCCGTACCGGTAGTTGACCAGCACCGAACTTTCGCTGGATAGCCTCTCCTCCAGCCGGACCTGTCACCCCGTCAGCTCCGTCTTCCGATCGAGGAGATCACCGTGCCTGAGACCATCGAGCCCACCATCGACTCCATCCTGAACCTGCAGATCCTCGAGAAGGACGTCAACGACGAGAGCAGCACACAGACCTGGACCTGCGTCAGCTACGCCAGCAATGTGCTCACCGCGTGAATAGCCGGAATTGGGCACCAGGGACGGCCTGGTGCCCAGTTCCG